>JAISKB010000018.1 GCA_031261085.1 Christensenellaceae bacterium
CCGACGTTAGGCGAAAGCGAAGCGGTATGGTCAGCGGGAATAATCATGTTTGACTGGGCGTACAACTATAACGGAAATGTAGTGAATTGTACCGCTACCCGAACCGAAAGCGGAACAGCATACAATATTTCACTTCATTAAGGCAATGTTACAGGCGGGGCGGTTTTCCCGCCTCGCCTGTCCCCTACTATCGAATAAATGGAGGACATTCGCATGAAGAAACTGATTGCATTATCCCTTGCGCTGATACTGGCACTTTCCCTGCTCACCGCTTGCGGCGGCAATAGTGGCGGCGGTTCGTCCACCCCGCCTGCCGACAACACGACAACAACCCCGCCCGCCGACAACACGCCGAGCGGCGGCAACGAAACCGCGCCGAACGACAGCGGGGCCGACGCCACATTTGCGGCGGGAGAATGGCCGGACAACGATTGGACAAAGCAAGTACCGAAGCCATCAGCCGGTACAATTGGGAACGTTGGCACAATGGGAGATGGGGACAAAACGCTGTATATAAAAATGGACTGGACACGCGAAGAAGCGGCGGCTTATTGCGATGAATTGGTCGCGGGAAATTTCAGTCAAAATGTTTTAGCTTATTATAAAGACTCCACGCCGATGTCTGTCCTTCTTGAAGCCGAAAGTTTGGACGGTTGGGAAGTGGCGGTTTCAGAAACAGAGATACGGATTTACAAACCATAATAAAATCACAGGCGGGGCGGCTTGCACTGCCCCCAATGACCGAATAACCAAACAGACCACACCCGATAGGGCAATCAAGCCTTATCGGGTATTTTTTTGCCCCGGCCGCTGCGATTTACCGCTTTTTCACATGACAGAAAAGGCGCGCATACAAGGCTTTTGCCGCGCCCTGAACGCCGATATTAGGGTGGGCAATGGTTTTGCGCCGCCCACCCCGAAAGCGGGGAAACGCTTGTGTTTTTGCACCGCCGGGTATATGCTAAAATAAATCGGTACCGCATGAAAGGAGGCCTCCTTATGCTTTCCGCTATCGTATACACTTCGGATACGGGTTACACAAAACAATACGCCAAACTGTTGGCCAAAACAACGGGCCTGCCCGCCTATGACCTGGGCAGCCTGGTGCCGCCCAAATTAAAAGGCGGCCGGATCATCTACATGGGGCCCATGATGGCGGGCGCGATCCGGGGCTATAAAAAAGCCGCCGACGCATACCGCGTGCGGGCCGTTTGCGCCGTAGGCATGCGCGCGCCGGATGACAGCGTGGTAAATGAGGTGCGGCAGCGGCATCATATCGGCGAGGAACGAGAGGTATTCTATCTGCAGGGCGGCCTGGATATTGCGAAGCTCAAGGGGTTTAAAAAGTTCATCATGCGGTTTGTCGCCAGGCAGGCCGTCGCCCAGCTGAGCAAGCTCGCACAGCGCACGCCCGGGCAGGAGGCTATGCTGCGCCTGGCCAGCGAGGGCGGCAGCTGCGTCTGTGACGAAAACCTTGCCGAGGTAGCGGCGTGGTTTAAGGGCCTGGGGAAAACGCACGCATAGGAGCCTTGCTCATTAAAAAAAGTGGCGTAAGCCACTTTTTTGCGATTTAAAACGGTATTCTGCCCAAAGGGGCTGCCTACTCCTTAGGCTCCTTGGGTTCCTTAAGCTCGGCAAGCTCCTTTGTCATTTCGCCCAGCAGCCGGTTGATGCGGCATAATTCCTGCACGAGCGGGTCGGGCATATGCACATGATCCAGCTGGTTTACCCGCTGATCGGCAATGCGCACGATGCGCGCGGGCACGCCCACCGCCGTTGCATCCGGGGGCACAGCCGATAGCACCACCGCGTTGGCCGCAATGCGCGCGCCGGCGCCCACGGTGAAGTTGCCCAGCACCCTTGCGCCCGCGCCCACGGTCACGCCATCCTCCAGCGTGGGGTGCCGCTTCCCCGTATCCTTGCCGGAACCGCCCAGCGTCGCGCCCTGATACAGCAATACGTCGTCGCCTACGATGGCGGTTTCGCCTATTACGACGCCGATGCCGTGGTCTATCACAAAGCGGCGGCCTATGACCGCGCCGGGGTGGATATCGATGCCGGTGCGCCTGCGCGCGCCTTCGGATACCAAGCGCGCCCAAAACCGCATTTTGTGGTTATACATCCAGTGCGCAACGCGGTGCCAAATGGTGGCATGCACACCTGGATACAAAAAAAACACCTCCAGCTTGGAGTGGACGGCAGGATCCTTTTCAACATAGGTGTTGAGCAGTTCGTTGAGCCTTTTGAACATACAAACCTCTTTTATTTAAAATTATTATAATTGTATGCGCTGCAGCCGCATCCGTGCGCGGGAAACACAATTCCTACTAAATCGCTTTGAATTAAAGATACACATCTTGCCGCGCGTTGTCAAGGGCGAAAAATTTTGGTATAATGAATTGTGCCCAAATTGCAACCTTTTTTTCGCAACAACGTTCTATCCATATACAGAATAAAATCGGGAGGTATCTTTAAGATGAAACATAAACACCTTCTCTGCCTTGCACTTGCGCTGGTGCTTCTGCTCACGGTTGCGGCCTGCTCGGCGAAGGCGCCCATGACATCGGAGTCGCAAGCCGCCCGCGCGCCTTCAAATGGGGCGTATGATTATTCTTCTTCCTACGATATGGGGGGGCAAATGGAAGCGCCCGCGCCCGCGGCGACGGCGGGGAGCGGCGTGTATGAAAGCGCGGCTAAAGCCAAAAATACCAGCGATGAGCTGTATGGCGGCCATAAGATTATCGCCAACTATTCCATCACCATGACCACCGATCAATTCGACGCGCATTATGCCCAGCTGATGCAGCGGGTGGATGCCCTGGGCGGCTATGTGCAAAATTCCACCATCAACGGCAGCAAGCCCACCACCTATTACGATTCGGGCCGCTACGCCTATTTTGTGTTCCGCATCCCGGCGGTAAAGGCCGCGGAGTTTGTGGAGTTTGTGGGCGGCACCGGCACGATTACCTACAGCAACAGCACGGCGCAGGATGTAACGCTGGATTACTACGATAACGAAACCCGCGTGGCGGTGCTGCGCACCCAGCTCGAGCGGCTGCAGAACATATTGGTCACCACCAACAAGCTTGCCGACATCATTGAGCTGGAGCAGGAGATTGCCAATGTGACGTTCCAAATCGAGGAAAAGACCACCCAGCTGCGCCACTACGACGACCTGATTGGCTATGCTACCGTATCCATCGATATGAGCGAGGAATCGCTGGTTGCCGGCCCCGCCGCCAAGGATACCATGGGCACGCGCATCGTGAAGGGTTTTACCTCCAACCTGAGCGGCCTGCTGGCGTTTGGCGAAAACTTTGTGGTATGGTTTGTAAGCTCACTGCCGGCGCTGATTCTATTGGCGCTGCTATATGTGGTCATCATATTGATCGTCCGCCGCTCCAAGCGCCTTAAAGCCGCAAAAGCGGCCGAGGAAAAAGCGCAGCTTTCCGATGAAAACAAATAGGAGAACGATGTAACATGAAGCAATTCATTCGCAGGACCGCGCTCGCGTTGGGCGCGCTGTGCCTGGCTGTGGCCGTGAACGGATGCAAGAGCCAGGAACAGATTCAGCAGCAGGATGACCCCGGCAGCGCGGCCGCGGCTGTGCATATCGATTTGCGCAGCACGCTGACCGTAGAGGGAGAGGGAACCGTGCAGGTGGAGCCGGATATGGCGACCCTCACGCTTACCGTGCGCACGCGGGAGGAGGATGCCTCGGCGGCGCAGCAGGCCAATGCCGCGCAGAGCGAAGCCGTGCTTGCGGCCCTGCAAAAGGGCGGCGTGGAGGATGCCGATATCCACACCGGCGCATTGCGTGTAGATGAAGAATATAATTACGAAAAATCCCCCGCGGCGGTAGTGGGGTATGTGGCGCTGAGCGAAATCGAGGTAACGGTGCGGGAGGTGCGCGGCGTGGGCGATTTAATCTCCGCTGCGGTCGCGGCCGGCGCCACCAATATACAGGGGCCAAACTACACCTTCGCCGATGAATCCGGCGCGTACCGGCAGGCGCTGGCCGCCGCCATGGAGGATGCGCGCGCCAAAGCGGAGGCCATCACGGGGAGCGCGGGTGTACGCTTAACGCCGCTGCCCATCTCCATTGCCGAAGCGTCGAGCGGGCAGGGAATCGTATACAGCCCGATGGCCGCCAAGGCCGAGATGTCCTTGGCGGAGGATGCAGGCGGCCTGCTGGGCGCGCCCGCCCCTGCCGGCGTCATCGAAATCACCGCGCGGGTGACCGTGGTATATGAAGTGAAATAGGGCGGTTGCGCCCACCCCCTAGCCCCCTCCCGTGAACGGGGAGGGGGAATTTTTTTTGGGAGTGTTTTCGCGGTTTTTTTCGGGAACGTTTTTTGCGGGGTTTTTGGGAACGTTTTCGCGGGGGCACCTGCCCCGCACCCCGGCCGGGGACGGGGCGCCGTCCCCGGACCCCTTCGCATGGAGAAATTGAGTTTTTCAGCGGGATATTTAGTACGTTTGCCTTGTGAAGAGAAGTTGCGCCAAGTTTCTTTAGAAAAAGTGGGCTGAAAATTGCTTCAGCGGGGGGTGCGGGGGCTTTGCCCCCGCAAATAAAACTGCTTAATACTCTTCCCCTTCCCTGGGGAAGGGGTTAGGGGATGGGGTAAAGCTTGTGCTGCTACAGTTAAAAGGTAAAAAACGGGGTGCGGGGGCCTGTACTCGCTTGCGGCGCAGCCGCAAAAAATTCCCCCTTCCCTGGGGAAGGGGTTAGGGGATGGGGTGGAACTCCATTCTGTTTCTTGCAAAAACTTCCATTTTTGTTTATACTAGCGGAGGAACGGGATACATTACCCGCCGGAGGATAGTTTTCATGCAGGGACCAACACTCGATTTTCAACCTGTGCAGCTGGGCATGCGCCCGCTGGTACAGGGGTACACACGCCCGCTGGGCATACGCAATTCCGAATACACGTTTACCAGCCTGCTTATGTGGGGCACGGGGGATAGAATCCGCATCGCCGAGCGGGAGGATGCGCTATATATACTCTATACGTTCCCCAACCATGCGCCATTCATGCTCGCGCCGCTATGCAAGCGGGTAGAGGATACCCCCAGGGCGATAGCCGTGGCGGCGGAATACTTGCGCGGCATAGGCGCGAAACCGCGCTTTCACGGCATTACGCAAGACAATATCCGTTTTTTTGAAGAAGCGGGTTATGCCTGCACGCCGGATCGAGATAATTTCGACTATGTATACAACATGGAGGATTTGCGCACGCTGGCAGGTAAAAAGTATCACGGCAAGCGGAACCACATCCATCAATTTTTAGCGCGGTACGAATATGAGTATATCCGCATCGAGGAGGATACCGTGCCGGAATGCCTCGCCGTGTATGAACAGTGGCTCGAAACCAAGGATACCGGAGAACGGGGCGTGCTGGGCGAGTGGGATGCCATCCGCATGGGGCTTGCGAACCTGCGGGCGCTGGAGCTGTTTGGCGGCGGCATTCGCATTGCGGGGGAGCTGCGCGCGTTTACGCTGGCCGAGCGCATCGATGCCGAGATGGCGGTGGTGCACTTTGAAAAGGCCGATGCCGATGTGCCGGGACTGTATCCGCTCATCAACCGCGAGTTTGTGGAGCATGCGCTGCGCGAGGTGCGCTATATCAACCGCGAGGAGGATATGGGCCTTGCGGGTCTGCGCCGCGCCAAGCTATCGTATAACCCCGCTTTTATGGTAGAAAAGTATGTGGCGCGCCCGCAATTGTGACTTTCTGTGGCGCGACCTTGACGCATCTACCGTTTTACGGTAAAATATTAGCTAGGAATTTGGCGGCGCGGCCGCACACAATAACGAAGGACGGTACTATACATGAGCCAAAGCATTACGGATGGCCTGAGCAGCATTTTCAACATAAACATGCTGATTCCTCTCCTGTTGATTGTCATGATTATTTTCATGTTCACCTCACAGCGCAAGCGCGAAAAGAAGGTTCGCGATATGTTGTCCAGCGTTAAGGTGGGGGATCGCATCCGCACCATCGGCGGCATCTACGGCACGGTTTCCGCCATAAAGGGCGATATTATCACCATCGTGGTCGGGCCGGATAAGGTTCATTTGGTATTCATCCGCAGCGCCATTGCCAACATTGAGGATAACCCGGTGGAAGCCACCATGGATGATGTAAAAGACTGATTTGCGCATATAAGCATAATGGCGCGGCTTCGGCTGCGCCATTTTTGCGTTATAGCGGGCGGATGGCTCTTTGCGGGGAAAAACAGCAAATATATTTTTTTATATTTTTGTTTTTGCGGCAAGCCGCGGCGCGGTTTCCCGTCCTCGCTTGACAATATGTATATATCCGTGTAAAATAGGCATAATTCCGATGGAAAGAGGTTTGAAATGGACGACGCTGAGGGCGACGCGGAACCTAGTAACACAACAAACGAAATATGCAATGCTTTGGGCATGACTCGCACCCTATAATTACGCAGGGCAGGGTAGCGGGTGTGCTTTTTTGTGTTGTGTGCATACATGTATAGCGGCGCGGCTTTCGCGCCAGGGTACATACGTTAAATAAGGAGAGAATATTTTGGAATCTACCCTTAGGCAGCTGCTGCTGCAAGTACTTCTTATATTGGTCAACGCATTTTTCGCGGGCACCGAAATAGCCGTGCTGTCGCTGAGCGCCACCAAGCTGCGCAAATTGACCGAAGAGGGCAGCAAAAGCGCGCCGCACTTGCTCAAGCTGGTAGAGGAACCCTCGGGCTTCCTCTCCACCATTCAGGTGGGCATCACGCTGGCCGGCTACTTGGGCAGCGCGTTTGCGGCGCAGCATTTTTCGGGCTATATCGCCCAGTGGATCTACAGCGACCTGGGCTTCACCTTGCTTTCGCAAAATGCGCTCAACTCCATCGCCATCGTGCTCACCACGATTATACTGGCCTATTTTACGCTGGTGCTGGGGGAATTGGTGCCCAAGCGCATCGCCATGCAGCGCCCGTTTGAGGTGGCGCGCATAGCCTGCGTGGTGGTTGCGGCGCTGGCGGTGGTACTGCGGCCCGTGGTGTGGCTGCTTTCCGTTTCCACCAACGGCGTGCTGCGGCTGCTCAGGCTCAATACGGCTGCCGATGAGGAGACCGTCACCGAGGATGAGATACGCATGATGGTGGATTTGGGCGAGGAACGCGGCACCATCGACGCCGACGAAAAGGAATGGATACAAAACGTATTCGAATTTAACGATGTATCCATCTGCGACGCCATGACGCGCGCCATGGATGTGGAGGCCCTATCCATAGACGCCACCCGCGAGGAGGTATTGGAGAGCATCCGCGAAACCGGGCTTTCACGCTTCCCTGTATACGAAGAGGATATAAACGACATACGCGGCATACTCAACACGCGCGATTTTCTGCTGGCGCTGGGCGAGGGCAAAAACTGCGATGTGGCGTCCTTGCTGCGCAAGCCTTATTGCGTGCCGGAATCCATCCGCGCGGATCAGCTGTTTAAGGATATGCAGCAAAACAAGGTGCACATCGCGGTGGTCATCGATGAATACGGCGGCACCAGCGGCATCATCACCATGGAGGATTTGCTCGAACAGATCGTGGGCAATATCTACGATGAGTTCGACCCGGCCGAAACGCAGGAAATCGAGCAGCTGGAAGAAAACCTTTGGCGCGTTTCGGGCAGCACCCGCGTGGAGGACTTGGCCGAGGCGCTGCACCTCGATATCCCCGAGGATGAGGATTACGACACCGTGGGCGGCATGATTTTCAGCCGTCTGCACACCATCCCGCAGGATGGCGACACGCTGGATGTAGAGGTGAACGGCCTGAATATCCATGTACAGCACATTGAGGATAGGCGGGTGGAGGATGCGCTGGTGCGCATCGCGCCCGAGCCGGAGCTAGCGAAAGAAGCGGAAGAATAGGGGATGGAATTTCTAAACCCCAAAAATTAAGAATCCGCAACCCAACCACCATATAAATACCCATAAAATCCTCTTCTGTTTTTTAGGAGAGGATTATTTTTTTATGCAGCGAGTTCCGATGGGAATGGAGAGAACAGGGCTTTAAATGGGCTGTGAGTGGCGCAAAAAACATAAAAAACCATATAAAATTCATAATTGTGGTATAAAGTGTTGCAAAGTGGTGGACAAGGTGCTATAATGAGCACATTCTAAAGCTGTACCCATATGTACTTGGCCAAGTAAGGCCGGGGCGGGCGGTGCGGCGAAAGGTGGCATCCGCGTGCTGATCAGTTCTTTTGAACATAGCGTGGACGCCAAGGGCAGGGTGTTCATCCCCGCCAAATGGCGCGACGACCTGGGCGACACCATCGTCATCACCCGCGATATGCTGGGTGGCGACGGGCGGTGCCTGTTTGGCATGTCGCTCGCCGTGTGGAACGATATGCTCGAGCGCTTCAAAAAAGTGGCCATAGCGGATGTGCCCGCGCAAAACGCCATGCGCCTTATGTTTGCCGGCGCGAGCGACTGCGAGCTGGACAAGCAGGGCCGCGCGCTGCTATCCGCTTCGTTGCGGCAGTATGCCGGCCTCGAGCGGGACGCCGTGCTGATAGGTATGGGCAGCCGCATCGAGATTTGGTCGGCGGATACCTGGCGCGAGCACTGCGAGGCCAACGCGCAGGTGAGCGGCGAAGCGCTTAAATATTTGGCGGAACTGGGCATATGACGGCGGAGTTCCACCATATTCCCATCATGCTGGAGGAAACGCTTGCCCTGTTAAGCCCGCAAAGGGGCGGCGTATTCGTGGATGGCACGCTGGGCGGCGGCGGGCACGCCGAGGCGGTGCTGCACCGCTTGCCCGAAGGCTCCAGGCTCTATGGCATCGATAGGGATGGCGCGGCAATCGCGGCGGCAAGCGAAAGGCTTGCGCCGTTTGGCGATAGGTTTACAGCCCTGCGCGGCAACTTCTTCGATATGCGGGAATTGCTGGCGGCGCAAGGCGTGCAGGGGATAGCTGGCATACTGCTGGATTTGGGGGTTTCCTCCCCTCAGCTGGATACGCCGGAGCGGGGATTTTCGTATCACGAGGATGCGCCGCTCGACATGCGCATGGATGCATGCGCGCCGCTATCCGCCTACGATGTGGTAAACGGGTATACGAGCGAACAGCTCTTTCATATTATTCGGGATTATGGTGAGGAGCGCTACGCATCCCGCGTGGCAAACGCCATCATCAGGGCCAGGGAAGCGGCCCCCGTCACGCGCACGGCGCAGCTGGCCGAAATCATTAAGATGGCTATACCGGCCGCCAACCGGCGCGAGGGCCCACACCCGGCGCGCAGAACGTTTCAGGCGCTGCGCATCGAGGTAAACGGCGAATTGGCCGGGCTGGATGCGGCCATAGAATCCGCGCATGACCTGCTGCTGCCCGGCGGCCGTCTGGCCGTCATCACCTTCCATTCGCTGGAGGACCGCATCGTGAAGCAGGCGTTCAAACGCTTTGAAACGCCCTGCATATGCGACCCGCGCGCGCCCATATGCACCTGCGGCAGGCAGCCTACCGTGCGCATCCTCACAAAAAAGCCCGTTACGGCGGGTGAAGAGGAGCTAAGCCGCAATCCCCGCGCGCGCAGCGCAAAGCTGCGCGGCATCGAAAAGCTGCCCTAGGCGGGCAAAAAAGTGATAACCCGAAGCATTGGAGAATACACATGGCTATAGCGGCACGAAAACAGGATAGCGAGCTGCGGTATGCGCCCACCACGCGCGTATACTCTTATGCTGCCGAACCGGCTGCGGCGCCTGAGGCCAAGCCGCAGGGGCAAACCGCGCCGCAGGGCAGGCCCGCATCGGCCGCGCATAAAAAAACGCGCATGGCGGCCCCGCACAAACCCGGCGCGCAGCCGCAGGTGAGCGCGGGCAAAGCTTTGTTCACCACGCTGTGCGTAATAGCCTGCGCCGGGCTGCTGCTGATGATTTTGGTGCGCTATGCCATGATCACGCAGGAATATGTGAAGGTAAACGACCTTAAAGAAACCATTGCGCAAACCGACCTCGAGATTGCCGCGCTGGGCGTGCAGCTCAATACGGAGGTCAGCTTTGAAGAAGCGCGCGCTGCGGCATTGGCCGCCGGTATGGGTTACCCCATGCCGGAGCAGATCGTGCATATTGCAAACAAGGACATCTCCCCGGCGGGCGTTGCACTCGGCCCGCAATAAGCGCCGGGATACGCGGAGGGGCAACGATGGGCGCAACCGGAATATCCGCCAAAATGAGGCTGGTGTGGGCGCTGGCGGTAATAGGCGCGCTGTTTGCAACGCTGATTGGGCGCCTGTTTTGGATTATGATTGTAGACGGCCCCGACCTGAGCGAAAAGGCGCTTACACAGCAAACGCAGGATACCTCGCTGACCGCTTCCCGCGGGACGATTACCGATACCGGTGGCGTGGTGCTGGCGCAAAGCGGCACGACCTATAGGGTGCTGGCTAACCCATTCAGCATTGCGCGCAGCGGGGCGGATGACCGCAACCGCATCGCGCTGGAGCTATCCGATATTTTGGGGATGGATTATGACTATGTACTGGGCCAGCTGACGAAGCAAAACACCGCCGGCGTATACTATAAAGAGGTGGTGCTAAAGCGGCAGGTGGAGCGCAGCGTGGTGGATGCCATCGCCGCGCGCAAGCTGGGCAACGGCATATACACCGCCATCGATTCCAAGCGCTACTACCCCAACGGCAGCCTGTTTTCACAGCTGATTGGCTTTACGACGATAGACAGCGTGGGGCAGAGCGGGCTGGAGCAAAAATACGATAAATACCTGGCCGGCGAGAATGGCCGCATGATTACCGAAACCGACCGCGTCGGCAGCGCGCTGCCCTATGGCGTACAGGAGATTATAGAACCCATCCATGGCTACGATATGGTGCTCACAACGGATAGCGTCATACAATCCTTCCTCGAAAAGGCGTTGCAGGAGGCCATGCGGGTGAACAGCGCGAAAACCGCGCAGGGCGTCATTATGAACTGCAAAACCGGCGAACTCGTAGCGCTGTCCACCCAGCCGGATTATGACCCCAATCAGCCCCCGCGCGATGACATTGCCACGCTCAACGCGCTCTCGCGCAACCGCGTGGTATCCGACAGCTACGAGCCGGGCTCCACCTTTAAGATATTCACGCTCTCCGCCGCGCTCGACAGCGGCTCTACCAACCTGAACGCCGGTTTTTTTTGCCCGGGCAGCTACACGGTAAACGGGGAGATCATCAAGTGCTGGAAGGCGGGGGGCCACGGCACGCAAACGCTGGAAAAGGCCGCGCAAAATTCCTGCAACCCGGCATTTATGCAAATGGCGCTGGGCATGGGGGCGGCAAAGTTTTATGATTACATCTATGCCTTTGGGTTTGGTACCGCAACGGGCTGCGGCATAGCGGGCGAGAGCGGCGGCATCGTGGTGCATCAAAAGTACATCACCGCCAACAACCTGGCCCGCATAGGGTTTGGCCAAAGCATTGCGGCCACCCCCATCCAAATGGTCGCGGCGGCTTGCGCGGCGGTAAACGGGGGCAACCTGATGCAGCCCTATGTGGTGGAGCGCATCGTGAACCAAAATGGCGAAATCGTACTGCAAAACTCGCCTACGGTGATACGCCGCGTAATCAGCAGCGAAACGAGCGGCCAGGTGCGCGCCATATTGGAGAGCGTCGTGGCGGAGGGCAGCGGCAAAAACGCGGGCATCCCCGGCTACCGCGTGGGCGGCAAAACCGGCACCGCGCAAAAATATGAAAACGGAAAAATCGCCGAGGGGAAGCTGGTCGCTTCATTTATCGGCTTTGCTCCGGCGGATGACCCGGAATATGTGTGCTTGATACTGGTGGATGAGCCGCGGGTAGGTACGATTTTCGGCAGCACGGTGGCCGCCCCGTTTGTGAAGCAGGTGCTGGAAGAAACCCTGCGCCACGCGGGCTACCTGCCCACGCAAAACGCGCAGACCGTGAGCGTGCCCGATATGGTGGGCATGACGATAGGGGAAGCGCAAGCCGCGCTCAAGGCAAACGGCCTAAGCGCCGTGTACCAGGATGGCGGGACCGACATCGTAACGGCGCAGGTGCCCGCCGCCAATGAAATCGTGCAAAACGGCACGCAGGTGCTTTTGTATACCGCCGGCACCGGCGTGGAAATCGTGGAGATAGCGCCGGATATGGTGACGGTGCCGAATGTGCTCGGGCGCACGCGCCTTTCGGCCAGCGATGAGCTGGATAAGGCGGGGCTGCATATTTTAATCGACCCGCCGGATCAAGCCGGGGTGGCGTTTAGGCAGGTGCCGGCCGCGGGGGAACAGGCGGAAAAGGGCAGCCTTGTGCTGGTAGAATTTAAACGTGTGGTACAATAGTACCAAAAATCTTGGTGGGGGGAATGGCATGATGATGTTGAGCAAACTGGCCGAGCCAACCGCGCATCGGCTGATCGGCGCGGATATCGAAATAGGCGAGCTGCAATACAATTCCCGCAAGGTGCAAAGCGGCGATGTGTTCTGCTGCATAGTGGGCACGTTTGCCGATGGGCACGCTTATGCCGGGCAAGCCATACAGTCCGGCGCGGCGGCGCTGGTGGTGGAGCGGGAGCTGCCCTTCGATGTGCCGCAAATACTGGTGGAAAACACCCGCGTTGCGATGGCTGAAATGGCGGCGGGGCTGTATGGATATCCCTCCCGCGAGCTGACCATCATAGGCGTTACCGGCACAAACGGCAAAACCAGCACCACCTATATGCTCAAGGCGATTGCCGAGCGCATGGGCAAAAAAGTAGGCCTCATAGGCACCATACGCAACATGATCGGCGATATCATTATCGACACCGAGCGCACCACGCCCGAAAGCGTGGATTTGCAGCGCATATTCCGCCAGATGCGGGATGAAAATGTGGATGTGGCCATCATGGAGGTATCCAGCCATTCGCTGGAGCAAAAACGGGTGCACGGCATAGAATTCGATGTGGGGCTGTTCACCAACCTCACGCAGGATCATTTGGATTACCACAAAACGTTCGCCAACTACCTGGCCGCCAAAAAGCAGCTGTTTTACCAGAGCAAGCGGGCGGTCATCAACATAGATGATTCGCACGCGGCCGACCTGATGCAGGGGATAGAGCTCCCCACCATGACGTTTGGCGTGCGCGAACCGGCGGATATCACCGCCACCGAAATAGACATTACCACGCGGGGTGTACAGTTTGACCTGAACTATAAAAACATCACCTCCCGTATGCATATACCCATCCCCGGCCTGTTTTCCGTGTTCAACGCCATGGGCGCGGCGGGCGTGGCCCTGAGCCTGGGCTGGACGCTGGACTCCATAAAGGGCGGGCTGGAAAACATGATGAGCGTGAGCGGCCGGTTGGAACCGCTGCCCACCGGGAAAAATGAATTTACCGTGCTGCTCGATTACGCGCACACGCCGGATGCGCTGGAGAACGTGCTAAAGACCATACGCGGCTTTGCGGGGGGACGGGTGATTACGCTGTTTGGCTGCGGCGGCGACCGGGACCGTGCCAAGCGCCCCATCATGGGCGAAATCGCGGGCCGGTTCAGCGATTTCCTGGTGGTTACCTCGGACAACCCGCGCTCCGAAGAACCCCTGAGCATCATAGATGCCATCGAAGAGGGCGTAAAAAAATCGGGTTGCGAATATATTGTGATAGAAAACCGGCGCGACGCCATACGCTATGCGTTGGAGTGCGCGCGCAAAAACGACATCATACTGCTTGCCGGCAAAGGACACGAAAACTATCAGGAAATCAACGGCGACAAGCATAGGTTCGACGAGAAAGAAATCGTGGCGGAACTGCTGGGGCTCAGCTAGGTTCCATTGCGCCACACGGAGGGCAATCCATGCGTTATATGATCTACGCGCTGTTGGTAAGCGCGGCGGTTACCATACTGTTGGGGCCGGTGCTCATCCCGCTGCTAAAGCGGCTGAAATTTGGGCAGACCGAGCGGGAGTTGGGGCCAAAAAGCCACCTTACCAAGCAGGGCACGCCCACGATTGGCGGGCTGATGTTTATATTCGGTATCCTCGCGGGGACGCTGTCGTTTTCGCTATCCGCCACCGAGATGGTTTTGCCCGCGCTGCTGTGCACGGTGGGGTTTGCGCTGGTGGGCTTTTTGGATGATTTCCTCAAAGTGCGCGTCAAAAATACCGTGGGGCTGCGGCCGTATCAAAAGATTATCGCGCAGTTCCTCATCGCGGGCATACTCGCAGTATACGCTTATAAAAGCCCCTTTATCGGCTCCAAGCTGTATGTTCCTTTTACCGGGGCCGAGTGGGATTTGGGCTTGTTCTATGTCCCCTTCGTCATGTTCGTGATCATCGGCACGGTCAACAGCGTAAACCTGACCGATGGACTGGACGGGCTGGCCTCCGGCGTCACGCTGATTTATTCCTTGGCGATGGGCATCGCGTTTTTATATCTTTCCTCCGCCCTGCTGCTCCCGGCGGATGCCGGACAAGCACAGCAAACGCAGTTTGCGGCGGAGCTTAACTCCATGGCGGTGTTTGCCTGCGCGGTAGCGGGCGGGTGTTTAGGGTTTTTGCGGTTTAATACCTACCCGGCACAGGTGTTTATGGGGGATACGGGCTCGCTGGGGCTGGGCGGCGCGGTGGCTGTTATGGCGGTGTTTTCCCGCTGTGTGCTGCTGCTGCCCATTATGGGCGCATGCTTCGTGGCCAGCACGGTGAGCGTTATTTTGCAGGTGGGCAGCTATAAGCTGCGGAAGAAACGCATCTTCAAAATGGCGCCGCTGCACCATCATTTCGAATTGCAGGGCCATAGCGAAACGCGCATCGTGGCGGTGTATATGATACTCACCACGGCGCTGTGCCTGTTGTGCTTGCTGGCCTTTCAATAATAAATCCGCCCTATAGGGCGGGCAGCTCCCCACGGGTGGGCAAACCAATATTGTTTTCAGTTTGCCGCTCGGTGGCACATGTACCGGTTGGCCGTGGTTCTTTGGCGCTTGACACGGCAGCAGGGATCAAGGCGTTTGAGACAGGACGCGGCTCTTTGTCTCAAACACCCTGAAGGTCATCGGGCGGCGTTTTTATTACAAACTTTTGTAGGAGACTGCTATGGGAAACATGAAGACCGCTTTAATTTGCGGCATGGCCAAAAGCGGCATAGCCAGCGCCAGGCTGCTGGCGCAGGATGGATACCATGTTATCATCAACGACAGCAAGGCCGAAATACCAGGTCTTAAAGCCGCTTTAAACGGCATAGATTATACCGATGCGCTGGGCGTGGAGCCTGCCACGCTGCTAACCGGCGTGGATTTGCTGGTGCTAAGCCCCGTCATACCCCTGTTTGCCCCGTTTGCCGCGCAGGCGCAGGCGATGGGCATAGAGGTGATAGGCGAAATCGAGCTGGGCTACCGCTATTGCAACCCGCAGACGCAATTCGTGTGCATCAGCGGCACCAACGGCAAAACCACCACCACCGCGCTGACGGGGGAGCTGTTCCGCACGGCGGGCAAAACCACGTTTGTGCTGGGCAACATCGGCATACCCATCACGCAGGAGGCCCTGCATACGCGGCCGGGGGATGTTGTGGTGGCCGAGGTGGCCGCGCTGCAGCTCGAGAGCATCGCGCGCTTTCGCCCGCACGCGATGGGTATGCTCAACATCGCTGAGGATCACCTCAACCGCTTTGAGTATAAGCTGGAAAACTACATCGCCGCCAAGTGCCGCGCCTTCGAAAACCAAGCCCCAAGCGACTTCGCGGTGCTCAATTACGACGACGCCACCGTGCGGGATATGGCCAAGCGGACGCGCGCGCGCACGGTTTATTTTTCGCAAAACACGCGGCTGACAGAGGGCTTATGCTTGGCGGGGGGCTATATGGTTTGGCGGTGGGAGGGCCGCGAAACGCGGCTGATACGCCCTGACGAGCTTCGCATACCCGGCGCGCACAACCTGCAAAACGCGATGTGCGCCGCCGCGCTGGCGCTGTGCATGGGGCTGGAACCGGAGGCCGTGCGGCAGGGCCTGCGCGCGTTTGCGGGGGTAGAGCACCGCATCGAGTTTGTGCGGGAGGTAAACGGCGTGCGCTTTATAAACGATTCGAAGGGTACCAACCCCGCTTCCACCATCAAGGCGGTGCAGGCTATGGATAGGCCCACCATACTTATGCTGGGCGTGGGCGATTATGATAAGCAAAGCGACTTCGCGCCGCTGTTCCAAGCCTTCGGCGGCCGGGTGAAGGGGGTAATCGCCTCCGGCTGCAACATCCCCGCCATATGCAGGGCCGCAAAGGAAACCGGCTTTACGGCGATTCGCACCTATGAAGGGGATTATGAGGGCATGATACGGGAGGCCGCCGCCATGGCGCAGCCGGGGGATGCGGTGCTGCTTTCGCCCGCCGCCGCCAGCTGGGGCCAATTCGACAATTTCGAGCAGCGCGGCGATAGGTTTAAGGAAATCGTGCAAGGGCTGTAGCCGGCGGGCGTATGCGCCCATAGTAAGCGGGTGCGTTGCTATTGCGAAAGGAAGAGGAACGGGACGATGGATAAACGACGTTCACTCAAAACCGGACAGATGGATTTTTGGCTCTATGCGGCAGTGCTAATCCTGTGCGCATTTGGGCTTATTATGGTATTTTCAGCCAGCTATTACTATGCGCAAAATAACGAAAAGCTCGACTACGATGGCTTTTACTTTATGCGCCATCAGGCGGCGTACCTGGCCATAGGCATCGTGGTGATGTATGTGGCCTCCCGCGTAAACTACCATAAGCTGGAGTCGCTCAGGGGCGTTGCGCTGGCGCTGGTTATGCTGCTGATGCTGCTGGTGGTGTTCATCGGCGTGGAGCTGAACGGCGCCAAGCGTTGGCTGCAGCTGGGCCCCGTACAGTTTCAGCCCTCCGAAATGGCGAAGTTTGCGCTCGTATTGTATATGGCCTCCTTCATGGCCAAGCGGGCCGCCTATATGCGGGATTTTAAAAAGGGCGTCGTGCCCATGCTGATCGTAATGGGGGTGCTGTGCGCACTGCTCCTGGTTCAGCGCAATATGTCCATGATGATGATCGTGCTGTTGATTGGCATAGCGATGCTGTTTATAGGCGGGGCGGATATCAAGCACCTGATGGGCCTGTGCTTTTTGACCGTGCCTCTGTTCTTTTTGCTGGCCTATATCGCACCCTATCGTTGGGCGCGGCTCACCATATTTACCGACCCCTGGAAGGACCCGCTGGATAAGGGGTATCAGCTGATACAATCGCTTTATGCGCTGGGCAGCGGCGGCCTGTTTGGCAAGGGACTCAATTTTTCCACCCAAAAGCTGCTGTTCCTCACCTATGGCGAGAGCGACTTTATATTCGCCATCATCGGGGAGGAATTGGGGCTTATCGGCTGCGTGCTGCTGATGCTGCTATACTTCTTTTTGATTTGCCGCGGCATACGCATCGCCGCCAAGTGTAAGGATCGCTTTGGCAGCCTGCTGGCGGCGGGCATCACAACGGTAATCGCGCTGCAGGTGGCCGTAAACATAGGCGTGGTCACCAGCTCGGTGCCGCCTACCGGGCAAACGCTGCCCTTCGTGAGCTCGGGCGGCACCTCCCTCGTCATATTCATGGCCGCCGTGGGGGTATTGCTGAATATTTCGCGCAACATCGGGGTGGAGTAACACAAAAACGCCTTTCCCGCATAAGATGAAATGTGCCGCAAACCGGTAGCAGCTCAGATGCGGCGGGAGAGGGGTTTCGGATGGCGAAATTCATCGTGGAGGGCGGGTATCCGCTCGTGGGCACGGCCAAGGTATCCGGGGCGAAAAACGCCGCATTGCCCATATTGGCCGCCAGCCTGATATGCCGCGGCCAAATACGGCTGCGCGGCTGCCCGCGGCTGCGGGATGTGGATAACATGCTCACGATACTTGCGGATTTGGGCGTGTGCTGCGCGTGGGAACCAAACGGCGGCTTAACGCTGGATACGGCGGATGGGGTGGAATATGTGATGCCCCAGCGTATATCGAAGGAGCTGCGATCCTCCATTTTTATGCTGGGGCCGCTGTTGGCCCGGTGCGGCAAAGCGGTGTGCACCTACCCGGGCGGCTGCGAAATAGGCAACCGGCCCATCGATTTGCACCTGAGCGGCTTAAGCGCGCTGGGCGTGCAGATACGCGAGGAACGCGGGCTTATACTCTGCGACGGCAGCGCCATGCGGGGCGCCGATATACATTTGGACTACCCCAGCGTGGGCGCCACCGAAAACATCATGATGGCGGCGGTGGCCGCCAAGGGCACCACCTATATCCGCAACGCGGCGCGCGAGCCCGAAACCGAGGATTTGCAAGCCTTTTTAAACGCGCTGGGCTGCGATGTGAGCGGCGCGGGCACCTCCAGTGTGCGCGTCAACGGCGGGCTGCCGCCCAAGGCCTATGTGCAGTACGACATCATGCCGGATCGTATCGTGGCCGGCACGCTGCTGTGCGGCGCGGCCATGACGGGCGGCGAAATCACGCTGAACAACGTGGTGCCGCAGCATGTGGGCAGTATGCTCAGCAAGCTGCGCGAGGCGGGCTGCGTGATAGCCTGCGGGGAAAAGAGCGTTGCCCTGCGCGCGCCCAAGCGGCTGGGCGAAATAAAGATGATAGAAACGCTGCCCTACCCGGGCTTCCCGACCGATATGCAGGCGCAGTTTTTTTCGCTGGCCACCATTGCGGATGGCATCTGCGTGATTGTGGAAAACGTGTTTGAAAACCGTTTTAAGCACGGGCCGGAGCTAACCCGCATGGGCGCCATCTATACGCAAAAGGATCGTACCACCGTCATACGCGGCGTAAAGGAGCTCACGGGCGCGCAGGTGGTGGCGCGGGATCTTAGGGGCGGGGCGGCGCTGACGCTGGCAGGGCTGGCCGCAACCGGCATAACCACCATACACGAGGCGGAGCTCATCGACCGCGGTTACGAGCGGCTGGACGCCATGCTGTGCGGCCTGGGCGCACATGTAACCAGGGAAGTATAACGATACATGAGAGGAATATCATGCAAAAGCGGCAAAAAACAAGGTTTGCCAAACAGCATAGCGATAACAAGCCCACGGGCAGGCGCAAGCGGGAGCGCGGCGAGGAGAACGCCGGTCAGCCCTCCATAGACCTTGCGCGCATACGGGCGCGCTATGGCGCGCGCGCGCTGGAGCCGTTGCAGGAGGAGGCGCAGGCCGCTGAAAAGGACATACTGTTTGTGGATGCGGAGACGCTTACGAAGGAACAGCTGCTCGAGCAGCTGCACGAGCAGGCGCAAACGCAGATAGAGGGGGAGGAAGTATCCTTCACCGGGGAGGAGCTTTCGGTTTTAGACGGTGCGGACAAGCCGCCTAAGCGAAAAAAACGCAAAAGGGCAAAGCATAAGTCCCGGCCCGAGCCCGATGCGCTGGGCTTGGTGGATTTTTCCAGGCCGCGCAAAAAGGTGCGGGTGAAGCGGGGCACGGTAAAAATGGCGGCGCTGCTCATCTGCGTGGCGCTCATGCTGGGCCTGCTGGCCGCGCTGTACGCTTGGATGCAGATAGACAGCATAGAGATAAACGGCTGCCAAACGCTGGATAAAGCTGAGGTGCGCACCTTGGCGGGCATAAACGAAGGGGAGCAGATATTGCTGGTCAACACGGCAAAAGCGCGGGAGCGCTTGCTGCAAAGCCCCTACATACGCTCCGCCGCGGTCACGCGGCTTTACCCAAATAAGCTGATTATCTCCATCGCTGAGCGCAAGCCGGTGGCCGCCATCGTGAGCGGCGGGAATTATGCCATCATCGATGACCAGGGCTATGTGCTTTCCCTCGATGCCTCGTATGGCGAGCTGCCGCAGGCCTATGGCGTGGGCGCGGCCGGCGTGCAGATAGGCCAAAAGCTGGGCGATGCCGATAACTTCAACAGCGCCATATTGCTGGATATTGTGCGCGCGCTGCGCGATGTGGGCTTGCTCAATACCATACAGAGCATAGATACCTCACAGCCGCTCAGCATCCGCCTGATTACCCGCACGGGCTACGCGGTGCATGTGGGGCAGCCCGAGGATATACCGCAAAAGCTGGCCAAGCTATCCGCCGTGCTGCGGGAGGTGCAAAGGCTGGGATATGTGGGCGGCACGATAGATGTCGCCGCGCAAGGGGACCCTGTATATTCGCCCCCGGCAGCGGCTTTGCCCGACCCCGCGCAGGAGGAGGGCACGCAGCCGGAGGCTGAGGGGGAGATAACGCCAAATGCCGAGGGCACGCCGACCAATGCGCTGCCCACGCCGCCGCCCCCGGTTCCTTCGGGGGAGCAGGGGTTTAGCGGGTAGGGGTTGGTGAGATCGCGCCGGAGGTATGGTTTTGCAGAAAACTTGACAAACCGGCCATATTTTGGAAAAATAGGGTATGACCATATTGCACAAAATATGGTGGTATGATATCCTAAAATACTGGTGGAGGTATATTTTGGCACGCCGGTGGGCCGTCTGCCCGCCGTGGAGGGAACATGGGGCAAAACACCGCCATACTGGATGTTGGCAGCAGCAAAATCATATGCCTGATATGCAGCACTGATGGTAAGGGCGGTATTGTTGTACGCGGCGCCGGTATTTGCGAATACGAGGGTTATAAGGCGGGTGCGTTTTTAGATGAACAGCATTTTGCCGATGCCATTATAGACGCCCTGAATATGGCCGAAACCGAGGCGAAGCTGCGCGTGCGTACCCTGAGCGTGGGCGTGCCCGCCGCTTTTTTAAAGCTGGTGCTGCACGATGGCCACGCGGCGCCCGTGGGCCGAAACGGACGCGTTACGCCGGCCACGGTCGATGCGCTCATCAACGATTCGCTGCGCTTCGAGCAGCCCGAAGGCTATGCGCTCATACATTCCACGCCCATCGAGTTCCATCTTTCGGGCGCGGCGAACGGTATGCCGGATATGCCGCTTGGGCAAGCTACCAACGATCTGTCGGCGCCGGTGAGCCATGTGTTCGTATGCGAACGCTTTAAGGGCTTGGTATCCGGCGCGCTGCACCGGCTGGGGCTGGATGCCGATATGTACATCGGCGTGCCGCTTTCGGCGGGCAGCTTTATTATCCCCGAGCCCGAAAGGCAGGATTGCGCGGCGCTCATCGATGTGGGCGCGCAAAATACCGATGTGAGCCTGCTTAGGGCCAGCGCGCTGATCGCCTGCGAATCCATCCCGGTGGGGGGCGCGCATTTTACCAACGACCTGGTCTATGCGCTCAAGCTTCCCCCTGCTGTGGCAGAAGGGGTAAAGCGGCGGTATGTATATTCGCTCGACTATCAGGATTCCATCGATACCATCCGCATACCCGGCGGCGGCATGCTGCGCGTGGAGCACGCGGTGGTGCAATATATTTTAGAAGAACGTACGCGGGAGCTGGCGGAGCTGATTAAGGCTACCATACTCGAGATGGGCGTGCCGCTTTCCAACACGTTGCCGGTATACCTTACGGGGGGCGGCGTTTCGCTGATGCGGGGCAGCTGCGAATTCCTCGAAAAGGAGATAGGCATCCCCATCAAGGTGCGTATGCCCTGGATGCCCCGGCTCAGTTCCCCAAATTATGCGAGCGCGTTTTCGGTGATGGACTTCGTAACGCACGCGGATGACGATGATAATGCCGGCAGGTTAGAGGGCGCGGTGTTTTCCAGCGGTATTTTTAAAAAGTTAAGAGGCTTTTTTGTAAATAAATGATACAATGAGCATGTGGATACATGGGCGGCGCAACGCTATGCGAGTTTAGGAGGTTACCATAATGCCTATCGGTTTGGAATTGGATTTTGAAAGCGGCCAGCTTGCCCAGCTTAAGGTAGTTGGCGTTGGCGGTGCGGGCAATAACGCGGTCAACCGCATGATACAATATGGGATACGCGGCGTGGAGTTTATTGCTGTTAACACCGATAAACAGGCGTTATACCTTTCCCGCGCCAACCAGAAGATACAAATCGGAGAAAAGAGCACCAAGGGCCTTGGCGCCGGGGCCGATCCTGAGATTGGCCGCAAGGCCGCCGAGGAAAGCCGCGACTCCATACTCGAGGCGCTGCGCGGGGCCGACCTGGTGTTTATAACGGCCGGTATGGGCGGCGGCACGGGCACGGGCGCGGCGCCCGTTGTGGCCGAGTGCGCAAAGGAGCTTGGCATACTCACCATCGGCGTGGTTACCAAGCCCTTCTCCTTCGAGGGCAAGGTGCGCATGAACAACGCCGTAAACGGCATATTCAACTTAAAAAATACGGTGGATACGCTCATCACCATCCCCAACGACCGCTTGTTGGATACCGTGGGCAAGGTGAGCCTGTCCGAGGCCTTCCGTATCGCCGATGACGTGCTGCGCCAGGGCATACAGGGCATAAGCGACCTCATCGCGGTGCCGGCCATGATAAACCTGGACTTTGCCGATGTGCGCACCATCATGCGCGAGCGCGGCATGGCGCATATGGGCATAGGCTCGGCCAGCGGCGATAAGCGCGCGGCGGATGCGGCGCGGCAGGCGGTGGTAAGCCCCCTGCTCGAAACCACCATAAACGGCGCAAAGGGCGTGCTGCTCAACATTACGGGGGGCAGCGACCTGGGCATACACGAGGTGAGCGAAGCGGCCACCATCATACAAGAATATGCGGATCCGGATGCGAACATCATCTGGGGCGCGGGCATCGACGAGGAGATGGGCGAAGGCGTGCGCATCACGGTTATCGCCACGGGCTTCGACAGCGGCGAGGCGAAGCCGCAGCCGCAGCAATCGGTCAACCGGCAGCCCGAAAGCGCCGTGCGCCCGCCCCGCACCGTGGGCGATTTAAAGGGCAACCCGCCGCAGGGCACGCTAAAGGGTGCTCTAAGCGACGATCCTTTTTGGGAAAGGCCCAGGACCAAGGCGCCGGATTATGTTTCCCCGCTGCCCGAGGGCGAGGATGTAACCCCGCATTACACCAAGGCGGATTTGCCCAAGACCGAGTTTAACCCAAAAGAAAAGAACAACCTCGACCTGCCCAGCTTCTTGCGGCGGAACGACTAAAAAGCGCGGCCTCCCTTATGTTTAAAAGGGCGGCCTACCCATATTTAAATTTATGTGAAAGGGCCAATGAACTATGTCTAAAACCGTAATCCCAGCAAACTACCGCCCCACCATGACGCTATACGAAACGCAGGATGCCATCTCGCTGATTAAGCGCACCTTTCAAGATAGCCTTGCGCGCGCCCTGCGGCTAAAGAGGGTGACCGCGCCCCTGTTCGTGGTGCCGGAAAGCGGCTTGAACGACAACCTGAACGGCGTAGAACGCCCTGTGAGCTTCGATATACCCGCGGCGCACTGCAATGCCGAGGTGGTGCATTCGCTGGCCAAGTGGAAGCGTATGGCCCTGTATCGCTACGATTTTCACCCCGGCAAGGGCTTGTATACCGATATGAACGCCATACGGCGCGATGAAGCGCTCGACAACCTGCATTCCATCTATGTGGATCAGTGGGATTGGGAAAAGGTGCTTACCGAGGAGACCCGCAATGTGCAAACGCTCCAAACCACCGTGCGCGCCATCGTAAACAGCGTGTGCGATACGCTGGATGCGGTGCGGGCGCGGTACCCGCACATCACCACCGAGCTGGGCCGCGAGGTCACCTTCGTCACCACGCAAGAATTGGAGGATCGCTACCCCGACCTCGACAGGCAGGAGCGGGAAAACGCGATCGTCCGCGAGTATAAAACGGTGTTCCTCATGGGCATAGGCGATAAGCTCAAGAGCGGGCAGCCGCACGATGGCCGCGCGCCGGATTATGACGATTGGACGCTCAACGGCGATATCCTGTTCTACGATGCGCTGCTGGATTGCTCTATGGAGATATCCTCCATGGGCATCCGCGTGGATGCAAAATCCCTCGACGCGCAGCTCACCAAGGCCGGCTGTAACGAGCGCCGCAAGCTGCCCTTCCACGCCATGCTGCTAAAAAACGAGCTGCCGCTTACGATAGGCGGGGGCATAGGCCAAAGCCGCCTGTGCATGCTGATGCTGGGCAAGGCGCATATCGGCGAGGTACAGTCCTCGGTGTGGGATGCCGATACCATTGCCGCCTGCGAGGCCGCGGGCATAGCGCTGCTGTAATTTTAAAAAGCGTGATTTCGACTCATTAAAAAGTGGCTTTGCCACTTTTTTTGTGCTTGCGGTTAGGAGCGGGGTAATACGGATGTGTCCAATCACGCTTCTCCAATTTTCCCATATATACGCATCATTGGTTCTACATGTTTTGGCGGCGCCGTATGCTAGTATAAACGCAACGGCAAGGGGGCGCTGGGCGTATGTATATCGAATGGTTTTTGCTGGATAACGCGCTGATGGATTTTTTGATACTCCGCTTGGCCACGGCGTTTTATGGGCAAAAGCCCTGCATACGCCGCCTGTGCGCGTTTGCGTGCCTGGGCGCACTCTATGCGGTATGCGCCGCGCTTTGGCCATTTTTGGGTAGCCTGCCGTGTAAGCTGCTGTTTGGCGGCGTGATGGCGCTGGCGCTGCGCCCCGCGGGAGGCCGGGCTTACTTGAGCGCGCTGCTGTGCGTGCTTGCCGCCGCGTTTTTGGCGGGCGGCATGGCCATGTGCGTGGCTCTGGCCGCGGGGGGCAAGGTACGGGGCGGCATACTCTTCACCGGCTTGCCGCTGCGCGCCATGCTGTTTATCGCGCTGGCGGCATACTGCCTGCCCAGGCTAACGCGCCGCATTTTGCATAGGCGTGCCGCCGGGCAAGTGCGGCTGCATATCGCCCAGGGCGGCGCAACCTATGTATTGGAGGCCATGATAGATAGCGGCAACAGCCTATACGACCCGGTTTCCGGCCTGCCGGTCATCGTGGCGCACCTGCCCGCGCTGCTGCCGCTGGCCAATATCCCCATACCGGCGCATACCATAGGGGGCAGCGGCCTGATGTATGCGCTGCGGCCCGAACACATTCTATTGGCCGGCGCGGAACTGCCCGCGCTGCTCGCCATATCCATAACCCCCATCATAGGCGCCCAAGCGCTCATACCCCCGGCGGCGTTACCGGCAGCCAGCATAGGAGAATAAACAACATGCTCCATTCCCTGCTCTATCAATTGCTATCCAAGCTCTATGCCACGCTCCATGCGCTGGGCGGCGCGCTGCATTATATCAACAGCGGCGAAGCGCTGCCGCCCCCGCTCTCCAAGGAGGAGGAAGCAAACATGATGCTCATGCTCATGGAGGGCAGGGAGGATGTGAAGCAAACGCTCATAGAGCGCAACCTGCGCTTGGTGGTGTATATCGCCCGCAAATTCGAAAACACCGGCGTGTGTGTGGAGGACTTGATATCCATAGGCGCGATTGGCTTGATCAAGGCGGTCAACACGTTTGACGCGCATAAGAAAATCAAGCTGGCCACCTATGCTTCCCGGTGCATCGAGAATGAAATACTCATGTACCTGCGGCGCAGCTGCAAGCTCAAGCTGGAGGTATCGCTGGATGAGCCGCTCAATGTGGATTGGGATGGCAACGAGCTGCTGCTCTCGGATATACTGGGCACTGAGGCGGACGTGGTGTGCCGCAACATCGAGGATGAGGTGGATAAGGAGCTGCTCGACCTGGCGATGAAAAAGCTTACCCCGCGCGAAAAGCAGATTATGGAGCTGCGCTTTGGGCTGCGCGGCAACAGCGAATATACGCAAAAACAGGTGGCGGATATGCTGGGCATATCCCAAAGCTACATATCCAGGCTCGAAAAGCATATCATCAAGGTGCTTCGCAGCGAGATGGCGCAAATGCTCTAACCGCGCCGCATATAGAGTATAATTTTTTAGACATAAGGGAGGGCAGCGGTTTGGCCGTTGCCCCCCTGTTGCGGCTATGATACAATGCAAATAGAGTATATTTGGCCAACAAAATACATATGAGGGAGCGATATATGAGCGAATTCATCAACATAAATAAAGACAACCTCGCCACCGAGCATTTGTGCTGCGCCATTGCGGATAAAAAGCATCAGTGCGGGGTGGACGCCAAACGCGCGTGGCTGGCGGACAGGCTGCCGGAGGGGCATGTGTTTCGCAAGCTGAACGAGCGGGGCAAGGTGTTTATCGAGTATGCGCCGCTGGAAAGGGCTTGGGCGCCGGTGCTGGGCGAAAACTATATCTACTTGTATTGCCTGTGGGTTTCGGGCAGCTTTAAGGGCAAGGGCTATGGCGGGGAGCTGCTCGAATCCTGCATAGCGGATGCGAAGCGCCAAGGCAAATCCGGCATATGCGCCCTCAGCTCCCCCAAGAAAAAGCCGTTCCTTTCCGACGGGAAATTTTTGCGCAAATATGGCTTCCAGGCGGTGGATACCAGCGGCGGGGAATATGAGCTGCTCTCGCTTTCGTTCGACGGCACGCAGCCGCGCTTTGCGCCATCTGCCAAAGCGGGGCAAATCGAAAGCGAAACGCTGACCATATTCTATAGCCCGCAGTGCCCCTATATACCCGATTGCATCGCGCAGGTCGAGGCCTATTGCGGGCAAAACGCGGTGCCGCTCCGCTTGGCCTGGGTGGATACGGCGGAGAAGGCCAAGGCTGTGCCCTGCGTATTCAACAACTGGGCCGTGTTTTATGGCGGCAAGTTCCAAACGGTGCAGCTGCTCAATGCAAACTATCTTAAAAAGCTGTTGAATCTGCAATGATTCGGTTTGAGGCTTCGCTTTGTGCATAATAAATCCATATAAATAACGTATACCCTATTGACGAGGGTTCCCAATATATGTATACTAAAACTGGATTCAATACTATATATTGTGCTTTAATGTGGATGTTGAAATCATTCTAATCATAGCAAAGTAAGGAGCCTTCATGATTACCACCATTAAAAAGCGAGACGGTCGGGTCTCGTCATTCGACGTCGAAAAGATCGCCGTCGCTATCGAAAAAGCATTTGCCGCCACCGGCGTGAAGTGCGACAATATCACAAACCTCGCGCAAGAGGTTATGCAGCGGCTGGATGAAGCCGGGGTAGAAGAACCCGAGGTTGAGCAGATTCAAGACTGCGTGGAGCGGGTGCTCATCGACAACGGCCATGTGCGCACCGCCAAGGCCTATATCCTATACCGGGCGGAGCGCAGCCGCGTGCGGCAGGCCAATACCCGCCTGATGCGCATCTACGAGGATATCACCTATAAAGATGCCCTCGACAGCGACATCAAGCGCGAAAACGCCAATATCGACGGCAACACGGCCATGGGATCCATGCTCAAATACGGCAGCGAGGGCGCCAAGCAGTTTTATGAGCTGTATGTGCTCAATCCCAAGCACGCGGCCGCGCACCGCGAAGGGGATATTCATATCCACGACCTCGATTTTTATACGCTCACCACCACCTGCTGCCAAATCGACCTGCTGCGCCTGTTCGACGGCGGCTTTTCGACCGGCCATGGCGTTTTGCGGGAGCCCAAGCACATATCCAGCTACGCCGCGCTGGCCTGCATCGCCATACAATCCAACCAAAACGACCAGCACGGCGGGCAGAGCATCGTCAACTTCGATTACGGTCTGGCGCCCGGCGTGGCCAAAACCTACATGCAAAACTATACGCGGCACCTATCCCGCAGCCTGGAGCTGCTGCTGGATGAACCAAACGATGTGATAGAGGGCATAAACCAACAGCTCAAAAACGAAAACCTGAAGCCTTCCCTGGATGACAGCAACGGGTACCTTGCCCGGGAGCGCGAGCTATACCTAGCCGCCGGCTTGGATACAAAACTTTTCGATAAGGCGCAGGCGTTCACCCGCGAAAAGGCGGTGGATGATACCGACCGCGATACCTACAAGGCCATGGTGGCGCTGGTGCACAACCTCAACACCATGCACTCGCGCGCCGGCGCGCAAACGCCGTTTTCCAGCATCAACTATGGCATGGATACCAGCGCCGAGGGCCGCATGGTGATGAAGAACATGCTGCTTGCCACTGAGGCGGGGCTGGGCAACGGGGAAACGCCCATATTCCCCATACAGATATTCCGCGTAAAAGAGGGGATTAACTATAACCCCGGCGAGCCCAACTACGACCTGTTTCGTTTGGCATGCCGCTGTTCCGCCAAGCGGCTGTTCCCCAACTTTTCGTTCATCGACGCCCCCTTCAACCTGCCCTACTATAAGCCCGGGCAGTACGAAACCGAGGTGGGCTACATGGGCTGCCGCACCCGCGTGATGGCCAACTATTACGACCCAACCAACGAGATTGCGCCCCGCCGCGGCAACCTCAGCTTTACTACCGTTAACCTGCCCCGCATCGCCATACTTTCGGGCGGCAATATCGAGTGGTTCTTCGATGAGCTGGACCGCAAGCTGGAGCTTTGCGCCGACCAGCTGCTGGAGCGCTTTGCGATACAGAGCAAAAAGAAGGTGTGCAATTATCCGTTCCTCATGGGCGAGGGCTGCTGGCTGGGGAGCGAAAACCTGGGCTGGGACGACGAGGTAGGCGAGGTGCTCAAGCACGGCACGCTGTCGGTGGGCTTCATTGGCTTGGCCGAATGCCTGTATGCGCTCATCGGCGAGCACCACGGCCAAAGCGAGCGCGCGCAGAACATGGGCTTGGAGATCATATCCCACATGCGCAAATGGCTCGATGAAACCACGCGCAAGCGCAACCTCAACTTCACGCTGCTGGCCACGCCCGCCGAGGGTTTGAGCGGCCGCTTCGTAAAGCTGGATAAAAAGCGTTTTGGCTCCATACCCGGCGTGACCGACCGGGAATATTATACCAACAGCTTCCATATACCCGTGTATTTCCCCATCAGCGCCTTCGATAAAATCAAGCTCGAAGCGCCCTATCACGCCTTGACCAACGCGGGGCACATCAGCTATGTGGAGTTGGATGGCGACACGGCCAAAAATTTGGATGCGTTCGAGAGCATCGTACGCTGCATGAAAGAAAACGGCGTGGGCTACGGCTCCATCAATCACCCGGTGGATAGGGATAGCGTGTGCGGCTATAACGGCATAATAGGGGACACATGCCCCAAGTGCGGCCGCAGCGAGCACGAAAGCGGCCCGCAGTTCCAACGCATACGCCGCATTACGGGGTACCTGGTGGGCACGCTGGATCGCTTCAACAACGCCAAACGAACCGAAGAGGCGGATAGGGTTAAGCATACGCTGTAACCCAACGCCCACCCACTAACCCCCTCCCTAAAGGGAGGGGGAACTATATTAAAAAACTTTGTTTTTGGGGGCTTTGCCTCGGCTGCGGCGCGGCCGCAACACCCCTCCTTCCCCATAAAAGGAGTATCTTATGCAAATCCGCCTATCCGGCGTAGTATACGATTCCATCGTGGATGGCCCCGGCCTGCGCGCCGCCATCTTCACACAGGGCTGCCCGCACGCCTGCCCCGGCTGCCATAACCCGCTCACGCACGACCCCGCGGGCGGTTATTTGGAGGATACCGACAGCATACTCGCCGCCCTCGATAAAAACCCGCTCGCCCGCGGCATCACGCTGACCGGCGGCGAGCCCTTTGAACAACCCGCGGCCTGCCTGGCCCTCGCGCGCGGCGCGCATGCGCTGGGTAAAGATGTGTGGGCGTTTTCGGGCTATACGCTGGAGCGGCTGCGCGCAAAAAACGACCCCGATACAGCCGCGCTGCTCGAGGAGCTGGATGTGCTGGTGGACGGGCCATTTATACTGAAGGAACGCTCGCTGGATTTGGACTTTCGCGGCAGCAAAAACCAGCGCGTGCTCGATATGCGCAAAACCGGCGGAGGCGTCCCCGTGCTTTGGCAGGACCCTTGGAAGTTGTCCTTTTGATAACTGACAAAAATTCGCTATTGACAACGGCTCAAAATATTATATAATAACATTAAGAACAATTATCATTATATAGGATGGTTATGATTTATTCAAAACAAAGGGAACTCGTGCTGGATGCGCTGTGTAAGGCGGGCCAAATGCATCCTACCGCGGACATGCTGTATGCCGATATACGCGCGGCCTTTCCTACTATCAGCTTGGCCACCGTATACCGCAACCTCAACCAATTCGCCGATGCGGGGCAGATTGCGCGCGTGCGCATACCCGGCTGTGCCGATAGGTTTGACGCGGTAAACGACGGGCACCAGCATATGCTCTGCACCGAATGCGGCAAGGTGGTGGATATCCCCGCCTCGGCACTGCCCGATATATGCGGCGCGGCACAAAGCGCCACGCATCTGCATATCGATAGCTGCAAGCTCATGCTGTATGGCAGGTGCGAAGGCTGCGAATAAGCTTAAAGATTGATTTTAATAAACGCGCCGGGGCTGGGCGCGTTTTTTATATGGTTTTATGATAACAAAAAGGCCCTTAAAAAGGGCCTTGATTGCTTTTTCTAATTCACCGATTTATCCGCAGCGCGGAAATAGGGGATTAGTAAGCCGCTGTGCCTAAAAAGGCTGTCGTCTTGTTGGTTACCTGCGGGCCTGGAAGCAAGCGCTGCAGTAGATCGGGCGATCGTTTTTGGGAACGAACGGGATCTTGGTGGGCGCGCCACACTCGGCACAAACGGCATCGTACATTTCACGTTCACCGCTGCGCTGGGTTTTACGCGTGTTCCTGCATGCCTTGCAGCGAATGGGCTCATTCTGGAAACCCTTTTCAGCGTAGAATTCCTGCTCTCCGGCAGTGAAAATGAACTCAGCGCCGCAATCCTTGCATACCAAAGTCTTGTCTACGAACATCGTGATAAAATCCCCTTGTAAAATATATTTTTTGGTTGTTCATGCTTTCGGCTGACCTGGTCTTTGACCCCACACTCGCCGCCTGGAAGGTTCGCTACTAGGCAATTACGCCGCCCACTACTGCTTCTCTCGCGCGGTTTCCCACGCGGACGGGCTTACATCTAAGCCGCACCATGCTCACGGGCGGTTATACGCCCGCTTATGTGGATCGTTTCGCCTGCGACTGGCATCGATTTGCAACCACAGCCCGAATATCCGAACAACCAATTTATATTATAATCTAAACGTATAGAAAAAACAACAACTATTTTTTTTATTTATGCCTGCCGCATTTTGGGAAATACCATACACGGCAAACAAAAGGCTTCCATCTTTTTGAAAACGTCGCTGTTCTCGAAGGAAATTTCGCATCAATGCGGGGGGGTATCATCGTATTGCGCCCGTGGGCCGCCCACATATTTGGGGCGGGTGCGCGCCATCACGAGGCCGGCCTCGCCGATGTGCCGCGTGTTCGCGTGGATGGGCACAGCCACCGAGCGCAGATGCATGCCGATGAGCGTGCCGCCAATATCCATGCCCGCGCGCGCCTTCGAGCGCAGGTCCTCCACCATCACATAATCGCGCAGCTGCTCCATAGCCTGCATCGCAAACGCGCCACCCGCGTGCAGGTGCGGCCGCACCCAAACCTGCTGCAGGTCATATTGCTCCATACAGGCGCGCTCCACCACCAGGCAGCGGTTTAAGTGCTCGCAGCATTGCACGCACAAAAACAGGCCGCGCTTTTGCGTTTCGGGCAATATGGCCCGCATAACGGCGGCGGCCGCCTCGTGCGAGGAGCCGGTGCCTATGCGCTTGCCGCAAATTTCGCTGGTAGAGCAGCCTACCACCAGCATATCGCCTTGTTTCAAGCCTTCCGCCGCCAACAGCAATTCTGCGATGGCCGCCTTGGCTTGCTCGTATACTTGTTGCATAGTTCCCTCCAACGTGGTATAAACGTAACCTCCCACATTATAGCGGCTTTGCGCGCGGGTTGCAACCATACGATTCAAGCGGCCGCGCGGCTTCGAGCAAGCATAACCCCAAGAGCGCGCAGCGAGTATGCCGCGCTTTGGGCAAAACGGCTTGACAAGCCGAAATGGCAAACCCTATACTACATGAGTAGCGCAAGGGCGCAATGGATGTAAAAGGGAAGAAGGCGCTTTTTTATGGATACGATTCGCGGCTCGCTGGGCGAACTCGCGCCGGGGCAAAGCGGATATGTTTATGCGGTGGATACCGCCGATTCACGCGTCCGCGGCCGCATTGTGGATATGGGCATCACGCCGGGCATTGAGGTTACGCTCGTGAAGGCGGCGCCTATGGGCGACCCCATCGAGGTATCGCTTCGGGGGTACTCGCTTTCGCTGCGCCGCGCCGACGCCCTGCATATCACGCTGATGAGCGGGGCCGAGCAGGAGGAATATCTGCGCAAGCGGCAGGCGGCGCAGGGCGAGCACGCACGCAGCGCCCGCGCGCAGCTGAGCCATGCGCGGGATACCGACGCCGCGGGGCACCGGCAGGCGGCCAGGCTAACCGCCATATTCGAAACCCGCCGGGCAAACCGCCCCTTGCGCCCCCTGCCGAATGATGACGATGCGCCGGTGAAGCTGGCGCTGGTGGGCAACCCCAACTGCGGTAAAACCACGCTGTTTAACGCCATGACGGGCGGGCACGAGTATGTGGGCAACTGGCCCGGCGTCACGGTCGAAAAGAAAGAGGGCCGGGTGAAGCAGCCCAACCGGGGCACGGTGGGGCAGCCTGCCCTATATACGCACGGGCATGAGATGACGCTGGTGGATTTGCCCGGCATCTACTCGCTGTCGCCGCACTCCATGGAGGAGATCATCGCGCGGCGCTTCATCGTGGATGAAAAGCCGGACGCCGTTATCAACATCGTGGATGGAACCAATCTGGAGCGCAACCTATACCTGACCGTGCAGCTGCTGGAGCTGGAACGGCCCATGATTATCGCGCTCAACATGATGGATGAGGTAAAAAAGAACGGCGATCAAATCGACATACAGCGGCTTTCGCTGGAGCTTGGCATACCCGTCATCCCGATTTCGGCGCGCACCGGCATGGGGGTGGATTTGCTCATCGAGCAGGCGCAAAAGCTGATTCACGCCATACATGTGCAGATGCACGAGGGCTTCAACATCGAGCCGGATGACGTATACGACGACTATACCCACGCGGCGCATCACCGCATAGGCGAGGTGGCGGAGCAATATGCGGCGAAAGCGGGGCTGCCGCTGCACTGGGCGGAGATTAAGCTGCTGGAGGGGGACCCGCTGCTTAAAGAGCGGCTGCACATGCCGCCGGAGGCGCAGGCGAAAATAGACGCCATCGCAAGGGAATATGCTTCGGCCAACCCCTTGGGCGATAACGAAACCATGGTGGCGGATAGCCGCTATCAATATGTGGGGCGGGTGTGCGAGGCGGCGCTGCGCCGGGCGCGCGGGCAGGGCGAAGGCTCCCCTTCCAATAAAATCGACGCGGTGCTTACGAATAAGGTTTTGGCGATTCCGATTTTTATCGGTATCATGCTGTTGATATTTTCGCTCACGTTTTCTACGGTAGGCGCGTGGCTGAGCAATATGGTGAGCGTGCTGATATGGGATTTGCTCATACCCTATGTGCGCGCGGCGTTGGAGCGGGTGGACGCGTTTGCCTGGCTTACCAGCCTGGTTTGCGATGGCATACTCACCGGCGTGGGCGGCGTGCTCACGTTTTTGCCGCAGATTGCCATACTGTTCTTCTGCCTATCCCTGCTGGAGGATAGCGGGTATATGAGCCGCATCGCCTTCATTATGGATAAGCCGATGCGCCGCTTTGGCTTAAGCGGCAAAAGCTTCATACCGCTTTTGATGGGGTTTGGCTGCACGGTGCCCGCCGCCATGGGCGCGCGCACCATGGATAACGAAAAGGATAAGCGCATGACCATATTGCTGCTGCCCTTTATGAGCTGCTCGGCCAAGCTGCCGGTATATGGGCTGATTGCGGGCGCGTTTTTTTCAAAGGGCAGGGGGCTTATTATACTAAGCCTGTATGCTTTGGGCATATTGATGGGCATCGCCTCGGGGCTGCTGTTTAAAAAGAAGCTGTTCGCCGGGCAGGATGCTCCCTTTGTTATAGAACTGCCGCCTTACCGCGTGCCCACGGCGCGCAATACGTTCACGCATGTGTGGGAGCGGGTGCGCCACTTTTTGCAGCGGGCGGGCACGGTGATATTTGCCGTGAGCGTGCTGCTGTGGTTTTTGCAGAGCTTCGATTTTAGGCTGGCGCTAACACAGGATGCCGCCCGCAGCATATTGGGCACGCTGGGCGGCGTGGTTGCCCCGCTGTTTACGCCGCTGGGCTTTGGCACCTGGCAGGCGGCGGTGGCGTTGCTGACCGGCATCGCGGCCAAGGAGGCGGTGGTGAGCAGCCTGGCCATGTTTTATGGGTTTTCGCTCTCGGCGCAAAACGGGGCCATCGCCGCGGCGCTTTCCACCACGTTTACACCGCGCGCGGCCTATGCCTTTTTGGTGTTCGTATTGCTGTATACGCCTTGCCTGGCGGCGGTAACCACCATGCACCGCGAGCTCAACAGCGGAAAGTGGACCGTTTTTGCCATCGTATATCAAATCGTGGTGGCGTATTTGGTGTCCTTTGCCGTATATATGATTTTGGGATTATTTCTTACGCATTGATTTGCGGTTGGTTTGTTTTCTAATCGCAATCTGTGGTATAATCTTAGTTAAAGAAACGAGTGCGCCGCAGTGTGGCTTAAGCACGGTAAAGGCGGCGCGGGAAGGGGAAGGATTATGCGAATTTCCATCACCGGCAAAAACATTGAGATTTCGGATTACCTCGAAGACCTCGTCGTTAAGAAGGTAGCCAAACTCGACAAGTATTTCCCCGAGGATACCGAGGCGCATGTGACGCTGGCGGTTGAGCGCAGCCGCCATATCGTCGAAGTGACGATTCCCTACAGTGGCGGCATCATTCGCGGCGAAGTGGTTTCCGGCGACATGTACGCATCGGTGGATAGCGTGCTTGCGAAGCTTGAGCGCCAAATCGTCAAGCACCGTACCAAGCTCGAAAAGAACCTGCGGCAGGGTGCGTTTAAGGGCGGGGAGCCCGTGTATGCCCCCATCGACGACGACGCGGAAGAAACGCGCGAGGTCGTGCGCGTAAAGCGGTTTGCCATGAAGCCCATGAGCGTGGATGAGGCCATACTGCAGCTGGAGCTGCTGGGGCATTCGTTCTATGTGTTCGAAAATGCCGAAAATGGCAGCGTGAATGTGCTCTATCAGCGCAATGATGGGAACTATGGCTTGATTGCGCCTGAAAGATAAACAGGTTCGCCTAAATTGGCGTAGGATATGGCATAATAGTTTGATAAAGGCGCACCCTGTTGGGTGCGCTTTTTGTATGGAGGGCTGCTGTGTAAGATGTTGCGCCCACCCCCTGCCCCCTCTCCCGGGAGAAGGAAAAGGATTAAAGAGTTTGTACTCGGGGACAGACGTCCCCGAGGAACGTTCTTCCCAAAAGCTCCTGTTCTCTTGGAGGGGGGAAGGGGTGGAGAAATCCTCACCCCACGCAAAAAGCGGCATGCCATAACAGCACGCCGCTTATTTTTGCTTGTAAACAGTCGTTTAGTTGAGCGCTTCTTTGAACGCCTTGCCCGCTTTAAACGCAGGGGCTTTGCTGGCCGCGATCTCGATTTCGGCGCCGGTCATGGGGTTGTGACCCTTGTGCGCAGGACGCTCACGGACTTCAAACAGACCGAAACCAACCAGCTGTACCTTATCGCCGGATTTCAGCGTATCGGTAATGGTGGAAAGTACGGCGGAAACGGCCTTTTCGGCATCTTTCTTGGAAAGAGTGCTTTTTTCAGCCACAGCGGCGATTAACTCAGTTTTGTTCATGAATCGTTCCTCCTATTTTGTTTCTTACAATTTAGCCTTGTTTATTGTATCAGGGTTTATTGCGAAGGGCAAGCCCCTTTTTTGCTTATTTTGCTTATTTTTGCTTGATTTTATTCCAATATTGATCCATTTCGGACAAGGTCATACCTTCCATGCTCCCACGCTCCTGCAGTATGCGCTCTTCCATGCGCGAAAAACGCCGCATAAACTTATCGGTAGCCGCATGCAGCATCGCCTCCGGGTCCCTTTTTAGCAGCCGCGCCACGTTGACCGCCGCAAAAAGGAGGTCTCCCAATTCCTCATCCACATGCGCGGCATCCGTGCCGGCCATGGCCTCCTGCAGCTCCTGCGCTTCTTCATATAGCTTTTCGAGGGCGCCCTCCGCCTTATCCCAATCGAACCCGATATGCGCCGCCTTTTTTTGTACCTTGGCGCTGCGCATCAGCGCCGGGAAAGCGCGGGGCACGGCCTGCATGGCCTCCGACGTGGTGTGCTGCCGCTTCTCCTTGCGCTTGAGCTGTTCCCAATTGGCCAGTACCTCGCCGCTGTTTTGCACCTGCGTGCCGCCAAACACATGCGGGTGCCGGTATATCAGCTTTTGCACGAGGCCGGTCGTAACATCCCGCAGGGTGAACGCCGCCTGCTCCTCGGCAATGACGCTGTGCAGCGCCACCTGCAGCAGCAGGTCGCCAAGCTCCTCGCACAGCGCCTCGTCGTCCTCCCGTTCGATGGCGTCCAGCACCTCATACGCTTCCTCAATCAGTGGGCCGCGCAGGCTCAAGTGCGTCTGCTCGGCATCCCAGGGGCAGCCGCCCGGCGCGCGCAGCCGCTCCAGCACCCGCATCAGCTCCTGCACGCCCTGCCGCGGCAGCTCTTCCGCCTGCGCGGGGCCCAGTATGGCGCAGCAGGCCGCGTCATATGCGGGCTGCCGGTCTAGCTCGCATACGGATATGCGCTTTGCCGCATACCCGGCCTTGCCCAAGGCGCAAAACCACACGGGGTATGCGTCGCCATAATATTCCGCCAGCGCCAGCTTTACATCCCCGGCCAGCAGCGCGCCGGCAACCTCTTCTATACAAAGCGTGTGGTAGGGGTCGATTTGCGCGGGCAGGCTGCCCGCGGTGCAAACGGTATAACGGTCTAACGATACCGGCTCGGGCAGCGCGCAAAGCGCGGCCTGCGCATACCCCGGCGCGGGAAGCGTCAGCACTTGCAGGCCCGCCGCCTCCGCCGCGCGCAGCAATGCGCCAAAGGCGGCGTCGCCCATGCGCCCGCACACGGCATATACGGCATCGCCCGCCGCCTGCGTCAGCCGTGCCGCAACGGCCCGGTTGAGCGCGTCGAAATCCTCACTTTGATCGTATAGGTCATCCATCGAGGTGTAGGCTATACCCTCTTTTTTTAGCCAAGCCGCGCAAAGGCTCTGCTCCGTCTGTAAAAACACATGCGCCGCGCCCAGTATGGCGGCCCTTGCCGCCGCCGTGGTGTTGCCCGGCGTGCCCAGCGGCGCGATGGTGATCGCTTTCATAGCAAGTTCTCCTCTATGGCGCATACGCAGCGCGCGGTGATGCATTCGAGCCGGCCTTCCTTGCCGCAGCCTTCGGTGGTGGTGGCCTGTATGTTCACGCGGCCCGCCTCTATGCCCAGCGCGTCCGCAATCCGCTTGCACATATCCGGCATATAAGCGGCCAGCCTGGGTTTTTGTGCGATGATGGTGGCTGAAATGTTCCCTATGCCATAGCCTTTTTCCCGCAGCAGCGTCCCCACGCGCGCAAGCAGCTTTAGCGAGCAGATGTCCTTGTATTGTATGTCCGTATCCGGGAAATGCCGGCCGATATCCCCCAGCGCCGCCGCGCCCAGCAGCGCGTCCATCACCGCGTGGGTCAGCGCATCGGCATCGGAATGGCCCAGCAGCCCCAGCTCAAACGGGATGTCCACACCGCCCAGTATCAGCTTGCGGCCCTGCACCAGCCGGTGCGTATCCTCTCCATACCCCATGCGCATAGGCGCGCTCCCTTTCAATATCGCTTCAAACAGCGGAATATCCTCTGGCGCAGTCAGCTTGATGTTGCGCGGGCTGCCCCCGGTAAAATGCACCGAACCCCAATGGCGGGCATACAGCGCCGCGTCGTCGGTGGCAGAGATGCCCTCTGCCCGCGCCGATTCATAAGCGGCCAATATGCGCGCGCGGTTAAACGCCTGCGGCGTTTGCGTGAGGTAAAGCGCATCGCGATTTAGCGGCGCGTCACCCTGCCATACGGTATCCGCAGGGCGCAGCGCGGCCACGCCGCTGCCGTTTGCCCCCGCTCCCGCAATGCTGGCCCGTATCACCGCCCCTGGCACCAGGCAGCGCGCCGCGTCGTGTATCACGACAATATCGCCCTGCGCCATAGAGAGCGCCTTATAAACGGATTCCCCCCGCGTTTGCCCGCCCTCTATCACCATGGCGCCGCCCTGCGCCGCAAGCCGCTCGGCCTGAGCGCGGGTGGCGTCGCAAACCGCAATGACGATATCCGCGATGCCGGCGCTTTTTAGCGCCATAAACGAGCGTTCCAGCGCGGTATGGCCGCATAGCGGGAGCGTGAGCTTAGGGTGCCCCATGCGGCTGGAGGCGCCGGCCGCCAGCAATATGCCCGTGACCCGCATGTTATTGCGCCCCGCCGAGCATTTCGTACATGCCGGTGGCATCCGCCTTAAGCGCGTGCTCCTGCGTGGATAGCACCCGCACGCGCACATGTGTGCCGCCCAGCAGTATGTCCAGCTCATCGCCCGGCTTCACCTCGCTCGAGGGCTTGGCCACCTTCCCGCCGATCATCACGCGGCCCCGGTCGCAGGCCTCGTTGGCCACCGTTCGCCGCTTGATAATGCGGGATACCTTTAAAAATTTATCCAGCCGCATGGTTTCTCCTCGGTTTGCAGTTTTATTTATCATAGCACAAAATGGGGGATATTTATATTGCGATTTCGAGATATGCGCGCGGGGGAGGGGGATAGATGGGCGGCCAAGGGCAAAAAATACCCTCTCCTTACGAAGAGGGTATAAATGCAAGGGGATGTTAGCTTAGCCTACGGCGTTGTAGTTGTAGCTGCGCACCAAATCCTGATTGATGGTCACGCTGCCGTCGTTGCGCCAGGTTTCCAGCATGCTTGCCCACTCGGTCTGCTGCAGGTCGCCCAGCAGCAGCTCGCGGATACCCGCGGCAATGCCGGCCATGGGCACCGCGCCGGCAGGCTCATCGCCCAGGTAGTATAGGATGTGACAGCCTTCGCTATCTTGAACTACCGCGGAATATGCGCCGGGCTTTAGGGCGGCAAACGCCGTTTTCACCTCGGGAGACCAATCGGTTTCGCTCTCGTAGCTGTTGCTGATGAGCAACCCTTTTTTGGATATCGTCTCGTTGTCTATCATGGCGTTATCCTCGGTATATTCCTTCATAATGGCGGCAAAATCGTTGCCCGCCTTCAGCTTTGCATAGGCATCATCGGCCTTGGTGCGCGCGGAGGTGAAGCGCGCGTTCTCCAGCGTTTCCACCTCGGCCTGCAACGCCTTATATTCCTTTAGTATTTCGCTCAGGCGGGCATCGTTGGCGCCATTGACAGCCGCGTCGAAGGAGAGCTCCTTGTATTCGGACTGCAGCGCTTCCATAGAGGTAACCTTTTCATCGTATTCGGCGCTGGGGTCATCCTGCGGCAATACGAGTATGTGCAGCACGCGGCTATAGCCCTCGGGCACATAGGTTACGGGCGTACCGCCATACAGCTCGAAGGCCTCCTCGTTATCCTTATACGCGCCGCCGCTCTCGGTATAGGCTTGCGTATCCTGCTCGAGCGCATCGGCATACCAGGCGGCCAAAGCATCGTCCGTCACGGTGACATCCTGCAGCACCATTTCGCGGAACAGCTCGCCTATTTCGGATTTGATGAAGTTTTCGAGAATCCATTGTTCAAACTCATCGTAGGACATGGTTTTGCCGGTATAATATTCGCTTTCGGCGGCGACCAGCTCCTTGATGCGGGCTTCCACATCCACCGAGCTATCCTGTGCGGCTTCGCTTTGCGCCTGCTCGCGGTAGCCTTCCGCAAAGGCGGCAATCTCCCCCGCGGCGGCGGCTTCCACCTCTTTAAGCTGTGCGTCGGTCAGCGCGGTCAAGCCGCTCTGCCTGGCCTGATAGGCGATGATCTTTTCCTCGGCCAATATGTCGATGATAAAATCCTGAAATTCATTGAGCGACTCTGTGGACTCGGCTACATTATAGCCATAGGCGGAATAGTAGGAGGCATAGCTGTCGAACATGTCGATGTAGTCGCCCATCGTCACGGTTTCGTCGCCAACGGTCACCACCGCGGCGTCCCGGTCGTAGCTTTCATTGGGGATTACCGTGGCGGCATCGGTGTTATCGGGTAGCTTCGGCAAAAGCGAGCAGGCCGCCAGTGCGCTGAGCGCCAGTAAAACCGCGAGGATAAGGGCAATCGTTTTTTTCATAGTATTCTCCAAATCTGAGAGCGCGGCTCTCATTTATTTCGCATTGCATACTTTTTTCATTATATCACGCGCTGGGTGTAATACAATCGTTTAGAGTGTAAACAATTTGTGGCATATCAAAGCACAGCGCCTGCGCGGTTTGCCTGGGACGGCGTATGATGAGCCGCGGCGTTTCACCCATGCGCAGCTGCGCGCCCTCTATGCTTTGCGCCGCGTCAAACAGCTTGGCGCCATTGATGGGGGCCTCCACATCCAGCGAAAGCACGGCCTCGCCCTCCTTCACCGATATGCGGGTAACGAACGCCCGCCGCGCGTTTGCCTTGAGCAGCGAGATGAACAGCAGGTTTTGCACCTGCTTGGGGATATCCCCAAAGCGGTCGATAAGCTCATCCTGCACATCATAGATATCCTGCTGCGCCGTTATGGCCGCAATGCGCTTGTACATGGCCAGGCGGTCGCTCTCGCGCGGCACATATTCGTGCGGCAGGCTGGCGGGCAGCGGCAGTTCCATCACGGTGTCGATCTCCCGGCGCACCGGCTCGCCCTTGGCCTCGCGCACGGCGCTATCCACAATTTTGCAGTAGAGGTCATACCCCACCGCCTCCATATGCCCGCTCTGCTCCGGCCCCAGCAGGTTGCCCGCGCCGCGTATTTCCAAATCCCGCATGGCGATGCGGAAGCCCGAGCCGAATTGCGTCAGCTCGCGTATGGCGGACAGCCGCCTTTCGGCTACCTCGCTGAGCACCTTGTTGCGCCTAAAGAACATATAGGCATATCCCAGCCGCACGCCGCGCCCTACCCGGCCCCGCAGCTGGTATAGCTGCGAAAGCCCCATCTGGTCGGCATCGTATACGAACATGGTGTTGACGTTGGTGATATCCAGCCCGCTTTCGATGATGGTGGAGCACAGCAGCACGTCAAACTGCTTGTCGAGAAAATCCAGCATGGTCTTTTCCAGCGCGCGCTCACCCATTTGTCCATGCGCAAACGCGATGCGCGCCTCCGGCACCAGCTCGCGCAAATAGGTGGCAAAATGCTCCATGGTGCGCACATGGTTATATACGAAATATACCTGCCCGCCCCGGCCTATTTCCTTGCGTATGGCTTCGCGCACCAGGCCGTCGGCATATTCCATCACATAGGTTTGCACCGGGTACCGCTGCGCCGGCGGCGTTTCGATAACCGACATATCCCGTATGCCGGTCATGGACATATGCAGCGTACGGGGTATGGGCGTGGCCGAAAGCGTAAGCACATCCACGCTGCGCTTTATGTTTTTAATCTGCTCCTTATGCGCTACGCCAAAGCGCTGCTCCTCATCCACAATCAGCAGGCCCAAATCCTTAAACTGCACGGCTTTGCCCAGCAATTTATGCGTGCCCACCACAAAGTCGATGCGGCCCTGCTTAAGGCCCTGCAAAATCTCCTGCTGCTCCTTGGGGGTTTTAAAGCGCGACAGCAGCGCCACGTTAACGGGGAAGCCCGAAAACCGCGATACGATGGTGTTATAATGCTGCTGCGCCAGTATGGTGGTGGGCACCAGCATGGCCACCTGCTTGCCCGAAAGCACAGCTTTAAACGCCGCGCGCAGGGCAACCTCGGTTTTGCCATACCCCACGTCGCCGCAGAGCAGGCGATCCATCACGCGGCCGCTGCACATATCCCGCTTGATTTCCTCTATGCTGGTGAGCTGATCCGCCGTTTCTTCATAGGGGAAGCTCTCCTCCAGCCGCTGCTGCCAGGCGTTATCCTCGGCAAAGCAAAAGCCCTTGCGCTTTTGCCGCTCGCCATAGAGCTGCACCAAATCGAAGGCGAGCTTTTTGGCGCCCTCGCGCGTGCGGGCCACCGCCCGCTGCCACTCCCCGCTGCCCAGCTTGGAAAGCCGCGCCAAGCCCCCGTCCTCGCCGCCGATATACTTTTGCACGCGGTCGAGCTGATCGGTGGGGATATACAGCTTGTCGCCGCCCGAATAGACGAGGTGCAGATAATCCCGCGCCGCGCCATCCACCATGAGCGTCACCACGCCCACAAAGCGGCCTATGCCGTGCAGCTCGTGCACCACAAGGTCGCCCACCGCAAGGTCGGTAAACGCCATCTGCGGCCGGCTGCGGTGCGATTTGGCTCGCTTGCGCGGCACATCGCCATACAGCTCATTTTCACTGATTACCACCAGGCCCAGCTCGCTGTATTCATAGCCGCGCTCCAGCGTTTCGCCAATGATAATCTGCTCGCCCCGCACGATGGGGCGTTCGAGCGCCGGGGTGACCGGCACAAGGGCATCCATATCCCGCAGCCTATCCTGCAGGCGCTGCGCATGCGCGCCGGCATACAGCAGCACCGTTGCGCCATTTTTGCGCCACAGCGCCAAATCCTCACGAAGCAGCGTTTCGTCCCCCACATAGCGGGAAACCGGCCGCGTTTCAAACCGGAACAGCGCCTTGGGCGCAATGAGACCATAGCTGCGGGTAAACGCGAAGAACAATGCCGTACGCGGCGTGCCCAGGCGCTGTATGACGGCAAGCGGCGCGCAGAGCGAGGCGGCCTGCTCGCCGGGTATATCCCCCGCGGCGACCAGCGCGCTCACGGCCTCGGCAAACTGCGCGTGCAGCAGGTGGGCGCTCTCCTCGATGCGGGACATATCATCGAGCAAAAACAGCGCGTCCTTAAAATAATCCTGCAGGGTGTATTCTTCGGGGTAGAACAGCGGCAGCAGCCGCACCGCGCAGGAAGGCACGCCGCCCGCCCGCAGGGCTTCATATGCCTCCGCGCAAACGGGACGCCCCTGCATGGCGGCCATCGCTCGCGCCCGCGCCTCCGCCGTTATGGGCATTTCGGCGGCGGGCGGCACGCTGACGCTATCCACGTTTTCGATGGAGCGCTGCGTGAGCGCGTCGTAGCTGCGCATGGTGTCTATCTCGTCATCGAAGAATTCGATGCGCACGGGATTTTCCGCCGTGATGGGGAAAATATCCACATACCCGCCGCGCTGGGATACCTGCCGGCGGCTCTCGCACGCATCCACCCGCTCATAGCCCGCGGCCAAAAATTCCGCCAGCAAGGCGCGGGGTTCTATCACATCCCCCACATGCAGCGTACGCACCGCCTGCCGCAGCGTTTGGGGCGGGGCAAGGCGCTGCAGCATCGCTTCGATGGAGGCGGTGATGGCGACGGGCTCTTCCTGCGCCGCGCTCAATATGGCCACCCGCCGGGCTTCCAGGCCATCGGAGCTGACGAAATCGCCGGTGAGGGGAATATCCCTTGCGGGGAAATGCGCGCAGGGCACATAGCAGGCGATTTCATCGGCCAGCTTGGCTGCCGCCGCCTCGCTGGGCGTAACGAATACCAGGGCACGCTTCGCATCGGCAAACAACGCCGCCGCGAGGTGCCCCTTGCTGGCTTCGCCCACGCCAAACACGCTTACGGGGCCCTCACCCTGGGTGAGCGCCTCCCGCAGGCGTACATATTCGCTGTGCTGTGAAAGTATTTGAAGAAGCGGATGGTGTATCACGGTATCATGCATCCTGTTCCGGCGCCGCTGTGCCCTGCGCGTTCTCCGGCGGCGCTTCCTGTGTTTCTTTGGGCGGCGATGCCTTTTTGGGGCGCTTATTATACTTCGCCTGCGCTTGGGCCAAGTCCCCCGCCACGATCAGGGCGGCGGCGTCGGCCGCGTTGGCCATGGCCTGCGCCAGCAGTTTTTTCTCATCGGCTGCGGGCAAGCCCAGCACATGCGCAATCAGGCTTTTGCGCTCGCCGGTTTGGCCTATCCCCACCCGTATGCGGGGGAAGTCGTCATAGCACAGCTGATAGATCACGCTGCGCATACCGTTGTGCGTGCCGGCGCTGCCGCCCGCCCGGATGCGAATATCCCCCAGGGGTATGTCGATATCGTCATAGATGACCAGCAGCTCACGGGGCTCGCACTTATACCAGTGCATGGCCTCCCGCACCGCCCGGCCGGATTCGTTCATGAATGTTTCGGGCTTTAGCAGCAGCACCTTCTGCCCGCCAAAATGCCCCTCGCCCAGCACCGCGTTAAAATGATGCCGCTTGATATCTATATTCCAGCGGTCGGCCAATAAGTCCAGCGTCATAAAGCCCGCGTTATGGCGTGTGCCGCTATATTCCCTGCCGGGGTTGCCCAAGCCCGCAATAATAAACATGGCTCTCCTCTTTACATGCACATATGCCCTCATATCGCGCGGCATGAGGGTGTGGAACGAATCACTCCTGCTATTATACCCATTTTTTGTGCGATGAACAAGCGAAAGAGGGAATAAGTTTTACCCCGTATACTTTAAAAGCGCGCCTTAAGCATAAGACGCGCTTTTGCGCTGTAAAGCCATGCAACCGAACGTTTTAAACAACCGCTCAATCGGGGATACCATCCCCGTCAAAATCGACGAAATTGGGCGGCTCAACATGCTCCGTGCCGGTAAACCCGGATGCGCCATATATTTCGCGCCCCACCAGCCCCTTGGAGGCGCGCTCATATTCCACCATCCTGCTGATGAACGCGCGCACCTTCTCGGCGTTTTTGATGTTGGTCAAATGCAGGGTGGCGCTTGTCTTATCGGCGGAATACAGCGTGACGGTGCCCACGCCGCACAGCTTTTGCCCCAACGTGCGCACGCATTTGATATCCAATATGCGGTATAGCAGCAGCTCGTCGGTCTCGGTTTTAAGCAGGCCGCGGTGGCAGGTGAGCCGCTCGCTATCCACCGTGTAGCGGGTAAAGCTGATGGGCAGGCCCAGTATGCGTTTGCGGTCTTTCCACAATGGTTCGGCGGCCTCAAACCGGTTTAAGGAAGATTGTTTCGCCATGCGCCTTAACTCCTATCTATATTTTCTGTAACGATTATACAACAAAAGCGTGCCGCCGTATAGGGCTTCTCGTTTAAAAAAGGCCTGATTTATAACACCGCGTGCATAGACATGCAACAAAAGAACGTATATAATTGAGGGAAGAATTGGGGCAGACTACCGCAATAAAAGGGGGAAACAACATGCAGGATACATATGCCTTTATAGGCTGTGGAAATATGGGCGGTGCGCTCGCCAGAGCGCTGTGCAAGCAAGTGCCGCCGCAAAAGGTGCTGCTGTGCGACCCGCAGCAGGCGGAAGCGCTTTCTAAAGAGCTGGGCTGCCGCGTGGGGAGCCAGCGCGAGGCCGCCCAGTGCGGGACTATCTTTTTAGGCATAAAGCCGCATCTTATGGCAGAGGCGCTCCAGCCGATGCAGGCGTTGCTTGCCGCCAGAAAAGACCGCTTTATACTGGTGAGCATGGCGGCGGGGCTGCCCATAGCCCGTCTGCACGAGATGCTGGGCGGCGCATACCCCGTGATACGGATTATGCCCAACACGGCCTGCGCGGTGGGCGAGGGGATGACCCTATACTGCGCCGCCGGTGTGAAGGATGAGGAATTGGCCGCGTTTGCGGCAAGTATGGCGGGGGCGGGGCGATTGGACCCTCTGGATGAAAGCCTAATCGACGCGGGCAGCGGCATAACCGGGTGCGGCGGCGCGTTCGCCTGCCTGTTTTTGGAAGCGCTGGCCGATGGCGGCGTGGCCTGCGGGCTGCCCCGGGGCAAGGCGCGGGAATACGCGGCGCAGATGCTGCTGGGCACAGCCAAGCTGGCGCTGACGAGTGGGGAGCATACCGGCGCGCTCAAGGATGCCGTGTGCAGCCCCGGCGGCAGCACCATCGCGGGCGTGCGGGCGCTGGAGCAGGGCGGGTTCCGCGGCACGGCGATGGAAGCGGTGATTGCGGCATACGAAAAAACCAAGCTGTTGGGGAAAAACTGATATGCGAATTGTAATAAAAGTAGGCACCTCCACACTGGCGCACAGCACCGGCCGCCTGAACATACGCCATGTGGAAAAGCTGGTAAAGGTGCTCAGCGATTTAAAAAACGCCGGGCATGAGTTGATATTGGTTTCCAGCGGCGCCATCGGCATGGGCGTGGGCAAGCTGCTGCTCCCCGGCCGCCCCGCCGATATCCCCACCAAGCAGGCGGCGGCCGCGGTGGGGCAGTGCGAGCTGATGTACACCTACGACAAGATGTTTACCGAATATAACCATACCGTGGCGCAGCTTTTGGTTACCGCCGCGGATGTGCAGGACGAGGGCCGGCGCGGGCATTTTGAGGATACGCTGTTCCGCCTGCTGGAGTTGAGCGCGCTGCCCGTCATCAACGAAAACGATACCGTGTCGACCGAGGAGCTGGGCATTGGCGATAACGATACCCTGGGCGCCATCGTGGCCGAGGCCGTGCGGGCCGACCTGCTGGTGCTGCTCAGCGATATCGATGGATTGTATACGGGGGACCCGCATAAGGATGCCGGGGCCAGGCGCATAGACAGGGTGGAGGAACTCACGCCCGATATTTTGGCGCTGGGCGGCGAAAGGGGGAGCGAGATGGGCACCGGCGGCATGGCTACCAAGCTGCTTGCGGCGCAGCGGGCAACCCGCGCGGGCGTGGATATGGTCATTGCCGATGGCGGAAACCCCGAGCTGCTCTATGATATTTTGGAGGGCAAGCCGGCCGGCACCTATTTTGTGGGCAAGCGGGGGTAGCAAAATGACGACGATAGAACTTTTGCGCGGGGCAAACGCCGCAAAACGGCAGATGGCGGCGGCGAGCACGCAGTGTAAAAACGAGGCGCTCCGGGCTATGGCCGCTGCGCTGCGCCAAAGCGCCCCAGCCATACTCGAGGCCAACGCGCTGGATATGCGGGCCGCGCAGGGCAAATTGCGGGATGTTATGCTGGATAGGCTGGCGCTGAACGAAGCGCGCATAGAAGCCATGGCGCGGGGGCTGGAAGACGTAGCCGCGCTGCCCAACCCGGTAGGGCGGGAGCTTAGCCGGCATGCGCGCCCCAACGGGCTGCTGATACGCAAGGTGGCCGTGCCGATGGGCGTGGTGGCCATCATCTATGAGAGCCGTCCCAACGTCACGGCGGATGCGGCGGCGCTGGCGCTCAAAAGCGGCAACGTATGCGTGCTGCGCGGCGGCAAGGAGGCGTATGGGAGCAATCGCGCCATCAGCGCCGCATTGCGCGCGGGCCTGCAGCAGGCGGGCTTGCCGGTTCAGGCGGTCTGCCTGGTGGAGGATACCAGCCGCGCTTCCGCCGCCGAGCTGATGGCGGCGGTGGGCTTGGTGGATTTGCTGATTCCGCGCGGCGGCGAGGGGCTTATACGCGCCTGCGTCGAAAACGCGAAGGTGCCCTGCATCCAAACCGGCACCGGCATATGCCATGTGTATGTGGATGCCGCGGCCGACCTCGACATGGCGCTGTCCATCATCGAAAACGCGAAGGCCAGCCGCCCTTCGGTATGCAATTCCGAAGAGGTTTGCCTGGTACACGCATCCGTCGCGGAGGCGTTTTTGCCCCGGCTCTTTGCGCGCCTGGGTACCGAGCGGCAGGCGGCGGGCTTGCAGCCCATAGAGCTGCGGCTGTGCCCCCGCGCGGCAAAGTATATACAGGGCACCCCGGCCGGCACGGCGGATTTTGACACCGAGTTTTTGGATTATATACTCGCGGTAAAGGTGGTGGATAGCCTGGAGGCGGCGCTCGAGCATATCGCGGCGCACGGCACCGGCCACAGCGATGCGATCGTCACCGGGGACGAGACGGCGGCGCAGGCGTTTGTGCGGGATGTGGACAGTGCGGCGGTGTATGTAAACGCTTCCACCCGCTTTACCGATGGCGGCGAGTTTGGGCTGGGCTGCGAGATGGGCATATCCACCCAAAAGACGCACGCGCGCGGGCCCATGGGGCTGGAGGAGCTGTGCAGCTACAAGTATGTGATACAGGGCGCCGGGCAGGTACGATGAAGCCCGGCATACGCACGCTGGATCTGCATGGCAAAACCACCTATCAGGCGCGCGTCCTCATCGACGCGGCGCTGCGGCGGTCGGCGGGCATCTATCGCCTGCGGTTGATACACGGGTATGGGCACAATACCGCCCTAAAGGATATGATTCATGCGGCGTATGCCGGGCACCCGGCGGTGCTGCGGCTGGAAGCAGGGGAGAACCCCGGCCAGACCGAGCTGGTTTTAAAGGAATATTACGGTTAAGAAAAAACAGGGCTATCCGTTTTCGGATAGCCTTTGTTGTGATATAATTTACTTATCTGGGGGCAAACGGCTTATAGGCCGGTCTGCTGCCGAAGCTGATCCATATTTTGCCTGGCGGTTTGCACCTCGGTATCGGGGGCCTGCTTGGTTGCGTACATGTTGCGGCTGTGCATCTGGTCAAATACGCAATACTGGTCGTTGGAGCATTCGGTCATGTTGCTGATGAGCAGCTGGCGCAAATTGGGGCAGGAGGATTCCGTCACGCTGCTGGCATAGTCCTTGATGAGCTGCTTTTCCTGCGATAGGATGTCGGTGAGCATTTCCTGCTCGCTCATGGTATTGAAGCTGGTGTTGTTCATCTTTGTTACTCTCCTTTACTGATGGCAGTTCAAAAAGCTCTGCAGCGCGTCGAAATGCTGCTTGTGATGCTGGGCAAAATCGCTTGCCATATCCTTTAAGGGCTGCTCGCCAAGGCATTGGGCATACACCATACACTTTTTGTACGCCAGCGCCTCGTGGAACATTTCATCCTTCAGGATGTCGAGGTTTTTGGTATCGAGGGGTGCGCTGGCTTCCATATTAAAGGTGTTGGGCGGGGCCATAAAAGGGCTGTTCGGGTTATTGGGTGACATAGTTACCTCCAATTATAAGTTTTTTGCGCGTGAGCGCATGTACCGATAGTATGCCGCAGGTTGCGGCGTATTATCGCAGAGGAACAAAAAAACATTCTGTAAGGAGCCACCATGGCAAAAAAACAAAAAGGTACTTCGCCGATGGATGCGGCGCTCGCGTATTTAACATCAAGGCCGCGCACCGTGCGCGAGGTGGAGCTGCACCTGGACGCCAAACAGTATGGCGAATATGAGGTATACGATTGCGTGGAGCGGCTAAAGGAGCTGGGCTATTTAAACGATGCGGCGTATGCCGCGGACTTTATACAGACCAGGCTCAACACAAAGCCGGTCAGCCGCCGCAAGCTGCGGGAACAGCTATACAACCACAAGCTGGAAAAAAGCGCGATAGAAACCGCGTTGGAGCTTGTGACCGAGGAAACGGAAAATCAAAACGCGGTGCAGATCGCGCAGAAATATTGGCGGCAGCTAGAAGCGCTGCCCGATGATGAGCGCAAGCAGCGCGTGGTGCGCCGCCTGATGGCGCGGGGCTACGATTTCGAGGGCATACGCCGCGGTGTGGAAACGGTGCTGGGCAGCCTGGATGCCATAGACCCAAACGGCCTGGGCGCGGCGGATGAGGATGAGGACGAATAATGGGCACGCTTACCGAAATACAAGGCCTGCTGGTGGGCCATTATACCGATGACGCGGCGCAAACGGGCTGCACGGCCATACTCTGCCCCGGCGGCGCCGTGGCGGGGGTGGATGTGCGGGGCAGCGCGCCCGGCACGCGGGAAACCGATTTGCTCAGGGGCTACAACGTGGTGGAGCGGGTGCACGCCATACTGCTGTCGGGCGGCAGCGCCTATGGGCTGGACAGCGCTTCGGGCGCCATGCAGTATTTAGAAGAAACCGGCAGCGGCTTTGACGCCGGCGTGAGCCTGGTGCCCATCGTGCCGGCGGCGGTGATATTCGATCTGGATGTGGGCGATCCTCGCGTGCGGCCCGGCAAGCGCGAAGGCTATGCCGCCTGCCAAAACGCCACGGCGGCCCCCGTGCAAACGGGCAGGGTGGGCGCGGGCCGGGGCGCCACGGTGGGCAAGGCGTTTGGGCCGCAATATGCCCTGCCGGGCGGCGTGGGCAGCAGCTGTATCCATTTGCAAAACGGCATAAAGGTGGCGGCGCTCGTGGTGGTCAACGCCATGGGGGATATCTATGACCCCACAACCGGCGCCCTGCTGGCCGCCGCCCATATCGAAGGCAAATTGACGCCCTGCCTGCACAGCCCCGCGCTGGGGCGGGCGGGCTTTGGCAACACCACCATAGGCGTGGTGGCCACCAACGCGCGCCTAACGCGGGAGGAGGCCAATAAGCTTGCGTCTATGGGGCACGACGGCATGGCGCTTAGCATACGCCCCGTGCATACCAATCTGGATGGCGATACGCTCTTTGCGCTCTCTACGGGGGAAGCGCAGGCGGACTTGCTGCCTATATTGGTGGCGGGCGCCGAGGCGGTCAGCCGCGCGGTGATGGGCGCCGTACGCCCGGACCTATACCCGGCCTAAATATACACTTGCGCATTTATATATCGCTAGAGAAAGAGGAACCCGCATGATCCTAGGTACCGGCATCGATATCATTGAGGTGGAGCGCACACAGCGCGCGGCGGCGAAGGCAGGCTTTGCCGAGCGCGTGTTTACCGTGGAGGAGCGCGCGCTGATTGCAAAGCGGCGCAACGACGCGCAAACCATCGCCGGCATATTTGCGGCCAAGGAGGCTGTCGCCAAGGCGCTGGGGCGCGGCTTTTTTGGCGGGATGAGCTTCCAGGATGTGGAGATCCTGCACGAGCCCTCCGGCCGGCCGGTCGCGCGGCTGCGCGGCGCAGCGGCGGAACGCTTGCTGGAGCTAAACGCGACGCAGGTGTTTGTGAGCATTTCGCATATCAAGGCGGTGGCGGTGGCAAACGCCATCATAACCGATGGACAAGGTGTTTAGCGCGATATGTGTGAGTTGCTTACCCATGCGCGCGTCGCGGCGTGCTTAGGCGCCCGCAGGCGGGATAGCAATAAGGGGGATAACGGCAAGGGCTTGCTGCTGGCGGGCAGCGAGGGCTTGTTTGGCGCGGCGCTGATGAGTGCGGCGGCGTGCCTGCGCGGCGGCATCGGCACGCTTAAGGCGCTGTGCCCCACGGGCGCGCGCGCATACTTTGCCGCGCTGCCCGAAGCCATGCTGTTGGATGTGGGCGCAACCTGGACGGCTTGCGATAGGGCCATGGTGCGGGCGCACGTCAAAGAGGCTGATTGCATAGCGCTAGGCCCCGGCATGGGGCGGGAAGAAGCGGTGCAAGCCATACTGCTTGCGACGCTGGAGGCCGGCAAACCCACCGTGATAGATGCCGACGGGTTAAACGCGCTATCCGCCATGGCGGGGGAACGGCCGCCGCTGCACCCCAACGTGATACTCACGCCGCATCCCAGGGAAATGCACCGTCTGTGCGGCGCGCCCGTTATGGAGATTGCGGCGGATCTGCCAGGCTATGCCGCGCGGTATGCAAGGGCATGGGGCTGTACGGTGCTGCTCAAGGGCGCGCAAAGCGCTATAGCCGCGCCGGATGGACGAATTTGCCGCAATGCCACGGGCAACGCGGGGCTGGCCAAAGGCGGCAGCGGGGATGTGCTTACGGGCATTATACTGGCGCTGCTGGGGCAGGGGCTTTCCGCTTTTGACGCCGCGTGCGCGGGCAGCTACCTGCTGGGCGCGTCGGCGGAGGAAGCGCTTGCGCTGCTAAACGAGCGGGCGCTGCTGGCGCGGGATGTGATAGACGCCATCGCGCGCACGCTGCAATCATTTTAGCCGGGGCCGCGATAAAGCCCCGCATATTTTATTGGGGAGACCGATATGTATCTGCTTAAAAACGCAACCGTATTTTCCGTGGCGCGCCCACCCTTTGTGGGGGACGTGCTGATAGAGGGGAAAACCATACGCGAGGTGGGGGAAGCTATACTTTGCCCCGGCGCGCAAACGTTGGATGCAACGGGCCTATATGCAATGCCGGGCATCGTGGATGCGCACGACCATATCGGCATGTGGGAGGATGGCATACAGGTCGAGGGGGACGACGGCAACGAGATGAGCGACCCCTGCACGCCGGAGCTTCGGGCTATAGACGCCATCAACCCGTTTGACCGCTGCTTCAAAGAAGCGCGCGAGGGCGGCATAACCACCTGCGTAACGGGCCCGGGCAGCGCCAACGTGCTGGGCGGGCAGTTCGCCGCGCTCAAAACATGGGGCAGCGGCGTGGACGCGATGCTGATAAAAGCGCCCATCGCCATGAAGGCCGCGCTGGGCGAAAACCCAAAGAGCGTATACAGCGGGCAAAAGGCCGCGCCGCAAACCCGCATGGCCACGGCGGCCATACTCCGCCGCGCCCTGCTCGAGGCGCAGGCATATGCCCTTAAGCTGCAGGCCGAAGAAGAAAGCGACAAGCCGGAGTTTGACATGGTGAAGGAAGCCATGCTGCCGGTGCTTTCGCGGGAGCTGCCGCTTAAAATACATGCCCACCGGGCGGACGATATACTCACCGCGCTGCGCATCGCAAAGGAATTCAACCTGCGCATCACGCTGGATCATTGTACCGAGGGGCATCTGATACCGGAGCACATCAAGGCGGCGGCGGAAGCGGGCGCGGGCATCATACTGGGCCCCTTGCTGACCGACCGCAGTAAGGTGGAGCTGCGCAACCAAACCTTCGCCGCGCCCCGGCTTTTGCATGAGGCGGGCGTGGAATTTGCGCTTATGAGCGACCACCCGGTGATACCGGTGCAATATTTGCCCGTGGTGGCGGCGCTGGCCGTGCGGGATGGCTTGCCGGAGGAGATAGCGTTAAAGGCCATCACGCTGCACGCGGCGCGGGCGGTAGGGCTATCCGCGCGCATAGGCAGCCTCGAGCCGGGCAAGGATGCCGACATCGCGGTATTTTCGGCGCATCCGTTCAGCTACTTGGCCAAATGCGTGCTCACGCTGATAGATGGGACAATCGTACATGACGCAAGATGAAATCGCGCGGCAAAAAGCAACTTTGCGCAAAGAGGTGCGGCAGCGGCTCGCAAGCTTGAGCCAAGCCGAAATCGCCCGCCAATCCGCGCTGGCCTGCGAGCGGGTATGCGCGCTGATAGCATATCAATGCGCCGATACGATTTTGGCGTATAAGGCGCTGCCCCGCGAGTGCGACCCGGCGGGCATCGTGGAGCACGCGCGGCTGCGGGGCAAGCGTGTGGCGTTCCCGCTGTGCGGGCCGGGCAACACCCTGCGGCTGTACCTGCCGCTTGGCGGCGAGGGAGCGTTTGTGCGGGGCAAATATGGCATATGGGAGCCAAACCCGGCCAACTGTCAGGAAATCAGCCCGCTCGAGCTGAACCTGGTGTTGACGCCGCTGGTGGCGTTTGACGCGGCGTGCGCCCGCCTGGGGCAGGGCGGCGGCTATTATGACCGGCTTTTGCGCCAAACGACGGCGCAGCGCGTGGGCCTGGCGCTTGAAGAGCAACGGGTAGAAAGCATCCCCGTGGACGCCTATGATGTGCCGCTGCAGGCGGTGGTCACCGCCTCGGCGTGCTTTGCGCGGGGCGATATTTTGAAATAATACGCTGGTTTTGTGAATAAATGGTATTTCAGCTTGTGTGCCGGTGGGAAATAATGCTACAATATATAGCAATAGGCAGCGAAGCTAAAAAATGGGTATACTTATTATTGCCCAAGCGAATGCCTAAGCGAAAATACGGGTGGAGGAAACGGTGCGCATCATAGCCGGAAGCAAACGCGGGAGCCTCATTGCGGCGCCCAAGGGCATGGATACGCGGCCTACGCTAAGCAGGGTAAAAGAAAGCCTGTTTGGCATACTCCAATTCGGTATCCCGGGCAAGCGGGCGCTGGACTTATTTGCGGGCTCGGGGAGCCTGGGGCTGGAGGCACTTTCTCGCGGGGCGGCGCATGTTGTTTTTTGCGACAGCGCGCGCCAAGCGGCAGAGGTCGTGCGGGCCAACCTGCAAAAGCTTGGGTTTACCGCGCGCGCGAGCGTGTATGCGTGCGATTATGCCGCGGCGCTTCGCACCATGGCCGCAAAGGGCGAAAGGGTGGATATCGCCTTTCTCGACCCGCCCTATGCATCCGGCCTGGCCGAAAAGGCGCTGCATGCGCTTGCGCACAGCGGCTTGCTCCAAAGCGGCTATGTATTGGTGGTGGAACATGCGCCAAGCCTGCCGCCCGTCCTGCCGCAGGGCATGCGGGTGTGCGATACCCGCCGCTATGGCGAGGTGGCGCTTTCGTTTATACGGGAGGATGCACGATGAAGTCAGCGGTATACGCGGGCACGTTCAGCCCGTTTACCATGGGGCACCTCGATATACTGTCCCGCGCCTGCGCGCTGTTTGACCGCGTGTATGTTGCGGTGCTGGCGAATGGCGAAAAGGCGCCTGTGTTCACGCTGGAGGAGCGGCGGGATATGATTGCCGCCTGCGCAAGGGCAGAGGGGTTAACAAATGTTGTTGCCGAAACCGGCGCCGGCCTGCTGGTAGAATATATGAAGGCCAAAGGCGCATGCACGGTGGTGCGCGGTTTGCGCGGCGCGGCCGACCTGGCCTACGAATCCCAGCTCGATTGCGCCAACCGGCACCTGCTGCCCGGGTTCGAAACGGTTTGCCTGCTTGCGAAGCCGGAGCTGAGCTTTTTGAGCTCGAGCGTGGTGCGGGAAATTGGCGCATATGGCGGGGACCTGGATGGATTGGTGCCTGCCGCAATAAAAAATTTTATCGCAGAAAGGTTGATAACGCGATGAGCAACATACAAAACTTAAAAATCTACGACATCATCGAACAATTTGAAGATTTGGTGGAGAATAGCCCCAAGCCTAAGCTGGGCGGCAACGCGAATAAGCGCATCGTCGATGTCGAAGAAATATTCGATCTGCTGGGCGATTTGAAGGCTACCATCCCGGAGGATATCCGCCGGGCCAACAGCGTGATTGCCGAGAGCCGCACCATGCTCGACAATGCCGAGGAGCACGCCCGCGATGTGGCGCAGGATGCCGAAAATCAGGCGGCGGCCATCGTGGCCAGCGCCAACGATAAATCCGCGCATATTTTAGAAAAAGCCAAGCTGGAATATGAGCGGCTGATTTCTGAGGATGAAATATATCAAGAGGCGCAAAAACGCGCGCAGCTGCTGGCCATGAAGGCGGAATACAACGCCGGCGAGGTATATGAAAACGCAAAGACGTATGCCGACGACATATTATCCGACCTGGATCGCTTTTTGGGCGAATATAAGCGGCTGGTCGAGGTGAACCGGCGGGATCTTGACGCCCGCGCGCCCCGGCCCATCGCGCCGGCCCAGGCCGCGCCCGCCGTGCAAATCGTCCCCGCGCCCGCGGCGGCTCCGCAGGAACGCGCGCCCAAGGCGGCGCGCAAGCCGGTCGAAGAGGAGTATGACGATGAGGATGCCTTTGACGACGAAGAGGACGAACGCGGCGGCTTCCTGTTTGGCCTGTTCAAAAAGAAAAAGAACTTCGACGAAGAGGATTTTGACGACGCCGGGTATGACGAATAGCGGAACGCATATCGTGTATAGATAAAACAAAAGCGGCTAAAAGCCGCTTTTTTTGTAGGATGAAGGTTTTTTATCCTGCCGGTAGGGTGAGGATTGGGGAAATTACACGATTACACTCCACGCCGCAATCAGCTTTTCCAAATCCCACGCCGCGTTGGCGGGGCTGGTGGAGGGCAGCCGCAGTGCCTCCCGGTGGGTATGGGGCTGGCAATGGCGCGCATATAACGCGCGCGCCGCCGCGCCGTTTGTGTAAATTTGTTCGATGGGCGCCGCGCAAAGCAGCGCCGCGATGTCGTTGGCGATGATGTCCCGCAGCGAAGCATCGGATGAGCCGACGATGGTGCAGGAGGCGATCACATCCCACAGCGCGATGTGCTGACCGAGCAGCAGCTGCCGCTTTTCGGGCAGGGTATCGGGCAGGGGCTGTGCGCATACGGCGCTGAGCACCTTCCAAAACCTGTTTTGCGGGTGCCCATAAAAGAAGCCCTGCTCCCGCGAGCGCACCGAAGGGAAGCTGCCCAAAATCAGCACGCGGGAGCCCGCGTCATACAGCGGGGGGATGGTGTGCACCTGACGGAGCGGCTGCGCGCCCATCAGTCGCGGTACATAAGGCGGCGCAGCTTGCGGCCGCCGGGGATATACTCGAGCTCCTCCCGGGTGAAAAACCGCAGATACACGGCGGCGATGGCATATACCAGCACGCCCGCCGCAACCGAAGCCAAGGTGGCCAGCGTGCCATGCCCTTGCCCCACAAGGAAGCCGCGCACCATAAACACCATAAAGCCCATCACGAGGCTGGAGAGCAGGGGCTTAAGCAGTACATCCCAAACGTTAAGCTCCAAATTGGCCTTGCGCGCAATGTAAATGGTATCCGCAATGCCGGCGAAGGCGTAGCATACCACGGTAGAAACCGCCGCGCCCTGTATGTTGATATCCGGGATGTTCATGAGCACCAGCAGCGTGACCACCTTGAGCGCAAAGCCAATCAGCAGGTTGAATACCGGCACGTTGGGCTTGCCAAAGCCCTGAATTACGCCCGTCATGGCCTGCACCAGCGAAAGGAATATAACGCCTATGGAGGCGGTGCGCATCAGGTCGGCGGCCACGGCGAGGGAACCCTCGCTCAAATAGGGGTATAACATAGAAAGTATGGGTTCCGCCAGCACATACAGCCCCACCGCGCAGGGCAGGCCCACGATGATGGCAAACTTTAGCCCCAGCCGCGCCGCGCTCTGCATGCCGCCCCTATCCCGCTTGGCCATGCAGGCCGATATGGCGGGGACGAGGCTCATGGCCAGCGCCATGGTGAGCACGCCGGGCATGTTGGTGAGGGTGTTTACATTGGTGCGCAACAGCGAAAACGCCGTCTGCGCCATCTCTTTGGAGTAGCCGAGCTTAAGCAGTATGCGCAGTATCAGCGCGCTGTCCACCACGCCGGCCAGGGGGCTTATCGAAGCGCCTATGGTGATGGGCAGGGCGATGGCCAAAAGCTTGCGCGCCACGGGCTGTTCCTTCAGGTGCAGGCTCTGCTTTATGCGCGCCCGTATGCGGGGGAGCCGCCGCCGGTATTCCCACATCATATACAGCATGCCGAGCAGCTCGCTGATGGTCACGCCAATGAGCGCGCCCATGGCGGCATATTCCGGCCCCTTGGGCAGCAATGCATACGCGAGCGCGAGGCCCGCGGCCAGCTTGCCCAGCTGCTCCACGATTTGGGAAATCGCCGTGGGCGTCATCTGCTGCATACCCTGCAGGTAGCCGCGATAGGCGCTCATGACGGATACGAAAAACAGCGAGGGCGCCAGCGCGCGGAAGCAATTTGCCATTTCGGCCAGCTGGTGGAACTCGGCGATATAATCCGACGCGAAAAACATGATGATGCCGGTGAACAGGCCTATGCCCAGCAGCACCTGCATCGCCGTGGAAAATACCTTGTGCGCGCCGCGATAATCGCCCAGCGTAGTGCGCTCGGATACCAGCTTGGATATGGCGGTAGGCAATCCGCTGGAGGATATGACCAGCAGCCAGGAATAATAGGGGTATGCCGTATCGTAATAACTGGCGCCGATGCTGCCGATGGTATTGGCCAGAGGTATGCGGAACGCCGCGCCGATGATCTTAACGATAAGACCCGCAACGGCCAGTATGGCCGCGCCTTTTACGAATGAGGCCTTTTTCTTTTCCATTACAACTCCTGCATTGGGGCACATGCCCCCATAATCAATATCCACCATTATAACAGATTTATTCAAGAAGCGATAAAAAAATAAGCGAACGGGCTGATACCAGTTGTCCGTTCGCGATATTTTATGGTATGGATATCTCCCCGCACAGGTTTTGCCGCATAAAAGCGCGTATGCGCTCGGTATCCTTCGTTTGCCCCAAGCCCCACATCAGCTTGGTTACGGCGGCCTCGGTGGTCATATCTCCGGCGGAAATAACACCCGCCTCCTTCAGCGGGCGGCTCACCTCGTAGATATCCGGTGTGCTGGCCTCGTAAAGGCACTGGGAGGTGAGCACCACCGGGATGCCCTGCGCCATCAGCTGCTGCAGCGCCTCGGCATGGTCGCGGCGGAAGTTGGATACCCCGCCCAGGCCAAATGCTTCCACCACCACGCCCCGCATATGGCAATCGGCCAGCGCGGTAAGCTGGCGCGGGGTGGTGCCGGGTATAAGCTTCATAAGCGCCACGCGCGGGTCGATATCCGGGTAATATTGGAATGCGCCCGGCGCCTTCGTTTCGTTTGTTAGGTTGATGAATTTGCCCTCCATTATCGTGCCGATATAGGGGGCGTTGATGGATTCAAACGCGTTGAGGGAGGTGGTGCGGGTTTTTACCGCGCGGCAGCCGCGTATCACGGCATTGCCAAAGGCGATATATATGCCGCCGGGCAGCGCCTGCGCCGCCGCAACGGCCCCGCTCAGGTTGGCCTTGCCATCGCTGTCCGGTCGGAGGATGGGGTATTGCGCGCCGGTGAGCACCACGGGGATGGGTAGGTTTTGCAGCATAAACGTGAGCATGGAAGCGGTGTAGGCCATGGTATCGGTGCCGTGGGTGATGACGATGCCGTCATATTGCGCCCCGCGCTCGAGTATGGCCTTGGCCATCAGCCGCCATTCCTCGGGCTGGATGTTGGAGCTATCCATATTGAACAGATCGAGGCAGGCGATTTCGCCCTGCGGCGCGGGGGATAGATAGCTTAAAAGCTGCGTGGCGCTCAGCGAAGGAGCCAGTCCATCCGGCGAGGGTACGCAGGCGATGGTGCCGCCGGTGGCGATAAGAAGTATACGGGGCATAAAAACCTCCTGTAGGGCATGCTGTAGTATTTGTTAAGGCGAAGCGACGCGGGTTTGGGCGCAATGCCTTGCGGCCCGGGCGAGATTGTGGTTTAATGCTAGTATACCATATTTATCCTACACAATTCTGTATGTCGGAGGAACTTATGCAGCTTAATTACAAGCGTACCATACTGGTTGGCCTGGCGTTTTTTTCCATATGCGCGTTTTGGCAGATGTATGACAACATCATACCGCTCATCCTAAAAAACACCTTTGGCCTGGGGGATACCATATCCGGCTTCATCATGTCGCTCGATAACATATTGGCGCTGTTTATGCTGCCGCTGTTTGGCGCGTTAAGCGATAAGGCGGGGCGGCGCATGCCGTTTGTGGTAGCAGGCACAGCGGCGGCGGTGGCGCTTTGTGTGCTTTTGCCCTTTGCGGATAGGCAGGCTTCACTGCCGCTGTTCATAGCCATATTGGGGATGCTGCTCATCGCCATGAGCACCTACCGCTCGCCCGCGGTGGCGCTGATGCCGGATGTTACGCCCAAGCCCCTGCGTTCCAAGGCGAATGCCGTCATCAACCTGATGGGCGCGCTGGGCGGCGTGTACACGCTGCTGATGGTCACGCTGCTGGTAAAGCAGCCCGATAGCGGCTTGCCCAACTACCAGCCGCTGTTTATCGCGGTGGCCGGCATTATGGCCATATCGGTGCTGGCGCTGGGCTTGCGCCTGCACGAAAACAAGCTCCTCAAAGAAGGCGCAGATGAAACGGAGGAGATTGCCGAGCCAAGCGTAAAATTGCCCAGGGAGGTAAGGCGCAGCCTCGTGCTCATATTGGCTTCGGTGGCGCTGTGGTATATGGGCTATAACGCGGTGACGACGGCGTTTACCAAGTATGCCGAAGTGGTGTGGGGGCAGGGGGTAGGGCAGGCCAGCACCTGCCTGCTCATCGCCACGGTGGGCGCGGTGGTTTCGTATATCCCTATAGGCTTGCTCTCGAGCCGTATCGGCCGTAAAAAGACCGTGCTCATAGGCGTTGTTTTGCTCGCGGGTTCCTTTGCGGCCGGCGGGTGGCTGGCCAATCGGTTTAGCCCTGCGTTATATGGCTTGTTTGCGCTGGTGGGCTTCTCGTGGGCGGCAATCAACGTCAACAGCTACCCCATGGTGGTGGAAATCAGCAAATACGGCTCGGTGGGCAAATATACCGGCTATTATTACACCTTCTCCATGGCCGCGCAAATCGTGACGCCCATACTCTCGGGCGCGCTGCTCGAATATATCGGATACCATACACTGTTCCCCTATGCGGCCATCTGCGTGGCGCTGGCGCTGGGCACCATGGCCTGTACCCGCCATGGCGATAACAAGCCCCCGCGCCGCAGCAGCAAATTGGATGCGTATGAGGATATGGCATAAGGGTTTTATCCACCCCCCCTAACCCCCACCTGACTATCGGGCGGGGGACTTTTTATTGCGGTTGCTGGCTTGCACTCAGTTGCGCGCCGCAACAAAAATCCCCTTCCAACGGGAAGGGGAAGGGGGCTTTAAAAAAGATTCAGTTCATGGGCACCGCATTGGCCGGCGGCGTATAATATTTGGGGCTGGCGGTGCCGCGCCGGGCATATTCGGCGTTGCCCGCATAGGTATCGGTGTAGAGGTATTCGCTGCTCACCTTGCCGTTGCCCACATATTTGTCGAGGTATACCTCCGCCACATACGCGGGCCGCGATTCGGTAGTAATTACCTTATAGCCGCGGGGGATGGTGGCGTCGTCGGTATAGATTATATCCTTGCGGGGCGTCTCTTTTACCTCGCTGCGCCCCTGGTAGCTGATGTTGTTTTCGAGCGGCTGGCCGTAGATTAAAAACGTGACGGTCTCCTGATGGCGGCCTTCTACCTGTTCATAATAGGTGAACAAGTATAGCGGCGCGCTCGTATCGTTGCGGAATTTTAAATCGATACCCCGGGAATCCACCGTGGCGTCCAGCCCCTTTGGTACATAGCTGGAAGGGATGCTGTGCGCCAGCCTGTCGGTAATGGTGATGTTGCCGCAGAGCAGCGCGTTATACAGCGTGGTGGATACCTGGCATATGCCGCCGCCTACCTGCAGGGTATAATCCTTGCCATAGGCGATGCCGTTGGCTTCCTTCCAGCCATCCTGGGCGGTGCGCAGGCCCACATACTGGTTAAAGCCCCATTCCTCGCCCGGCAGCACCACGCAGTTGTTGATAATATCCGCCGCCTTGTGTATGTTGAATACGCGGTTTTGCGTGATGGTATCCTCGGTGATGGCATACTTGGTGGTAAAGCTGGCGCGCAGCTGCAGGTGCTGCGAAATCATACCCGCCGTTACGGAAGGCGGCACTGCGTTATAAATGCCCTCGATTTCGGCGGCATATATGCCCAGGCGGAACATGGCTTCGATTTTATCGGCGGTGGCGTTTGTGTCGAGCGCCCGGCCCTCGCGGCCTTCCTGGTAGGTGAAGGTAACGCTGTGATCCTCGTGCAGGGTGGGCGCGCCAATGGCGTCTATCGGCGCTATGTCAAACGCTATGGCAATCTCTTGTACGGCGCGGCGCAAGGCCTCGCTATCCCATGTGAACACATCGTTGATTTCGCCCGCGTTGCCCCCGCTCGTGATGTCGATGGCGTCGGTGTTTTCGGCTTGCGGGTCATAGGCCATGGCGCGATTCAAAATGGCTTCGACATCGTAGGTTAGGCCTGCCTCGGCGCCGGTGATGGTGTAGCGGGTATCGCCCAGCTGCAAGGTGACGCCGGCCTTGCCCAGCAGTGCGTCGGCGGCGGCGGCAATGCTGGAGCGCGCGGAGGCCTTTGTTTTGCCCCCCACATCCAAGCCCAGCACGCGCACGCCATCGGGGAGCTTTTGCGCCGAATTGGCGGTTAACGGGCCGGTATAGGCGGGGGCGGCGCTTGCGCGCTGCAGCATGTATATGGCGCCCCACACCACGGCTATAACGGCGAGTATCGCCAGCAGCCGGCCCGGATGCAGGGTGAACTTGCGCTGGTTTTTTTGCGTTTGCTGTTCGGCGCCGCGCGCGCGGTTGGCGATTTGGGAGGAGGATAAATCCAGCGCCGCCGGTGCGGCGGGCTTGGCGGGTTGTTTTGCGGTGCGCGCGGTGCGGCCGCCGCTGGGCTGCGCTGCGCGGGCCGAAGAAGCGGATTTGCGCCCCTTGGCCTGTGCGGTGCGCTCGTTTACGGCGGCGCCCGATGCCTGCTTTGGCGCAGACGAAGCCACGGGTGGCTTTTGGCCGCCCTTTACTTTCATATAACTTGGCAGATTCAGTTCGGTCGGTTTTTTATCCGCCATAACGATCCTTTTTGGCATGGGTGCGCATCTATCTGCCGATGGCGCGCAGCACCACATCCGGGCAATTTGTGATGATGCCATGCACGTTGCTGGCGGCCAATGCCGCGGCGCTTTGCGCGTCGTTTACCGTCCAGGCGTTGATGGCGATGCCGGCGTCGCGGCAGCCCTCGATAAGCCCGGGGCAATGCTGGGCGGCAAGGTAGTGCGGGTGGATGGCATCCGCCTTAAGGCGCTGGGCATAAATCCACGGGTCTACCATCGCGTTGCCATACAGCAGGCCAATCTCGGAATCCGGGTCCAGCTCGCGGACCTTTAAGAGCACATAGTGGTTGAAGGAAGAATAGAGTATGCGCCCCGCCATGCCCATCTCGCGCTCGGTTTGCAAAAGCTTATCCCAAATGCCGGGGTAGGGCGTTGCGTCATATTTGATTTCGATATTTATGCGCAGATTGGAACCCTTGATTAAACCGTATACCTCGCGCAGCGTGGGGATACGCGCGCCTTCGTAGCCGCGCATCCCACAGGAAAAATCGAGCTTTTTTAGTTCTTGGCAGGTAAACTCCGCCACGCGGCCAAACCCGTTGCTGGTGCGGTCTACGGTATCGTCATGGAGAACCACCAGCTTGCCATCCGCGGTTTCCTGTACATCCAGCTCGATGCCGTCGGCGCCCTGCTCTATGGCCAGCTGAAAAGCGGGGATGGTGTTTTCGGGCGCGTATGCGCTCGCGCCCCGATGCGCCCAAACTTTGGTTGCCATACCTATAATACCTCCCGGGAAAATCATTGAAAAAACGTCAAATTCTCTCCAATTATGAGTATTATAGCATATGCCGGGCATTATTTGAAGGATTTGGAGGCAAAAACACCTTAAAACAGGTTATAAATATTGAATGTTTCGGAGGCGTCCATGTGCTCCAGCACGCGCAGCGCATCCTGAAGCTCCGTGAGCATGTTGCCCCATTCGGCGATGGCGGCAAGATGCAGGGAAGCTTCCACCGCCATGTGCAGCTGGTTCACATTTTCGTGGTTGATAAACAGCCTGAGCGTGCCCTCGGCCCTGCCCAGCGTTTCGAGCATGGAGTTCACAGCGCGGCTGGCGGCCTTCACATCGCCGGCCATGGCGGCGGCTTCCGCCTTGCTGGCCTGCTCCCGCATATCGGTTGTGAAGCCGGTTACATACGCGTGCGGCGCAATGAACAAAAACAGCAGCAGCGCGCCCAAAACGCACATGAAAATGCGGTTTATGAGGGGGAAGGAGGTGTGCTTCGACATCATGCCGCACCGCCCTTGCCTATGGAGAGGAAGCGGACATCCCCGCCGAACCTGGCTTTGCGCTGTATATGCAGCGTTTGGCCAGCGAGGAACGCGAAGAGCACCTGCTGTGCATCGGATATATCCGCGCGGCGCAGCTGGGCGTTTAGCCAGCTTTCGGTATACCCGGCCTGCCGCAGGGTAGGCAGGTGCATATGACCATCCTGAATTAGCAGATACGGCGGCCTGGCAACGGGGGATTCCAGCTTTAGCGCCTCGTAGCTGGGCGCCTGTCTGGGCCCCTTGGGCAGCACCGATAGGCTGCCGTTGGTTTCGAGTATGGCATACTCCACATCGGCCAGGTTGAACATATCCTTCGTGCGCAGCTGCTCCATCAGGTCGTTGAGGGAATAGCGCGCATCGTGCAGCGCGTGCTCGTTGACGATGCCCTGGGAGATGAGCAAAATGGGGTGGCCGCACAGCCCTACGCGTACGCGTTCAAACTTGAGGGAAAGAAAAGCCAGTAGCTGCTGCATAAAAAGCAGCGCGATGATGGGCACCACGCCATAGAGCAGCGGTATGCTCATATCGGAGGCCGGTTCGCTGGCGAGGTCGGCAACGAGCAGCGTAATCAGCAGGTCAAACGGCTGCAGGTCGCTCAGCTGGCGTTTGCCCGTCATGCGGATGATGAGGAACACCAGCACATATAGTATGATAGCGCGCACAAATAGTATCAGCATAGCCCTAGTATGGCTCAAATCCGCCCAAAACAATCAAATTTGCAATCGCAATCACCCGTTGACACCAATGTGCGTTTCTGATACAATACATAAATGTCGGCAGGGATAGCCTGTATTGCGGCTTCACTTGGCTTGCGTTTTTGGATATGCGCCTGTAGCTCAGCTGGATAGAGCAACGGCCTTCTAAGCCGTAGGCCCAGGGTTCGAATCCCTGCGGGCGCGCCAACCCTATTTGCGTTTGCATCTTGCGATAGCAAGTCAAGCGCAGCAGGCGTGCGGGGTATCTTTTTCGGAGTACCCTGCCACATCCGTTTCATGATATGGTGGGTATAGTTCAGCCTGGTTAGAATGCCAGATTGTGGCTCTGGAGGTCGTGGGTTCGAGTCCCACTACCCACCCCATATTGCCATGAGTGGCCGTGCCGGTTCGCCTGAGTGGCGCGTTAGTGCGGCCATCTCATTACCCACAATGGGGTGTCGCCAAGCGGTAAGGCACGGGACTTTGACTCCCGCATGCGTAGGTTCAAATCCTGCCACCCCAGCCAAGATTCAGGCTGCCCAGGGCATTTTCCCTGCACAGCCATCGTGACCCGTTAGCTCAGCGGTGAGGAAAAGAGGACAAGCCCCTTTGAATAAAGGGTTTGTCCTCTTTTTTTATGCCTTCACTTCTCCATATAAAACCATTGACAAACACAGGCAAGTATGTTGTAATATTAATTAATCAAATTAATTATAATAATAAATATAGAATTAAATAGAATTAAAATAAATCCAATAGCGCGACGGCGAGAGGTATGCCGGTATTTTATGAGGAAGGCAATGGGTAAAAAGCATGTTGGATAACCAAAGAGAACTGCTGGAACGCATGAGTGCCGATATTCGCATACAATTTTTAAAGATGTTCGGCAAGCTGGGCTTTGGGCATGTTGGCGGCTGTGCCTCCATAGCGGATGTACTCGCCGTGTTGTATGGCGGCATGATGCGCGTGGATCCAGCCAACCCGGCCGCACAAGACAGGGATTGGCTGGTGCTCTCCAAGGGCCATGCGGCGCCGGCACTATATGCGGCGCTGGCGCTGCGGGGGTTTTTCCCCATGGAATGGCTTGCAACGCTGAACATGCCCGGCACAAAGCTGCCCAGCCATGCCGATGCGCGAACGGTGCCCGGTATAGATTTTTGCACGGGATCGTTGGGGCAGGGTATTTCGGCGGCGGTGGGCATATGCCTTGCGAACCGCCTGAAAGGGCAAAGCAGCTGGGTGTATTGCATACTGGGCGATGGGGAACTTAACGAAGGGCAGGTGTTTGAAGCCTGCGGCACTGCGGCGCACTATGGGCTGGACCATTTTATATGCTTTGTTGACTGGAACAAAAAGCAGCTGGACGGAACGCTTGCGCAGGTGCAAAACCCTGTGGATATAGCGGGGAAATTCAAGGCCTTTGGTTTTGATACGCAGATGGCAAGGGGCTATGATGTGGAGGATATCCACGCGTGCATATTGCGGGCAAAGGACGCGCCGGACGCGCCGCATTGCATCGTACTGGATACCTACAAGGGGTTAGGCATCGACTTTGCGGAAGAGCAGGAACACAACCATCACCTTGTTTGCAGCGCGGAGCAATGCGCCGCCGCTATAGAAGAAATTGAAAGGCGCCTAAAAGAGGGCTGCTATCCCGGAGGTATGCGTTATGGTAAAGCTTAAGCAAACGCCTGCGGCGGGGGCACAAGAGATGCGCGGCGCCTGCTGCGAAGCGCTGATGGAAGAAGCGGGCAAAAACGACAGCATCGTGGTAATCAACTGCGATTTATGCGGGCCTATGGGGCTAAAGCTGTTTGAAAAACAGTTTCCAACGCGCTCCATCAACGTGGGCATTGCAGAAGCAAACGCGTGCAGCATGGCGGGCGGGATGTCGGCGGCGGGCATGGTTCCCTTTTTTGTTACGTTTGCGGTATTTGCAAGCCGCCGCGTTTACGACCAGGTTTTTATGAGCTGTGCGTACCCGGGCCTAAATGTAAAGATTATCGGCGGGGATTCCGGCGTGACCAGCGAATACAACGGCGGCACGCATATGGCGTTTGAGGATGTCGGCATGCTGCGGATTATGCCCAACATCACCATAATGGAGCCTTCGGATACGGTGATGATGAAGGCGCTTATCCGGGAAATGACGCGCACATACGGCGTACAATACCTGCGCACGCCGCGCAAAAAAACGCCGCAAATATATGAGGAAGGCACGGCGTTTGAAATAGGCAAAGGCGTTGTGCTGCGCGAGGGTAGCGATGTTACGCTGATGGCGTATGGGATTACCGTGTGTGAAGCGCTTAAGGCGGCGGATGTGCTCAAAGAAGAAGGCATCTTGGCGCGCGTGGTGGATATGTTTACGATAAAGCCGCTGGATAAGGCATGCGTGCTGGAAAGCGCAAGGCGTACCGGCGCGATTGTAACCGCCGAAAACCATCAGGTAACAGGCGGGCTGGGCAGCGCCGTGGCGGAGCTGCTTTCCGAAACCCTGCCAACGCCCATCGAGCGCGTGGGCGTGCAGGATGAATTTGGCGAAGTGGGCACGCAGGCTTACCTGATGGAGCGATTTAGCCTTACGGCCGCGTCGATTGTTGAAAGAGCAAAGCTGGCGGTTGCCAGAAAAAACAGTTAGCCAAACAAGGGCGGAAAGGGATAACAAGTGGAACAGAGCTACATTGATATGCTGCTTGAAAAAGCGAGGAAGGCGCAGCGGGAGTTGGAGTCGTATACGCAGGGGGAAATCGACCGTATCGTAAAGACGATAGGCAAAACCATATACGACAATGCAGAAGTGCTTGCGGAGGAAGCGGTGAAGGAATCCGGCTTTGGGCGCGTGGACAGCAAAACCTGGAAGCAAAAGAAAACCTGCGTCGCCGCGTGGAGATACCTGCGGGATAAAAAATCTACCGGCATTATCGAGGAGGATTTTCTCCACGAGGTTATTACATATGCAAAGCCCATCGGCGTGATTGCATGCGTGGCGCCCAGCACCAACCCAACCTCCACTGTGGCGAGCAACGGCATGAGCATCATAAAGGCGGGTAACGCGATGATCGTTGCGCCGCATCCACGCACCAAAGGATGTACGCAGCACGGCGTTGCGCTGATTAACGCGGCGCTGGCCAATATAAAATCGCCCGCAAACCTTATACAGGTTATTGAGGCGCCCACCATGGCGCTTTCGCAAGAGCTTATGAGCAAGTGCGACGTTACCCTTGCGACCGGCGGCGTAGCCATGGTAAAGGCGGCCTATTCCAGCGGGAAGCCCAGCTTTGGCGTGGGGCAGGGGAATGTGCAAACCATCGTTGCGGCGGATTACAGCGATTATGATAACGTCGCTTCCATCGTAACCGGCAACCGCGCTTATGATAACGGCGTGCCCTGCACATGTGACCAGTGCCTACACTTCCCGAAGGCGGCGGAGGAGCAAATACTTGCCTCGTTCCAAAAGAGCGGGGCGTATATCCTTAATGACGAAAAGAAGATAGACGAGCTGCTCACCATCATGTTTCAGCCAAACGGGGCCATCAACCCGCAAAATGTGGGCATACCCGCCATTGAGCTTGCCAGGCGGTTGGGGATTGATGCGCCCGAGGATACGATGATATTGATGGCAAAGGCGCGCGGCGTGGGCCGGCAGGATATGCTTTGCAAGGAAAAGCTGAACCCCGTGCTTGCCTATATGCCGTATGCGGCATTTGAGCAGGGTGTGCAAAACGCGAAGGAAAACCTGCTTATGGAGGGCGCGGGCCATTCCGCGGTGGTGTTTACGAACGAAACGGAAACGGCAAGCCAGGTTGGCGCCATACTGCCCGTAAGCCGGGTTGTGGTAAACCAGGCGGGCGGCACGGCCTCCGGCGGAAACCTGTGCAATGGGCTAAACCCTACCATGTCGCTTGGCTGCGGGAGCTGGGGCAACAACAGCATCAGTGAAAACCTGACCTACCGCCACCTCATGAATATGACGAAGGTCGCGTTCCCCATCAAGGGCGCAACGTTCCCAACGCCGGAGGAAGCGTGGGCAGATTAGCGGGAGGTAATGGTATGCAGTATAGCCGCCTAAAAAATAAATACGCCATAGCCGGCATAGGCTATACGCCGCAGGGGAAGGTGCCGGGGCGTACGGCCGCAAGCTTCCACGCGCAAGCATGCATCAACGCGGCAAAGGATGCCGGGGTCGCCCTGCAGGAGGTAGACGGCCTGCTGCTATACCGCCATTTCCCACCTGTGGGCGAGGATATAGAAACGACCGCCTTTACCGTTGCAGAGCAGCTTGGCATACAGCCCGCAATCTTGGGGCAGGAGCATTACTGCACGCGCAACGGCCTGCCGCAGGCCATCGGATTGCTGGAAAGCGGCCTGTGCAACTATGTGCTGATTTCCTATGGGGATAATGCCCGCAGCGGGAAGCGCAGCTTTGTGAAGGAGGTCATAGGGGAACAGGCCACGGATGAGCTTGCGGCCTATGGGGATATGAGCACCCTTGCGAAATACGCGATGCTTGCACGGCGCGCGGAGTATGAATTTGGCACGGGCGCGCACGTTTGGAAGGAAATCGCGCTTGCGCAGCGCGCTTGGGCGCAGTTGAACCCCATTGCGCAAATGCACGGGAAGCCGCTTACGGATGAACAATATGAAAACGAGCGGATGGTGGTGGAGCCGTTCCGCCTGCTGGACGCAACGCCGGTGAGCGATGGGGGGCGGGCCATACTGCTTACCTCCGCAAAAAACGCGCATCGCCTAAAGCAGCCGCCGGTTTATATATCCGGCATAGGGTTTGCCAACCGGCCGGAATCCCCCTATAGGCATGTGCCGGGGGACCCGTATAGCGCGGCGGCGGTCGCCGCCAAACAGGCATTCCAGATGGCGGGCGTTACCCATAAGGATATCGATGCCTGCGAGCTTTATGATTGCTTTACCTACACGGTTGAGTCCCTGCTGGTGGACTATGGCTTTTGCAAAGCAAACGAAAGCGGCGCCTTCATCACGCGGGGACGGATAGGGCCGGGGGGCGCGCTGCCCGTGAACACCTCCGGCGGGATGCTTTCGGAAGCGTATTTTATGGGTATGACGGCAATTTGCGAAGCGGCGATGCAGCTTATGGGCCGCGCCGGAGAAAGGCAGTTGGGGGAGCGAACGGGGACAAAAGCGCCCAAAACCATCGTCTGCGGCGATAACGGCGGCGTGTTCCAAAGCCATTGCACGCTGATACTATCCGGGGGGATACAAGTATGATACATATTCCGCCTAAAATTTCATGTGACACGGCGCCATTTTGGGCCGCCTGCAACGAGCGCACGCTGCAGCTTAGGCAATGTGAGGCGTGCGGCCATATATACTGGCCGGCGGCGCCCTTTTGCCCGGCCTGCGCATCCGCCAACGTAAAATGGCAAAAGCTCACGGGGGAAGGCACCGTGTTTTCATATGTGGTATTTCGGCAGGCGTTTGACGCAAGGCTGCAGGAGGCGATACCCTATGTGGTTGCGGTGATACGCCTGCGCGAGGGCCCCAAAATCGTATCCAACATCCTATGCTGCCCGCCCGAAAAAATATTTATCGACATGCCGGTGCGGGTAGCCTGGAGCGAGGAAGGGATACAGCGCGTTCCGCAGTTTGTACCGTGCGGCACGGGGGCAAAAGCATGAAGGTTTTAATCATAGGCGGCAACGCCGCGGGCATGAGCGCCGCCTCCAAGCTAAAGCGCAGCATGCCGCAAACGCAGGTTGTCGTTTTTGAGCGCGGCGAAGAAACCTCCTATGGCGCCTGCGGCCTGCCTTATTACATAAGCGGGGAAAACCCGGATATCGACCTTGTGCGCATACGCAAGCCCGATGCATTTTTGCAGGAAGGGATAGACCTGCGCCTGCGGCATACGGTAGCAAGTGTGGATACCGAAGCAAAAACCGTGGCGGTGCTAAACGGCGCGGGTGGGGAAGCCTATGAGGAAACATATGACAGGCTGATCATAGCGAGCGGGGCCGCGCCCATCGTGCCGAATTGGCCCGGCGTGAGCTTAAAAAACATATTCTCGCTAAAAACAATCTCCGATGCCGAGGCAATTAAGCGCTGCCTTGCGCAGCCGGGTATAAGGCGCGTGGCGATTGTAGGCGGTGGGTATATCGGGCTTGAGATTGCCGAAGCCTGCATACGGCTGAAAAAGGAGGTGCGCATACTGGAAGCGGCGCCACACTGCCTCCCCGCATTTGACCCGGAATTTGGCGCGGCCGTGAAACGGGAGCTTGAAAATCACGGCGCACAGGTGCATACGGGCGAGAGGGTGGCGGCCTTTACGGGCGAAGAAGCGCTGAGCGGCATACTTACGGAAAGCGGTGCGCGATATGAAGCGGATGCGGCTATCATCGCTATAGGCGTGCGGCCCAATACGCGGTTTTTCCGCCCGGAGCAAATCCATATGCTGGGGAATGGGGCGCTTATTGTGGATGCTGCGATGCGCACCAGCGCCACCGATATTTATGCGGCGGGGGATTGCGCCACCGTGTACCACAGGCTGCTGGATGCGCCCGTATACCTTCCCTTGGCCACAAACGCAAACAAACAGGGCCGGTTGGCGGCGGTAAGCGTGCTGGGCGGCGATGTATCCCTAAAGAGGGCGCTTGGTACAAGCATGCTGCGGTGCCTAAAGCTGGAGTTTGGCAAAACCGGCCTTACGCAAGCGGAGGCGCAGGCGCATTGCCTAAGAGCAAAAAGCATTACCATACAGGCAAAAACGCACGCCCGTTATTACCCCGGCAGCGCCGATATCACCATACGCCTTTGCTACAACAGCGAAACAAAGGTGATACTGGGGGCGCAGCTGATGGGCGAAAAGGAAACGGCGTGGAGGACGGATGTGCTGGCCTGCGCGATAGACCGGGGCATGACGACGGAGGAGCTGGGTTACCTGGATTTGGCGTATTCCCCCATCTATGCATCCGTGTGGGACCCAATACTCATAGCGGCGAATGCGGCAAAATGAAGGAGCGTGCCTATGAATAACGCAGAATTGGCGGCGCACAACAAAAACCGCCGCATCACGCAGGTTTGCTATGTTACGGATGATTACACGCGCACAATACAATATCTGTATCATGCGCTGCAATTTGGGCCGTGGAAAATTCTTTCCCTTTCAAGCGGGAATACCTCCAACGTAAGGCTGGAGGGAAAGCCTGTGGAAGAGCCGTTTGCGTTTGCCGTGGCGTTATGCTATATCGGCGCTATGCAGCTGGAGGTGGTTCAGCCGCTTCATGGCCCTACCGTATATGAAAGGTTTTTAAAGGAGCGCGGCCCCGGCATCCATCATATAAAAGAGAGCATGCCACGCGGTCAGGTGGAGGCGTTTATGCAAAAGGCCGCCGTGCAGGGGCACCGGGAAGCGTTTCATGGGGATGGCTTCCAGGGGGAAGAGGATGTGGACGGGTTTTGGTATATAGATACCTACGCGCAGCTGGGCGCATATTATGAGCTTGGCAACAGTCCCGCCGTGCACCTGGCGGCGGATCAATATACGATGTGGCCGCAGGAGTAAAGAATTTATATTTACCAGTTGACAGAAAAAGCATAGCATGATATTATTAATTAAAATAAATACTTAAATGAATGAATTATAAAAACAAATAAACAAACTTATCGCGTTCTATGCCAAAAAGGGCTATTCATAAGCAGGGTATACAAATAAAAAACCGGCAGGTATCGGAGGTAAAAAATGAGACTTTTCGTTGATTCTGCAAACTTGAGGGATATTGAAACGGCGTTTGATATGGGCATCATATCGGGTGTTACGACAAACCCGGTGCTCATTCATAAAGAATGCCCGGAAAACAAGCTCAAGCAGCATATTCAAAGCATACGTTCCATTTGCGATGGAGAGATTTTAACGCAGGTCGTGGGCAGCACTGCAAAAGAAATGGTGCGTCAGGCCAAGGAAATCAATTCTTGGGATAGCAACATTACCGTGAAGATCCCCCTCGTGCGGGAAGGGATTAAGGCCGTGTCCATGCTGCAAAAAGAGGGCGGCATACGCACTTGCAACACGATTACCTTCAATGCGGGGCAGGCGCTTGCGGCGGCCATGGCAGGCGCAACCTATATATCACCATTTTACAACAGGGCGAATAAGGATACGAATTGCGGGCTGCAGATGATGGAAGCCATCACGCAGATATTCCGCGTAAACGCGCTCAAAACCAAAATATTGGTTGCGAGCATTGACAAACCCATGGATGTGGTGAACCTGGCCATGCTGGGCGTTGATGTGATTACCGCGCCCCTGCCCGTGTGGGAGGGCCTGTTTGAAAACACATTGACCGACGCCGTACTCGCTAAATTCCTGAAAGACTGGAAAGGAGATGAAATTTGATTTATAATTAATTTGGTTAATTATATAAAGCCGCTGTGCAGGTATCCGGCTTGTATAAAAACCAAATTTATAGGAAAGAAACAGGAATTATGAGCACAGAAGTATTATCGCTACAGCAGAGGGGCAAAAACCTCGAAAGCGTTCAGGAGATGAACCGGGCCTCGGTTCTGCGGATTATGATGAAGCGCAGCACGTGCTCGCGTGCAGAAATCGCCAGGGAGCTTGGTTTAAAGCAGGCGACCATTACAAACATCATCAACGATTTTTTGAGTTGGGGATTGGTTGTGGAAACGAGCCTGCTGAGCGGAAAAAAGGGAAGACGAAGCATAGGTGTGCAAATCAGCCAAAAGTCGTTTTATGTGATTGGCGTGCGGCTGCGCCGTACCAGCTATAAAGTAGGGCTTTTTGATATATATGGCGAGAACATCGTGATGGAAAAGTACCCTTACGATAAAAAACTGGGCCCCATGCGCGTGGTGCGCATGATGCGCGAAAGCATAGAAAACATGCTGCAAGCGCATGCGGATAAGCGCATCGTGGCAATAGGCGTGGCGGTGCCGGGGCCGTATTTTTCCGAAAAAGGCATGATATCCTCTATGACGGAGTTCCCGGGGTGGGAAGACATCCCGTTCCAGGAAGAGATGGCAAAGGGCTTTAGCATACCGGTCATCGTAGACCACGACTCAAACGCCGGCGCGCTGGCGGAATGGTGGCTGGCGACAAACGAGCAGTTGTCGGGCACGCTCGTGTACATCGGCGCAGGCGACGGGATAGGCGCGGGCATATTGCACGATGGCGCGGTGTTCCGCGGCGCGATGGGGATAGCGGGCGAAATAGGGCATGCCAGCATAAACAAGGATGGGCCGGTGTGCGAATGCGGGAACAGGGGCTGCCTTACAAACTATGTATCTACGCCGTATATGGCGCAAAGGATTAACGGGGCGCTTGCGGATTACCCCGGAACGATACTGAAAAGGGATAGCAGCTTTTTCGAAATCGTTGAGGCGATCAACAAAAAGGATCCGCTGGCGCTTTATGTATTCCGCGATGTAATGGGCAGCTTATCCATAGGGATTATCAACGTTATATGCGCATATGGGCCAAATGAAATTATTATTTCGGACAGGTTCAGCCTGATTGGCGAGAGCATTATCGATACGCTGATGGAGATGGTTACAGAGAAGGCCAAACGGAATTACTTTGAAAACGTTACGCTCCGCTTGGGCTCATTCACAAAGGATTCGTCCTTTATAGGCGCCGCGGCGCTGGCGATAGACTACTGCTTTGGGAATTCAAACATATTCGAGCGAAGCGCAGGCGCGCAGGCATAAGCAGCAAAACAGACGGCAGGCAATTAGGAGAAGCCTTATACAACAACATAGTGGTATGCGGCCCGCGATGCTTTTTGCGATGCAGGCTTGGGGTAGTTTACGCTTTGTTGGCGGCAGTAAAAACGCAATTTGGTTGTGAGGAAGAGGAGACGATATGAAAGTTGCAATGGGCGCAGAGCGGTTTGGGTATCCGCTTAAAGAAATTCTCGCAAAGCACCTTGTTGGGCAGGGGCATGAGATTATCGATTTTGGAATGTATGACTTGGAAAACAAACTCAGCTACATTTATGTGAGCGATGAAGTTTCGAAGGCCGTGGCATCCGGCGCGGCGGAGCGCGGTATCGTACTATGCTCCAGCGGTATGGGCGTCGCCATAGTGGCCAACAAGCATAAGGGCGTGCACTGCGCGCTGGTGGAAAGTGTGGATACGGCGCGTATGAGCCGGGAAATCAACGACGCGAATGTGCTTGCGCTTGGCGGTTCCGTTGTGGACGCGGCGCTTGCCACACAGATGGTGGACGCTTTTATGACGACGGAATTTGCAAGCGCGGGTGACGCGGCGCGGGCGGCATTGCTGCGCAGCCTAATCAACGAGGTAAAGGCGATGGAGGATGGGAACTTCAAATAATTGCCAAAAAAATATTGAGAGGCAAAGGCGGTTGAAGAGGAAAACTTCAAATAATCGCCAAAAAAATATAAACAGGAGGGAATCATGAAAAAACTACTCTCACTCTTTGTAGCGCTGGCGATGATGTTATCGCTGACGGCCTGCACAACCGGGGCGCCGAACAGCACTGCCCCCGCGGGCACACCTGCCGCAACGGTGGAGAAGCCCGTGGCGGCGCCGGGAGAAACCGGCGATGTGGAAACGATAAAAATCGGCGTGCTGTTCCCTATGTCGGGTGGCTCGGCATCTTCGGGCAACCTATCATGGATGGGAACCCAAATGGCGGTGGATTACTTCAATAACAACGGCGGATTTAAAAACTTGAACGCGGCAGTTGAACTGGTGCTCATCGATACTGAGACCAAACCCGATGTAGCGGCCTCGGCATTTGAACGCCTTGTAACAGAAGAAAACGTTATTGGCGTAGTTGGCAACTTTAACAGCGCTACAAGCGCTACCTGTGTTCCCATGGCAATTAAATATGGTGTTCCTTATATTATTTCCGCATGCGCGAACGATAACCTGATGGAACAGGAAAATGATTATGTTTATCGGGTGGGCGCCGGGAATGCGGAAGTATATCAGAAGCGCATAGAATTTATTCAGTGGCTTGGCAATGCGACGGATGTGAAGACCGGCTCAATTATCTACAGCGCGGATGATTTTGGCGCGCAGACTTCGGAGAGTTGGGCAAGCGTGCTTAAAGACGCCGGGATCGACATCATATTAACCGAATCGATTCAGGGGGGAGCTTCTGATTTAAGCGGCATAGTAAACAAATTGAAGGCGTCTGACCCTGATTTGGCAATTGTCGTGCTTAATACGAATGAGGCGGTGCTATTCCAAAAGGGGCTCAAGGAGTATAATTGTAACGTTCCGATTCTGGCAGGCGGCGCTGGATATATGGAGCCTACTTTTATTGACACCGTAGGGAAAGATGCCGCAGAATATGTGTTTGTGAATACCGGATGGATACCCGATTCATTATCGAATTCTCCGGCTGTTGCTACCGACCTTGTGAATGAAGCATTGGCCAAATACGGCTATGAGTTTGCAGAAGCTTCTATGTATGCGTGGGCATCCACGGCAGTTTTGATAGATGCGATTGACAGAGCGGGAGTAATTGACAGAGAAGCTGTTGCGCAGGCCCTTAAGACGACGGATCTTGATAAGGATCATTGGGTAAACATGTATACAAACTTGAGCGGAATTAAGTTTGGAACGGTAGATGGGCGCTATAATGTAAATGTAAACGTATTGTCCTTCTGCGCACAGGTTGTAGATGGCGAATGGAGAATAGTATGGCCGGACGATAATATTGCGGATAATCCTCTTGTGTGGCCCATTCCGAATTGGGACGAGCGTTAACCAAAAAGCTGTAAGCATGGAAATGGGGTGAGCAAAATGGGGATAGAAGGGAAAGTAACTGCTGTTGTGGGCGGCGGGAGTGGCATTGGTGCAGGAATTTGTGAGCACTTTGCCGCCAAAGGGGCGAAGGTGGCGGTTTGTGATGTAAATGCGCAAAAGGCGCAGGATGTTGCGGACAGGATAGTAAAAGCCGGAGGAACGGCAATTGCCATGTGCTTTGATGTGCGGCATCGCCAAGAGATTGAGAAAAGCTTCCTATCAATCGAAAACGAGCTTGGTGAACTGGATGTTTTGGTGAATAGTGCCGGTATATCTATAATCGTACCTTGCTTGGAGTGTACAGAAGAGATATGGGATTTGACGCTCGATATCAATCTAAAAGGCACGTTCCAATGCTGCCAGGCAGCGTTGCGGCATATGGCGCCCCGCAAACGCGGCTCCATTATCAACATCTCCTCCCAATCCGGTAAAGTGGGGCATACTGAATACCAGGCATATTGTGCCAGCAAATTCGGTATTATTGGCGTTACCCAATCGCTTGCGGCAGAGTTTGCGCCTTTGGGAATTCGTGTAAATGCCATATGTCCCGGGATTGTGATGACGCAAATGTGGAAGGAACAGCTTCCTTCATATTGTAAAAAGCACCATTTTTCTGCCGAAGAAGCGGTGCCCTATATGGAAGGGAATATACCAATGCACCGATTGGGGACGGTAGAGGATGTTGCGAATGTTGCGGAGTTTCTTGCGTGGAGCGAGTCAAGCTACATCACTGGCCAATCCATAAATGTCGTAGGCGGCTATATTATGCATTGAGCGGTCATTGCAGAATGAAAGGCCCTCCATTAGCAAAACATAAGTGTATGAAGTTGGGTGATATGCGGGGCAGTCCTGCATATCACCGGCTTATCGCAAGGGTACTTGGGAACTGAATTATTACTATAGTAACAACAGGTTGATGGGCAAAAGCATCCGCCTGTGGAAGGTTAGTAAAAATGGCAACAATTTATTTGCAAGCCTTAATTGATGGGATTTTACAGGGCGGCGTATACGCCACGATCGCGGTGGGACTTAGCTTATGCTTTGGTGTCATGGGGATCATTAATTGGGCGCACGGGGAAACGTTGATGGTAGGGATGTATATTTCCTATCTTTGCGTTCAGCATTTGGGGATGGATCCATATTTAACGATATTCATTACGGCCACAGTATTGTTTGTTTTTGGCTTTTTGCTTCAAAAATTTGTTTTTAATGATTTGCTCAAGAGAGAGGTGGCAAGGGAGCCGCTGAGTGTGCTATTATCTACCGCAGGCTTGTCGATGGTGCTTTGGAATTGCATGACGATGATATTCGGTTCTTTTGTTATGGGGGTTAATACAAAATATTCGGGAACGACGATTCGACTTAATGATTTGATTATTTCCAGACCTAGATTGATATCGTTTTGCATTGCATTGGTTGTAACGGGGGCACTTTACCTGTTTTTGCAAAAATCAGAGCAAGGCAGGGCGTTGCGAGCAACGGCTCAAAATAGAACGGTAGCGCGGCTGATGGGCATCAATATTGAATTGCTGTTTTGCTTGGCCTTTGGCCTTAGCTTGGCGCTGGTGGGCGTTTCGAGCGCACTGCTTATTCCAACCTTCCAAATATATCCGAAGGTAGGGGCGGTTTTTTCCAATAAATCATTTATAATCGTGGTGTTGGGCGGAAAGGGAGATGTAAAGGGAGCACTTATAGGCGGGCTGATTATTGGGATAATTGAGCGGGTTGGCGCGGTATTGCTAAATGAATCCTATGCTTTGGAACTCACGTATGTGCTGTTCATAATAATCCTCCTGTTTATGCCGGAAGGCCTCTTTAACAGGAAGAGCAAAATGAAGGGTTAATGGGTGGCATGTATGAAGAAGCTGAGCAAAAATAATGTATGGATGCTGATAGCCTTCGCCGTGGCTGTCATATTGCCAAACACAACAAAGTCTTCAAGCGTACTTCAAATTATGGTTGTTACCATGATGTACGCATTTTTTACAACGGCCTGGAATATCAGCGGCGGTTATGCGGGCCAGCTTGGCCTTGGTAATGGCGTATATATTGGAATTGGTGCTTATATAACAGGAATATTGTTCAATGAACTGCATGTTTCGCCATGGTTTGGGTTACTGGCTGGAGGCGTTTTTGCAGCGATTATATCTTTGGGTATGGGCTCCTTTACATTCAAACTCCAAGGCACATACTATTCTCTCGCAACGGTAGCTTTGCTGGCGATATTGCGAATATTTCTAAATGAAAACAGGTATATTATGGGCTGGGATTTTGGCGGCCCTGCCGGACTGAAAACGAAATGGTTGGGCGTTTCTTTCCAAAATATGCAATTTATGGATAAACGGATATACTACTACATTGCGTTGGGCTTTTTAATGATCTCGTTGCTGGCATGCTGGCATACCAGCAGATCCAAATCCGGCTACTACTTCCGTGCAATTGATACAAACCAGGAGGCTGCGGCGTCACTGGGCGTAAATGTGATGCAGTACAAGCTGCAGGCGCAGTTCATATCCGCACTGCTTATGGGCATGGGCGGTGGCTTTTATGTAGCGTTTTACCAATTTATTGATACAGAAACCATGTTTAACTTCGAACTATCCTTTCAAACCATGCTGATGGCCGTAATTGGCGGGCGAGCAACGGTATTTGGGCCAGCCGTGGCCGCATGTCTTTTGATACCTTTTAATGAGTTGCTCAGGCGTTATTTTGGCACGGCCTTGCCTGGCCTTCCAATGTTGCTTTACGGCTTGATTCTTATGGCTACAATTCAGTTCATGCCGCAGGGCGTGATACCGTTTATATCTGAAAAGTTGGAGCGGCGGAAGGCTGGGGAGCGAGCCCGCCTGCCAATAAACGGCCCGGAGCCGGGCGCAGAAACAAAGGGGGAGGCCAACACAGATGAATGAGCGCGATATAGTACTTGAAGCGAAAAAAATAGAAAAACGCTTTGGCGGCCTCAAGGCTATAGACGATTTTTCCCTGCACCTGTACAAGGGAGAAATCCTCGGTCTCATCGGGCCAAACGGCGCGGGCAAAACAACCATGTTCAATATCATCGCGGGTTCGTTCCCGGCTACCCTTGGCGAGATTTATGTTGACGGAAAGCTTGTTAACAAGCCACAATCGCACCAAATGGCGCGGATGGGCGTGGCGAGGACCTACCAGATTGTCCGGCCGTTTTCTAACCTGACGGTATTGGAAAATACGATGGTGGGCGCGTTTTTAAACACCGGCAACACGGAAACCGCACGCAGGAAAGCCCGCGAGATACTGGCAATATTGAAGCTGGAGGGCAAGGCAGATATCCGCGGAAAGGATTTAACGCTGATAGACCTAAAGCGGATGGAGGTTGCCCGCGCGCTGGCAACGGAACCGCGCATACTTCTGCTCGACGAGGTGATAGCGGGCCTAAACCCCACAGGGAGAGATATGGTGATTGAGATGATCAGCGGCATACGCGAGACGATGGGGGTATCCATCATCATTATCGAGCATGTGATGAAGGCCGTGATGAAGCTTTGCGACCGCATCTATGTATTGAACCAGGGTAAGCTGATAGCGGAAGGCGCGCCCTTGGAAATATCCTCAAATGAAGCGGTTATTCAATCGTATCTGGGGGTGAAAAAGCATGCTGAAAATTGAAAACCTGCATGTAAAGTACGGTGCGTTCCAAGCGCTCCGAGGCATTTCGCTGGAGGTAAGCGAAGGGGAAATCGTGGCGCTGCTCGGTGGGAACGGTGCAGGGAAAACAACCACGATCAACACCATTTCGGGCCTCAATGCGCCAAGCGAGGGCACCATTACATTTGAGGGCGTATCCATAGCCGATATTCCGGTGCACAAGCGGCCCGCGCTGGGGATCGTACAGGTTCCGGAGGGACGCAAGCTGTTTCCACAGCTTACGATTATGGAAAATTTGACCGTAGGGTCTTACCTGAAGCATACCAGGGAAAAGCGCAAGGAGAACCTGGAGATGTGCTTTGAAATATTTCCGATATTGAGCGAGCGCAAAAACCAGCTTGCAGGCTCACTTTCGGGCGGCGAGCAGCAGATGTGCGCCATTGCGCGGGGGCTGATGCAGCAGCCCAAGCTCCTGATGCTGGACGAGCCTTCACTTGGGCTGGCGCCGGTCATTGTGGACGCCATGTTTGATGTGATTACAAAAATTAACGCGCAGGGCGTTACGATATTGCTTGTGGAGCAAAACGTAATCGCATCGCTGGATATCGCAAGCCGGGGTTATGTCATAGAAACGGGAGAAAACGTGATGAGCGGCACAACGGAGATGCTGCTGAACAACGAAGAGCTCAAACGGGCCTATTTGGGCATTTAGGATGTTTTAAGCACATGCCATACAGTATCAACAAGCGTTAGAAACAATGTGCAGAACGCGAAAAATGCCTGCGAATAAGGAACAGCACCCTAAAAGTTAGACAGTAAGATAAACTGAATAACGAAAGGGGTGTTTTTCAATGACAAGAGGGATGCTGAACAAATGAATTGGCGTTTTCTTAGATATCCGGGTACTTTCTTGTTATACATGTCGTTTGTGCGGTTTTGACACAGCTCATGCTTCGTGAACCACACTTTGGGAAAGTTCCTGCACTGCCTTGAAAAGTTAAAAAGGCTTGAACGTATCTATGGTTTTATGCAATTGACTTGCTTTTTAACATGTGATATAATGCAGATCTATGGGGCGGAATCGGTAGAGATCAATGATTCGGCTATTGGATGATGGGGATTGGATTTAAAAAAATCCTGTATTTACAAGAGAAACAGGAGATTGTTTATCGCCATCGTGACCCGTTAGCTCAGTCGGTAGAGCACTTGACTTTTAATCAAGGTGTCCGGAGTTCGAATCTCCGACGGGTCACCATTTATCACCTGCAATGGACGGCCATTGCTTCCTCAAAAGCCGCAGGGCTTTTGGGGCTTTGTTGGACTCGCCGGGGCTGCCCCGGCTTTGCGTTTGCGCGGGCGTGGCGGAATTGGCAGACGCGCTGGATTTAGGTTCCAGTGCCGAGAGGTGTAAGAGTTCGAGTCTCTTCGCCCGCACCAACCTTATTTGCGTTTGTATCTTGCGATAGCAAGTCAAACGCATCGGGAGTGCAGGGCATTTTTTTAAAGCGTCCTGCCAACCTTATTTGCGTTTACATCTTGCGACAGCAAGTTAAACGCATCAGGAGTGAGGGCATCTTTTTTTAAGCGCCCTGCCACTCCTGCGAAGGGTGAAGCTCCCTTCGCTTTTTCATTCGATTTGCGGGTATAGTGTAGTGGTAACACATTAGCCTTCCAAGCTGAGATCGTGGGTTCGAACCCCATTACCCGCTCCAAAAAATAGCCTAGAACTCTAGTGGTTTCAGGCTTTTGTTTTAAGTAAGTACACGATTAGGTACACGTTTTATGGCAAATCACCGGGAATGATTGCGCTAAATGCTTGCTGGGCATAGGCAGCCGCTTGCAGGAATACAGTTTTGTCAATTTAATCTCTCCTTTCCAAAGTCGCATATTGCGCATTGTTACGTTTTGTGTTAATCTGATTTCATCAGTAATCGGATTCTTAATTTCTCTGCTTTACTCTGTTAGGTGCATATTATCAGAGTAAAACAGAGTTGTCAACAGAAATCTTCGTTTTGCTCTGATGAATTTATATTTAGGGGTGGATTTGGTTGTTTTACGAAAAATATAAGGAGTTATGTGCTGAAAAAGGAGTTTCCGTGTCTCGTGCGGCAGAGGATATGGGAATTGCAACTTCTCGTGTTGTAGACTGGAAAGCAGGCGCAATTCCGCGCAATTCCACGCTTTTAAAAATATCTAATTACTTCAATGTTTCAATTTCAGTTTTTTCAGACATAGAAAAAGCAACCGAACGTACATCCGATTCAATAGCTGACGATATAAAGTTTGCCTTATTTGGCGGCGATAAGACAATCACCGATGCCCAATATGATGAGGTTAAGAGATTTGCCCAATTTGTGAGGGAACGTGATAAAGAGTGACCATATGCGGTAACAAATGTGACATATCAAACTGTTTTATGAAGTTATGCAAAATCGGGGCAAAGTGATGTTTTATAATGTTTTTTTAGATTTGTGCATTAAAAAAGGCGTTACGCCATCAAAGGTTACGGAAGAGATAGGCGTAAGCCGAAGGGCAGCAACTGGATGGAAAGATGGGGCAATGCCTCACGATATTACGCTGCAAAAATTAGCTAAATATTTTGGAGTATCTGCTTCATACTTTTTGGGAGAGAAATCTAGTGCTGACATAAAAGGCGCAATAAAACTACTTGCAAAGAGCAGGGGAATGGGGCTTCCAAGGCTTGAGGAAGAACTCGGTTTTGGAAACGGTACAATTATAAAATTGGGGAAATCTTCGCCATCTGCGGATAAGTTGCAGAAAGTGGCTGATTATTTCGGTGTAAGTGTGGACTATATCTTAGGCCGTGAACAGCCTGAAAACACCGAATTGTCCGATGATAATATAAAATTTGCTCTATTTAATGGAGATAAGACGATTACTGATGCCCAGTATGACGAGGTTAAAAGGTTTGCACAGTTTGTCAAGGAGCGTGATAGAGAGTGACTGCCGAAGAATTGCTGGAGTTAGCATCTAAAAAAGGGCATAGCGTATTGCGTTTCGATTTGCCGGAGAATAAGTCCTTGTCCGTAGAAGATGGCAATTGCTTTATTGGGTTAGATTTTCGGCTGGGATATGCCGAGGAAAAAGAGTGCTTGGCGCACGAGCTTGGCCATTGCGAATATGGGGGATTCTATAATCACTATTCGGGGCTTGATGTCAGGGAAAAGGCAGAACGTCGGGCGAATAAATGGGCATTTCTACACCTTGCGCCGGTTGGGAAAATAATGCAGGTGGTTCAAAACGGGATAAATGACACTTGGGAGCTGGCAGAGTGCCTTGAAACAACGGACGGCTTTACAAGCATGGCATTGCAGTTTTATCAGGATGCGGGAATAGTATTTGATAAATAGCGAGGGAAAGTATGGGTAAAGTTGGCGCGAAGCGAACCGGGCTTGTCTTGGCTACCTTGTTTTGGGTTACCTTGATATTCTTTTTAAAAAACAGCATTTCCGCTTTGTCAGCTATATTGATATAATCTAGGAGTAATATAATGATGAATAATTTAAAATTATTGAGAACAAAATCAGGAATGAAGCAAATAGAATTAGCAAACATGTTGGGAATTGCCCAAAGTACTTTATCGGGATGGGAGACAAGTAAGTTTGAAATAGATACATCTAGCTTAGAAAAGCTATCACATTTATTTCAGGTATCAGTAGGATATATTTTAGGATTAGAATCAGCTCCATTCACCGTAAGTTCTGATAACTTACTAGGGAATGAGCAGCAAAAAGAAAACTCCGAGCTGCTCGATGCCGAACTTGCTAATCTTTTACAGGCGCTTCCCCCTGAATACATAGGTCGGGTAAAGGATTTTATGAAAGGGATTTTAGCATCAAGATAAAATGAAAGCATCGAGGTGGATCCGCGAAAAGTACACGAAAAAGTACCCGATTGATATTTTAGGCACGAAAATGCGGCATTGCTTGCAATACAAAATTCGTAGAGAACACCTGCGATTATTGGCAATTCAAAACCTAGGCTTTATGATAAAACAAGGCAAAACAGGGTTCGAACCCCATTACCCGCTCCAAAAAACAGGCCCCTCGGGGTCTTTTTTTGAACGAAAACACCAACTAAAGGAGTTCTTCCATGCGATACTATATCGTCGATGCTTTTGCATCAAAAAACGATGGTAGCCCGGCAGCTATCTAAGCGCGGCGGCATCTTGTGTTGTGAGGATTGCGGCGAACGCGTAAAAATTTCAGGCTAGGCAAAATTGTACTTGTCGGACGAGCTGCATATACCCGGCGTCAAGGCTTAACTTAGGCTATCGTGCCGCTTTGCCAAAAAGCAGGCCGCGCATTGCACAGCCTGCTTCTTCTGCTTCACTCAAGTTTTACTCGAAAATGCTTCGCTCCTGCTTTAGCTTGCGCAGCTTTTTGCGCATGGGGCGGCCGATAGAAAGTAGCAATACCCCCAGCGCCGCCAGCAGGCAGGCGGCGCCCAGCGGCGCAAAGCCCAGGTGCGCATTCCCTGTGCGAAGCGCGGTGAGCCAAATCGAAAGCTCCATCAGCGCAATCAGGAACTCCACTATGGCCGCCCCGCTGAAAAGGAAGTTCACCCGCCGGTAGTGGCGCATGCGGGAGGCGGCATCGCTAAACAGGTCAAACGGGCCATCCGCCGCTTTTTTGCGCAGGTATACCCAGCGCATATAATAGGCCACTATGTCTATGCCGCTTTCTTCTAAAAATTCCAGATAATTGCGGCTTTCGGCGTGCGTGGGCGCATGCTCCAGCAGCTCGATGCGGTAGATGTATGCGCCCGGCGTGCCCTCCTCAAACGCATAGCGGCACCAGGAATAATCCGTTAGCAGCAGCCCTTTTGCGGCCATGCCGTTGAGCCAGGCCTCCTCTTTTTCGTAATCATAATATGCCTTGCGAATAATCTGCTTCATATGCTTTCTGCCTCCGTTATATGCTGTCCGTTTTTTATAAGCTCCCGCAGCCGCACCAGCTCCGCCTCTACCGCCGCCTTGCCCTGCGCCGTGATGCGGTACTCCTTCTTGCGCCCAGCGCTTTGGCCCGGCAGGCTTTCGATCCAGCGCTTTTCCAGCAGCGTGTTCAGCGCGCCATACAGCGTGCCAGGGCCTAGGTTGACGCGACTTCCACTGAGCGCCGATATGTTTTGCATAATGGCGTAGCCGTGCCGGGGCTGATAGAGCGAGAGCAGTATGTAGTACACACCCTCGGTCAGCGCGGCGTGATCCAAATCCATAGCGAATTCCCCCTTAAAACATTTTATTACGTTTAACGATATATCGGATGACGCAGTAGTACTATATCGCCAGCCGATATAATTGTCAAGTGCGACATGAAAAATTTTTGCCAAGATAAAATGTTACACTGTATTTTGTGCGCCGGGTGTTATAGTATATAGATACGCAGGGGGAGAGATGTTGCTTTCCCCCAATCAGAGGCCAACGGCACAGCATTAAAATGGAGGTTGTTCAATATGAAAGTGTTGCTCTTAAACGGCAGCCCACGCGCCAAGGGCTGTACCTACACCGCGCTGAGCGAGGTTGCCGCCACGCTGCACGGGCACGGGGTGCAAACCGAGCTGTTCCAGCTGGGCAGCGGGGATATTCACGGTTGCACCGCCTGCGGCTCCTGCAAAAACACCGGCAAATGCGCTATAGATGATGCGGTCAACCGTTTCCTCGACATGGTGCCGGGGTTTGACGGCATTGTGGTGGGGTCGCCCGTATACTATGCCGGCGCGGCGGGGCAGCTTTGTGCCTTTTTGGATCGGGCGTTCTTTGCGGGCGCGGGCCGGTTTGCGCACAAGCCCGCCGCGGCCGTGGTTTCCTGCCGGCGGGGCGGGGCTTCTGCCGCATTTGATAAGCTCAATAAGTATTTCACCATCAGCAACATGTTCGTCGTGGGTTCGCAGTATTGGAATCAGGTGCACGGCCATACGCCGACCGATGTGCTGCAGGATTTGGAAGGCCTGCAAACCATGCGCACGCTGGGGCACAATATGGCTTGGCTGCTCCGCTGCATCGAAGCGGGCAAGGCGGCCGGCATACAGCCGCCCGAGCTGGAGCAAAAGATATTCACCAACTTTATCCGATAGCGGGGTAAAGGCAGGGGAAGGGGAACCGCATAGCTTACGAATAAAGCGCATCTATCCTGAGGAGAAACGGATGAGGAACAGATGCTACGGACTTTCCAAATGGTGAAGGGGTCGAGTTTGATGTAACAAAAGAGGAATATTTGAACAGCTTAGCATACATTGATGAGTTGGAAAAAACCTCTAAAAAAGCGATAACAACCATCGAAATGAAAGAAGCGGTAGTGGCTTTGGCGGATACCTGCCCCTAACGAAGCCGCACGGCATACTAAAAAAGACGCCCCGTTTTATGGAGCGTCTTTTGTGGTACACCCTCAGGGGCTCGAACCCTGGACACCCTGATTAAGAGTCAGGTGCTCTACCAGCTGAGCTAAGGGTGCATATCGTGGAGCGGGAAACGGGGCTCGAACCCGCCACCTCCGCCTTGGCAAGGCGGCGCTCTACCGAATGAGCTATTCCCGCGTACCGCAATTTTTGCGTGCTAAAATATTGTAACGCAACAAATATGCCTTGTCAAGATATGCAAGGAAATTTTGCGGTAGGGGCTGTTGCGTTTTGCCTTCGCAGGAAAGAAGATACGTTTCTTACGCCACTAGTTTTAACTTCAAGTCAATAAGGCTGTGTTCGAAAAAGCGCTTGAAAATGGCGACAATATCGTGTATCCTAAACTTGAAGGAATTGTTGATAGTATTCGAAACATTGCAACCCTTCTCCATAAAAAGGGATATACGGCACATCTTATATTAAACGAACTGCCAATTGACAAAGCGATGGAGCGGAACAATAGCCGCTACCAAGAAACAGGACGACTTGTTAGCCCTAAAATCCTTATGGATGTTGGGAACAAGCCTATTCGAACTTTTTTAGAACTAGAGCAGGAAGGAGTATTTGATGGCTATGAGCGATACACAAACGATGTCGAACGAGGAGCGGCCCCGGAAAAAGTATTGGGTGTACGACGAGAACGGGAGGCCGATGGGTTACGACGAGGACGCGGCGAGCGACGATATGATAGCGGAATTGTTGGCATGGACGATGGAACGGAAGAAAGCAAAGTCGCAGCCTCCTCCGACGGAGTAACCGATGGCATACCGTATTCTGTAGGCGCGGCTACGCCGACAACGAAGCTTGGCGAATCGCAGCTTTATATGAATACCTATTTAGAAGTATATCAGGAAGGAGCATTTGACGACTATGACCGACGCACAAACGATGTCAAACGAGGGGAAAGCCCGAGAAAAGTACCGCGCGAGCAATGGCAAGGAATACTTGGTAATCAACGGTCAGAAGTATTGGGCGATGGACGAGAACGGGGAGCCGATGTATTACGACGAGGACGCGGCGAGCGACGACCAGCTGATGCGGTGGGCGGAATGGCTGACGGAACGGCAGGCGGCGAAGCAGTCGCAGCTTCCCCCGACGGAGTAACCGATGGCATACCGTATTCTGTAGGCGCGGCTACGCCGACAACGAAGCTTGGCGAATCGCAGCTTTATACGAATACCTATTTAGAACTATATCAGGAAGGAGTTTTTGACGACTATGACCGACGCACAAACGATGTCGAACGAGGGGAAAGCCCGAGAAAAGTACCGCGCGAGCAATGGCAAGGAATACCTAGTAATCAACGGTCAGAAATATTGGGCGATGGACGAGAACGGGGAGCCGATGTATTACGACGAGGAGGCAGCAGACGAGGACAGGTTGCCGCATACGTTGGAAGCGATACGTCGAGGAGCAGCGAAATGGAGAGCGAAGCAGTCGCAGCTTCCCCCGACGGAGTAACCGATGGCATACCGTAGCCTTTGATTTTCCAAGCCCATGCTTGCTCCTTTAATTAAAACGAATATAACAATCCATTGTGCATTTATACTATAAGTGCGTTAAGTGTCGTTCTCGTAACGGCTTCAATCTTTGGATGACAGGCGTTGTGTACATTAAGCCGAAATTACCGACTATATGCTCACAATAACCACCTATTAAGAAACGGTAGTTTTCGTTGCTTTGATTTGTATAATAAAACTTGGAAAGAGGTAAAAACGTGAAGAAAGAGGTAAAAACGTGAAGGTTGAAATAAAGATAGATAGACAATGCGAAGAAACAACCGTCATCATCATGGCAAAAGAAATTTCTGACGAAGTGAACGAACTGGCTAAAATGCTCTCAAATCCGAATATAGAACTGATTGTTGGATTCAAGGATAACAATGCAGCCATTGTAGGGATTGAGAAAATCATCCGCATATATGCGGCAAGTCAAAAGGTTTATATCGTTGCGAGCGATGGAGAATACACTTCAAGGCTGCGATTGTATGAATTTGAGGAACGGCTTCCCCGCAATGTATTTGTCCGCACATCAAATTCGGAAATTGTCAATTTACAAAAGGTAAAGGATTTCGACTTGAGCTTTTCCGGCAGTATTTGTGTGAGGTTCATTGACGGCAGTACAACATACGTTTCAAGGCGCTATGTTGCAAAAATTAAAACAATGTTAGGAATATGAGGTGCTTATCATGTTAAAAAAAACTATAGGTCGCGGCGCGTTGGGATTTCCTCTTGGTATCTGTATTGGCTATGTCATCACTATCGGGATATCCGCTGTTCTGGCTACGGGCGAATATCATCCTTGCGTACCTGCGCTAGTCGCCGAGTTTGGCAACGAACTGGCTGCTGTGATATTTCAAGCGGTGTTATGCGGTGTTTTGGGTGCGGCTTTTGCTGCGGCATCTGTGATTTGGGAAATAGAGAAATGGAGCATTGCAAAGCAGACGGGAATATATTTCCTTATTGCTTCATTGGCGATGTTGCCTATCGCATACTTTGCGCATTGGATGGAACATTCTTTCACGGGATTCATGCTGTACTTTGGCATTTTCATTACCATATTTGTTGTCGTGTGGGTAGTCCAGTATCTTGTATGGAAAAGCAAAATACAACGCCTGAACGCAAGTATAGAAGAAAGAAAGTAAGCTTTCACTCCCGCAACAAAAATGACAACACTACTGCCCGATTGCGCAATCAGTCGGGCTTTTTGTCCTTAAACTATGTCCGCTGGCATTTGCGCGGGGAGCCTTACTCCACCTCTTCCAGCGCATATTCGTGCGAGCCCAGCCCATATTTTTCCAGCATGGCGATTTGCACGAAGGGATCTTTCCCATGGATGCGCTCGAATAAGTGCCCGGTGTCGCCCAGCACATGCCCTTTGGGCAGACCGACGGGAATCAGGTTTTCGTACTTGATGGCATCCAGCGACGCCTGCTCGATGGCGACGATGTCACTCGAGGCCATGATGCCGATATCCGGCACCAGCGAGGGCGTGGTAAACCCCCAGCAATCGCACAGTATGGTGATTTGCGCCAGCAGGTTGATGTAGAAAACATGGCCCGGCGCGAAGGTGTCCAGTACGGTTTTGGTGCACAGGGCAAGCCCCTGCTGGAACTCGGTATAGTTGTGGCCGATGGCGCGGATGGCGCCGGTGGGGCATACCTTCAGGCAATGCTGGCACAGCGTGCAGTCGTGGTAGAACACCTCGTATTCGCCTTGGCTGTTAAAGCTGTTGGCATGGTGGTTGCAGCCCTCTATGCAGGCGTTGCAGCGCACGCATTTATCGGCGTCCCACTCGAGGCCGCCCTCCAGCCCGTGCTCCTCCTGCCGGGTGCGGGTAGAAACACAGCCCATGGCGATGTTTTTGCACGCGCCGCCATACCCGCAGGCGCCATGCCCCTTCACATGCGAAAAGTCTATGAGCACATCGGCATCGTGGATGTAGCCTGCGATGTCCACATGCTGCAGGGTGCGCAGCTCGACCTGCTTGGTATAATAATATTTGTTCAGATGGCCGCAATCATCCAGCACGGGGCAGCCGAGCGTGCTTTGGGTATAGCCGCGGTTTTCGGGCTGACGCTCCGCAATGGCATGGTCGCAGATGAAGCAATCGCCGCCGTGCGCCTGCACAAAGTTGACCAGGATGCGCAAAAACACCGGCGGTATGGTAGAAAACGTCATGCGGTCGCCCACATGTATTTTGATTGCCACGGTTTTACCCTGCACCATATCGCCCAGCTCGCTTTTTTGCAGCAGCCGCTCAAAACGGGAGGGCAAGGTTTGGTCGATATCATAGCGCGAAAACCCCATGGGCGCAAACAAAACCTTAGACATGCGTATACCTCGTATTCTTATGGGCGGGGCCCAAAATTTATTGTCAACAGTATACCATATTATAAGAACAATTACAGCCCGCGAATGCGCACCTCAATCACACGGCCTATGATTTCGACATCGCCGCCCGTGATGATGATGGGCTCGTATTTTACATTGGAGGGTATGAGCACCAAGTGATTGCCCATCCATTTGACCTTGCGCAGCAGCACCTCGTTTTCGAGCCGCACCACGGCGATCTGCCCGTTTTCCACCCGGTTTTGCAGGCGCACCAGCACCAGCGCCCCCTCTGGGATAAACTCGCCGGTCATGCAGTCGCCCTCTACTTCCATATAAAAGTAGTCGCCCGCGCGCACATCGCTGGCCGGCAAGGGGAGATATTCTGTGATGTTTTCATCGGCCAGTATGGGCAGGCCCGCGTGCACGCGCCCCACCAACGGCACCCCTACCGTATCGGTGATGGGCGTAAACAGCGAGGAAACCGGCCCGGCGCTTTTAAACAGCGGCGTTACGGCGGCGCTCTGGGGCGCGGCATCGCGCAGCAGCATATGATCGGCGGTAACGCCAAAAAAATCGCACAGCGTCATTAGGGTATCGGGCGGCAAAGCGACATAACCCTTTTCATATTTGCTCACGGCGGCTTTTTGTACGCCCAGCACGCGCGCGATATCATCCTGCGTTAAGCCCTTGGCAAGACGAAGCTCTTTTAAACGGTTCATGAACCCTCCTTGGCGCCGCAACATTTTCTTCTATTGTATCTTAAAAAGAAATATTTGGCAAGCGAAAAAAGTAACGTATTAGTACCTAAAACGGTATTGACAGTATCGTAATAAGATATTATAATGCAAATATAGCTCATGAAGAAACTTTGCTGTCGGCAATGCGGCGCAAAACGTTTCCTAAAAAGATATTAACGGGAGGGCACTATGAACTATTTCGGCTTATTTTTCACCTTTATGATCCCGGGCATTCTCATGGGCATTATGGCCGCGTATGCGCTGCGCGAAACGAAGGACAAGCGCCATCACAGCGCGCAGCAGGCGCGCAGGGATGCGCAGCAGAGCCGGCCCGTGCAGGTTGTTCCGCGCGGCAAGCTCTATATATCCACCATCGAAGAAGCGCACGCGGCATAACGGGCCTGGATAAAGCGGTTTCAATCGGGCGGCAGCCCGGTAGGAATATAATTGAATAAGCGCCATGACAAAGGGCGTCGCTTCGTTGCGGCGCTCTTTGCCTATAATATCCTTTTAGCGGTAAGGCAGGCCTACGCGGTTCAAAAAGTTCCAAATTTACACATTATTCATGCGCCTGTGGGAGGCTTGGGTTGTTTCGGGCGGGCAACTACGGTATAATCTACTGTGAGATATTTTGAAGATGTAAAATACGATATTAGGATATATAAGAGGTAAGCTATGGGATCACAAACCAAAAAAACGAAGCGCGGCCACCGGCGCAGGAAGATACATGTTGGCAGACTGATCCTATTGATAGTGCTGCTGGTTGCCGTTATCGTGATGGCAACGGTTATGCTCAAGGTGCTTTTTGGCGATAAACAGGGAGATGCAGCGGCGCAGGGTGATAAACCGGGCCTTATCGACAGCCTGTTCCATACGCAGCCCACACCCACGCCCGCGCCTACGCCTACGCCCGAACCCACGCCCACGCCGGTGCCTACATTTTTACCCGCGCCCATAGATGGCACCCGCCTTTCGGATTTTGGGATAGAGCAGGCGGTGGAGGATGCCGGCACGGTGCAAGCCAGCTATTTGCGCGCCGAGCCCATCGACTTTTTAACGGGGGATACCTATACCGAGCTGGAGGGCGTCATCACCTTCCGCGGCAACAACTTCCGCGATAGCGCCAGCTATGGCACCATCGATTTGACGGGCGCGGGGCGGCAGCCCTGGACGTTTACCGTAGGCAGCTTGCGCAAGGTATATCAAAGCGGCGCGGGCGGCGGAAGCTGGACGGGCTGCGGCTGGACGGGGCAGCCGCTGATCGTGAAATGGCCCGAGGATGTAAAGCGCATCATGAACCTAAACAGCGCCGCCAAGTCCAACCCCGATTTGGTAGAGGTTATCTATGCCACGATGGATGGGCATATCTACTTCTTAAACCTGATGACCGGCGAAAAAACGAGGGATCCCATCGATTTGGGGTTCCCGTTCAAGGGCGCGGGCGCACTGGATCCGCGCGGATATCCGCTGATGTATGTGGGCAGCGGGGATGACAGCCCCGCCAAGGGCAAGGGCAGCAGCCAGGCGTTCATCATCAGCTTGATAGATGGCAAGGTGCTGCATACGTTTGGCTCGAAGGATACCTTTTCGCAGCGTGATCTTTCTTATTTCGACAGCTCGCCTTTGGTGGATGCCAAAACCGACACGCTGATATACCCCGGCGAATCCGGCATAATCTATACCGTCAAGCTCAATACCAGCTACGACAAGGCGGCGGGTACGATTTCCATAAACCCGGTTACGGTCAAATACCGCTATAAGGGTGCCAAGCACTTGAGCAAGGGTGTGGATGGCAATGCCGAGGATTTTTGGCTGGGCGTGGAGGATAGCGCCATCATCTGGCGCGGGCACGCCATATTTACCGATAACGGCGGGCACATGCTCTGCCTCGACTTAAACACCATGCAGGCGGTTTGGGCGCAGAATACGCTGGATGATACCAACTGCACGCCGGTGCTCTCGCTGGAGGGGCCGGATCAGCACCCGTATGTGTATACCTCCACCTCCTTCCACGCGGGGTGGCGCGCGCCGGGGAACGGCTCGGTGCTCATCCCGATTTGGAAGATAGACGCGGTTACGGGTAAAATCGTGGCGGAAAACAAAGACTATAAATGCCAAACCATCTCGGGCGTATCCGGCGGCGTGCAGGGCACCATCGCCATGGGCAAAAATGACCTGGACGGCCTTATCTTCGTGCCGGTGGCCATGACCGAAGGGCAAAAGGGCAAGCTGGTGGCGCTCAACAAGAGCGATTTGAGCGTAAAGTGGGAGTGTGACTTTGCGGGCTACCCCTGGAGCTCGCCCGTGGCGGTATATGACGCGAACGGCAAAGGGTATCTGATACAGTGCAATAAATCGGGCTATTTGCACCTGATCGACGGGCAAACCGGGCAGGTCATCAACGAGATGAGCCTGGGTAGCAACATCGAGGCGTCCCCGGCCGTGTATAACAACATGATTGTGGTGGGCACGCGCGGCGGCCTGATTTATGGTGTGGATGTGAACTACCTGAAAAACTATGTGAAGCCGCAGCAATAATATATGATGAATAAACTAAATGGCAATACGGACGGCATACGCAACAGCGTGTTGGAGCAGATTCGCACCCTATACGATTTCGAGCTGGGCGCGGATGAATTTGCATCCTTCGAGCTGCTGAACGCCTTGGCCGCCTACACCGGCGAAATACGCCGCGAAATATCGGTATATCTTTCCCGCGATGGGCGGGTGATGGATGTGACCATTGGGGACAGCGGCAAGGTGAGCATGCCCAACATGCGCTTGGTGCGCAACAGCGACAGGCTTTGCGGCGTGCGCTGTATCCACACGCACCCCAATGGCGATGGCAGGCTCTCGAGCGTGGATATTGGCACGCTGCGCAGCATGCGGCTGGACAGCATGGCCGCGCTGGGCGTGGGGGAGGGCGGCAAGCCCGCCTCGCTGTACGCGGCTTATTTGGGCGATATGGCGGAGGACGGCGAGGAGCAGCAGGTGCAAATCTATGGTCCGCTGCGCCCAAGCAAGCTGCCGGGGCGCGCCATGATGCAGGAGATATTTTTGGCCGATGAGCGCTTGCGTTCCACCACACAGGCCGTGCACGAGGCCGAGCCGGAGCGGGCGGTGCTGGCCGGCATCGAAAACAACGAGCGCTACGATACCCTTGCGGAATTGGCCGAGCTGGCCGCTACGGCGGGGGCGCAGGTGGTGGGGCAGTTTGTGCAGCGCAAGCGGGATGTCGACAACGCCACCTATATAGGCAGCGGCAAGGCGGAGGAGCTTTCGCTGGCGGCCAGCGCGCTGCAGGCGGATCTGTTCATATTCGACGATGAGCTTACCGCGATGCAAATGCGCAACCTCGAAAGCATATTGGGCGTGCGGGTGATAGACCGTACGGCCCTGATATTGGATATATTCGCCAAGCGGGCGCAAAGCCGCGAGGGCAAGCTGCAGGTGGAGCTTGCGCAGCTTAAATATGAGCTGCCCCGCATATTCGGCCAAGGCAAGGTGCTATCGCGGCAGGGCGCGGGCGCCATTGCGCGCGGCCCGGGTGAAACCAAGCTCGAAAGCGATAAGCGCCGCATCCGCCGCCGCATCTTCGAACTGGGCGAAGAGCTTAAAGAGGTGGAAAAGCAGCGCGCACTGCGGCGGGAGCGCCGCGAAAAGGACGCGCTGCCCCTCATCGCGCTGGTGGGCTATACCAACGTGGGTAAATCCACCCTGCTCAACGCGCTCACCGATGCGGGCGTTATGGCGGAGGATAAGCTGTTCGCCACGCTCGACCCCGTGGTGCGCAAGCTCGCGCTGCCCGGGGGCACGCAGGCGCTGCTTTCCGACACGGTGGGCTTTATCAACAAGCTGCCGCACGACCTGATAGAGGCGTTCCAATCCACGCTGGATGAAGTCCGTTATGCGGAGCTGATCTTGCATGTGGTAGATGTTTCCTCCAGCTATTATGAGAGCCAGATGGCGGTGGTGGAGGATGTTATCGCCCGCCTGGGCGCGGGGGATGTGCCCCGCATCGTTGTGTATAACAAGGCCGATAAAGCGGATGCGTCGCCGCCGCCCGGCGGCATGGCCATCAGCGCGCGGACGGGGCAGGGCCTGCCTGAGCTGCTCGCGGCGATGGAAAAGACGCTCTCGCAGGAGCTGGCCGCGGTGGAGCTGCTTATACCCTACGAAAAATATGAGGCGATGGCGCTGCTGCAGCGCGAGGGGCGCATATTGCGCGAAGAACACGAAGAGAACGGTACGCGGGTAAAGGCGCAGATGCCGCAGAGCACGTTTTGGCGGCTCAAAAAAGCGCTGGGAATGGATGATGGTAATGCGCGGGAAGAAACCTAAAGTAATCGCGATAGAGGGCATAGACGGCAGCGGCAAAAGCGTGCAGTTCAAGCGGCTGGCCGAGTATTGCCGCGCGTGCGGCCTTGCGGTGGATACGCGGGAATATCCGGTGTATACCAGCTTTTTTGGCCAGGAGGTGGGGCGGTACTTAAGCGGCGCGCAGGGTGTTCAGGCCGACACGGTGGATGGTAAGAGCATGGCGCTGTGGTTTGCGCTCGACCGTTGGGAGGATTTAAAGGCATATCAAACGCAGGCCGATGTGCTGGTCATCAACCGGTATGTGCTCTCCAACGCGGTGTACCAAAGCATACGCGATATCGATTTAGCCCGGCCGGATATCATCGACTGGGTGTTTGAGCTGGAGTATGGTCACTTTGGCCTGCCCGCCGCGGATGTGTATATCTATTACGATGTGGATATCGCCAAGGCCGGCGAAAACGTCCTCAAAAAAGGGCACCGCGATTATGTCGGTGAAGGCAAGGATGTTTACGAGGCGTCGGGCGGCATACAGGCGCGGGCGCGGGCAAAATATCTGGAGGTGGCCGCGCGGCGCGAGGATATACTCGTGATAGATTGTATGAAGGACGGCCTGTTTTTAAGCATCGACGAAATTGCGCAAGCGACGCAGCGGGCGCTGCACGCGCGCGGGATACTTTAAAGTAAAAAAGTAAAAGTGACTTTTATCCCCCTTCCAACTCCGGGAGGGGGAATATTTATAGGATGATTTGGGGCATAATTATCCCCCGCTCTTTTCCTGCCCTCGCTTGGCGTGCCCGGCCGCGGCGGCAAACAAGAACACAACGGATACGCTCAACAGGGATATACCGGCGGTAAGCGCGGCGGAAACAGCGTTGCGCAGCAATTGAACGGGCTGCAGGGGGGTGAATACGGCTTGCGCCTGCGGCAAAAACAGCGGCGTGAGCAAATAGGTCAGCCCTCCTGCCAGCGCGCCTTGCAGCAGCTTAAGCTTAAAATACCTGCCCATCGAAAGCCGGGCAAACGCCAGCGACTGCGCAAACACGCATAGCCCGCCAAAGCTGAAAAAAAACGCGCCCAGCGCGGCGGCCTGTCTAAGCGGGAGCGTGGATTCGGCAATGGCTTGGCAGCCCGACACCACTTCCAACAGGCCCATGAACAGGATACGGGGGACTTGCGCATCCAGCCCCAGCAGGGCGAAGCACCGGCTTACCGGCTGCGTTAGGGCGCGCAGTGCGCCGGTTTCCTCCAACAGCGCCAGCATCGCCGCAAAAAAAACGATGGTTGCGCCTATCGAAAGCAGGGCGGCCATGCCCTCGCGCAGGCCGTCGCTCATAAGCCGCAGGGCGGGCGGCGGGTCGGTTGGGGGGCGCGGTTCCTTGCCAATGGGTGCGGGGCGGGCCAGCAACAGCAGGGTGAGGGCGCCAAACAGCTGGCCGATTAAAATGGGCGGCGCGAGCTTGGGCTGCCCCAGCATGTTGGCCGCGAACGCGCCGCAAATGAACATGGGGCTCACCACGTTCAGCGCCGCCACCAGGCGCGTTTCATCCCGCTCGGCGCTGCCCGCGAGGCGCGCGCCGGCGGGCGCGCCGGAAACTAGGCACAGCGCATATAAATAAGAACGGCTTTTTGCGGGCAACGCGCCGCAGCTTTGCATGATATATGCGCACACAAAAAACGGTAGCAGCGCGGGCAATATGCTATCCCGCCAAAGCAAAATCCCCTCGCGCGCCGCCTGCAGGGCCGCCGCGCTGTGGAGCGCCAGCAGTACGCAGGCAAGGGCGCAAAGCGCAAATATGATATATTTTTTCATACGATCCTCCGCGCAATCAGCATGTTACAGCTTATGCGCGAAGGAGGCGGATTAATCGAGGACCAACAGCGGCATGCCATAATCGAACGGAGCGGGCTGCGGGCTCTGCGCGCCCAAAGCGGCTATTTCGGCGGCCAGCGTGTCGATGTCGTGCAGGCGGCGCTGCGCGGGGTTTAACGCGGCGGCATCGGCATATTTTATGACCACGGGCAGGGAGGAGGCCGCGCACAGCGCGCCGAGCAGCGGCAGAGCGCTCTTTTTTACGCCCAATACGCGGATATAATTCGCGGCATAAGCGGCGGAAAGGTCGCTTTTGGTTATGCCCAGCAGCACGCACATGCAGATGCGCTTGAGCCGGGCAAGCGTGTAGCGGCGGGTTTTTATGCGTTGCAGCAATTCTTCGAGCGCGGCGGCCTCGCGGCAGCCGCGGTACAGCACGTTCTCCAGTCCTTCCCGCACATCGTTTAGGCCCAAAAGCTCCTCCTTCGTCATGCGGCGCAGAGCGAACAGCATCGCCTGCGATAGGTTGCTTGGGGATATCAGCCGCCCCGCCGCGTGCAGCCTTGCGATGTCGCTGCAGACCTCCGGCGGCGCATATTGACTTAGCGCGGAGGGTTCGCCGGATAGGATATGCGCGCGCAGCGCGCTGGCGCTGGCATAGCCGCCGCCCGGCGCGGCGGCATCGTGGGCGGCGCCTTCGCGCCGCAGGGCAAAGGGCTCTATGGCGGAACCGGCGCGGCTTAGCGCGCGCAGGTATTCTATTCCCAACACATCGTTGGGGCGGGAAAGCGCAGCCTCGAGCTGCTTATCATATATTCCAAACGCGGCGGCGCGCGCATGGGGGAAGCTTTGCCCCGCCCGCAGCTGCTCCCGCAGGGCGCGCGCGGCTTGGGGCGGCTCACTGTTTAGCGCCTGCGCGGCATGGCGCAGGGCGCTTAGGTCGGCGCATTCACTGCCGAAGCATAGGGCTTGTATGATGCCGCTGCCGGCGAGTATGCCCACGGCGCCCCGCGCGAAGCCTTCGGCGCTGGCCAGCGAAAAGGGCGCGGGCAGCGCCAGCACAAGGTCGGCGCCGCTTTGCAGCGCCCACTTGGCCCGCACATGCTTGCTGGCGAGGGCAGGCTCGCCGCGCTGTACGAAATCCCCGCTCATCACGGCCACCGCATAGTTGGCATGGGCCAGCTCCTTTGCCCTTGCTATGTGATAGGCATGGCCGTTGTGCAGGGGGTTGTATTCGGTTATGATGCCTACGGCGCGCATGTGCTCGGCTCCATCTCTTTTTTGGTAAAACTAATCCTGCCTTAGTATAACATATTTTGTGAAACGGTCTACATTTCCGTCAAGGCTTATGATATACTAGCATTATATTTTAAGTGCATTTTTAACACGCACTATATTCCGTTTGTATATTCGAAAGGAGAACGTTTCATGTCCGTGGTAGATACCATCAAGGAAAAAGCGAAAACCAACATAAAGCGCGTTGTGCTGCCCGAGGGCACAGAGCCGCGCACGCTGCAGGCCGCGCAAAAGGTTACGGAGCAAGGCTTGGCCGAGGTGACGCTCATCGGCAACCGCGATGCAATCGAGCAAGCCGCCAAGGCCGCGGGCGCCGATGTAAGCGGCGTTGCCATCATCGACCCCGCGCATGCGCCGGACTATGCGCGCTACAGCGAAACCTTTGCCAGGATGCGGGCCAGCAAGGGCGTTACGCCGGAACAGGCGCGCGCTACTTTGCTCGACCCTCTTTTTTTTGCGGCCATGATGGTGTACGATGAAAAGGCCGATGGCTTCGTATCCGGCGCCATCAATACCACGGGCAACACGCTGCGCCCGGGCCTGCAAATCATCAAAACCGCGCCGGGCGTTTCCACCGTTTCGAGCTGTTTTATCATGGAGGTGCCCGATACACGCTATGGCGATGACGGCGTACTGATCTTCGGCGATTGCGCCGTAAATATCGACCCTACCGCGCAGCAGCTGGCGGATATCGCCATAGCTTCGGCGCGGACGGCCAAGGTGCTTTGCGGCATGGAACCGCGGGTTGCCCTGCTTTCGTTCTCCACCAAGGGCAGCGCCAAGCACCCGAATGTAGATAAGGTGGCCGAGGCTGTGCGCCTGGTGAAGGAACTGGCCCCGGAACTGAATGTGGATGGCGAGCTGCAGGCCGACGCCGCGCTGGTCGAATCGGTGGGGCAGTTGAAATCTCCGGGCAGCCCCGTGGCGGGCAAGGCCAACGTGCTGATATTCCCCGACCTGCAATCGGGCAACATCGGCTGCAAGCTGGTGCAGCGCCTTGCGGGCGCCGAGGCCATAGGCCCCATATGCCAAGGCTTTGCCAAACCCATCAACGATCTTTCGCGCGGATGCAGCGTAGAGGATATCGTATCGCTGGTAGCGCTCACCGCCGTACAGGCGCAAAAAAAGTAATGCCACAAGGCTAGGAGGTATGTTTTTATGAAAGTACTGGTTATCAACGCGGGCAGCTCTTCCCTCAAATATCAGCTGATCCAAACCGATACGGGCGAGGTTCTTGCAAAAGGGCTTTGTGAGCGCATCGGCATAGGCGGCTCCAAGCTTACCTATAAGCCTACGGGCAAAGGCAAATACGAAACGCAAAAGGATATGAAAGACCATACCGAAGCCATCTCGATGGTGATTCGTGCGCTTTCCGACCCTGAAACCGGGGTGGTGCGCAGCATGGATGAAATAGACGCCGTAGGCCATCGCCTGGTGCATGGCGGCGAGGCGTTTAGCGAGGCCGCGCTCATCACCGATGAAATGCTCCGGGTGCTCGAAGCGCTCTGTGAGCTTGCGCCGCTGCATAACCCCGCCAACCTCATGGGCATACGCGCCTGCCAAACCATCATGCCAAACGTGCCCATGGTGGGGGTTTTCGATACCGCGTTCCATCAAACCATGCCGCCGGAGGCCTTCCTGTATGGTCTGCCCTACGAGGCCTATACCGATTTGCAGGTGCGGCGCTATGGCTTCCATGGCATTTCGCACTCCTTTATATCGCAGGAGGCCATCGCCAAGCTCGATAAACCCGCCGAGGAGACCCGCGTCATCACCTGCCACCTGGGCAACGGCTCCAGCATGTCGGCCATAAAGGGCGGTAAGAGCGTGGATAACTCGATGGGCTTCACGCCGCTGCCCGGCGTGACCATGGGTACCCGCTGCGGCGACATAGACCCGGCGATCGTCATCTATTTGATGGATAAGCTCAACCTCGATACCGTCGGCATCAACGCCTACCTGAACAAGCAGTGCGGCGTGCAGGGCATATCCGGCGTATCCAGCGACTTCCGCGACCTGTGGACCGCCGCCGAAGAGGGCAACCGGCGCGCCGAGTTGGCGCTTCGTATATTCGCCTACCATGTAAAGCGGTACATCGGCGCATACGCGGCGGTGCTGGGCGGCGTGGACGCCATCGTATTCAGCGCCGGCGTGGGCGAAAACGATAGCGGCATACGCGCGCTGGCGATGGAGGGGCTGGAATATTTGGGCGTGGATATGGATTATAAGCGCAACGAAACGCTACCCCGCGGCGAAGAGGGTGAAATCAGCAAGCCCGGCAGCAAGGTGAAGGTGTTTGTTATCCCCACCGATGAAGAATTGGTCATCGCAAAGGAGACGGCGCGGCTGGCGGCGAAATAAGCCGCCTCCAAACCGCAAAACAGCCGCCAAACGCTTTTGCCCGCATGCACGGAAATTAATTTTTGCTATTAAAGGACGGATATGAAAACATGTTATTATACGTCAATATAGCTTTTAAAGCTTGTTGTGAAGGATGACGCATTTGCTGAATCAAATATATATAATAACATTACAAAATTTCAGGAGGTTTTATGAGTACCAGCGATGATGTAGTTATAAAACGACTGATTAGTTATCCAGATGGAACTGTCTACGAAGGCGAATTTAAAGATGGCATGGCGCATGGCAAGGGCAAGATGGTGTTGGCCAATGGCATTGCCTACGAAGGCGAGTGGCAAGACGGCATGCCGCACGATAGAGGCAAGGTGACGTCTGCCGACGGCTCTATATTCGACGGTGAATTTGAAGATGGTTTTCTGCGTAAGGGCAAGGTGATGTTGGCCGATGGAACAATTGTCTACGAGGGCGAGTTGAAAGATGACAATCCACACGGCAGGGGCAAGGTGATGTCTGCCGACGGCTCTATAATCGATGGTGAATTTGAAGATGGCTTTTTGCGTAAAGGCAAGGTGTCGTTGGCCGATGGATCTGTCTACGAGGGCGAATTGAAAGACGGCAAGCCACACGGCAGGGGCAAGGTGACAGCTGCCGGCGGCGATATATTCGACGGTGAATTTAAAGATGGTTTTCTGCATAAGGGCAAGATGTCATATGTCAATGGCGATATATTCGACGGTGAATTTGAAGATGACTTTCTACATAAAGGCAAGATGTTGTATGCCGACGGCAGTACATTTGAAGGCGAGTGGAAAGATGACTGTATGCATAAGGGCAAGATGACGTTGGCCAGTGGAACTGTTTACGAGGGCGAGTGGAAAGATGATGAGGCGAACGGTGTTGGCATACAGTGGTGTATCGATGGAGTTGTCTGCGAAGGCGAATTTAAAGATGGATTTCTGCATAACGGCAAGAAAACGTATACCAATGGCAATATATTTGAAGGCGAATTAAAAGACGGCTTTCTGCATAAGGGCAAGATGATGTATGCCAATGGAGATGTTTATGAAGGCGAGTGGAAAGATGGCAAGCGAGAATGATACTTGCAGTAATTGCGGAAATAATTCAATAATCCTCGCAATATCCTGCAACTTATTCGAAATTGGCTTCCGTGGCCCGCATTGGAAAAGGGTTGACAAAACGCCGCATGGCATATAGAATAACTAAGGTTGTGTTTTGAGGTGCTATTGCATGAAGTTTAACGTTGCTGCCGAAATGAAACAGCCCGGCAGGGCGGGCAGTTATGAGGCGCTCGAAACATGCCCCACGCAAAGCTACCTGGGCAGGCAAATCGAGTTTGCATCCCCGCTGGCGGTGCGCGCGGCCTATGTATACGATGGCGAAGGGTTCACCGTAAAGGGTGAGGCACAGGTTACGCTGTGTTCCGAATGCGCCCGCTGCGGCAAATCGTTTGAAGAACCGTTTGGGTTCGCATTCGAGGAGCGGTTCGTCAAAAACCCCGGCCCGGATGACGAGTGTTACCCGATGGGCAGCGAAGAGCTCGACATCGCCAAAATGGTGTTCGACAACCTCTTTTTAAATCTTCCGCTCCACAGCGTGTGCAGTGAAGATTGCAAGGGTTTGTGCCCGGTTTGCGGGTGTGATTTGAATTTGGTGCAGTGTGCTTGCGTTGGGGCGGAAGATAAAGCGATCAATCCTTTCGCCAAGCTCGAAACGCTGTTGTATCACGATAAGGAGGTGTAAGTATGGCGGTTCCTAAAAGAAGGCAATCCAAGGCTCGGCGCGATTCCCGCAGGGCAAATTGGAAGCTGACCATTCCCGGTATCGTGGAATGCCCGCAGTGCCATCAGGCAAAGCTGGCGCATCGCGTATGCAAGAAATGCGGCTATTATGATGGCAAGCAGGCTGTTGCGCTCGATAGCGAAAAGGCAAAGGCTTAAGCGGCGCAATACAAATTTTACCAAACAGGAGCTTTCCGTTTTAGGAGGGCTCTTTAGTTTATCCTAAAAGTTGAGTTTTTTCGGGGGTATGCCCTCACGCCCCGCGTTTTTTGCATTTTAACTGTAGGGGCATAAGCTTTACCCCATCCCCCGGCCCCTTCCCCAGGGAAGGGAAAGAGAATTAAGGAATTTTATTTGCGGGGGCAAGCCCCCGCGCCCCCAGTTAGAGCAAATTCCTATCCACTTTTTTCCAAAGCAATTTGAAAGAAATTCTTTCCACAGAGCTAACGACCTAAATACCCCTGTGCAAAAGTTCTTTTCTCCATGCGAAGGGGCCTGGGGACGGCGCCCCGTCCCCAGCCGGGGTGCGGGGGCAGGTGCCCCCGCGAAACGTTCCCCCAAAATATGCTCCCTCCCTTAAGATAGGAGTTAAACCAAGCCAAATCTCCTTCCCAAACCGGCCCGATTACGGTATAATACCCACAGGAAGCATTGTTAACCTTCGGCGGCAAAGCAAACCCTAGGCATCGCAAAAAAGGAGCCATTTAGCATGAAACTAGCTATCGACGTATTCGGCGGCGACAACGCGCCGCAAGCGGTATTGGAAGGCTGCGCGGCGGCGCTGGGCCGCTATGCGGATATTGAACTGCTGCTGTTTGGGGATGAACCCACCATGCGGGCGGCGTTGGCGCAATACCCGCAGCTGCAGGGCGACCGGGTAACGCTGCATCACGCGCCGCAGGTGATAGGCTGCGATGAGCCGCCCACGCAGGCGGTGCGCGGCAAAAAGGAATCCTCGCTGGTGCGGGCGCTGACCGCCGTGCGGGAGGGCGAAGCCGCCTGCGTTGTATCCGCCGGCAGCACCGGGGCGTTGCTTGCGGGCGCCACGTTCATCGTGCGGCGCATACAGGGCGTTAAACGCCCCGCGCTGGGCATGCCGCTGCCCTCGCTTACCGGCCAAACCATGCTGATGGACTGCGGCGCGAATGTGGATTGCAAGCCTTCTTACCTCGTGCAGTTTGCCGTGATGAGCAGCGCCTACCTCACGCAGGTCCTGGGGGTGCAAAACCCGCGCATCGGCCTGCTGAACAACGGAACCGAGGCCGAAAAGGGCAACGCGCTCACCAAGGCCGCGTATGCGCTGCTGAAGGACGCGCCGGTAAACTTTGCGGGCAACTGCGAGGCGCGGGATATACTTTCCGGCGCATTCGACGCGGTGATTTGCGATGGCTTCGCGGGCAATGTGGTTATCAAAAACCTCGAAGGCTTGGCCGAAGCGATATTTACCATGCTTAAGCGGGAGCTGACAGCGGATGTTCGCAGCAAGCTGGGCGCGGCCTTGGCCGGCCCCGCGTTCCGCCGGCTCAAGCGCGTGATGGACTATACCGAGTATGGCGGCGCGCCGTTATTGGGCGCCGAGGGCGGCGTTATCAAGGCGCATGGCAGCTCCAACGCAAAGGCGTTTGCCGCGGCTATCGGCCAGGCGCGCAACTACGCCTTGGGGCATGTGAGCGATGCAATCCGCGAAGGTATCGCGCTGCTGCCCGAGATAGAGGATTGACAGATGGCTTAAAATTGACTAAACTATGCGTAGCAATTATAATTTATATAGCTATATGCTGAAAGGCGGTATTTTTAAATGGTTTTCGAAAAGATCCGTTCTATGCTTGCGGAACAAATGAATATTTCACCCGAAACCATCACGTTGGAAACACGGCTGAGCGAAGATCTTAAAGCCGATTCGCTGGATTTGGTAGAGCTGATTATGGATCTTGAGCAGGAATATTCCATCCAGATTCCCGAGGAAGAGCTGCCCAACATTCACACGGTCGGCGATATAGCGGCGTTTTTCACTAAAGAATAACAAAGGCACCGGCCCGGTTGGCGCTGGGGCGTGCGGCCTTGCCAAACGAGCGTTATGGGCGCGGGCCGCAAGGGCGGTAACGGGATAGCTGGTGCGTGTTCAGGCAAATACTGCCCGCATTTTTTTCGATGCGGGCATTTTTACATGGAGCAACTAAAATGGATCAAAAAGAGCAAACGGAACACCGCGATTTTTTGCGCGCGCAGCAATTGCTGGCCGCGGCGCAGCGTTTGGGCTATACGTTTGCCGATTTGTCGCTGCTGGATGCGGCGCTGACGCATACCTCCTATGTTAAGGGCGATGGCTATGCCCGCGAGCACAACGAGCGCCTGGAATTTTTGGGCGACGCCGTGCTGGAGCTGTGCGTGAGCGAGTATATTTACCGCAACTACCCCAAGCTCAACGAGGGCGTGATGACCCGCGCGCGCGCGGCGACGGTGTGCGAAAGCGCGCTGTATAGGGCCGCGCTGGATATCCGCATCGGCGAAGGGCTGCGGCTGAGCCATGGCGAGGAACATTCGGGCGGGCGGGAGAAGCCCTCGATATTGGCCGACGCGGTGGAAGCGGCGATTGGCGCGGTATTTTTGGATGGCGGTATGGAAGCGGCGCGCGCGCTGGTGCTGCGCTTAACGAAGGAGCAGATTATAAGCGCGGTTTCCAACGTAGACGCCAAGGATTATAAAACCATGCTGCAGGAATATGTGCAAAAACGGCATAAAGGCAACGTGAGCTACGAATTGCTGGATACCAAGGGGCCGGATCATAACAAGACGTTCGTATTGCGCGCCATCGTGGCGGGGCAGCCCATGGGCGCGGGGCAGGGCAGCTCCAAACAGGACGCGGGGCAGGCGGCCGCCAAAGAAACACTTGCGATGCTGGGCGTGCCGCATGGAGAGGAAACACATTGAAGCTTACCAAATTGGAACTCAACGGTTTTAAGTCCTTTGCGCGTAAAACCGAAATCCATATCGAAAATGGCATTACGGCTATCATCGGCCCCAACGGCAGCGGCAAAAGCAACATCGCGGATGCCGTGCGCTGGGTGCTGGGCGAGCAGAGCGCCAAGGCGCTGCGCGGCACCAAGATGGAGGATGTCATATTCAACGGCACCCAATCGCGCAAGCCGCAGGCCTTTTGCGAGGTGACCCTCACCTTCGACAACAGCGACGGTGAGCTGCCCACCGAGTTTGCCGAGGTGAGTGTAACCAGGCGGGTATACCGCAGCGGCGAGAGCGAATATTTGCTGAACCGGGGCGCGTGCCGCCTAAAGGATATACAAGCCCTGCTGCGGGATACCGGCGTGGGTAAAGAAGGCTATTCCATCATAAGCCAGGGCAAGGTAGAGGAGATACTCTCGAACCGCTCGGATGAGCGGCGCGCCGCGTTTGAAGAGGCCGCGGGCATTATGAAATACCGCGTGCGCAAGGAAGAGGCCGAGCGGAAGCTCGACAATACAAAAAAGAACCTGGTGCGGCTGGATGACATATTAAAGGAGCTGGAGCGGCAGGTCGGCCCGCTCGAGGAGCAGAGCGCCGCCGCGCGGGAATATTTAAAGCTGCGGGATGAGCTGAAAGAAATCGAGATCAACGTATTTTTATATCAATACGATAAGCTTACCGAGCGGCTTGCCGGGCTGACCGGCACGCTGGAGCAGCTGGATGAGCAGCTCGTTTCCTCCGGCGCGGTATTCGACCAGCTGGGCGCCGATTGCATGGCCGAGGAGGAGAAGGAGCGCGCGCTGAGCACCGCGATTGGCGACCTGCAAAACCGCCTGCTCGCCATGTCCTCCGGGGCCGAAACGCACAGCGGCGAAGCCAAGGTGCTGCAGGAACGCATGGCGGGGCTGGAACGGGAGCGGGAGCGGCTGCAGGCCGAAAACGGGCAAATCTCTCAAAAGCACGCGGAGCTTTCCGCACAGATACAATCCTTTGCCGAGGATGCGGAGGATGGGCGCAAGGCATACGAGCAAAGCGCCGCCCTGCTTATGCAAACGGAATCGCAGCTGAACGCGCTGCAGGCGCAAATCGATGAAAAAGAAGCGGATACCGAGCGCCGCAAAAACAGCATGATAGAGGCCTTAAACCGCCTCTCCGATTCTAAAAGCCGCATTTCGGGGCTGGAAGCCATAAAAACCACGCTGCTCGCCCGGGTGGATGCCGTGTTGGCCGAGCAGGCTGGCATACGCGAGGAGGGCGAAAAGCTCGCCGGCGAATATGGCGCGCTGCAGGGTCGCTATTTAGAGTTGCAGGCGGAATACGCGCAGAAGAACGCCGCGCGCGAAGCCGCGGTGCAGCGCGTCAACGAGCTTGCCGGCGCCCTGCGTGCCGGGCAGGAGGATTTGCGGGGCATGGAGCAGCGCATGCAAGCCGCTTCCAGCCGCATCAAGGTGCTCGAAGAGATGAAAAAGGCGCACGAGGGCTACTATGCGAGCGTGCGCAACATATTGCGGGATGCCGAGCGGGATATGGGCTTAAAGCAGTGCATCGAGGGCGTGGTGGCCGAGCTTGTGCGGGTGCCGCAGCAATATGAGGTGGCGATTGAAATGGCGCTGGGCAGCGCCCTGCAAAATATCGTGACCCCCACCGAGCAGGCCGCCAAGCAGGTGATAGACCGCTTGCGGCAAAAGGAATATGGCCGGGCCACGCTGCTGCCGGTATCCATGATGCGGCCCCGGCTGCTGGGCGATAAGGAACGCGAGCAGTGCCGGGTGGAGGGCTTTTTGGGTATCGCAAGCGAGCTGGTGGCGTATGACGCGCGCTATCAGGGCATATTCGAAAACCTGTTGGGCCGCACCGTAATCGTGCGGGACCTGGATGCGGGCATCGCCATCAACAGGCAGGCGCACGGGGCGTTTCGCATCGCCACCATAAAGGGGGATATCATCAACCCCGGCGGCTCCATGACGGGCGGCAGCACGCAAAAGCGCGAGTTCAGCCTGATTGGCCGGGAGCGCGAAATAGACGAGCTGAATAAAAACCTGGCCGCGCTGCAGGCGGGCATCGCGCTAAGGCAAAAGGAATGCGGGGAGCTGGAAATCGCGCTGGCGCAGGCCAACCATGCGGCGGAGCAGGCCGCAGGCGCGCAGCACGCGCAGGATGTGGAGCTGGCCGCACAGCGCGAAAAGACCGAAGCTCTGCGCCAATATGTCGAGGATAACGAGCAGGGCTTGGCGCGCGGCGAGCTGGAGTGCAGCCAAATACGCGATAATATCGAGAATATCGACGAGCAGTGCCGCGAGGCCGCGCAGGATCAAACCAAGCTGGAGCAGGGCAGCGAGGTAACGCAGGAGGATATCCGCGCGCTGCAGGCCGAAATACACGCGCTGCATGCCCGGCACAACAGCGTGAACGAGGAAATGACGCGGCAGAAGGTGGCGTTGATGGCGCAGGAAAAAGAAGCGCAATCCGCCGAGCACGAGCGCGGCCGTATGCGCAAAGAGGCCGATGCGCTGCTGAAGCAGGCCGATGCAAATAAAGAGACCGTGGAGCGGGGCGAGGCGCAGCTTAACGAAATGCGGGCGCAGTTTGGCGCGCTGGGGCAAAACATCGATGCCGAGCGCAAGGATATCGATGTGCTGACCGGGCAGTTGCACGCGCTTGAAGAGGAGCGGATTCAGCGCCTGCACGCGCTGGATGAAGCGAGGGAGCGCAAGGATACGCTCAATATCGAAATCGGCGACCTGCGCGAAAGGCGGCACCGCGCCGAGCTCAACCAAAGCCGGGCGCAGCTTGAGCTTGCCAACATGCAGGACCGCATTTGGAACGATTATGAGATAACCTACGAAAACGCGCAGCCGTTGCGGCGGGATATCGCCGTTATGGCCAGCCACGCGCGCATCGATGAGCTCAAGCAAGCCATACGCGAGCTGGGGGATGTAAACGTCAGCTCGATTGAGGATTATAAAAACGTGAAGGAGCGCTTCGAAACGCTGGATGCGCAGTGCCGCGACCTCACGCAGGCCGAGGCGGATTTACAGGTGCTCATCGCCGACCTGGCCGCCACCATGGAAGATGAGTTTAAAAAGCAGTTCTTCTTAATACAGCAAAACTTCTTCACCGTGTTTGCGGAGCTGTTTGGCGGGGGCCGGGCCGAGCTGGTGCTCAGCGACCCCAACGACATACTCAACTGCGATATAGACATCATCGCGCAGCCGCCGGGCAAAAAGCAGCAGCTGCTATCGCTGCTGTCGGGCGGCGAACGCACGCTCACGGCCATCGCGCTGCTGTTTGCCATACTCAAGCTCAAGCCCACGGCATTCTGCATACTCGACGAGATCGAAGCCGCGCTGGATGAAGCCAACGTGACCAACTTTGCCGAGTATGTGCGCAACTATTCGCAAAACACGCAGTTTATACTCATCACGCACCGCAAGGGCAGCATGGAGGTATGCGATTCACTCTACGGCGTGGCGATGGAGGAAAAGGGCATATCCAAAATCGTGTCCGCGCGCTTCAACGAAATCGCATAAGGAGAGACCATGGCGGGCTTTTTCGAAAAACTAAAGGGCGGGCTTTCTCAAACGGGCGGCGGTTTGCTGGCCGGCCTGTTTGCGGGCGACGCGCGCATAGACGGCGATTTTTACGATGAACTCGAAGAGGCATTGATACTTGCCGACGTGGGCATGCCAACCTCCACAAAGATACTCGGGCAGCTGAAGGAGACCGTGCGGGCGCAAAACATTCATACGAGCGGCGAGGCCAAGCAGGCGATGGTCGAGCTGCTGACCGGCATCATGCGGCCTGAAGAGAGCTTTTTACCGCAGGCCGGGCAGGCCGTGCTGCTGATCGTGGGGGTAAACGGCGTGGGCAAAACCACCTCCATAGGCAAGCTGGCGCACTACTATAAACAGCAAGGACAAAAACCCCTGCTGGCGGCGGCGGATACCTTCCGCGCGGCGGCGGCGGAGCAGCTGCGCATATGGGCGGGGCGGGCGGATGTGCCCATCGTGAGCCAAGGCGAGGGCGCCGACCCGGCGGCGGTGGTATTTGACGCCATCGCCTCCTACAAGGCCAAGGGGCTGAACCTGCTGCTGGTGGATACCGCGGGCCGCCTGCACAATAAAAAAAACCTGATGGCGGAGCTATCCAAAATGCGGCGCATAGTAGAGCGGGAACTGCCGGAGGTGCGCTGCGAAACGCTGCTTGTGCTCGATGCCGTTACCGGGCAAAACGCGCTGGCGCAGGCCAAGGCGTTTGGCGAGGCGGCGGGGCTTACCGGCATCATACTCACCAAGCTGGATGGCACCGCCAAGGGCGGCGTGGCGTTGGCCGTGCGCGAGGAACTGGGCGTGCCGGTGCGGTTTGTGGGCGTGGGCGAGGGGATAGACGACCTGCAGCCATTCGACCCCGAAGCGTTTGCCCGCGCGCTGTTGGGCTGATATGGAACGGCCGGCGCAAGCGGTTTATAGCGTGCCATTTCACTACCGCCCCATGGTGACGGCTTGCTTGGGGCTGTGCTTGGGCATCGCGTTTGCGCATATCCTATCGGGCATATGGCTGTTTGCGGCTGTATGCCTGTTTTCTGTTTTGGGGCTTGTTGCCTGGTGGCAGGATATGCCCGCCTGGCGTACCCTGGCCCTGTGGGCGGTTGCGGGCTTGCTCCGCCCGGCGCTGCTGCCCGCGTTTACGCCGCCAAGCGGCTTTATGCGGCCCTTCCTCACCCTGCGCTTTCGGCTTATCGATTTGAGCGAAAAGCTGTTCGGCGCGCAGGCGCCGCTGCTTACCGCCATGCTTTGGGGCGATACAATCGGGCTTTCTCCCACGGTTTACGACGCGTATAAGGGCGCGGGCATATTGCATGTGCTGGCGCTCAGCGGCCTGAATGTATCCTTCGTGACCGCCGCGCTCAACACGCTGTTCCGCCGCGTAAAGGAAAGCGCGCGCCTGGCGCTCACCGCGGCGCTGCTGGTGTGCTATTGCGCCATCGCCGCCTTCCCGCCCTCGCTGGTGCGGGCCAGCGTTATGTCGCTGTGCGTGCTCTTTGGCGGGGTGTCGGGCCGCAAGGGGGATATGGCGAGCGGCATCGCGTTTGCCGCGCTGGCCATACTCCTCCCCACGCCCGAGGCTATGTATGATGTGGGGTTTCAGCTCTCGTTCGCGGCGGTGGCGGTTATAGCCATGCTGAGCGGCGCGCTGCAAAGCAAGCTCCCGCTGCCCAAGCCGGTGGCGGGTACGCTGGCCCTGTCGGTGTGCGGTACGCTGGGCACGCTGCCGCTCACGATGTATTATTTCCGCGAGGTGGCGGTGCTTTCGATATTCGCCAATATTTTAATACTGCCGGTGGTGCCGTTTGCGTTCTTATGCGCGATGGCGGCCAACCTGGCGGCGGTCATACTGCCGCGCCTGGGCGAATTTTTGGCGCCCACCGCCTGCCTGCTCGCGGATTGCATGGTCGTGCCGGCGCAATATGTATCCTCGGTGCCATTTGCGCTGCTGCGGGTGAAGCGGCCGGGCCTGCTCGCCTGCGCGGCTGTGTACTTGGCTCTGCTGGCGGCTTCCCGCTATTGCTTGTGGGAGCGGAAAAAGCAATATGCGGCGGCGGGCGCGCTCGCCCTGCTGGCGGCGCTGCTGTATGGGGTGGGTTTATAAAAAAAGATTGACTTTGCGCGAAATACTTATATAATAGTACGAGTGTAAAGCAATATTGCTTTACAACAGGCGGAGGATGGCCATGCGGGCAAATGTGGAACTGGGGCTGCTGCTCGATCAATATGGCGCGCTGCTCACCGAGCGGCAGCGGCAGCTGCTTTCGCTGGCGGTGGACGACGACCTTTCGCTATCCGAAATTGCCGAGCAGGAGGGGATTTCCCGCCAAGGCGTGCAGGATGCGCTCAAAAAGGGCGAAGCGCAGCTGCACGAATATGAAGCCAAGCTGGGCATGGCGCGCAAAGCGCGTGCGCTGCGCGAGGGCTTGGCAGGTCTGATGGAATATGACCGCGCGGACGCGGCGCTGGGCGCGCAGGTACAAATACTAATGGAGATACTCGACGATGGCGTTTGAAGGACTTTCTTCCAAACTGCAAACCGTTTTTAAAAAGCTGACGGGCCGTGGCAAGCTGAACGAAAAAGATGTAAAAGAAGCCATGCGTGAGGTAAAGCTTGCGCTGCTGGAAGCCGATGTGAGCTTCGCGGTGGTCAAAAAATTCATTGCCGCCGTCACCGAGCGCGCGGTGGGGGCCGAGGTGCTCGAGAGCCTTACCCCGGGGCAGCAGGTCATAAAAATCGTAAGCGAAGAGCTTACCTCACTGATGGGCGGGGCCAACGCCAAACTCGAGTTTGGCTCGCAAACGCCCGCTGTGGTGCTGCTGTGCGGCCTGCAGGGCGCGGGTAAAACCACGATGGCGGGCAAGCTGGCGGCCTACTTGGCCAAGCATTTTGGCAAATCGCCCCTGTTGGTGGCCTGCGATACTTACCGCCCGGCGGCGATTGCGCAGTTGCAGGTGGTGGGCGAAAAGGCGCATATCCCCGTGTTTGCGCGCGGGGAACAAAACCCTGTGGAAACCGCGAACGAAGCGATTGCCTACGCAAAGGCGCACCTCCACGATGTGGTCATCATCGATACCGCGGGGCGGCTGCACATCGATGAAGCCATGATGGCGGAAATCGCGGCGCTCAAAGCCGCGTTAAAGCCCGCCGAAATTTTGCTGGCGGTAGACGCGATGACGGGGCAGGACGCGGTGCTTGCCGCCAAGGCCTTCGATGAGGCGATGGGGCTTACGGGCGTTATCATCACCAAGCTCGATGGCGATACCCGGGGCGGCGCGGCGCTTTCGGTGCGCGAGGTAACGGGCAAGCCCATTAAGTTTTGCGGCACCGGCGAAAAGCTAACCGATATAGAGCCGTTTTACCCGGATCGCATGGCCAGCCGCATACTCGGCATGGGGGATATGCTTACCCTCATCGAAAAGGCGCAGGCCACCTTCGACGAAAAGCAGGCCGCCGAGCTGACGGCGAAGCTGCGCAGCAACGACTTCACGCTCGAAGATTTTATGGAGCAGCTGCAGCAGGTGCAATCCATGGGCTCCATGCAGGATATTTTGGCCATGATGCCCGGCGTGCAGGCAAACAAGCTGGGCGATGCCGAGCTCGATGAAAAGCGGGCGGCGCGCACCATCGCCATATTGCGATCGATGACGGTGGCGGAACGGCGCAAGCCCGAGCTGCTCAATGCCGGCCGGCGCCGGCGCATCGCCGCGGGCAGCGGCACATCGGTGCAGGAGGTCAACCGCCTGCTGAACCAGTTTGAATCGACCCGCAAGATGATCAAGCAGTTTTCGGGCGGCAAGCTAAACAAAAAGGGCAGGGGCTTTAAGCCTTTTGGCTTTTAAACGGGCGATTGCGCGCAAGCGCTTTCGATATAATCCAAAAAAACAATCGTTTCATTTAGGAGGAACACGACTATGCTTAAAATCAGACTTCGCCGCATGGGCGCAAAGAAGGCGCCTTTCTACCGCATCGTGGTTGCGGATTCCCGCGCGCCGCGCGATGGCGCGTTTGTAGAGGAACTGGGCTACTACAACCCCCTAACCAACCCGGCCGAGCTCAAGGTCGATAACGAAAAGGCCGCCGCTTGGGTTAAAAACGGCGCCCAGCCCACCGAAACTGTTCGCGCCCTGCTCAAAAAGTCCGGCGCGCTGCAGTGACGGCCGGCTGCCTTAGGGAGCAAGCCATGGGAGAATTGGTACGATATATCGCTGTCAGCCTTGTGGATAAGCCCGATGAAGTGCAGGTAGAGGTAAAAGAGGGCGATGGCTCTACGGTGATAGAGCTGCGCGTGGCGCCCGAGGATATGGGCAAGGTGATAGGCAAGCAGGGGCGCATCGCCAAAGCGATCCGCACCGTGGTGCGCGCCGCCTCCGCCCGCGAAAACAAAAAATACATCGTAGAGATTCTATAGCGCGGGAATAGTATGTGCGACCAACAAAAACCGGCGGCGTATTTGCGCGTGGGCCAAATCGCGCGGGCGCACGGCGTGCACGGCGAGGTGAAGGTTTTGCCGCTCACGGCGGATGCCGACCGCTTTTACCAGCTTAAACAGGCGTATATCGAGCGCAACGGCGGGTATACGCCTGTTGAGGTTGGCGACGCGCGCGTGCAGCCAGAGGCCGTTTACCTGCGCCTTTCCTGCGCGCAAACGCGGGAGGAGGCCGACGCCCTTAAAAGCCTGTATCTATGCGTGGATCGGGCGCATGCGCTTAAGCTGCCGCCGGGGCAATACTTTGTGGCGGATATGCTGGGCTGCCGCGTGGAGGATACGGCGGGGGCGCACTATGGCGTGCTGACCGACGTGCTGGAAACCGGCGCCAACGACGTATACGTTATACAGGGCAAGCAAACGCTGCTGGTGCCCGCGATTAAAAAGCTGCTGTATCAGGTGGATATCGACGGCAAGCGCATCGTGCTCGAGGCGGGGGTGCTAAAGGAGGTGGGTTTGTTTGAGGATTGACATACTCACCATATTCCCCGAAATGTTTGCGGGCGTGCTGGGAGAAAGCATGCTCGGGCGCGCGGCGCGGGCCGGCATATTGGATTTTCGCCTGCACAACATCCGCGATTATTCCGAAAACAAGCACCATAATACCGACGACTATCCGTTTGGCGGGGGCGTGGGCATGGTGATGATGGCCCAGCCCATATGCAGCTGCTTACAAGCGGTGGATGGCGACCATGAAGCGCTCCGCATAGCGATGCTGCCGCGCGGCAAAACGCTGCGGGTGGGCATGGCGCAAGCGCTCAGCGGCCAGGAGCGGCTGCTGCTGCTGTGCGGCCACTACGAGGGGATAGACGAGCGCGCGCTGGAGCAGATGGATATGGAGGTATCCATCGGCGATTATGTGCTGACCGGCGGGGAACTGCCCGCCATGGTGCTGATAGACTGCGTGAGCCGCTTTATACCCGGCGTGCTGGGCAGCGCCGATTCGGCGGAGGATGAGAGCTTTACACACGGGCTGCTCGAATACCCGCAGTATACGCGCCCCGCCGAATTTTGCGGCAAACAGGTGCCCGAGGTGCTGCTGAACGGCAACCACGCGCACATCGCGCGCTGGCGAAGGGATATGTCCTTAAAGGCCACAAAAGAGGCGCGCCCAGAGCTGTTGGCCGCGGCCGCGCTCGACAAAAAGGACAAGGCGTTTTTACAGTCGCTGGAAAACGCGCAAATTGACCCAAATAAATGAAAAAGCCGCTTGCGCTCGGCAAGTTGCCATGTTATAATGCACTTTGTGACAACGGGCGGTCCAATGCCGAAATCGGTACGAACGTCTAAGCGAGAGGAGAAATCATCAATAATGGCTGACATCATTCGGGAACTCGAAAAAGAACAACTGCGCACCGACCTGCCCAAGTTAGAAATCGGCGATACCGTACGCGTATTCGTAAAGGTTGTGGAAGGCGCCCGTGAGCGCTTGCAAAACTTCGAAGGCTTGGTCATCAAAATGCAGGGCGGCGCCGTGCGTAAAACATTCACCGTCCGCCGCGTTTCTTATGGCGTAGGCGTAGAAAGAACCTTCCCCTACAACAGCCCCCGCATCGGCCGCATCGAGGTCGTGCGCCATGGTAGGGTTCGCCGCGCCAAGCTCTATTACCTGCGCGATCGCGTGGGCAAGGCCGCCAAGGTCGTGGAGCGCATCGTAGAAAAATCGGCTAAATAAGCGGTTGCAACCGAGCACAAGCCCCCAATGCCCACCAAGGCAGTGGGGGTATTATTTTTGAGGGATTTTTTCATGCTGATACAATGGTACCCGGGGCATATGGCCAAGGCGCGCCGTATGCTGATAGAAAATTTAAAGCTGATAGACGCGGTGGTCGAAATCGTGGATGCACGGGCGCCCGCCGCCACGCGCAACCCCGATTTTGACGCGCTGTTTTGCGCAAAGCGGCGGGTGGTGCTGCTCAACAAAAGCGACCTCGCCGCGCCGGAGGTGACCAAGGCGTTTATACGCGCGTATCAGGCGCAGGGTATAGAGGCGATGGAGATGGTATCCACCGTGCAAAAGCACCGCGCGTCGGCCATCGCGCTGATGGAGCGCGCCGTGCGCCCCGAGGTGGAGCGGTTAAAGGCCAAGGGCGTGCACAAAACCGTGCGCGTGATGGTGGTGGGCATACCCAACGTGGGGAAGTCCACGTTTATCAACCGCATTGCGGGCACCGTGCGGGCGCAGGTGGGCGATAAGCCCGGCGTGACCAAGGCCCGGCAGTGGGTGAAGATCACCCCCTACCTCGAGCTGATGGATACCCCGGGGCTGCTTTGGCCCAAGCTCGAAAATGAGCGTCTGGCGCGGCACTTGGCGTATATAGGCTCCATCAAAGATGACATTATGGATGTGGAACAGCTCGCCGGGCTGCTGCTGCAGGAACTGGCGAACCTTAGCCCCGGCACGCTGGTGCAGCGCTATGCGCAGGTGCGCGTGGGCGCGCCGCCGCACGAGCTGCTCGAGGGCGTATGCGAGAGCCGCAACTTTCTGTTGCCCGGCGGCCTGCCAAATATCGAACGCGCCGCACGCATCGTGCTCGATGAATTTCGCGCGGGGAAGATAGGCCGGGTTACGCTGGATGCCGTGGAGGATATGGAGGCGGCGCATGGCGCGCACTAAAGAGGCCGAGGCGCGGCGCCTGCTCGAAATGACGCAAATCGAGCGGCCTTATTGGGCGCAGGGCGCCTGCATTGCCGGTATGGATGAGGTGGGCCGCGGCCCGCTGGCGGGGCCGGTGGTGGCGGCGTGCATCGTGCTGCCCGAGGAACCGCTGCTCGAATATGTGAACGATTCCAAAAAGGTAAGCCCTGCCCGGCGGCAAAAGCTGTACCCCGCGCTGCTTGGCGCCGCGCTGTCGTATGGCGTGGGCTGGGTGGCGCCGCAGGTAATCGATACAATAAACATACTGCAGGCCACCAAGCTCGCGTTTGCCAAGGCCTATGCCGCCATGGCGGTAAAGCCGGAGCTGGTGCTCATCGACGCGGTGCAGGGTGTGAACATACCCGCCCGGCAGCGGGCCATCGTGCACGGGGACGCGCTCAGCTACCTGATTGCGGCGGCCTCCATCGTGGCCAAGGTGGAACGGGATGCGTATATGACGGAGATGGACGCTCAATACCCGCAATATGGCTTTGCGCAAAACAAGGGCTATGGCACGGCGCGGCATATCGCGGCGCTGCGCGAGCACGGCCCCTGCCCGCTGCACCGGCGCAGCTTCATCACACACTTTGTGGGCGCGCGGGCATGATGGATAAACGGGCAAGCGGCATACGCGGGGAAGCGCTGGCGCAAGGCTATCTTGCGGGGCAGGGCTACCGCTTGCGCTGCTGCAACTACCGCGCCTCGCGCTGCGAGGTGGATATTATAGCCGAATTCGAGGGCGTGCTGGTGTTTGCCGAGGTAAAGGCGCGCTATGGCGACCGCTACGGGCTGGGGCGCGAGGCGGTGACGATAGCCAAGCAGCGGCACATCATACAGGTGGCGCAGGCGTATATCGCCGAGCAGGACCTATACGATATGCCGGTGCGCTTCGATGTGCTGGAGGTGGACCTAACGAGCGGCCGCGTCGAGCATATACCGGGCGCGTTTACGCTATAGGGGTCGCGTGGGGCAATAAAATTGCGCGCCGGCGTGTGAACCGCGCGCAGTTGTGGTAAAATATAAATATTATGAGTGGGAGAGTATCCGTGCTGATGCGCAAATTATGTGTGTTCGTGCTCGCGTTGCTGGTGTTTGCCATACCGGCAGCGGCGTTGGCGGCGGGCGGCGAGGTCGTGCTGCACGATGATTTTACCCAAGGGGATAGCCAAACCGGCTTACCGACGGCTTGGTATGCGGAGGCATGGCTGAACGGCGAGCGGGAAAGGCTGTTTGAGCGCGCCTATATAGAGGACGCGCCCTGTGTGCATATCGTAAATTATACGGATAACGATGCCCGCCTCTGCCGTGAAGTGCCGGTAACAGGCGGCGGCTATTATAAAATTACCTGCGATGTGATGACGCGGGATGTGGTGGGCGGCGCGGGCGCCAATGTATCCGTCGTGGGCACGCTGGCTGCCTCCGAGCCCGTTTTGGGCAGCAACGGGTGGCGGCGGGTGGAGCTTATCGGGCAGGTCGCCCAAGCTGCCGTCGACATGACGGTTTGCGTGCGGGTAGGCGGCTATGGCGCGCTCACAAGCGGGGAAGCGTGGTTTAAAAATTTTGAGGTGACGCGGCTCATAGAGCCGCCTGCTTCTACGGCGGATTTTTCTCCGCTGGAGCAAAACGGGCAGCAGGAGCAGGCGCCCAAGGAGATACCCGGCGGCGCGCTGCTGCTGTGCGTGCTAATCGTGGCGGCGGTAGGCATGGTTTGCTACCGCGCGTATGTGCTGCCCAAGCCCGGCTCGATAAAACAAAGCGGCAGCCCCACGGTACAGCTAATTATGCTGCTGACGGGGGCATTTTTGCTGCGCGTGCTGCTATCCGGCGCTATATATGGCCACCCCACCGATATGGCCTGCTTTATGGCCTGGAGCAACGCCCTCGCCGAAAATGGGCCCGCGGCGTTTTATACCTCCGGCATGTTTGCCGATTATCCGCCGGGGTATTTATATGTGCTGTGGCTCGTCGGCGGCATCGTGAAGCTGCTGCATATCGGCTATGGCAGCGCGGGGCATGTGCTGCTCATCAAAATGCCGGGCATATTGGCCGACCTGGGCGCGGCGTATATGGTTTTCCGCCTGGCGGATGCCCACCTAAACCGGCGCGCGGCGCTGCTGCTGTGCTGTGTGGTGGCGTTTAACCCCATGATGGCGTTCGTTTCGGGCGGCTGGGGTCAGGTAGACCAAATCCTCACGCTGCTGCTGGTTGCCGCGGTGTATTTGTTTATGCAGGGCAAGCTCGAGCTGGCGGGGTTTGTTTATGGCGTGGCGATATTGACCAAGCCGCAGGCGCTCATGATGGGGCCTTTGCTGGCGGCGGCCTATTTTATCGCCATTAAGGATAGCGAGGCCAAGGCAAAAACCGCGCTGCGCACCGTTGCGGCGGTGCTGTGGGCGATCGTGGCGGCGCTGCTGCTGAGCGTGCCGTTTAAGGGCAGCCAAAGCGGGCTGAGCTGGCTGGTGAGCAAGCTGCTGGGCACGGCGACCAGCTACCCCTTTGCGAGCGTAGAGGCCTTCAACCTGTTTGCGCTGCTGGGCGGCAACTGGCAGCGGGTGGATGCGGTGCCGTGGCTGTTTACCTATGGGCAGTGGGGTGTGGCGTTTATTGCGCTAAGCTGTGCGCTGGCCTGCGCCTTCTATATAAAAGCGCGGCGCGATAAGGGCAGCCTGCCGCTGGCGGTTGCGTTTTTATCCGCGGCGCTGTTTACGCTGGGGCCTTATATGCATGAGCGGTATCTGTTCCCGGCGCTGCTGTTTTTGCTGATAGGCTTCCTCTATTACCGGGATAAAAGGCTGTTCCTTTGCTTTATCGCGTTCACCTGCACGATGCTGTTCAATGTGCTGATGGCGTTTATGGTGGTGGGCGCCGCCGAGCTGCGCACGGCCGAGTACGCGCGGTTCACCCGCGTGGGCTCGCTGCTGACCGTGGCGGCGTTTGCTTATTTCACCTGTGTTTGCTGGGATATTATGATAAAAAAACGCATCGCGCCCGCGTTTGAGGGGCGCGTACCCGTGCGGCGTGCGCCAGCCCCGGCAGCGGCCGCCGGGGAGACCGAGCGCGTCACGCGCAAGGATAGGCTGTGCTGCGGCATACTCACCGCCGTATATGCCCTGGTGGCGCTGGTGAACCTGGGCGGCCTGCAGGCGCCGCAAACGCAGTGGAAGGCAAGGGCTGGGCAGGGGGCGCAAATCCGCTTTGCGCAAACCGTCCGTCTGGGAGAAATACGCGTGTTTGGCGGGCTGTACACCGGCGTGCTAGGGGTTGAGAGCGTGGGGGGAGATGCATTAAGCTATACGCAGGATAACGGCGATATGTTCCGCTGGAAGGAATTGGGCGGCGCCGGTTGGGAAACCGACGCGGTGACGCTGCGGGTGGAGGTTGGCGAGGTATGGTTTAACGAAATCGCCTTCTTCGATGGCGCGGGGCGGCAGGTGCCCATCGCGAGCGCGGCGCCGCTTGATGAAAGCGGGCCAAGCGCCGCGCCGCTGGCCGATGAGCAGGATGCGGTGCCCGCGAACATCTCCTACTACAACGGCATGTACTTCGATGAGCTGTACCACGCGCGCACGGCGTATGAGCACTTACACGGGCTGGATCCCTACGAAAACTCGCACCCGCCGCTGGGCAAGGTGCTCATCATGCTGGGCATTGCCATCTTTGGCATGAACCCGTTTGGCTGGCGCGTTATCGGCACGCTGTTTGGCGTGGGCATGGTCCCGATTTTATATGTGTTTGCCAAGTGCCTGTTCCGCCGCACCGATTATGCGCTGCTGGCGGCGGGGCTGTTCGCGTTCGACTTCATGCACTTTACGCAAACGCGCATCGCCACGGTGGATGTATTTGGCGTGTTCTTCATACTGCTCATGTATTATTACATGTATCGATACTATTGTATGGATTTTTATACCGATGGCCTAAAGCCTACGCTCAAGCCGCTGGCGCTCAGCGGGCTGTTCTTTGGCTTGGGCGCGGCCAGCAAGTGGATAGGCATTTACGCTGGCGGCGGGTTGGCGGTGCTGTTCTTCGTTTCGCTGGCGCAGCGCTATATAGAGCACCGCCGACGTAAGGCAAAGGGTGAAGCTGGGGCGGATGCGTTTGCTAAAAATACGGTCTGCACGCTGCTGTGGTGCTGTTTGTTTTTCATCATATTGCCGGTTTGCATCTACTTGGCCTCCTACCTGCCCTATGCGCTGAGCGAATCGCATTATGACCTGGAGCGCATATGGAGCACACAAAAATTTATGTTCAGCTACCACAGCTCCCTCACGGCCACGCACCCGTATTCCTCCCCGTGGTGGCAATGGCCGCTGGACTGGCGGCCGGTGTGGTATTATGTGGGCTATGATGTGCCGCAGGGCTATGCCTCCACCATTTCGGCATTTGGCAACCCCGCCGTGTGGTGGGCCTGTTCGCTGGGCGCGGCGGTGGTGATATGCCGACTTGCCGCCGGGCGCATGCGCGCCGAAAAGGGCTTGTTTGTGCTGCTGGTGGCCTTGGCCTTCGGGTACCTGCCCTGGGTGCTGATAACCCGCTGTACGTTCGCGTACCACTACTTTGCCACGGTGCCCTTTATTATACTGTGCACGGTATATTTGCTGCGCGAATGGGAGCAGAACAGGCCGGCGCGCGCGTGGCTTAAGTGGGCGTGGCTGGCGGCGGCCATATGCCTGTTTGCGCTGTTCTACCCGGTCATCTCGGGCCTGCCTGTGCCGCAAGCCTATGTGCGGGCGCTGGAATGGCTGCCCGGCTGGACTTTTTTGGGGTATTGACATGCTGAAAAAAGAGAGCGTCCTGCAGTTCATAAAGTTCAATTTGGTAGGCGTGCTCAACACGCTGGTGGATTTTTGCATCTACCAGCTGCTGCTGTTGCTGGGCGTGCACTACCTGGCGGCGCAATGCATCTCCTATGCGTGCGGGGTGCTCAACAGCTTTTTTTTCAATAGCCGCTGGACATTTGAGCAGGATAAACCGTATACTAAAAAGAAATTCCTTTCGTTTTGCGCCGTGAACCTGGTTTCCCTGGGCCTGTCGCTGCTGTTGCTCCACATTTGCTACGAGATAATCGGCCTAAACAGCAATCTCATCATAAAGGGCGCGGTCACGGTCGTCGTGATGGTCATCAATTTTATTGGGAACAAACTTTTCGTTTTCAAATAGATTCCTTGTTTTTCCGTTCCAAAATCCAGCCTGGTTTATAAACGGGAGGATGTTATTTTGCTATCCAAAATAGAGAGCTATGGCCTTAATGGCCTGCAGGGCTTTGGCGTGCAGGTAGAGGTGGATGTGAGTGGCGGCTTGCCCGCATACGATACCGTGGGCTTGCCGGATGCCGCGGTGCGGGAATCCCGCGAGCGGGTGCGTGCGGCCATACGCAACAGCGGCTTCACCTACCCCATGCAGCGCGTCACCATCAACCTTGCGCCGGCCGATTTAAAAAAAGAAGGCTCGATATATGACCTGCCCATCGCCATAGGCATATTGACCGCCATGGGCCAGGTACCGGCGCAGGAGGCGGCCGGGTATGTGTTTTTGGGGGAATTGGCGCTGGATGGCGGGGTACGGGGCATAGCGGGCATATTGCCCATGCTCATCAGCGCCGGGGAGGCCGGTGCGCGGCAGGCCATGCTCCCCGCCGAAAACGCGGGGGAGGCAAGCTTTATAGCCGGCGTTAAAACCGTGGCGATAGATAGCTTGGGGCAGGCGGTGCGCATATTGCGGGGCGAGGAGCCGGCCAAGGCATGTGAACGCGCGCCCTGGCAAAGCGCCGCGCCGCACCCGGGCATGGATTTTGCGGATATAAAGGGGCAGCAGGGCGCCAAGCGCGCGGCCGAAGTAGCGGCGGCGGGCGGGCATAATCTGCTGCTGGTGGGCACGCCGGGCAGCGGTAAAACCATGCTGGCGCGGCGCATCCCCTCCATATTGCCCACGCTCTCGTTTGAAGAAGCGCTGGAAATCACGAAGATACATTCCATCGTGGGGGCGGTGAAGGGCGCAAACACCATAGCCACCGAGCGCCCGTTTCGCGCGCCGCACCACACGGCCTCCACCGTATCGCTGGTGGGGGGCGGGTCCAAGGCATTGCCGGGCGAGGTGAGCCTGGCGCATTATGGCGTGCTGTTTTTGGATGAATTGCCCGAGTTCCCCAAGGAGGCAATCGAGGCCCTGCGCCAGCCCTTGGAGGATGGCACGGTCACCATCACGCGGGCATCCAGCCGCGCAACCTACCCGGCGGACTTTATGCTGATAGCCGCCATGAACCCCTGCCCCTGCGGCAACTTCGGCTCGCGGCTGTCGCGGTGCCGCTGCGCGCCGGCGCAAATAAACAGGTATCGCGGCAAAATAAGCGGCCCCATGCTGGATAGGGTGGACCTCCATGTGGAGATGAGCGAGGTGGGCTACGGCGACATCGTGTCCAAGAGCACGGGCGAAAGCTCCACGGTGATTCGCGCGCGGGTGAACGCCGCGCGGGAGCTGCAGCGGCGGCGCTACGCCAACGAGGGCATCTTGTTCAACGCGCAGCTGAGTGGCAAGCAGATACGCCGCTTTTGCAGGATAGACGCGCAGGGCGAGGCGCTGCTAAAGCGGGCGTTCGACGCGCTTAAGCTCAGCGCGCGAGCCTACGACCGCATCATGAAGGTATCCCGTACGATTGCCGATTTGGAGGGCAGCGAGTTCATATTGGCGCAGCATATTTCGGAGGCGGTGCAGTACCGCAGCTTGGATCAAAAATACTGGGGCGGCGGTTCGGGCGGGAAATAGCGGGGAAACCGACACGTTCTCAGGCAAAATATAAGGCGATGGCGGTGGTGTGCGATGGATCAACGAAGGTATATGCTTTGGCTGGGCTTTGCGCTGCCCACGGCCTATAAGCGGCAGCAGGCGCTGTTGGAGGCATATGGCGGGGACGCGGCCTGCCTGTTTACCGATGCCGCAAACGGGCGTTTGCCCGCCGCCGGCAAGCGGGAAGCGGCGGCCTATGCCGAGCTTAGGCAAAAGGCAAACGAGGCGTATATCGACGCGTGCCTGGAATACTTAAAAAAGCGGCGCATTGCGGCCGTGCTGCCCGTAGATGAAAATTACCCGGCGCTGCTAAAAGAAATTTACCGCCCGCCCACGGTGCTGTATGTGCGGGGCACGCTGCCCAAAAACCTGCCGCTCCCCATCGCGATGATAGGCTCGCGCCATTGCTCGGACTATGGCACGCAGGTAGCGCTTAGGCTGAGCGAGCAGCTCAGCGGGCAGGGCGCGTGCGTGGTATCGGGCCTTGCGTATGGGATAGACTGCGCGTGCGCGCAAGGCGCTTTGTACGCGGCGGGCAGCGCCTTCCCCACGGTGGCGGTGCTGGGCAGTGGGGTGGATGTGATATACCCGCAGGAAAATCATAAAATCTATCAGGAAATCTGCGAGCGGGGCGCGGTGGTATCCGAATTTTTACCCGGCACCCGGCCGCTGGCCAGCCATTTCCCGCAGCGCAACCGCATCATATCCGGCATGTCGCGCGGGGTGGTGGTAATAGAGGCGTCGCTGCGCAGCGGCACCAGCATCACGGTGGATTGCGCGCTGGAGCAGGGGCGGGATGTGTTTGCGCTGCCCGGGCGGGTAACCGACCTGATGAGCGAGGGCACCAATAAGATGATTGCCGATGGCATCGCCAAGCCCATATTCAGCGCGGCGGATATTTTGGAGGAATATGGCGTGCGGCCCCGGCGGGAAGCGCCGGCAAAGCAGGTGGACGAAACCGGGCTGAGCTTTGAGCAAACGCTGGTTGTGCGTTTGCTGCGCGTATGCGAGCGGAGCTTCGACGAACTGTGCGAAATGACGGGGCTGGATGTGGTCAAAATTAATTATGCCTTGACAGAGTTGGAATTTTCGGGAATAATTAAGCAGTCGTCCGGCAGGGTATATAGCTTGTGACAAACGATACGCTATATCTAGCCGGCATCAAGTTGTTTCTTTTGGAGGAATGCGCAAAACATGGCGGAAATGTTAGTTATCGTTGAATCGCCGGCCAAGGCCAAGACGATCGGCAAATTTTTAGGATCAAAATACAAGGTGGTAGCCTCGAACGGGCATGTGCGCGATTTGCCGAAGAGCCAGCTTGGCGTGGATGTGGAGCATGATTTTGTGCCCAAATACATCACGCTGCGCGGCCGGGGCGCCGTGCTCGATACCATACGGCGTGAGGCGAAAAACGCAAAAAAAGTGTTCCTCGCCACCGACCCTGATATGGAAGGGGAGGCCATAAGCTGGCATTTGGCGCAGGTGCTCAAGCTGGATCTCGCCTCGAAATGCCGCATCGAGTTCAACGAAATCACCGCCAATACGGTAAAGAATTCCGTAAAATCCGCCCGTGCCATCGATATGGACTTGGTGGATGCGCAGCAGGCGCGCCGCGTGCTCGACCGGCTGGTGGGCTATAAAATCAGCCCCATACTGTGGGATAAGGTGCGCCGCGGGCTTTCGGCGGGGCGCGTGCAATCGGTGGCCTGCCGCATACTGTGCGACCGCGAGCAGGAGATCATCGATTTTGTGCCCGAGGAGTTTTGGACGGTGTGCGCCGCGCTCAAGGTAAAGGGTGTGCGCAAGCCCGTCGAGGCCAAGTTTTATGGCTACGGCCAAAAAAAGGTCGAGCTGCATACCGAGGCCGAGGCAAAGGCCGTGGTGGATAAATCCGCCGGGCAGCCGTTTGTGGTGCAGGATGTAAAGGTGAGCGACCGGGTGCGCCACGCCCCCGCGCCGTTTACCACCAGCAGCCTGCAGCAGGAGGCCGGGCGCAAGCTGGGCTTTACCACCAAGCTTACCATGGTGATTGCGCAGCAGCTCTACGAGGGTGTGGAGGTGGCCGGTCAGGGCACCACAGGCCTTATAACCTATATCCGTACCGATTCGGTGCGCATTGCCGAGGAGGCGCAGCAGCAGGCGCGCGGCTTTATTGCCGAAACCTACGGCGCGCAGTATGTGCCCGATAAGCCCAACATATACAAGGGGCGCAAGGGCGCGCAGGATGCGCACGAGGCCATACGCCCCAGCAGCGTGCTCAACACGCCGCAGGCCATGAAGGGCTCGCTCAACAACAACCAATTCAAGCTGTATAAGCTTATTTACGAACGCTTTGTGGCCAGCCAAATGTGCGAGGCGCGCTACGAGGTGAGCAGCGTATCGCTGCTTGCCAACGGCTGTGAATATAAGGTATCCGGCACGCGCACGCTGTTCAACGGCTATACCGCCGTGTATACCGAGGGGCGCGACGACGCCGGGGAAGAGGCGGAAACCATGCTGCCCAAGCTTTTGGTAGGGGATAGCCTAAGCGCCGAAAGCATCGAGAAGGAACAGCATTTTACCCAGGCGCCGCCCAGGTTTACCGAGGCTTCGCTGGTAAAGCTGCTGGAAGAAAAGGGCATTGGCCGCCCCAGCACCTATGCGCCCACGATATCCACCATATTGGGGCGGGGCTATGTGCAGCGCGAAAAGAAGCAGCTCATACCCACGGAGCTTGGCTTTGTGGTGACGCAGCTGCTTAAAGAGAACTTCAGCGACATTATCGATGTGAAGTTCACGGCGGATATGGAAGATAAGCTGGACCTTGTGCGGGATGGCGAAACGGAGTGGAAGGATGTAATCCGCGCGTTTTACGGCCCATTTGCCGTCACGGTCGAAAAGGCCGCGCAGAGCATCGAAAAGGTGGTCATCGCCGATGAGGTGTCGGATATACCCTGCGAAAAATGCGGCGCGATGATGGTATATAAGATGGGCCGCTTCGGCAAATTTTTGGCCTGCCCCAACTTCCCGGCCTGCCGCAACACCAAGGCCATCGTGGAGCATATCGATGTGCCCTGCCCCAAGTGCGGCGCGGGGCTGATCAAACGCAAATCCAAGCGCGGCAAGGTGTTTTATGGCTGCGAAAAATACCCCGCGTGCGATTTTATATCGTGGGATAGGCCCGCCAAGGAGCGCTGCCCGCAATGCGGCGCGCTGATGGTGCAAAAGATGAGCGCCAACGGCGGCTATACCGTGTGCACCAACAAGGAGTGCGGCCATGTGGTGCGGCCTCCCAAAAAGGAAGCTGCCGATGAGTGAACGCATCAGCGTAATAGGCGCCGGACTTGCCGGCTGTGAGGCCGCGTTTCAGCTTGCTGAGCGCGGCTTACAAGTGACGCTTTATGACATGAAGCCCGGGCATAAGTCCCCGGCGCACCGGGCGGATACCTTTGCCGAGCTGGTGTGCTCCAACTCGCTGCGCTCCGACCGGCTGCAAAATGGCGTGGGCCTTTTAAAGGAGGAGATGCGCCGCGTGGACTCGCTGGTGCTGCGCGCGGCGGATGCTACCCGCGTGCCGGCGGGCGGTGCGCTGGCTGTGGATAGGGAGGGCTTTTCGCGGTATATTACGGCGCGCATACACAGCCATCCAAACATACGGGTAGAAGAAAAGGAGATTGAAGAGCTGCCCGAACCGCCCGCCATCGTGGCGACGGGCCCGCTCACCGAGGGGCCTCTATTGGCCGCCATCGAAGCATTCTTTGGCGAATCGCTGCATTTCTACGATGCCGCCGCCCCGGTACTCACGGCGGAATCGCTCGACTACGATAAGGTGTTCCGCGCCTCGCGCTATGAGCGGGGCAGCGATTATCTCAATTGCCCCATGACGCGGGAGGAGTATTTCAACTTCGTGCGCGCGCTGACGGCGGCCGAAACAGCCCCCCTGCGCGCGTTTGAAACGCCGCGGGTATTCGAGGGCTGTATGCCGGTCGAGGTGATGGCTAAACGGGGGGGAATGACGCTGGCGTTTGGGCCGCTCAAGCCCGTTGGGCTGGTGGATGAACGCACGGCGCAGCGGCCGTTTGCGGTGGTGCAGCTGCGGCAGGATGATGCCGCGGGCACGCTGTACAACATAGTGGGGTTTCAAACCAACCTGAAGTTTGGGGAGCAGCGCCGCGTGTTCGGCATGATACCCGGGCTGGAGCATGCGGAGTTTGCGCGCTATGGCGTGATGCACCGCAACACGTTCTTAAACTCTCCGGGCAAGCTCGATTGGCGCTATGGCGCAAAGAGCAAGCCGGGGCTATATTTTGCCGGGCAGCTCACCGGGGTGGAGGGCTATGTGGAGAGCGCGTCCTCGGGTCTGGTGGCCGGCATTAATTTGGCGCGGGAACTTATGGGCAAACCGCCGGTAGATTTTACCGCGCAAACCGCGCTGGGCGCCATGGCGCATTATGTGGCGGAATATGCGGGGAACGACTTTCAGCCCATGAACATATGCTTTGGTATTATAGACGCATACCCCAACGCGCCGCGCAAGAAAACGGAGCGGTATACGCTGATAGCGGAGCGCGCGCTGGGCGCAATTGATGAAATAATTGCGAACTATCTGTAAAGTAATGTGTAAACCCGCAAATTTGGGCGATGATTGTGTTATGATGTCGTTAGTTAAGAAAGAAGGTATTTTGCCATGCCGTTAAAGGGAACCACCATCATCGCCGTGCAGAAAGACGGCAAATGCGCCATAGCCGGCGATGGGCAGGTGACGATGGGCGAAAAAACCATCATGAAAGCGACCGCCAAAAAGGTGCGCCGCCTGTATGACGACAGGGTTGTGGTGGGCTTTGCGGGTTCGGTGGCGGATGCGTTTTCGCTGTGCGAGCGGTTTGAGGCGAAGCTCACGCAGTATAGCGGCAGCCTGCGGCGCGCGGCGGTAAGCCTGGCGCAGGATTGGCGCAGCGATAAGGCTATGCGGCAGCTGGAAGCGCTGCTCATCGCGGCGGATGCGGAGGATTTGCTCATCATATCGGGCACCGGCGAGGTGATAGACCCGGATGACGGCATAGCGGCGATAGGCTCCGGCGGCAACTATGCGCTTGCCGCGGCCAAGGCGCTGCGCGAAAACACCGACTTGAGCGCGCGGGAAATCGCAAAAAAATCCATACAAATCGCTTCGGAAATCTGCGTTTTCACCAATGGGAATATCGTTTTGGAGGAGGTGTAGGCTATGATGACGCCGCGCGAAACCGTAGAGGCGCTGGATCGCTATATTGTCGGGCAGGATACGGCCAAACGCGCCGTTGCCATCGCCCTGCGCAACCGTTACCGCCGCAGCCGCCTAAAGGAGGAGCTGCGCGAGGAGATAACGCCCAAGAATATATTGATGGTGGGCCCCACCGGCGTGGGCAAAACCGAAATCGCGCGGCGGCTCGCCAAGCTGGTGGATGCGCCGCTGGTTAAGGTGGAGGCCACCAAGTTTACCGAGGTTGGGTATGTGGGCCGGGATGTCGACAGCATGATACGCGACTTGGTCGAGGTTTCGATACGCCTGTGCAAGGATCGCAAGGCGTTTGCGGTGCGCACGGTAGCCGAGGCGGCGGCGGAGCAGCGGCTGGTCGATTTGCTGCTGCCCTCGCAACAAAAGAAGCCGGGGCCAATCACAAACCCGCTGCAGCTATTGCTGGGCGGCCCGCAGCAGGCGCCCGAGCCGGAACCCACCGAAGAGGAAAAGGCCAAGCATATGGGGGAGCGGGAACGGCTGCTGCAAGCTCTGCGCGCGGGCGCGCTCGAAAACGAGATGGTCGAGGTAGAGGTGGAGCAGCAGACGGGCAACAACGCCATGGTGGCCATGGGTTTGGATATCAACCTGAACGAGATGATGGGGGGCATACTGCCCGCCAAAAAGAAAAAGCGGCGCGTGAACGTGACCGAAGCGCGGCGCATACTGCTGCAGGATGAAACCGAAAAGCGCATCGATATGGATGAGGTCACCCGCGAGGCAATCGAAAAGGCCGAGCAGGACGGCATCATATTCATCGATGAAATCGATAAAATCGCGGGCGGCCAGCACAGCAACGGCATCGATGTATCCCGCGAGGGCGTGCAGCGCGATATTTTACCCATCGTGGAGGGCTGTACCGTCAATACCAAATATGGCCCCGTTAAAACGGATTATATCCTGTTCATCGCGGCGGGCGCGTTCCATGTATCCAAGGTGAACGACCTGATACCCGAGCTGCAGGGGCGGTTCCCCATCCGCGTGGAGCTAAAGGCGCTCGCGGTAGAGGATTATGAGCGCATACTCACCCAGCCCGAGCACGCCATCACGGAGCAATACGCGGCGCTGCTGGAGGTGGATAATATCGTGCTCAGCTTTGCGGACAGCGCCATTTCGGCCATCGCCCGCTATGCGTACAGCGCGAATGAGAGCGGCGAAAACATCGGCGCGCGCCGCCTGCACACCATTGTGGAAAATCTGTTGGAAGATATTTCCTTCAACGCCGGGGGCGACCATCCGCTGATACAGGTCGAAGTGGATGAAACCTATGTAAAGGAGCATATCTCCCGGGATTATGGCGGGGAAGATCTGCAAAAGTTTATACTATGATAAAACGATTCACGGCTATTATACTCATACTGGGCGCCTTTGCGGGCCTGGCGGGCGGATGCGCGTCGGTGGCCGGCACGGCCAATGTGGCGTTCCCCGGCGGTGCGGAGGCTGCCGCGCCCGCGTTTGCGTATGCGGAGCAATCGCCCGAGGGTGGACAAGCCGACCCCGCGCAGCCGGCCGTCACGCCCTATGCGCAGGCCGCCGTGCCGCTGAGCGCGCAGGTAACGCCCGCGGCAGCGCCGGAGGTTACCCCCGAAGCGGCGCCGCCTGCGGAGGAACCCTCCGAAACAGCGGCTGCGCCCGAGGCTACCGCAACGCCCAAACCTACCGCTACCCCCAAACCCACGGCAACGCCCAAGCCTACCGCCACCCCAAAGCCCACCGAAACGCCGCGCGCCTATGAAATACAAGAGTGGGATCCTTACCTGCCGGGGTATGTCAATACCAAATCGGTGAACCTGCGCAAGGGTCCGGGCACCAAATATGGCGTTTTGGGCGAGTATGCGCGCAACGATGCGGTGACCGTCACCGGGGAGAGCGGCGATTGGTACCGCGTAAAGGTCGATGACCTGCGCGGCTATATGCTGATGGAATATGTGAGCTTGGGCAGCGCGCCCACGCCCACCCCCAAGGCCACGCCCACCCCCAAGGCCACGCCCACGCCCACGCCCCAACCGACCATTGCCCCGCCGCCGGTGCTAACGCCGCCGCCGGTACTCCCCTCGGCAACGCCTACCCAGGCGCCCACGGTCAGCACGGTGGAGGATGAGCTATACCTGCTCGCGCAGGTCGTGTATAAAGAGGGCGATAAAGAGAGCTATGTGGCGGTGGCCAATGTGATTTACAACCGCCTGCTCAGCCCCAAGTTCCCCGGCACGGTCGTGGAGGTGTTGTATCAAAAGAGCCAGTTCTCCACCACCAACCTTAAAACGCCCTCCAGCGCGGCCGTTGCCGCGGTACAGCAGATATTCATCAACGGCGACTTGATTTTGCCCGCCAACGTGATGTATTTCCACGCGGCCAGCCGGGGCGTAACCCGCGATGGGTACGCTTACTATGGCACCTTCGGCGGCAATATTTTCTTTTCAAAGGCATAAAGCAGCGCCCGTATGGCAAACACTAATACCGCAATTCAGCTTGAAAGGCGGTATTTTTTATGCGCGCGATCATCATGGCGGGCGGGGAGGGCAAACGGCTGCGCCCGCTCACCTGTACCGACCCGAAACCTATGGTCCCTCTCCTCAACAAGCCCGTTATCGATTATTGTGTGGAGCTGCTCGCAGCCCATGGCATACGGGATATTACGGCTACGCTGCATTACCTGCCCAATAAGATACGGGATTACCTGGGCGATGGCGGCGCACACAAGGCGCGCATCAGCTATTCGCTGGAGGATAAGCCCTTGGGTACGGCGGGCAGCGTGCGTTTGGCGGCGGGGGAGGCGCAAGGTACGCTGCTGGTGCTCAGCGGCGATGCGCTTACCGATGTGGATTTAACCGCCGCGCTACAAACGCATACGGCGCGCAAGGCCGCCGTTACCATCATACTCAAGCGCGTGCAGGCGCCTACGGAATATGGCGTGGTGCTGATGAACGAGGAGGGCGCTATCACGCGGTTTTTGGAGAAGCCGCAGCTCAGTGAGGTGTTCAGCGATTTGGCGAATACCGGCATCTACATACTCGAGCCGGAGGCGCTAAAACTGGTGCCCAAGGATGCCAGGTTCGACTTTGCCTGCGACCTGTTCCCGCTGCTGTTAAAGCGCAACATGCCCATATACGGGCATGTGACCGACCGATATTGGTGCGATATAGGCGACCTGCGGCAATACTTGGCGGCCCAGCGCGATTTGCTTACCGGACAATGCCGCTTCGAAACGAAGGCGGTGGAGCGCGAGGGCGTGTTCATGGAGCCGGGCGCGCTGGTGTCGGCCGGCGCGGTGCTTATGGCGCCCTGCTATATTGGGGCCGGGGCGGAGGTGGCGGAAAACGCGATTGTGGCCGATGGCGCGGTGGTGTGCAGCGGCGCGCGCATAGGGCGCGGCAGCAGCATAAAGCGCTCGGTGCTGATGAAAAACGCGCGCGTGCGAGAAAACGCCGAAATACGCGGCGCAATCCTGTGCGAGGGCGCGCATGTGGATAGCGGGGCATCGGTGTTTGCGCATACGGCTCTCGGCGCGCGGACGAGCATCGGCAAGCGCAGCATGGTGGATGGCGGCGCGTGCGTCTGGCCCGAAAAGCGCGTGGACGATGACGCCGTGTGCTCCGAACACCTGATTTGGGATGCACAGGGCGGCAAGAGCGCGCTGGATATGGCCGTGCGGGGCTTTTCGGATATGGATTTAACGCCGGAACGGGCGGCGCGCATAGGCGCGGCGTTTGCGCTCAGCGCCAAGGCGGGCAGGGGCGGCGAGCTGGCGCTGGCCACGGAGGGCAGCCAGCAGGCGGTCATGCTAAAGCACGCCCTGCTATCCGGCATGCTTTCACAGGGCGCGGATGTGTGCGATTTGGGCTGCTGCGCCTATTCGGCCTTCGAATATGGCATACGCAACCTGCGCCTAAAGGGCGGCGTATATGTGCGCCACGGCGTGCAAAGCCCGCATGAATCCGAGCTGGCGCTGTGCGATGCGACCGGCTCCAGGCTATCTGGCAGCGCCCTGCGCACCCTTAGGCAAGAGCTGGAGAGCGGCGCAAAACACCCGCTCACCTGTGAACGGCTGGGCATTTTGCAGCAGGTGGGCGGCGCCGCGCGGGCATATGAAGCGCATCTTTTGCGCGAGATGGACGTGCAGCCCGGCGAGGGCATCACGATCATACTGGGTGCGAACGCCGAGGTGTATGACGCGGTGGCGCGGGTGCTGCTCCCCTATGGATATGGGGTGCGGTATATCGATTCGCGGGATCCTAACAAGCTGTATGGGGCCATGCTGCGCGCGGAGGCGGACGCGGGCTGCATCATAGGGGAAGCGGGGGAGCTCGAAGCCGTGTTCTATAAGGAAACGCAGGTGGAGGCGCAGCGCTGCAGGGCGGCGTTTGCGCTGGGCGCGCTGGCCGAGGGGCGGGCAAAGCGGTTTGTGCTGCCGGTGGGCCTGCCCGAGGAATATGCGCGGCAAATCGAAGCGCGGGGCGGCGCGGTGGAGCGGTGCGCTTCCTCCCGCGCGGCGTGGCGCAGGCGCGCGTTGGAGGCTGAGGCCTACCTGCCCGAGCTGTTTGAGCCGGAGGCGGCCATCGTACGGTTGGCGGCGCTGTGCCGGGACGGGCGTCTGGAAGCCTATTTAAGCGAGCTGCCCGAGGTATGCGTGCTGGGGGGCGAGGTGGGCTGCTCGTGGAAAGAGATGGGCCGCGTGCTGCGCAGGCTGGTGGAAAGCGAGCCGGGCGAGCGGGTGGAGCTGATTGACGGGGTGAAGGTGAAGGAGGATAAGGGATGGATACTCGTGCGGCCCAACGCCGAGCTCACGGCCTGCCGCGTGATAGCGGGCAGCTATTCTGCCGAGTATGCGCAGGAGCTTACCGACCTGTATTTGGATAAGGTGAAACGCATAGCGGAGGAAAAAGAATAGAGCGGTCTATCGAACAAGGCCGCGCCTGTGGTAAAATGGGAGGGAAAATCAAGCCATAGGAGAAGCGACGCATGTTTCATATCGTTTTGGTGGAGCCAGAAATACCGCCCAATACCGGCAATATCTCCCGAACCTGCGCCGTGACCGGCGCCACGCTGCACATGGTGCGCCCGTTTGGGTTCGTCATAAACGATAAAACGCTCAAGCGCGCCGGGCTGGATTATTGGCACGCGCTGGATGTGCGGTATTACGACGCTTTTGAGGAGGTGGAAGCCGCCTACCCCAACGCGCGGTTCTTTCTCACCTCCACCCATGCCGCGCGCGGCTATGCCGAGGCAGCCTACCGCGACGGCGATTTTTTTGTGTTTGGGAAAGAAACCGCGGGCCTGGGCGAAAAGCTGCTTTCGCGGCGCAGCGCGGATACCATACGCATCCCCATGCGGCCGGAGCAGCGCTCGCTCAACCTTTCCAACTCGGTGGCGATCGTGCTTTACGAAGCGCTGCGGCAGACGGGCTTTGCGGGTTTGCGGTAACGCGGGGCCGCTCTTTGCGCGCAAATACGCAAATTACATGAGATTTAATAAAACTATTAAACGATAACGCTTCGATATTTCTTTACAATTGCGTTTGTGCGGTATATACTAATCTTCAATATAATTCACTTAGTAGATGAATTATAAAAAGGGGTGATAAATATGGCTCCATCCATCATAATGAACGAAAAAGAACGAAAAGTAATAAAAAAGAACGGAATAGACGCTAGCTGCGTCTATTTGGGGTTCCATAAAAACATAATACAAAATAAATGGGCGTTTCTTGCGTGAAAGAAGCGTCTTTTTTTAGCAAAACGACATTTGTAAGGAGCGTGGATTGAGATGAAAAAGATAAAAGGCGCAAAGGTACTTCCCCTGTTGCTGGCGGCGGCATTGCTGTTCGCCTTGCTGCCCTCGGCAGCGTTCGCTCTGAGCAGCGGCAGCAATATCGATGTGGGGGACAGTGTGACCACCAACGGCACGGGCTGGACATACAGCGGCGGCGTTTTCACCGTAACGGGCGACGTGACCATTTCGGGCACGACCACGACAAATCGCGTGGTAGTGCAGTCCGGCGTAACGGCGAACATCACGCTAAATGGCGTTTCCATCGATGTGAGCATACCCGCTGCCAATGGATACTGCGCCTTCGACATGACCGGCGCAACGGTAAGCCTGACGCTGACGGGAGCAAATACGCTAAAAAGCGGCAACGATAGCGCAGGCTTGCAGGTTCCCTCCGGCGCGAGCCTGACTATAACTGCCGCAAGCACCGGCAGCCTGGCGGCAACCGGCGGGGATAACGGCGCGGGCATCGGCGGCGGGGATTACGGCGCGGGCGGGATCATCACCATCAGCGGCGGCACGGTAGAGGCAACCAGCGGGTATTACGGCGCGGGCATCGGCGGCGGGTTCTACAGCGCGGGCGGCGATATCACCATCAGCGGCGGCACGGTAGAGGCAACCAGCAGGTATGACGGCGCGGGCATCGGCGGTGGGTACATGGGCGCGGGCGGCGACATCACCATCAGCGGCGGCACGGTAGAGGCAACCGGCGGGCATTTCGGCGCGGGCATCGGCGGTGGGTATGACGGCGCGGGCGGCGAGATCAGACTCTGCGGCGGCACGGTAGTGGCAACCGGCGGGTATTACGGCGCGGGCATCGGCGGCGGGACTAACGGCGCGGGCGGCGACATCACCATCAGCGGCGGCACGGTAGAGGCAACCGGCGGGGAATGGGGTGCGGGCATCGGCGGCGGGTATTACGGCGCGGGCGGCGATATCA
>JAISKB010000017.1 GCA_031261085.1 Christensenellaceae bacterium
GCACAACGGATAAGTGGTGGCTGAGGACATCCGGGCGTGAGCTTGGCAGAGCGGCGAATATCGCTTATGACGGTTCGCTTAATACCACGGGTGAGCAAGTGTTTCAACTTGAAGGCATCTGTCCGGCAATTTGGGTTGACATCACGCCAAAGGACGGGAACAGTAATTAGCGCCGCCTGCCGCGCACCACAGGACAGCCCACACCCGATAGGGTAATCTTAAACGGCCGGGCAGCGGCAAAAACGGGGAGGATGATACACATAGTATGAAGAGCTTGGCATATAACATATTTAAACTCCTGGGCGTCATATTTCTGTCGGTGGGCCTGATTATGCTGGCGGCTGCCGCGGGCATCGGCCTGCACGATAGCGACATCAAGGCGCATAGCGTGGCGGTCACGGCCACCATCACGGCCGTTGCGCCCTCGCGCGGGGATTCCGCCAACGCCGCGTATATATCCTATCAGGCAGGTGAAAAAACCTATACCACCCTGCTGGGCTATAGGAGCTCCACCTTTTATGTCGGCAAGCAGATGACCATCTATTATGACCCGGCAAACCCCAATAGAATCATAACTTCCTTCAATGTGGCCTCCTTTGTGCTGATGATTATAGGCGCCGTGTTTGCGATGGTGGGCCTGGGCTTTTTGCTGTATATCATCGCCAAGCGCCGCAAAAAAGAGCGCCTGCTGGCGCGGGGCTTCTTCGTGCAAGCCGATTTTGTGAAGATAGAGCGCAACCTGTTTATGCAGGTCAACGGCATGCACCCCTATACCGTGGTTTGCCGCTGGCAGGACGCAGGCCGGGATTTGCCCTATTATTTCACGAGCGAAAACCTTTGGTTCGACCCGGCGCACATACTCGCGGAGCGCGGCATCTGCGCGCTGGATGTGTATGTCAATCCGGATAATTGGGAGGATTATTATGTTGCGGTGGAGCCGCTGATGGCCGGGCAAAACGGATAGCCTGCCCTTAAAGATTTGTGCAAAGCGCATGTTATCCGCTTTTGCATAGGATGTATTGAAAAAGCGGCCGCGCCATGATAAAATAATCACAACATCGTTGAACTTTAAATCGGTACAGAGATGCCGGGAAGAACAGCTTGTATTCGCCACAGGGCCTTTGCATGCCTTCCCAAAAACGGGAGGGCATTTTTATCTTTGTGCATAGCGGGGTTATAAGGGGGCAGCATGCAGCAAATTTCCATCATGAATGAGCGGGATATGGAGCGGGCGCTCACCCGCATTGCGCACGAAATCATCGAGGGCAACCATGGGGTGGCTGGGCTGGCGCTCATAGGCGTGCGCCGCAGGGGCCTGCCGCTGGCGCAAAGGCTGGGCGATATGATCGAGCGCTTCGAAGGGAAGCGGGTGCCTATAGGCGGGCTGGATATTACCTACTACCGCGATGACCTTACCCCCATTGCCCCTCAGCCGCTGCCCGGCGCCACACATGTGCCGTTTGCGGTGGATGATCTGCGCCTGGTCATTGTGGATGATGTGATATACACCGGGCGCACGGCGCGCGCGGCGATAGACGCGATTATGGACTTGGGGCGGCCGGCCGGCATAAGGCTGGCGGAGCTCATAGACCGCGGGCACCGGGAGCTGCCCATACGGCCGGATTATGTGGGCAAAAACGTGCCTACCGCCCGCAGCGAGCATATCGAGGTGCGGGTGAAGGAAATAGACGGTGAGGATGGCGTGGCGCTGGTTCGCCGCGAGGCTTAGGCAAAGCGCGCTATATGCCGGCGCAGGGGCTTTCATCTTTTTTTAAGAATGTGACCACCTTTATCCAGGTCGCCTGCGTTTGCTTAAAATCCTGATAGTGCTTTTCGGCGTTTTCGCAATAAAAATCAAACTCGCGCAATATGGCCTCAAAGCCATCGTTGCCAAAATATTTGCATATTTTCGGGATTACGCCCTCCAAACTCGCTCTTATTTCCATGGTTTTCGCGTCGAAGCTTTCTAAATCGAGTATATAGAGCAGCAGCGGCTTATAGCGAATCCACCCTATGGAGGCGTTTAAAAAGCGCTCGGTCACGGCGCCGTTATCGGGGTATATCGTCTTTAAAGCATTGGGCAAAACGCCGAGCAGCAGCTGTTCATACAGGCCAAATCCATCGTGGAAGGTATAGCAGGGCGCCTTGCGTATTTCACATTCGCCGATGGACGTGCTCAAAAACGCATCCTCGCCCCGGGCGCCGGGCGGGTTGTAAAATGGGAATATTTTATCGATATTCTTTAAATTAAACCCCAAATTCGCGCCGGAAATAAACTTCATGCCGTTGATTTCCTTCACATGCTCCACCTTTTTGCTGTTGATGATATCGAGGTTTGCAAACGTCACGCCGCCGTTGTCCATCTTTTCTTTTACGGATTCCCAGTTGATGATATCGTTGCTGATGGCCTGAATATATTGCTTAAAGTCCGCTTCGGTTAAATCGTCGTTGAAAGCGATATGCGGGATGGGTGAAATATATCCGCAGTGATGGCCGTGCGTCATATCCGCGTGGAGCATGTTATCGATGTGGGTAGAAATGACCGCCTGCCCCTTCCATACGATGCTTTGGTCTATATTGATGACGGCGATAGGGTATTCATCATCATCCAAAAAAATAATGTGATCCATTTTATTCTTGAGCGCGAAGTATAAAACGATGTTCCGCTTCATGGCGTATCCTTCGCCAAATATCAAATCCGCCTCGGCGCGCGTAATCACCTTTTTTTCGATGAGGTGCAGCGCCTCGTTTTCGATGGATACATTCCCCAAATAGTGCGCGGAATCGACCGTGGCGAGTATGTCGTCATCCGAAATCCTGTAGTCGCTGGCCTTGGTGGAGGAATATTTAAGATCGTAGGCCACGAATAAGTGCAGCGCAAAGCGGTCGGCGTCCAGCAGGTCGGATTCATTCCAATTGTCGATATAGGTTTTAACGACGTTTTTAAAGCTTTTGCGCCCGGTTACAAAACCGATGCCGACGTTGATCTTTTTTCCCATATTCATAGTATAAGCGCCTTCGGTGCAAGGTTCCGCCCCGGCATTTGCGTTTGGCGGTAGAACAAGATAAAATTAGCCATAATTCCTCTTTCTGAATTTATATATACATACAATATAACTTGCAATATATTTTGCATATATGATAAAAAATATTTAATTTTAAATAATTATACCTTATTTTGTAAAATATTTCAACATCCGTACAACGATATGGCATAAACACAATGTATTGCGCAAAAAAATCGCAGGGGGGAGGGAGGAACGCTTCCCAAAAAAAGTTCCCCCTCCCACCGGGAGGGGGTTAGGGGGTAGGGGAGCAGCTTACAGGTTCTGCAGTATCTCCAAGCACTCGCCAAAGCGCTGGAAGTGGACGATTTCACGCTCGCGCAAAAAACGCAGCGGGTTGAGCAGCGAAGCGTCATCGGTGAGCGTCATCAGGTGCTCATAGGTTGCCCGGGCCTTTTGCTCCGCCGCCATATCCTCCGTAATGTCGGCGATGGGGTCGCCGGTGCACTGGATATAGCTGGCCGTGAAGGGCACGCCGTTGGGGTCGGCAGGATAAACGCCCTTGCCGTGCATGGTATAGTAGCCCGCCAGCCCCGCGGCCTCCATCTCTTTAAGGGGCGCGTCGCGCAAGCATTGATAAATCATGGCGCCAATCATTTCCCAGTGCCCGAGCTCCTCGGTCCCGATATCGTTACAGGTCGCTTTTACGCGGTTATCCGGCATGGAAAACCGCTGCGTCAGGTAACGCATAGCCGCGCCCAGCTCGCTGTCCGGCCCGCCATACTGCGCCATGAGCGCTTTGGCCATGCGGGGGTTGGGGCAGGTAATGTTTACAGGGTATTGCAGCTTTTTCTGATAGATCCACATAATTCGTTATCCCCTTCCTTATTCCCAGGGCCAGGCGCTATCCACATAAGAGCCGGCGTCGGTGGGCGAATGCCCAAAGTTCATCAGCGGGCCATAAGCCGCCTCATATAGTTCCATCACTTCCTTGAGCCTTGCGGAATAATAATAGTAATCGGCGCGCGCGAGCTCGTCGCCCGGATGCGTATCCAAATACAGGTTCAGCTCCACCGTAACAAACTGATATTCGCTGATTTTTCGCAGCAATTCAGTGGATGTCATCATACTCCATTCTCCTTTCTTGCTCACAGGACCAGCTCGGGGAACAGCGTGCCGCTTTCCAGCGCGTCACAGCCGCAGTAGCCCGATTCATATGCCTGTATGGGGAAGTTGACGGCTGCCAGCGGGATGGGGCTGGGGCCAAGGCCAAAGGCGTTGCAGTCATGGTACGCGGCTTCACCCGCGGGTACGATGGAGCCGGCGCTGCTGCAGGGGTAGCTGCCTCCGCCCACACAGCCGCCCGGGTACCCGGCCAAGCCATAATCATCCGCGTCGGCCAGTACGATGTCATCCAGCGCGCCGGCGCTTTGGTATAGGTCGGCAGATATATCCGCGCCGCATCCGCCGGAGCAGCCATAGGGTTTGCATGTAATATACACAGTGATTCCTCCTTGGATATTCCGCCCGCCGTGTGCCCGAACGGAAATATTATGGTGTATAGTATGCATATATGTCTGCAACCGTGCGGGCGAGGGGGAGAATTTTCTTTCCCCGCCGTTCCCGCTCAGGGCAATATAAAAGCCCTCCAAAGTTGGGCATGGGAAACCATGCTAAACCTTGAGGGGCGCTGCGGTATGTTGGGGGGAAACGATGTTTATTCGGGCGGGGTTAAGTAAAAAAAGATGAGCGGATGGTTGAGGATTGCTCCATTCCCCTCATCTTATATACTGTTTTGCGATTTCTGAAACCTTTTGCGCAAAGGCGCGATTGGGCAAGGAATAGGTACTCATAAAAGCAAGTGGATCTAAATTTGCAACCTTATTGACGGGAATATAGGTTATGGGCGAATGGAACCTGCGGGTAAGCTCCACGTACTCCATTGGGTTCGATTTCGCAATTTTATATATGCCGGGAATGTATTCTCCCAGCAATCTGTCGATGGTTATTATATCTCTGCTTTGCAAAATCCTGTATTCGTTTTTAAACCAGTTGATTTTATCTTGGTCAGACATCTTTTTTAGAGGTGAGAATATGTATTTTGCTTTACAGTTTGCGGCCTTCAAAAAACATTCGTCACAAGTACAAAGCATCTCAATAGGATGCAATGGATCAATTTGGTATTCGGTAGTGGAAACAGTATAAGCGCCGCTGCGTTTTGGCCCCGAGTAGGCGGTGTTCACGCAAACGCACGGCTCCGGTGTGTTGCTCGTTTCTTCGTTACAGATGTTGCATCGCATGGGGTGCCTCCTCTTTGGCAATATCGGCCAATACTTCTTAATCCGTCAGCTTGGTTACCGCCCCCGCCGCTTTTTTGTATATTCTCGCTCATCCATGCCGGTTTCAACAGCCCCATACGCACCCTCCCGCAATCGTTCTATCGTCCCGCGCTATAGAATCATTACCGGTGCAAAAGAGGAAGGCAGGGCACACCCCTACATATTCATCATAAACGATTGGTCGGCGTTCTGCTGATCGGTATACTCCAGCAAATCCGCGATGGTGATGCCGCTTAAGCAAACGCGCACGGCCCTATCCAGCGGCTGGAACACCTTTTCTTTCAGCGCCATCTCCACCGCGGGCGCTTGCTCTTCCACCGTGCTGCCGGCGCTTTCAATCAGCGTGTTTTCCACCGTGAGCAGCACATCCATCGCGGAAATCGTACCCGGGTCCCGCGCGAGCTGATAGCCGCCCTTCGAGCCCTTGAGCGCGTTGATGATGCCGCCCTTCTTCAGCTGCGAAAGCACCTGCTCCAAATATATTTTGGATATCCCCAGCGTGCCCGAAATATTGATGACGGATATGATTTCGCCATCCTTGGTTTGGCGGGCTATCTCTATCATGGCGGCGAGGGCATAGCGTCCCTTTGCGGAAATGCGCATACTTAAATATCTCCTTGCAATCATGTCTGTTTTATTTAGCATACCCGGATTTGCTAAATTCGTCAATATCATATAATGCAGGGCGCTATACTAGAGTATAATGATTTGGGATATTCAAAAAAATACAGTTGACAAAGGCACAAGTCGCGGCTATAATACATATAAATCATATATGCAAAATATATTTTATGGAGGTTTAGGCAATGTCTAACAAAATTGCAAGCAGTCTCACCGAACTCATAGGCAAAACGCCGCTGCTCCAGCTGAACGGATATGCGAAGCAACAGGGGTATAAGGCGACCATACTCGCTAAGCTCGAATATAGGAACCCGGCGGGCAGCGTGAAGGATCGTATTGCCTTGGCGATGATCGACGATGCCGAGCAGAGCGGCAAGCTCAAGCCGGGCGCGACCATCATTGAACCCACCAGCGGCAACACGGGCATCGGCCTGGCTTCGGTTGCGGCGGCGCGCGGGTATAGGATCATCCTCACCATGCCGGAGACCATGAGCGTGGAGCGCCGCAAGCTGCTGGCCGCCTATGGCGCCGAGCTGGTGCTCACCGAGGGCGCCAAGGGCATGAAGGGCGCTATCGCCAAGGCCGAGGAGCTGGCTGCGGCCACCCCCAATTCCTTCATACCCGGGCAGTTTGTAAACCCGGCCAACCCCAAAGTGCACTACGAAACCACCGGCCCCGAAATTTGGGATGATACCGACGGCAAAGTAGATATCGTGGTGTCGGGCATTGGTACCGGCGGCACCATCACCGGCGCGGGCGAATATTTAAAATCCAAAAACCCGGCCATCAAGGTCATCGCGGTAGAGCCTTCCGATTCCCCGGTGCTTTCCGAGGGGCGCTCCGGCCCGCATAAGCTGCAGGGCATTGGCGCGGGCTTTGTGCCGGATACGCTCAACACCAGCGTATACGATGAAATCATCACCGTGCAGGCCGAGGATGCGTTTGTTACCGGCCGTGCTATTGCGCGCAGCGAGGGCCTGCTGATAGGCATTTCCTCCGGCGCGGCGGCTTGGGCGGCCACACAGCTGGCAAAGCGGCCCGAGAACGCGGGCAAGGTCATCGTGGTGATTTTGCCGGATACCGGCGAGCGGTACCTATCCACACTGTTGTTTGAGGGGTAAACCATACCTGAATAGATGATGTATTGATGCAGCGCGCCCTTTTGGGCGCGCTGTTTGCGGTTATTCTAGTTGGGTTGGTTTTATCTAGCCCCTGCTGTACATGGCCGTAAAATACGCGAGCTTTTCCGCCAGCTGCGGCGTGGCCGCGCCGGGCCGCATACGCCAGCGCCAGTTGCCGCCCGTCGTGCCCGGCGTATTCATACGGGCCGCGGAGGGCAAATCGAGATAATCCTGCATCTGCGCCACAAACAGCGCCGCTGCCGAGCTTATGCCGCCGCGTATCATCCCCCACGCATATCCCTCCTGGCAGTTGAGGCCCAGGTAACGGGTCGCCATATGCACCTCGGCGCAGGCGGCCTCGCTGAACCAGCCGCGCGCGGTGGTATTATCGTGCGTGCCGGTATAGCATACGCAGTTTGGCATATAGTTGTGCGGCAAATAGTCGCTGGGCTCCAGCGGGTCGAAGGCGAATTGCAATACCTTCATCCCCGGGAAGCCCGAGGCGCGCACCAATTCCCGCACCGAGGGCGTAAGGTAGCCCAGATCCTCTGCGATGATGGGCAAGCCGGGGAACTCCGCCTGTATGGTGCGGATGAAATCCATGCCCGGCCCGTCTACCCACTCGCCGTTGCGTGCGGTCGTCTCCTGCGCCTTTACGCGCCAGTAGCTATCCAGCCCGCGAAAATGATCGATGCGGAGCATGTCGAACTGCCGCATATTCATGCGGATGCGCATACACCACCAGGCGTACCCGGTGCTTTTGAGCGCTTCCCAATCGTAGAGCGGGTTGCCCCACAGCTGGCCATCCGCCGTAAAATAATCCGGCGGCACGCCGCTCACCCATTCGGGCCGGCGCGCTTCGTTTAGCTGAAATACCTGCGGCTGCGCCCACACATCGGCGGAATCCATGGAGACGTAAATAGGCAGGTCGCCGATAAGCCGCACGCCCTGCTTGTTGGCATAGGCTTTTAAATCGCTCCACTGGCGAAAAAACAAAAACTGCAAATAGGCGTAATAGCGGATATCCTCCTTTAGCAGCTCGGCATATTCGGCCAGCGCGGCGGCCTCCCGCAGGCGAATGGCATCGGGCCAAAGCGTGAAGCTGACCATGCCAAAGTGCGCCTTCAGCGCCATAAACAGCGCATAGTCGTTGAGCCACGCCTTGTTGGCCTGCGCAAAGTCGGCAAACGCGGCGCCATCCCTTTTATAGCCCCGCGCGAAGGCCAGCCGCAGCAGCGCAAACCGCTGCGCATACAGCCGCCCATAGTCCACCGCATCCGATTCGGGGGTGCACGAGGGCGCGGCCTCATCCTCGGTAAGCAAGCCCTGCGCAAGGAGCAGGTCGATGTCGATTAGGTAAGGGTTGCCCGCGCAGGCCGAAAACAGCTGGTAGGGCGAGTCGCCATAGCCGGTGGGGCCCAGGGGCAGCATCTGCCAATAGCGCTGCTTGGCCCTTGCCAAAAAGTCCACAAATTCATAAGCCTCCTTGCCCATGGAGCCGATGCCAAAACGATTGGGTAAGGAGGAAATGTGCATGAGAATACCGCTGCTGCGTTCCATAACCGTCATCGCCCCCTTTATTGAAATTTGGCAAGCTGCTGCTTATAGCTCTCGCCCCACACCGCCATGGCGTCCAAAATAGGCGTCAGGCTTTCGCCCATGGCGCTAAGGGCGTATTCTACCCTAGGCGGCACCTCGGCATATACGGCGCGCGTCACCATGCCATCCCGCTCCAGCGCGCGCAGGTTATCGGTAAGCACCTTTTGGCTGATGCCCGTCACGCTTTTGAGCAATTGGCCGAAGCGTTTGGTGCCGTCGAGCAAATCCCGGAGGATGAGCAGCTTCCATTTATTGCCGATAAGCCCTACGGTGATGGCCACCGGGCATTCGGGCAGTTCGTCCTTGGGAATCATAGAGCGCCTCCAATAGTTACTGATTGGTGTTTATATAATAAAATGGTGCATACTTTATTTTTAAGCGATGCAGGCATATTGTACTATTGGAGGCAGGGAAAATCAACCTCCTCAAAATAACAGATGGAGATAAAGACCATGAACAGAAACAGCGATAAAACCATCAAGCTTAAAAAAGGCGAGGTAAGCGTGTACACATTGGGCGCGGCGAAGCTGCATGCCTATAAGACGAACGACCCCATGGCGGATGAGGTTTTCATTCTGGAAAAGAACGAGTGCGCCCTGGTTATCGAAGCGCCCTGCTTTGCGGACAACATCGCGGAGCTAAACAACTATATCGCCGCGCTGCCCTCCCGGGTGGAGGCACTGGTGCTCAGCTACCATATGGCGGGCGGCACGTTTTTGCCGAATACCCCGGTATACGCCACCCAAAACGCCGAGCAGTTCGGGCATAGGGGCGGGGGGAAAGCGATGGTCAACGACTTTACGAACGCGTTTGGCGCGTCCTTTGACCCATCCCTTCATACCGTAACCACCATCCTTGGCGCCGGAACCGTGCGGATTGCCGGCTTTACGCTGAACATCATCCCCACAGCCGATGCCTTCGACATCGAGCTGCCGGAGCTTGGCGCGGCTTACATCCACATGCTGGGCCACGACTGCCATTCCATCGTAGCGGGCGCGGGCCATGCGGATGCTCTGATCGCCCAATTAAAGGGCCTTATCGCCCAAGGTATTGACCTGATTCTTACTTCCCACTACACGCCCGAGAGCGGTAAGGATGCGCAGACCAAAATCGAGTATCTGGAGTCCTTAAAGGCGTTCGCGGCGGCCAGCGCCAATGCCGATGCCTTTAAGAAAGCCGTGCGGCAAAAATATCCGGCTTATACGGGTGAAAACTACCTGGATATGACCGGAGGCTTCTTCTTCCCGGCATAACATCCAGCGCGGACTACATTGCAAAAAAGCAGCTTCCCGGGCTTTGGAAGCTACTTTGCATATGGGCTTTTCATGATGGATGCGCCCTTGTTATGGAGAGTATTGCCTTATATGCTGCTGCTTGTTAAGGCGGCGCGGTGCTGCTTCCCCGCTTTGGCCCGCGCGAAGCATAGGGTTATCTGTCGGTATTCTGGCCGTTGCGCTTGGGGTGGCCGCCAAAGCCGCCGTGCCCCGGGAACCCGCCGCGCCTGCAGGGGTTGCCGCCGCGCCGCATGGCGAGCAGGTCGTCGAAATTTTCGCCAAAGCGCGCGCGGGCGGCGTTCGTCCACTCCAGCTCCGCATCATCCGGCTCGCTGCCAATCTGCGCTTCCAGCGCGGCGATTACGCGGTCTAAATACGCGCCAAAGCTCTGCTGCTCCTCCTCGTTCAGGCAGTCGAAGATGTCGAACAGCTCCGTTTCCTGCTGCTTCTCGTTTTGGCCTTTTTCGGTGATTTTCACCATCACAACGCGCTTGTCGGCTTCGGCCGGCGCCCGGGTGATGAACTCGTTTTTTTCGAGCTTGGAGAGCAGCTCGTTGAGCGATTGTGTGCGTATGCCCAGCAAAAACGCCAAATCCTTCGTGCTGATTTCCGGCTGCATTTTCAGCGCCGCCAGCACCCTGCCCTGCCCCCGGGAGGTGTCGGCCATCGGCCCGTGCTGCATATGGGTTTTCCAAGTGTATTTGCGGTTTAACCACATAAGCCTCTGCAATTTTTCCTGTAAATCTACTTCGTACATTCTATAGTACCTCCTGTTTTATGGATGGCACCTGTTTAAACAGGTACTTTCTAAAAATAAGAATAACAGGTACACTCTGATTTGTCAACAAGTTTTTTAACAGGTACCTGAAATATTTTTCGCCCTCCCAATATCGCGCCTGCGCGCAAGTTGAAAAACGCGCAAATTCATGGTATCCTTTTACAAATTGACCGCAGAGGAGGGGGGACGATGATGCAGGAAATACCTTACCAAGTCGTCCGCTCCAACCGAAAGAGCATAGCCTTGGTAATCGACAGCGACGCGAACCTTATCGTCCGCGCGCCGTACCGTGCGAAGGAGAGCGACATCGCGGGCTTTGTGGAAAAGAAAAGGAACTGGATTGCGAGCAAGCAACGGCAAATATCCGGCTGCGCGGCAAAATATAGCCCCCTAAGCCTAAAGAACGGCGAAGGCTTGCCGTATTTGGGGAACATCTATATTATAAAGAGGGACGCCGTACCCAGCATCCGGCTTTCGGGCGCGAATATCCTGCTCCCGGCCGGCTGTACCAAGGACGATGTGATAGCCTGGATGCAGGGCGAAGCGGCGGGCATACTCGCCGAGCGGGTTCCGCTGTATGCGGGCCGCATGGAGGTACGCTATTCCTCCGTCAAACTATCCGGGGCCAAAACCCGCTGGGGGTCCTGCAGCGCCAAGGATAAGCTGCGTTTTGCCTGGCGGTTGGCCATGTGCCCTTTGCCGGTAATCGATTATGTGGTGGTGCATGAGCTGTGCCATGTCGCGCATAAAAACCACGGCGCGGTTTTTTGGGCAAGCGTAAGGGCCGCGTTCCCAAATTATAAGCAGCAGCGGGATTGGTTAAAAGCCAACGGGAAGATCATGGAGATACTATAAAATAAAGGAACGGAGGGCTGCAAAATGCAAGCGATTATGGAGCCTATATTCGAGATAGCATACCTTGTTTTTGCCATTGCGGCGGGGATTATTATGGCTGTGAAAGCCGGTGCAAGCAAAGCGCTTCGAGTGTTTGGCATTGCGGCGCTGCTGTTGGGCGTTGGGGATAGCTTTCATCTAATCCCAAGGATATATGGCCTAATTACAGGTACTATGGCCGAAAACGTGTTTGCGCTGGGGTTGGGCAAGCTGGTTACGTCCATCACGATGACGGTTTTTTATGTGCTGATTTTTCATTTTTTGCGCTTGCGATTTGGCGCCATTGGCAACAGGGGTTTAACCTTGGCCGTATACTGTTTAGCCGCCGCACGGATTATTTTATGCTTATTCCCGCAGAACGCGTGGTTTACTTCCAACGCGGCGTTAAGCTGGGGAATATGGAGAAATATCCCGTTTGTGCTTTTGGGGGCGCTTATTATCGTGCTGTTTTATAAAAACAGGCAGGGGGCGTTTCAGCTTGCGTGGCTCGCCATAACGCTATCCTTTTTGTTCTATATCCCGGTGGTGCTTTGGGCGGATGGCATGCCGCTCCTTGGGATGCTGATGCTCCCGAAAACCGCTTGCTATGTGTGGCTTATCCTTATGGGGTATAAGGAATTTAAAACATTTGGGAAAAGCGAGGGTAACGTGGTAAAATAAAGATGGAGAGTGCGCTAAAACGGATATGGAAGCGGTACGCCATTAATAGTAAAGGAGTTTTAAACATGAGTGATTTTATAGACCTTTGCCTGCGCCGCCAAAGCTGCCGCAACTTTGCGGTGAAGCCTGTGGAGCATGAAAAGCTGGTGAATTGTGTGGAAGCGGGCCGCCTTGCGCCCTCGGGGTGTAACGGCCAGCCTTGGAGCTTCGTAGTGGTGGAAAGCCCCGCAATCGTAGCCGAGGTTGCAAAATGCGGCCAGCAGAATGGCATGAACCAGTTCCTCGCCAACGCCGGCGCGTTTATCGTCGTTTTGGAAGAGCACGCGGTTTTGATGCCGGGCATCCGCAAAATGCTGGATAGCCAATATTTTGCCAAGGGCGACCTGGGCGCGGCCACGGTGCAGGTGTGCCTAGAAGCCGAAACGCAGGGCTTGGGCAGCTGCATTATAGGCATTTATGACCGGGATGAGCTTTGCAAGCTGCTGGATATCCCCGTAGGCAAAAACTTTGCCGCGTTAATCGCCATAGGCTATGCCGCCGATAGCAAGGTCCGCGCCAAGGCCCGCAAACCATTGGAGCAAATCACGCGCTTTGTTTGAGCGAATTCCCCCGCAGAGATGGGTTTAACTAAAGTGAAAGGGGTGATGAAATGAGCAAAAAAACGATTGGCATATTTATAGGCAGCCTTCGCAAGGAATCCTTCAGCAAAAAAATCGCTTTATCCGTGGCCAAGATGCTGGAAGGGCAGTTTGAAACACGGCTGGTGGAATTGGGCGGGCTCGCCATGTTCAACCAGGACTTTGATGATAGCGGCAACACGCCGCCCGCATGGACGGCCTTCCGCAACGAGGTAAAGGCGCTGGACGCATTCTTGTTTGTGACGCCGGAATATAATCGCTGCGTGCCCGCCGTGCTAAAAAACGCGCTGGATATTGGCTCCCGCCCATATGGGCACAGCGTGTGGGATGGCAAACCGGGCGGCGTTATCAGCGTTTCAATAGGTAAGCTGGGCGGCTTTGGCGCCAACCACGACCTGCGGCAGGCGGTGGTGTTCCTAAATATCTTCATGCTGCAGCAGCCCGAGGCCTATATTGGCGGCGTGGCGAATATTTTGGATGCGGCCGGGAACATAACGGATGCGGGAACGCGCGACTTTTTACAGTCTTATGCCGACGCATTCGCGGCCTGGATCAACAAAATCGCAGACAGGTAGGGAAGCAGCCATAAATATGTAAACTAAAAAATCGCAGAGTACGCGCGAAATTCACAATCACAGCCACCCACTTTTTGGAGGGCTGTGATTTTATTTCGCTTAAGCCCCTCACATCTTGACAGGATACGCACCCCGGATTTATGATATAGTTCTATTGTTGCATCGCTAATTGTTGCCTTGCTAACTGTTGATACGAACGAAAGGGCTGGTTGTTTTATGGGAACCGCTTTTCACATGTTGCTGTATCGGGCATTTCACGCGCAAAAAAATAAATTGGCGCCGCATCTCCCCGCCATCGGGCTATCCTCCGGCCAGCCAAAAATATTGAACCACTTGCTCCACCACGATGCCTGCATACAGCGGGATCTTGCGCAAAACTGCGATATAGAGCCCGCTACGGTGTCGCGGATACTCTATAATATGGAACGCGCCGGCCTGATTGCGCGCAGCGTCAGCCCACAATGCCGGCGCGAAACGCGAATATCCATTACCGACCTTGGGAAGACCGTATGCGCACAGTGGGAAGAGATATGCGCGGGGGTGGAGGCGGTTTCGTTAGAGGGCTTCACCGAGGGGGAGAAAGCGCTTTTTTGCGGCTTCCTCGCCAGGATGTATCATAATTTAACAGGCAGGAGCATCGACTAATTTAAATTAAGAGGTTGCAGGGCTTTGTTTAAAAGATTTTTTGAATATTTTCATAAATATAAAAGGTATTTGTACCTTAGCGCCGCCTGCGTCATCATCGAAACGGTTTTTGAGATGCTGATACCTGTCTTGATGACCGACATCATCGATGTGGGCCTGCCGAATAAGGATCAGGCGTTTTTGCTCTCTCAGGGGCTGCTGATGCTGCTCTTTGCGCTGATTTCCATGGCGTCCGGCATATTGTATGCACGCTGGTCCGCCATAGCGGGCATCGGCTTCGCATCCGAGCTGCGGGAAGCCGAGTTCAGCAAATTCATGAGCTTCTCCTTCCTCAATACCGATCATTTTACCACCGCCTCGCTGGTTACAAGGTTAACCAATGATATAACCGTGCTGCAAACCACCATATGCGGCGGTATGCGGCCCATTGTGCGCGGCCCGATTATGTTCGTGGTGGCGATTGTGACGGGTATACTCGTTAGCCCCGCTTTAAGCGTTGTGTTCTTCATCGCCATCCCGGTTTTATCCTTTTTCCTGTTCCTCATCGTGCGCAAGCAGCGGTTTATGTTCAGGCGCATACAGCAATCCCTCGATAGGGTCAACTCCTTTGTGCAGGAAAATCTCGCGGCGATACGGGTTGTAAAGTCGTATGTGCGCGGCGATTACCAATGCGAAAAATTCGATGAAATCAATCAGGAGCATAAGGCGGTCGCTACGCAGGCGTTCCATTATTCCGTGCTCAATCAGCCGCTGTTTCAGTTTGTGATGTATGCCACCACCATAGCGCTCCTGCTGCTGGGGGGCGTTTTGGTGCGGCAAAATAGGCTTGCCGTAGGGCAGCTCACGATGTTTTTAAGCTATGTGCTTATGATACTCAACTCGCTCATGCTGGTTTCCGCCGTGTTTTTGATGTTTTCTCGCAGCGCGGCTTCCGCTTCCCGCATCGCGGAGGTTTTGGATGAAATCCCCGATATTCAAGATGCGAGCGACCCGGCCTTAAAGGTTGCGCAAGGCTCCATCGATTTTGACCATGTGTATTTTAAGTACACGCCCTCGGCCGATGAATATGTGCTCTCCGATATATCGCTGCATATTCACGCGGGCCAAACCATCGGCATCATCGGCGGCACAGGGTCCGCCAAAACCTCTTTGGTGCAGCTCATCCCGCGCCTGTATGATATATCCTCGGGGAGCCTGAAGATAGACGGGCGCGACATAAAGGAATATGCTGTCGCGCACCTGCGCGAGGCGGTGGGCATGGTATTGCAGAAGAACACCCTGTTTTCGGGCACCGTTCGGGATAACCTCCAATGGGGCGACGAAAACGCAAGCGATGCGGATATCATGTGGGCCTGCCGCATAGCCAGCGCCGATGCGTTTATAAACGCGATGCCGAAGCGGCTCGATACACAGCTGGGGCAGGGCGGCGTGAATGTTTCGGGCGGGCAAAAACAGCGGCTGTGCATTGCGAGGGCGCTGCTAAAAAAGCCCCGCATACTCATTTTGGATGATACGACCAGCGCGGTGGATACGGCTACCGAGGCGAACATACGCGCGGCTTTGGCTGAATGTATGCCGCATACCACCAAGCTTATCATCTCGCAGCGGCTAAGCTCGGTAGAGGGCGCCGACCAAATCGTCATACTGGATAACGGCACGGTAAAAGATATAGGAACGCACGAAGAGCTGCTAAAACGCAGCGCCTACTACCGCGATATAGTCGAAACGCAAAAGAAAGGACAGGAGGCGTAATATGGCAAAGGCAAAGCCCAAGAACCTATATGCGGTTATGCAGCAGCTCCTGCCCTATCTGCTGGGCTATAAGGCGCGGCTGGCCCTAATACTGCTCCTGGCCTCCATAAGCGCCTTTGCCAATGTTGCGGGCACGTTCTTCCTGCGCCCGCTTATCAACGAATACATACTCCCTCAAAACTTCGGCGGCCTGCTGCGAATGCTTGCCGTTATGGGCGCCGTCTATTTGGCCGGCGCGCTCTCCACCTTTACCTATACGCAGATGATGGTTAAGGTGGCGCAAAAGGTCATCTACGACATACGCCGCGATCTGTTCAACCAGGTCGAGGCGCTGCCGCTGCGCTTCTTCGATTCCAACCTGCACGGCGACCTTATGAGCCGCTTCACCAACGACATCGGCAACCTTGTGGAGGCGCTCAACAACAGCCTCACCATCGTGGTGCAAAGCCTGGTTACCATCGTGGGCACGTTTGTTGTGTTGGTGGCCATGAGCCCGTTTATGTCGCTGTTCTTGTTCGTATCCTACATACTTATGTTCATTTTTTTGCGGTACAGCGGCAACAAAAGCCATAAGGAGTTCAACAAGCAGCAGGCCTTACTGTCTTCCCTCACGGGTTTTGTGGAGGAGATGGCGGATGGCCAAAAGGTAGTAAAAATATTTGGGCGCGAGGAGCGAAATCTTAAGGATTTCCGCAGGCTCAATGAGGAGCTGCGCGCGTGCGCCACAAACGCGCAGGCGTTTTCCGCCGTTACCATCCCGGTGGTGGTCAGCATATCCTATGTCAATTACGCGCTTTCGGCATGCGTGGGCGGGTACCTCACGATAAAGGGCATTATGGATTTGGGCGGGCTTGTATCGTATCTGGTGTTTGTAAGGCAGGCCGCTATGCCCCTCAATCAATTCACCATGCAAACAAACGCCATTTTGGCGGCGCTGGCCGGTGCGGAGCATATTTTTGAGCTCATGAACGCCACGTCCGAAAACGACGGGGGCGCCGTCACCCTGGTGCGGGATAACGGCATATTGCACTGGAAGGATGGCGCGGCGCTTACGCCGGTGCGCGGCGACGTTGCGTTTACCGATGTCTATTTTGGCTACCACAAAGGGAGCTCCGTATTAAAAGGCGTCAGCCTGTTTGCCAAGCCCGGGCAGAAGATTGCCTTGGTAGGCTCTACAGGCGCCGGCAAAACCACCATTGCCAACCTCATCAACCGCTTTTACGATATAGACCAAGGCGCCATCACCTACGATGGCATCGATATACGCGATATTCGCAAGGACGACCTGCGCCGTTCGCTTGCCATCGTGCTGCAGGATACCAACCTGTTTACCGGCTCAATACTAGAGAATATCCGTTACGGCAGGCTCTCCGCCAGCGATGCGGATGTGCTCAGCGCGGCAGCGCTCGCCAATGCGGATTCTTTTATCCGCAGGCTGCCAAACGGCTACGATACGGTGCTGACGCAAAACGGCTCCAACCTAAGCCAGGGGCAGCGCCAGCTGATCGCCATCGCGCGCGCCGCCATCACCGACCCGCCTGTGCTGATTTTAGATGAAGCTACCAGCTCGGTCGACACCTATACCGAGAAGCTGATTGAGCAGGGTATGGACCACCTGATGCGCGGGCGGACCGTATTCGTCATCGCGCACAGGCTATCCACCGTACGCAACGCGCAGGCAATATTGGTGATTGAGGATGGCCGCATCATAGAGCGCGGCTGTCACGAGGAGCTTGTGGCGCAAAAGGGCCGCTATTATTCTCTGTACACAGGTCAGTTCGAGCTTGCGTAACATATCGGGGGAGGGATACTTGCCATTAAGGCGTGCTTGTTTATGTAAGTTCGCTTTTATAGAGAGAACAAAAAAGAGCGCACCACTTGGCGCGCTCTAAAGCTTTACTCGTTTGCAAGAAAAACCCTCTTAGCTTTTTGTTAGATAGTTGGATGCAACAAACAATATCTTGCCGTCGTATTCGATCATGCTCCAGCCGCTGCCCATATCTTTAATGAAGCTCACGGCGGCATTGAGCGGCAGCTTTTGCACCACATCGCCTGCCTGGGAGGCGTTGGCGCGCCCATTGAGATCGGCCGTGTTTACGGTTGCGTTTGTGGCCGTTACCTCACCGACGTTGCCGATGGTGTTGATGTAGATTTTGGATACATACGCCTCGGCATTGTTGTAGGAAATTTTTGCCCAGTCGTTGCCCACGTTTGGCTCTATGATGTATACCTTTTGATTGCGCGGCAGCGTGCCGATGACCGTATCGGCAGAGCTGTTGGAGGGCTGGCTGCGCACATTGACCTTATCCTTGTTGGCATACCCCACGGCGGTGGCCGCGGAGGGCGCCGCTGCGGTGCCGCCATTGGCATCCGGCCCGGGCGAAACCGGCGCGGGCGCGGCGCTTGCATATTCAACGGTGAACGTTTTGCGGGCGATGGCGTAGCCGTTTTTGCGCGCTTCCACCTTCACCTCGGTAGAGGGCTGGCCGGATAGGTTGTATGTGGTCATAAAGTTGCCCAGTTCATCTACGGCAGCCAGCACATCGTTCACATATATGGTGGCGGTGGCGTCGCTCACCACGCCGGAAAACTCTACGCTAAGCGTGGTTGCCGCTACCGTTTCGGAAGCCGGGTTGGTAACGGTCAGCTCCAGCGAAGGTATTTCGATGATGATGGGCTGCGCAAATGCAACGGGCGTTTCGGTGCCGTCCGGCGCAATGATGGTGATGTTGGGGTAAATCTCGAGCGTGCTGCCCTCGATGGGTTCCGCAGGAACCCACACGGCTTCGGGCACATTGAGCGTCACGGAGCTGCCCTCTACCGGTACATCGCGGGTAAGGGAGTCGCTATTAAAGCGCACGATGCTGTTGCGCTTGGCGTATACCGTTATGTTATAGGCGGGCGCGTCGGTGGAGGTGACGCCCTTTACGATGACAGGCTCTTTGGAAGAACCGGCGAATATGCTGGAGAAGAAGCCGCCAATGCCGCCATCATAGGTTTTGTTGGCGACCACAATGCCCATCACGATCAGCGCAATCACCAATACGGCGGCCGCGATATAAAACACGATGGTTTTATCGGCCGCGCCGCCGCGCCTGCGGGAATGCGCGCTGGAGGCGGGGCGCCGGGCAGCGGATTTCGTGCGCTTCGGGCTGTCGTCGTCATCGTAATTGAAGGTGAACAGGCCTTCGTCCAGCGGGTCGGCATATTTGATGGGCGTATCCGCATTGGAGGGGGCGGCATATACCGCCGCTGTTTTTAGGGGCGCGTTGCCTGCGGCAGGCTCGTCCATCTGCGCGCCGCAATGGTTGCAAAAGCGCTGCCCTTGCTCGCCTACCATGCCGCATTCGGGGCACTTTTGCCCGGGGCTTGCATAGGTGCGCACCGAGTTGCGCTTGTTCGCCTGCGTGGAGGAACCCGATTCGGCCTGCACGGCGGTGCGGCGCGGCGCCTGCACGGCGCTGTTTTGAACGGCGCTTTGCGCGGGTGCGGGGGGTTCAACGGGCGAAACAAAGCTGCGCGGCTGAAATCCCTTGGGGATGTCGGCCTCGCTCACGGTGTTGGCGTTGAAATCAGGCTTGTCCCAACTGGGCGCTTGCACAAACCCCCAGCCGCTTTTCTCTGCGGTGGGTTGGGCCGGTTCGAGCGCATCCCCCGCGGTTAGGGGCGCGGCGCACGCACCGCAATATTCGAGATACGGTTCGTTTTCAGCGCCGCATACCTTGCATTTCATAGTAAAACCCTCCTAAAGGATTATTCGCATATAAGTACACGGTAAACATTATACCAAATCGAGTACAAAATGCATAGACTTTTAAGATTTCAATTATAAACAAACTATAAATTCGTCTTTTAGGTGACGGCATGTTATAATATCACAAAATGCGATACTTGCTTTGCCGGAGGAGAACATGCGAAGAGGACTGCTTGCGATAACGCTGCTGCTGTGTACGCTGTTGTGCGCCTGCGCAAAGGGCGAAAGCGGCAATAAATATGTGGGATATACGCTGCAGGGCGAGCTTTCGGGCGGGGATGCGCTGGAAGAGGCCAATCTTTCGGCGCTTACGGTGCGCCAAAACGGCGAAAGCACGCAAATCACGCTGCGGTTCAAATCGGGCAGCCGCATGAGCGGCAGCGCGGCGGAGCGCGCGGCGCAAACCCTGCCCGGCTACCGCGTATGGGCGCTCGAAAGCCCGGCGCGGCTCCTCGTCCGCTTCGAGGGGCTGCAATATTACGATTATGAGCGGCAAACGCCGCCCGCTGCGGGGCTGGTGCGCGGCAGCTTCCGCTATGGCATCAAAGCAACAGCCTCCGCTGCACAGGGCGAGGCCGCCGCGGCCCCTGTATATATCTGTTTTCAGCTGTTGGGCAGCGCCGCCTTCAAAACGCAGGAGAGCGGCAGTGAGCTCGCCATCACCCTAATCCCGCGCGAGGCGCCAAAGCCTGCCAAAAACCAAGAACCCCAACCAAACTATTATGTGTTTTCCACCGCTTATCAAGATTTTTGCGCGGGCAGGCTGATGGGGGAACAGAGCCTGTTTGCGCCTGCCTTTGCGGCGGATATGACCAATATCGTGCTGCTTTCCACCCCGTTTAGCAGCGAAATAGAGGCCGAATACTACAAAAACCAGCTTTTGAGCCAATATGCGGCGGCGATACCGGCGGAGTGGCGCGTGATTGCGCTGGAGCCGGGCGAGCTGCCCGCCTACGATGAAAGCATGCAGTACCAGGCGGCGTATCAACAGCGCGTAATCCGGCAGGGGCAAGAGACGATTGGCGCGCCGGTGCTGCTGGCCGATGGGCTTTATTTGGCGGCGGCGCCACGGCGCATGGGGGGCGGCGCGCTCTATTCCAAGCGCGTTGTGCGCGGCGCGGATGCCGAAGCCTATGCGTCCGAGCGGCTTTATATTTTGGATAACGAGGGCCACGCGCAGCCGTTAACGGAGCATCCGTTTATCACGATCGAGCAGGCGCTGTTTTCGCCGGATGGGCGCACGGTGGCTGTGCTGGAGCGCGCGGAGGAAAACACCAACCTATACCTGGTGGATACCCAGCAGCGCGAGGTGACGGCCGAGCTTACCTCCGCCGGCTTTGGCAATCAGGTGAGCGCTATAGCGTGGGACAGTATGGGCAGCATGCTGTTTGCCGTGAGCGGCAACAGCGAGGTGCAGGTGCACGCCTACGATTTAAACGTGCCGGAGGAAGCCAAGCGGCATACCGTGGTGGCGAAATCCGACGTGGGCGAGGGCAGCATTGCCTATTGCGACGGGGAGGTGTACTTTGTCGAAAGCGGCATGGAGGGGGATGCGATATACCGCGTGAAGCCGGAGGGCGGCGTGCCCAAAAAGTTTTTGGCGGGCAGCGCGTTTGCGCTATCCCCCAACAACGCCTACATGGCGGTGAGCGAATCCGGCATAAATGGGCAGCGGTTTTTGCTCTATGATATGCAAACCGGCAAGCAAGCGGTTATCACCAGCGAGTTTGCGGTATATAATTATTTGTTCTCGCCGGATGGCGCCCGCGTGTATTATTTCGAAAACCGGCTCACCGGCGGGTTGAACGAGGGCAGCAGCGAGGAAATCGATGCCGCGACGGCGGCGGCCACCAAGGATCCTTATCCATATACGCTGTGGGTATACGACATAGGCGCGGGCCAAAGCCGCCCGGTGTGCGATTTGCCCGGCACCGCGATATTTGCCGCGCCCAACGCGCAGCAGGTATATTTCGATTATTACGACGAAGAGACCATGGGCGAAAAAGTACGGGCAACCTATATCATCCCGGCGCAGGATGCGGTGCAAGAATCGGAGGGCGCTAACGCCGGATAAACGCTTTACAGCGCAAGTGATTTGGTATAAAATATAGGGCGGGTCATGGCTTGCTATGATTCGCCAAACCTATATAGAGCAAGGCAGAGTAAGGTACCGCGCGTGCCATGGAAACATGGCGAGTGCCGCCCGGACGGGGAGTTGTCGGGCGGACGAAAAACCACAATGGTTTGCGGTGTGGTACTTGCATCCCGCTGCTGCATAAGGATGGCTGGGAGCCACAAACGCGGCCGCTCCAAACGTACCTCCTCATGTAGTATGTGCAAGCTTATTACGAGAGGGAGGTTTTGTTTTTGGAGAGCAAAAAACCGAACGTGCGTTTTACTACGCGCAAACTGGTGCTGTGCGCGCTGCTTACCGCGCTGGGCGTTGTGTTGGGGGGGCTGCTGAACATACCCGCCATGCCGCTGGGCGCGTATACGCTTAAAATCGGCATGGGTATGCTGCCGGTGCTGTTGGCGGCGGTGCTGTATGGCCCGCTGTATGGCGGCATTGTGGGGGGGCTAACCGACCTGCTGCAGGCGCTGATATTCCCCAAAGGGGCCTATATGCCCTGGTTTACGGTGATAGGCATATTGTTTGGCATACTCCCCGGCCTGTTTTTTAGCAAAGGGCAGGAGCCCAAGCCCGGGCGGCTGCTGCTGGCGGTGGGCACCGGGCAGGTCGTTTGCTCGGTGGTGCTCAACACGCTGCTGCTGATGTGGATATATGGGTCGCCATACCAAATCGTGTATGCGCGCATCGTGAACCAAGCCGTGATGATACCGCTGTATACGCTCATTTTATATTACTTAATCGGGCTTTTGCGCAAAAGCGGGGTAATATAATCGGCCCAGGTGGGGATACTCCATATAAAACCAATATGGAGGTGCACCTATGTTGCTGGATTTGCTCAGGCGGGAGGATGGCTCTGCCGATGCGCGCATGCGCGAAATCGAGGCGGCGCTCGCCGCGTGGAAGAGCGCGCAGCGCTACTTTGAAAACGTGCAGGATACCGATTTGGTAGACTTCGCAATCTACGATATGGAAGCGGCCCGGCGCAAGTATGTATTGCTGCTGCGCCGCTATAACGAAAGTGCTCCGCTATAGCGCCATGCCGCATATGGGGGAGCGGAAAGCGGTAAACGACCATGGATACGTTAACTTTACTTTTGACGATAGCGGTAGGGGTGATTGCGATATGGCTGGTACTCAAGCTGCTTTCCGCGCCCATCAAGTTCATCTGGAAGCTGCTGATCAACGCGATTATAGGCGCGATTGTGCTGCTGGTAATCAATTATTTGGGCGCGGGGTTTGGCATATCCATCGCCATCACGCCGCTCACCGCGTTGATTACGGGCGTGTTTGGCGTGCCCGGCGTTATCGTGCTGCTGGTGTTATATTTGGTTTTGTAGTTTGGTTTGCCCACCCTCTTTCCCGCACGTTATCGGCGGGGGGTGAGGAGCGCTAAGTATTCTCGTTTTCGGGGCTGCGCCCGCGCCCTTTATCTACAACGCTCAAGGAGCGTTTTTTGCGTTTTTGTAGTATACTATTTGCAAGTATCACATGGCAGGGGGTGGGCAGGGTTGCAGGTTCGAAAGTCGCGGCAAAAGGAGCTCCCCGAGCTGCTGGCTATGTATGCGGATGCGCGCCGCTTTATGGCGCAAAATGGCAACCCCGACCAATGGGGGCAAGCCTTCCCGCCGGAGGACTTAGTACGCGGCGACCTGGCGCGGGGGTGCTCCTATGTGTGCGAGGAAGAGGGCGCGCTGCTGGCCGTGTTCTACTTCGCCCTGGAAGAGGACCCGGTGTATGCCCGCATTTTGGGCGGCCAGTGGCTTAACGAGGCGTCCTATGGCGTGGTGCACCGCTTTGCCGTGTGCGCGCGGGGCCGGGGCGTAGCTTCGTTTTGCTTGGCATGGAGCATGGCGCAGTGCGGCAATGTGCGCATCAGCACGCATTTCGACAACCACCCCATGCGGGCCGCGCTGGATAAAAACGGCTTCACCTATTGCGGTCTCGTGTTTGAGGGCGGCGGCGGGCGGCTGGCCTATCAAAAGTGCGACTTTGAAGCAGCGGGAAGCCAGCTTTGCAGGGTGTAGAACAGCGCCGCGCTATGCCGCGCCAAATCATACAGATATAGTAAGGGAAGCCATGACGAATTTATTGATACGGCTGTTTATAAAAAAACCGAAGGATGCCGCACAAGAGCGGCTGCGCTATGGCGTGCTGGCGGGCAGCGTGGGCATAGCCTGCAATTTGCTGCTGTGCGCCGCCAAGTTTTATATCGGCATATTGTCCGGCTCCATTGCGGTGCGGGCCGATGCGGTCAACAACCTTTCGGATATGGCCGGCAACATCGTTACGCTCATCGGCTTTAAGGCGGCGGGCAAGCCGGCCGATAAGGAACACCCCTATGGCCACGCGCGGGTGGAATATATCGCCGCGCTGGTGATGGCCTTCTTCATACTGCTGGTGGGGTTCGAGCTGGGCAAGGAATCCGTGCTCAAAATCATACTGCCCTCCCCGGTGGAATTCAGCCTGGTCTCCATGGCGGCGCTGGCGCTTTCCATAGCGGGCAAGCTTTGGCTGGGGCGGTTCACGGCCTGCGTAGGCGAGCGCATACAGTCCGAAACCATGCGTGCGGCCACGGCGGATAGCCTTTGCGATGCCGCCAGCACCGGCGCCATACTGTTGGGCTCGGCCGCCGCGTATTTTTTCCATATCAATTTGGATGGCCACATAGGCGTGCTTACGGCGGGGTTTGTGCTATACAGCGGGGTGGGCATATTGCGGGATACCATCAGCCCGCTGATGGGCGAGGCGCCGGAGCCCGCGCTCATCAAAGCGTTGAGCGCCGCGCTGATGCGCTATGAGGGGATAGAGGGGCTGCATGATATTATGGTGCACAGCTATGGCCCGGGGCGCGTGATTGCCAGCGCACACGCCGAGGTGCGGGCGGATGCCAACATTGTGGATATACATGAGGTGATAGACCGCGCGGAGCGCGAGGTCGGGGAAACGCTGGGCCTGCTGCTCACGCTCCATTTGGACCCTGTGGAAACCGACGACGCGCTTACCGCGAAGGTGCGCGAGCATGTTTGCGAGGTGCTGCGCGCCATAGACCCAACCCTGCGCTTCCACGATTTCCGTATGGTGACGGGGGATAAGCAGACCAATCTCATATTCGACATCGTGGTGCCGCCGGGCTTGAGCAGCGCCGAGATTGGGCGCATAAAATCGGCCATCCGCGAGGGCATGTGGCGGGTGGATGCCTCCTACTGCTGCGTAATCGATGTGGATATGGACTTTTGCGGGGTATTGTAGATATACCGTAAAAATGGTATATTAATCGGGATGCGCGAAGGATGGATGCATCCCGCATGCCGTATAAACATAGTCGTATATATGCGCGCCGCCGGGCAGCGCTTTACCCGTTGTGAAAATGAGGTGTTATCCATGACGAAGGCGATAACCGCCATACTGCTTTTTACCGGCCAAGAGGGCCAAATGCGCTCAAAAAAGCCGCTGGAGCTGCACGAGGTTTGCGGCTTAAGCCTGTGCGATTGGGCGCTGCGGGCCGTGGAGGGAACCATTGCGGTCGACCCCATATGTTTAACCAAACCCAGCGATGGGGGCGAGGCGCAGGCCTTGCTCGACGCCGTTTCGCAGCTGCCCGCAAGCGCGGGCTATGTGCTCATATTGCAGGGCAACTTGCCGCTAATCTCCTCCGATACGCTAAAAAGGCTGGCGGGCGCGGCGGAGGGCCATGACGCGGCGCGGTTGACAGGCGCGGGCGGCCAGCTCTGCGGCTGCTATTGCTGCAGCATACAGGCCTTGCGCGCGCTGCGCGGCGCGCCAGCTGGCGCAGACGCCGCGTGGTGCATACAGGCGCTGGGCGAGGATGTCGTCCGCGTGCAGGCGCCCGAGCTGGAATGCTTGGCCGTGCTCGACAGGGCTTCCCTCGCGGCATGTACCCGCGTTTGCCAGCGCGGCATCAACGCGGGGCATATGGCGGAGGGCGTAACGCTCATCGACCCGGAGCACACCTATATCGGCGCGGATGTGCGCATCGGCATGGATACCGTGCTGTACCCCGGCGTGATTCTGCAGGGGAGCACCTCGATAGGCGAAAATTGCACGCTGTATGAGGGCTGCCGGTTGGAGGATGTGACGGTGGGCGAGGGCTGCACGCTGCAGGCCGTGGTGGCGCAGCAGGCTCAAATAGACGCCGATACCTCCATAGGCCCGTTTGTGCGGCTAAGGCCTAACGCGCACATAGGCAAAGGGTGCAAAATAGGCAATTTTGTAGAGGTAAAAAACTCCACATTGGGGGCGGGCGGCAAGGTGGCGCACCTTACCTATGTGGGGGATGCCGATATAGGCGAGCGGATCAACATAGGCTGCGGCAGCGTGTTCGTCAACTACGACGGCCAGCAAAAGCACCGCACCACGGTGGGGGATGATGTGTTTTTGGGCTGCCAAACCGCGCTGGTCGCCCCCGTGCAGGTGGGGGATGGCGCGTATACGGCGGCGGGTTCCACCATCACCGAAGATGTCCCCGACGGCGCGCTGGGCATTGCCCGTGCCCGGCAGGTGAACAAAGCGGGTTGGGTGGCCAAAAAAAGAGGAAGGTAGCTTTGAACATACATATACAGGGCATACCGATATATTATGAACGCGTGGGCAGCGGCAAACCGGCGCTGCTGCTGCACGGATGGGGCGCGAATACCGCCGCCATGCAGCCCATCGCCAAGTGTTTGGCGGGGCTGGGGCGCGAGGCGGTCACGCTGGATTTCCCCGGGTTTGGCCAAAGCGGCGCGCCGCCCCTTGCCTGGGGCGTGCCCGAATATGCCGCCTGCGTGCGCGAATTCATGCGCGCGCTGGGCATAGAGGGCTGTGATGTGGTGGCGCATTCCTTCGGCGGGCGGGTCACGCTGCTGCTGGCCAGCGCGGAGCCAACGCTGTTTGGCAAGCTGGTGCTGGTGGATGCGGCGGGGCTGCGCCCCAAGCGCAAGCCCGTATACTATTTTAAGGTATATGGCTACAAGCTGGGCAAGCTCTTAGGGCGCGTTCCGTTATTCGATAGGCTGTTTCGCATTGGTGAGCGGCAAAAAAGCGCCGGTTCGGTGGAATATCAGCAGCTTTCCGGCGTTATGCGCGCCACGTTTGTAAAGGTGGTAAACCTAAATTTAACGGGCACGCTCAAGCGCATCCCCAACGAAACGCTGCTGGTATGGGGCAGTGAAGACCGTGAGACGCCGCTTTGGATGGCCAAAAAGATGCGGCGGGAAATGCCCAACGCGGGCTTGGCCATACTGCCGGGCGCCGGCCACTTTTCGTATTTGGATGATTATCCGCGCTTTTGCGCGATGATGAAAATATTGTTTGAGGTATGAATGCATGAATACGATGAATATAGTGAATATAGCGCTCAACATACTCTTCCCGCTGCTGTTGGGGCTGGCTACCGCCTTGGCGGCGCTCTCGCTGCTCCACATGCTGCAGTTGGAGAGCTATCAGGGCAAAATGTACCTCAAATGGGTAGCTAAGCATGCGGAAGCCGCCGTGCTGCCCTACCTGCTTGCGGGGGTGGCCGCGCTGCTGGTGCGCGTGGGCGCGCTGTGGCTTGCGGGCAACGTGCAAACCATCGCCTTTGCGTTGGGCGCGGCGCTCTATCTTCTCATGCTGCTCACACTGGGCTTCGAGGCGTTAAAAAAGCAAAAGCAGGCCAAAAAGCCGCTGCAGTTTACCGCCCGCGTCAAGCGGCTGCTGGTGGCGCTGGGCCTATTGGGCATATTGGCGGCGCTGGGCAGCATGTATGTGCAGCAGGCGCAGGAAAACCAGATTTGGGCGGGGCGGACGCTGTTGCAGTTTATAGGCACCGAGGCGCTGCGCTATGCGCCCGGCGCGCTGCTGCCGCTCACGGTATACCTGGCGTGGTTGATTACCTGGCCCTTCGAAAAGGCCGTGCATACCTGGTATAAAAACGACGCCAAAAAGAAGCTGGCCGCGCAGCCGGGGCTTATTCGCATCGCCATTACGGGCAGCTTTGGCAAAACCTCCACAAAATACGCGCTGGGCACGCTGCTGGGAGAAACGTATAACACCCTGTTTACCCCCGGCAGCTTCAACACGCCCATGGGCGTTACCAAGGTGATACGTGAGAGCCTTACGCCGCAGCACGAGGCGCTTATCGTGGAGATGGGCGCGCGCTATGTGGGGGATATTGCCGAGCTTTGCGATTTGGTACAGCCGCGCTATGGCATATTGACCGCGGTGGGCAAGCAGCACCTCGAAACCTTTGGCTCGTTCGAAAACATCAAGCGCACCAAGGCGGAGCTTATCGGCGGCTTGGGGCAGGAGGGCTGCTGCTTCTTCAACGCGGATGACCCGGCCTGCCGGGAGCTGTACGAGGCCTGCGCGCTGCCAGAAAAGTATCTTTTTGGGTTTGAGGGCGAGGGGCTGTATATGCGGGCGGAAGGCAGCGAGGTGGGGCCAGAGGGCAGCACGTTTACGCTGTGCGTGGGCGAAGCGCGCATACCCTGCGCCACAAAGCTGCTGGGGCGGCATAACATCACCAATATCACCGGCGCGGCGGCGCTAGCATATAAGCTGGGCGTGCCGACCGAAGCCATAGCCGCGGGCATCGCTAGGCTGGAACCCGTAGAGCACCGCCTGCAGCTGATACAAGGCCCGGTCACCGTGATAGACGACGCGTTTAACGCCAACCCCGTGGGCGCCGGCGAGGCGTTGGAGGTGCTAAAGCGCTTTTCGGGGCGCCGCATCATCGTTACGCCGGGCATGGTGGAGCTGGGTGAGGAACAGGAAGCGAGCAACCGCGCGTTTGGCGAGCATATGGCCGATTGCGCCGATATCGCCATACTGGTGGGCGGCAATGCGGACGCCATAGCCGAGGGCCTGCAAGCGGCGGGCTTTGCGGAAGATTGCATACTGCGCACGGCCACGCTGGCCGAAGCGAGCGAACAACTCCCCGCGTATACCGAGCCGGGCTGCGTGGTGCTGTTTGAAAACGATTTGCCCGATAATTATAGTTGATCAAAGGGGGTAACACGATGTTGGAGCTGGGCGTATTCTTCGGCAGCCGCGCGGCGGAGCACGATGTTTCGGTTATAAGCGGTTTGCAGATTTTGGAAAATGCGGATAAGAGCAAGTATCATGCCTTCCCGGTATATATTTCCCGCACGGGCGAATGGTTTGTGGGGGAACCGCTTAAAGATATAAAAACCTATCGCAACTTTAACCCGGCGCAAAAGGGGCTCTCCAAGGTAACGCTGCCCGCGCAGCCCGGCTTAAACGGGCTGTATGCATTGGGCGGGGGCCTGCTCTGTAAGCCGCGCAGGGTGGCGAAGCTCGATTGCGCCATATTGGCCATGCACGGTATGCACGGCGAGGATGGCACGCTGCAGGGGCTGATGGAGCTGGCCGACATACCCTATTCGAGCTGTTCCTTGGTGGGCAGCGCCGTGGGTATGGATAAAATCGTGATGAAGGCCGTGTTCCAAAGCATGGGCCTGCCCGTGCTGCCCGGCGTATATTGCTACCGCAGCGAGTGGCGGCAAACGCCGGATGCGGTGATAGAGCGCGCCGAGCGCGTGCTGCAATACCCCATGTTTGTGAAGCCCGCCAATTTGGGCAGCTCCATTGGCATAGGCAAAGCCAACGATCGTGAGGCCTTCCGCAAGGTGATGGAGGTGGCGGCCTGCTACGACCGGCGCATACTCATAGAGCGGGCTGTGGAAAAGCCGGTGGAAATCAACTGCGCCTGCCTGGGGTTCGATGGGGATCTGCTGCCCTCGCTGTGCGAGCAGCCGGCCGGTTGGGATGAATTTTTGAGCTTCGAAGATAAATATACCCGGGGCGGAGGCAAGGGCATGAAGAGCCTGGATCGGAAGCTGCCCGCGCCCATCAGCGAGGCCATGACGAAGCAGATACAGGGCTACACGGCGGATATCTTCCGCATGCTCGAATGCAAGGGCGTGGTGCGGGTGGATTATATTTTAGAAGGAAACGCGGTGTATGTGAACGAGATCAACACCATCCCCGGCTCGTTTGCGTTTTACCTGTATGAACCCATGGGCCTGCCGTTTGCGAAGCTGGTGGATAAACTGGTGGAATACGCGCAGCGCGCGCTGGCGCAAAAGCAGGAATCCAGCTTTGCGTTCAGCTCGGATATACTCAACAAGGCTATGTCCGGCGTTAAAATACTTAAAAAATAGGAGGCAATCCCGCGTGAGCAAAATACCAATGAAAACCCCCCTGGTGGAAATGGACGGCGATGAAATGACCCGCATCATATGGAATATGATAAAAGAACATCTTCTGGAGCCGTATATCGATTTAAAGACCGAATACTATGACCTGGGCCTCGTCAAACGGGATGCGACCGACGACGCGATTACCATAGAGGCTGCCCAGGCGGTCAAAAAATATGGCGTGGGCGTAAAGTGCGCCACCATCACGCCCAACGCCGCGCGCGTGAGCGAGTATAACCTTAAAAAAATGTATAAAAGCCCCAACGGCACCATAAGGGCCATACTCGACGGCACGGTGTTCCGCGCGCCCATCACGCTGCCCTGCCTGCTGCCCTCTGTGCGCAGCTGGCAAAAGCCCATCACCATAGCGCGCCACGCCTATGGCGACATTTACAAATGCACCGAGTACCGCGTGCCCTGCCCGGGCAAGGCGGAGCTCAGCTTTAAAGATGCCTCCGGCCAGGAGCTGTTCCACGAAACCGTGTTCGATTTTGAAACGCCCGGTGTGCTGATGGGTATGTACAACAAAGATGATTCCATACAGAGCTTCGCGCGCGCCTGCTTCAACTATGCGCTGGATACCAGGCAGGATTTGTGGTTTTCTTCGAAGGATACCATATCCAAGCAATACGACCACACGTTTAAGGATATATTTCAGGATATTTTTGACGCCGAATATAAGGACAGATTCGATCAGGCGGGCATCACCTATTTTTACACGCTTATCGATGATGCGGTCGCGCGGGTGATTCGCTCGAGCGGCGGCTTTATTTGGGCCTGCAAAAACTACGATGGCGATGTGATGAGCGATATGGTGGCCACGGCGTTTGGCTCGCTGGCGATGATGACCAGCGTGCTGGTTTCGCCCGATGGCAATTTCGAATACGAGGCCGCGCACGGTACCGTTACCAAGCACTATTATAAGCACCTTGCGGGGGAAAGCACCTCCACCAACTCCATGGCGACGCTGTTTGCCTGGACGGGCGCGCTCAAAAAGCGCGGCGAGCTCGATGACATTCCCGCGCTTGTAAGCTTTGCCGATAAGCTGGAGCAGGCCTCGCTAAGCGCGATATCCGCCGGCTTTATGACGCAGGACTTGGCGCTGCTGGCCGATTTGGAGCATAAAACCGTGCTCTCCACCGAGGGATTTATCCTAAAAGTAAAAGAATTCCTTGACGCGGCGGCGTAAGTTCTGATATACATATATAGGCTTGGCAAAATTTGCTTCGCCTATATTTATGAAAAATGGGAGACGACACATGAGCCTTTTTAGCGATTGGAAAGCACTTGCCGAAACCGAGCGTTCGCCGCAGGAGCACAAAGCGTTTTGGGATGGGTATTTTGCCAAGGAAACCGAGAATTACAAAAAAATACTCGCCGACCCTGCGCATATTTATACCGGCAAGCTAAGCGAACTGGCCGAAGAATTCGGCATGGATGAGCTTACCTTCACGGGCTTCCTCGATGGCATCAACACCAGCTTAAAGAAGGAACACAAGCTGGATACGCTCAAGAGCGGCAGCAAAATCACGCTGGATGTCGATTTGGAAAAGCTTTATTTCAATATGCTGGGCTGCAAGGCTGATTGGCTGTATACGCTGCCCGAATGGGATGCGTTGCTCTCGCAGGAACGGCGCAAGGAAATCACCAAGGAGTTCCGCTCCTCCAAAATGTTCGTGCAAACCGAAACCACCGGCCGCAACGACCCCTGCCCCTGCGGCAGCGGCAAAAAGTATAAAAAGTGCTGCGGGGCCGGGAAGTAATAGGCTAGCTTACGCCTAACTCCCTTTCGTTTGAAGGGGAGTTTTTGCTTGCCGGGGCTTCGTTGTTGCCCTCTGCATTTTTTTGACAAAACGTGCCACAACGCCTGTTATATGCTATACTATAATCATTAAAAGCGATGAATGGGAGCGTACAGGATGAAGATTAAATTTTGCGGCGCCGCGCAGTCCGTAACCGGTTCTTGTCATATGATCGAGTTCGACGGCGGCAATATTTTGATAGATTGCGGTATGCGGCAGGGCGCCGATACAAAAATTATGGCGGAGGGCGTATTCCCGTTTGATCCGGCCCAAATCACGGCGCTGCTGATTACGCACGCGCACATCGATCACACCGGCCTGGTGCCGCTGCTGGTGAAGCGCGGGTTTACCGGCCCCGCCTATTGTACCGGGGCGACCGCCAGCCTGTGCGGCATTATGCTGGCGGATAGCGGCCACATTCAGGAGCAGGAGGCGGAGTATCAAACCCGCAAAAACCTGCGCGCGGGCAAACCGCCGGTGGAACCGCTCTACACGGTGGCGGATGCCGAGCTTGCCTGCAAGCAGCTGGTACCGGCCGCTTATGGCAAGCTGGTGGATATCTGCCCCGGCGTGCGCGCGCGCTTTAGCGATGTGGGGCACCTGTTGGGCAGCGCGGCCATAGAGCTTTGGGTTACCGAAGGCGAAAAGACTGTGCGCGTCGCGTTTTCGGGCGATATCGGCCGGAGCGATCGCCCCATTATCAACGACCCGCACAGCGTAGCCGCGGCGGATTATGTGGTGATGGAGAGCACCTATGGCGACCGCAACCACGAGGTGACGACCGATGCGCAAAAACAGGCGCAGTTTGTGCAGGTGCTGCGCGAGGCGATCGCCCGCGGCGGCAACATCGTGATACCCTCGTTTGCGGTGGGCCGCACGCAGGAGCTGTTGTACTATATCAAGCGCATGCTGATGGCGGGCACGGTGCCGGGGCTGGATCGCATCCCCGTTTATGTGGATAGCCCGCTGGCCGGCAAGGCCACGCAAATATACCAAAGCTGCGCTGCCGAAAACTATGATGAAGAGGCAAAATCCATGTTCCGCGATGGCGACCTGCTGGATTTCCCTCTGCTGCATATCACCGAAACCGCTCAGGAGAGCAAGCTCATCAACGCGCAGCCCGGCTGCAACATCATCATATCCTCCTCGGGCATGTGCGATGCGGGGCGCATACGGCACCACCTTAAGCACAATCTTTACCGCGCCGACAGCACGGTTCTGTTCGTGGGCTATCAGGCCGTGGGCACCTTGGGGCGGTTGCTGCTGGATGGCATAAAAAAGGTAAAGCTGTTTGGCGAGCAGGTTATCGTCAACGCCAACATCGTGCAGATGGAGGGTTTTTCGGGCCATGCCGGGCGGGATGAGCTGATAGCGTGGCTGAAGGGGATACCGCAAAAGCCCGCAAAGGTGTTTTTGGTGCACGGTGAAAAAGATGTGATACAAGGCTTTGGCGCGGCGGTGCGCAGCCTGGGCTATTCGGTCGAGGTTCCCGAGCTGTTGGAGGAATTCGATTTGGTCAGCGGCGCAATGCGGCAGAGCGCTTTGGCTCCCGCGCCGCAAAGTGCGCAAACGGCCCAAGCGGGCGACCTGCTTGCAAACCTGGCGCAGCTTATGCAGCTGGCCAGCGCGGCGGCAGGGGAGCGGGCCGGTGAGCTGGCGGCGGATATCGACGCGCTGCTCAAAAAGTGGGAGGCATAACAATGCCCAACCCCTAACCCCCTCCCGATTTCGGGAGGGGGGAATACTAATGTGCCCAAAACTTTCCCCGCAGGTGTTGAATTCCAAAACCCTATGTGATAAAATAACCCGCATAAGGCAAAGACGGAGAAAAGCGACGTTTCGTATGGCATAGAGAGGGTCGGCAGCTGTAAAGGCCCACATGCGGGCGGCGCGCAAGTTCGCTCCTGAGCTGAGCCGGTTAAGCCCATGCGGGTGTGTAGCCGGCGCCGGGTAAGCCCGTTATAGCGCAAGAGGCCCTGTGATGGCAGGGTGAAGTAGGGTGGTACCACGAGCATTTCGTCCCTTGGGGAGGAGTGCTTTTTTTATGGCACAAAGTACAACTTGCATTTTTGGAGGAAATCGTATGACAGAAGCTATTGCCAACATTCGCGCGGAGGCGCTGCTGCGCCTGCAAGCGGCGCAGGATGAAGCAACGCTGGATGAAATCAACGTTTCGGTATTGGGCCGCAGCGGCGCGCTCACCGAGATATTGCGCGCCATGGGCAAGCTCGATAAGGAGCAGCGCGCGGCACTGGGCCAGCAGGCCAACGCGGTAAAGAAGGAGCTGGAGGCCGAGCTGGCCGCCCGCCGCGCCGCGCTCACCGAAAAAACACAGGAGCTTCGCTTTGCGCAGGAGGCCTTGGATGTGACCGAGCCGGGCAAGGTCACGCAGCCGCTGGGCCGTTTGCACCCCATGACGCAGACCTACCGCGAAATACGCGATGCGCTCATCGGCATGGGCTTCACCACCTTCGAGGGGCCCGAGGTCGAGTATGACGATTATAACTTCACCAAGCTCAACCTCCCGCAGGATCACCCCGCGCGGGATATGCAGGATACGTTTTATGTGAACGAGCGCGTGGTGCTGCGCACCCATACCAGCCCCTGCGAGGCGCGCGCGCTGCTCACGGTAAAGCCGCCCTTCCGCCTGGTGATGCCGGGCCGCGTGTTCCGCGTGGACGAGGTGGATGCCAGTCACAGCCCCGTATTTATGCAGATGGAGGGCTTTATTGTGGATAGAGATCTTACCTTGGCCGACCTGAAGGGCATATTGCTCACCTTCATACATGCCGTATTCGGCGAGGATGTGAAGATGCGCTTCCGCCCCAGCTATTTCCCGTTTACAGAGCCTTCGGCCGAGGTGGATGTGAGCTGCACGATTTGCGGGGGCAAGGGCTGCCGCGCCTGCAAGGGCACCGGCTGGCTCGAGATACTGGGCTGCGGCGTATCCAACCCGCACATACTCGAAAACTGCGGTATCGACCCAAAGGAATGGAAGGCCATCGCGTTCGGCGTGGGGGTAGACCGCATCACCAGCCTAAAGTACGGCATTACGGATATCCGGCTCGAGTATGAAAACGACGCCCGGTTCCTATCGCAGTTTTAAGGGGGAGATGCTTTATGAAATTACCGCTTAGTTGGCTAAAGGAATATGTCGATTACAATGTGAGCAACGAACGCTTTGTGGAGCTGATGATGTGGCGCGGGTTCGAAACCGCCTCGGTGGAGCCCGCCCTGCCCGTCACCAATGTGGTGGTGGGCAAAATCACGGCGCTCACGCGGCACCCCAATGCGGATAAACTCCAGGTCTGCACGCTGGATATAGGCGAGGCGGAACCCGTCACCATCGTGACCGGCGCGGCCAACGTGTTTGAAGGCGCGTTGGTGCCTGTGGCGCTAAACGATGCTGTTCTCGTGGGCGGGGTGGAGATACATACCACCACCATGCGCGGCGTGCGCAGCGAGGGCATGCTGTGCTCCGGCAAGGAGCTGGGCATAACCGGGGAGGATTACCCAGGCGCGGGAGTAAACGGCATACTCATTTTGCAGGGCGCGCCCAAGCCGGGCCAGCCCATACAGCAGGCGCTGGGGATGGAGGATGTGGTGTTCGAAATCGAGCTCACGCCAAACAGGGCCGATTGTCAAAGCATCGTGGGCATCTGCCGCGAGGCCGCCGCCGCGCTGGGGCAAGCGTTTTGCGAGCCGCCCATCAAAGCCATCGCCGGCGAAGGCAGCGCGTCGCAATACGCATCCGTCGAGGTGCTTGCGCCGGAGCTTTGCCCGCGCTACGCGGCGCGCGTGGTGAAGAATATCCGCATACAGCCCTCCCCCGCGTGGATGCAAAAAAAGCTCAAGGCTGTGGGCCTGCGGCCCATCAATAACATCGTGGATATCACCAACTATGTCATGGTGGAATATGGTCATCCCATGCACGCCTTCGACCTGGCCTGCGTGCAGGATGGGCACATCATCGTGCGCACCGCCTTCCCCGGCGAAAAGGTGACTACCCTCGATAGCAAGGTGCATGATACCACGCCGGATATGCTGCTGATTGCCGACCCGCAAAAGGGCGTGGGCATTGCGGGGGTAATGGGCGGCGAAAACAGCGAAATCACCGGGCATACGCAAACGGTGCTGTTTGAGGCGGCCGTGTTCAAAAGCAGCAGCATCCGCCGCACCACGCGCGAGCTGCGCCATGTAACGGATGCCGCCGCGCGGTTCATCAAAGGGGTGGAGCCCGTTAACGCGCTGCTGGCCGTAAACCGCGCCATCGAATTGGTGGCCGAGCTGAACGCCGGGGATGTGGTGGGCGACGTGATAGACGTATGCAGCGTAAACACCGCCGAGCGCGTGGTATACGCCGATGTGGCGCATGTAAACCGCATACTCAGCACGGCTATCCCGGCGGCGCAAATGGCGAAAATGCTCGCCGGCATCAATATCCACGCAAAGGCGCAGGGGGAAACGCTGCAAATTACGGTGCCGCATTACCGTGTGGATATCGAAAGCAGCATAGAAACCGATTGGGACATTGCCGAGGAGATAGGCCGCCTATATGGCTACGACAACATCGCGCCCACCCTGATGCGCGGCGATACCTTCCGCGGGCAGGTGAGTGAAGCCTGCCGTGAGGAGGATGCCGTGAAGGATTTGTGCGTGGCGCTGGGCTATTACGAAATGTACAACTACAACTTTACCGGCCCCGCCGTGCTGCAGGCGCTGCGCCTGCCCGAGGGCGATGAAAAACGCCTGGCCGTAAAGCTGCTAAACCCCTTTGGGGAGGATCAAAGCCTGATGCGCACCACGCTGATACCCGGCATGCTGGATACCCTGGCCCGCAACTGCAACCGCAAAACCGGGCAGCGCCGCTTCTTCGAGGTGGGCAACGTGCATTTCGACAACAATGCCGACCTGCCGGAGGAACGCCGTATGCTGGGCCTTATCGTAAGCGGCGCGGGGGAGGATTTTTTCACCCTGAAGGGCAGCATCGAGGCCCTGCTGGCGGGCCTTGGCCTAAGCGGGCGCTATGCCGTGCAGCCGGGGGGCGGCGCATACTTCCAGCCCGGGCAAAAGGCGCATATTTTGGTAGATGGTGAGGTTGTGGGCGAGCTGGGGGCCATACACCCCGCCGTGCAAAAGGATTTTGACGTGCCGCAAAAGGCATATGCCGCCGAGCTTTGCCTGCCCAAGCTCATGGCGCACAAGGCCGAGGCCATCACCTATAAGCCGCTGCCCCGCTACCCGGTGGTGCCAAGGGATATCGCCGTGGTGGTAGATGAAGCGGTAACTTCTTATGAGGTGACGCAGGTGATTTGCCAGGCGCCGGTAAAGGTGCTGCTGGAGGATGCGGCGCTGTTCGATGTATACCGCGGCAAGGGCATACCCGAGGGCAAAAAGAGCATGGCCTATTCGTTCACCCTGCGCGCGGAGGATAAAACCCTAAACGATGAGGATATTTCCGCCGCGATGGAAGCGATATTGCGCTCACTGCACGCGCGGCTCGGGGCGGAATTGCGGGGGTAAAGGGGGATTTTACCCCAATCCCTGGCCCCCTCCTTACTGCTGGGAGGGGGAATTTCTTTTTTGGCAGGCAAGGGCATTATCCTTGTGGCCATATTGGGGCAAGCCTCAAAATTCATCGCGAGGATTTTACGAAGATTTTTTTGGCAGGCAAAATATGGTATACTATTTAACATCATTGGTATTGGTACAGCATGGGTATAAGGTGGTAGAGGTATGGATTTATCCGTTTTGAATACGCCGCAGCGCGAAGCGGCGGAGTGCCTGGAAGGGCCGCTGCTGATATTGGCGGGAGCGGGCAGCGGCAAAACCCGCGTGCTCACCTACCGCATAGCCAACCTCATCGAGCATGGGGTAAAGCCGTGGAACATTTTGGCGCTCACGTTCACCAACAAGGCCGCCAACGAAATGCGGGAGCGCACCGAAAAGCTGGTGGATTGCGACCCGCGGGATATTTGGGTATCCACCTTCCATTCGGCGTGCGTGCGTATACTGCGCTCGGATATCGATAAGCTGGGCCGCGAGCGCAACTTCGTCATATATGATGACGACGATCAGATGAGCCTGATTGGCAACCTGCTCAAGCGCCTCAACCTCAACGAAAAGGAAATTCCCAAGCGCGAAATTAAAAGCCGCATCAGCGATGCGAAGAATAAATCGCTCGAGCCGGAGCAATATTTGCTGGACAACCCCTATTTGGATGATGTGGTGGTGCGGGTATACCGCGCGTATCAGCGCGCTCTATTGGAGGCCAACGCGCTGGATTTTGACGACCTGCTGTGCAAAACCCTGGAGCTGTTTGAGCAGCACCCGGATACGCTCGAAAAATACCGCCGCCGCTTCCAATATGTGCTGGTGGATGAATATCAGGATACCAACCTTGCGCAATACCGCTTTGTGGAGCTGCTGTGCCGCGCGCACCGCAACATCTGCGTGGTGGGGGATGATGATCAAAGCATATACGGCTGGCGGGGCGCGGATATACGCAACATACTCGAATTTGAAAAGGATTTTGAGGGCGCGCGGGTCATTCGGCTGGAGCAGAACTACCGCTCCACCTCGGTTATATTGGATGCCGCCAACGCGGTTATCGGCAACAACGCGGGCCGCAAGCGCAAAAAGCTGTGGACCGACAGGCAGGGCGGCGAAAAGATACAGCTGTTTACCGCCCTCAACGAGCGGGAAGAGGCGAGCTTCATCTGCAAACGGGTGCTCGAGGGCGTGCGGGGTGGCCGAAGCTACAACGATTTTGCCGTGCTCTACCGCATGAACGCGCAGAGCCGCGTGATAGAGAGCAGCCTCATCAACTATGGCATACCCAATAAGGTGTTTGGCGGGCAGCGCTTTTATGAGCGTAAAGAAGTCAAGGACATCATGGCCTATTTGCGGCTCATCTACAACCCGGCGGATAATGTGGCGCTGCGCCGCATCATCAATATACCCAGGCGGGGCATAGGCGATACCACGGTGGGGGAGCTGGCTGACGCCGCCGAGCGGCAGGGCGCCTATATGCTGGCCGTCGCGCAAAGCGGCGAAGGGCTGCAGCCCAAGGTGCGCGCCAAAATCGCCCCGTTTGCGCAGAGCATGGCCGAGTTCATTGCGCTCAGCGGCTTGCTGCCGCTTTCAGAATTCACCGCGCAGCTGATTGCCCTGCTCGAATATGAGCAATACTTAAAAACCGAAGATAAAAAAGGCGAGCTCGAAAACAGGATGGACAACCTGCGCGAGTTGATAGGCAACATGAAGGAAATAGAGCGGGATGTGCCCGAGGGCGAAAGCGCGCTGGCCGCGTTTTTAGAGAACGTGGCGCTGGTTTCGGATACGGATGCGCTCAGCGGCGATTTGGGCGCGGTGGCGCTTATGACGCTGCATACCGCCAAGGGGTTGGAATTCCCGGTGGTGTTTATACCGGGCATGGAAGAAAACATTTTCCCCACCTCGCGCGCGCGCAACGATATGTCCCAAACCGCCCTGGAGGAGGAGCGGCGTTTGTGCTATGTGGGCATGACCCGCGCCGAGCAGCAGCTCTACTTAATCAACGCCCGGCAGCGCACGCTGTATGGCGATTATTCGTTCAACAGGCCCAGCCGCTTTTTAGAAGAAATACCCCCCGAGCTCCTGCTTGAGGAGATGGAGGGGGAACCGCAGGTGCAGCCCGTGTATACCAAGCCCACCGCCCGCGTTGGCGCATCGCGGCCCCAGTGGGGCGTGCAGGCGACCATCCCCGTCGTGCAGCCGGTAGAAAAGCACTTTGTGCCGCACCAGCAAGTGCGCCACGCCAAGTTTGGCGAGGGCACGGTGCTGGAGCTGTCGGGCAGCGGTAACGCCATGACGGTGACCATCGACTTTGCAACGGGCGGCGTTAAAAAGTTTGCCGCGGCCTATGCGCCCATCACGGCGGTGGAAGATCAATAAAAACGAGGAATACGACTATGCACGAAAGAATGTGCTCCCTGGTAGAGCTGCTCAACGACTATGCGCGCGCCTATTATGTGCAGGATGCGCCCATCGTGAGCGATGCCGAATACGATGCCCTGTTCGATGAACTGCTGGCGCTGGAGCGGGAGGGCGGCGCGGTGCTGCCCAATTCCCCCACGCAGCGGGTGGGGGGCGAGCCGCTTGCGGCCTTTGCGCCGCACGCGCATATAGCGCGGCTGTGGAGCCTCGACAAGGTGCGCACGCGGGGCGAGCTGCAGGAATGGGCCGCGCGGGCCGCGCGGCTTTGCGCCGAGCGCGGTTTGGATGCGCCTGGCTATGCGCTCGAATATAAGTTCGATGGACTTACCATCAACCTTACCTACGAGGGCGGGGCGCTGGTGGGCGCGGCCACGCGGGGCAACGGCACGGTGGGCGAGGAGATATTCGCGCAGGTAAAAACCATACGCGCGCTGCCGCTGCGTATACCCTTCCAAGGGCGGATGGAGGTGCAGGGCGAGTGCTATATGCGCCTTAGCGTGCTCGAAGCGCTGAATCAAGCCTCTACCGAGCAGCTCAAAAACGCGCGCAATGCCGCCGCGGGCGCGCTGCGCAACCTCGACCCAAAGGTGACCGCCGCGCGCAGGCTGAGTTGTTTTTGCTATAACATAGGCTTTATAGAGGGCAAAACGCTTACCAACCAGCTTGAGATGCTGGAATTCTTAAAGGAAAACGACCTGCCCGTGAGCCCCTGTCTGCGCGTGTGCGATGATATTGATGAGATATACGATGCGGTTCAAGCCGCCGAACAAGCCCGCGATACGCTGGACTTTTTGATAGACGGCATGGTGGTGAAGCTATGCGATTTCGCCGCGCGCGAAAGCTTGGGCGCAACGGACCGCTTCCCGCGGTGGGCTATCGCCTACAAATTTGCCGCCGAGGAAGCGACCACGGTGCTGGAGGATGTCACCTGGGAGGTGGGGCGCACCGGCAAGCTTACGCCGCGCGCGCACTTGGCGCCGGTGGAGCTGGCGGGGGCCACCATACGCCATGCCACGCTCAACAACTGGGATGATATACAGCGCAAGCAGGTGGGCATAGGCTCCACGGTGTTCATACGCCGCTCCAACGATGTGATACCCGAAATACTGGGCGCCGCGCCGGGGGATATCCCAAAGGAAGCGCTGCAAAAGCCAACGCGGTGCCCCGCTTGCAACGCGCATGTGGAGCAGCGGGGGGCGCACCTGTTCTGCACCAATTCGCTTTCCTGCGCGCCGCAAATCGCAGGGCGGCTCACGCATTATGCCTCCCGCAGTGCGCTCGATATAGAGGGCTTTTCCGAAAAATCTGCCGCGCAGCTGGTGGAGGCGCTGCATATTTCCTCCATACCCGACCTTTACGCCTTGCAGGCGGTGGATTTTGCATCGCTGCCCGGCTATGGCCCCAAAAAGATAGCCAACCTGCTTGCCGCCATAGAGCGCAGCAAGCACCCGGCGCTGGGCGCATTTTTGTTTGCCCTGGGCATACCCAATGTGGGGGTGAAGACCGCGCGGGATTTAGCCCGCCACTTTGGCACGCTGCGGGCCGTGCGCGCCGCGGGGCGGGAAGAGCTGCTGACCATCGAGGATGTGGGGGATGTGGTGGCGGATAGCATCGTGGAGTTTTTTGCGGATGGTTCCATAGCCGCGCAGGTGGATAAGCTGCTGGGCTTTGGCGTGGTGCCGGGCGAGGAGCGGGCACGGCAGGCGCAAAGCCCCATAGCCGGCAAAACGCTGGTGGTAACCGGCGCCATGCAGCGCATGGGTCGCCAGGAGATGGAGCTTTTGATAGAGAGCCTGGGCGGCAAGGCGGCGGGCAGCGTAAGCAAAAAGACCGGTTATGTCATAGCGGGCGAAAGCGCGGGCAGCAAGCTGACCAAGGCGCTGGAGCTGCAGGTGCCGGTGCTTACCGAAGCGGAATTTTTTGATATGATAGATCAATGCGGGGGTAACGAATGCGTTTAGGCAAACTCTCTAACGACCAACTCAACACGCTGGTGCTTTCCAAGTTTAAGCACATACGGCCCGAGGTGATATGCTCCCCGCAGGTTGGGGTGGATTGCGCCGCTGTACAGCTGGGCGGCCGTTTGGCCGTGCTCTCGACCGACCCAATTACATCGGCCGGGCAAAACCTGGGGTGGCTCACGGTGCATGTAAGCTGCAACGACGCGGCGGCGGCGGGCGCCGAGCCCATCGGCCTTTTGGTGACGCTGTTGGCGCCGCCCACGGCCAGTGAGGCGGATATAGGGCGGGTGGCGGATGAGCTGAGCGAAGCGGCGCGGCAGGCGAATATCGACATCATCGGCGGCCATACCGAGGTGACGGATAGCGTGACGCGCATGGTGACCTGCGCCACGGTGATAGCGCGGGCGGGGGAACGGGGCGTCATCACGCCGGATGGTATGCGCGAAGGCGACGATGTGGTCATGACGAAATATGCCGGTTTGGAGGGCACCGCCGTTATCGCGGCGGATTTTGCGCACAGGCTCACGGCGTTAAGCGCAAACGAGCTGGAGCAGGCGCGGGGCTTTTTACAGTATGTCAGCGTGGTGAAGGAAGGCTTGTTTGCCGCCGAACACGGCGCTACGGCCCTGCACGACATCACCGAGGGCGGCGTATATGGCGCCGCGTGGGAAATGGCCAGCGCATCGGGCTGCGGCATACGCCTGTTTGAGGAGAGCATCCCCTTGCACCCGCTCACGCAAAAGATATGCGCGCTGCTCGCCATCGACCCATACCGGCTGCTCAGCAGCGGCAGTATGCTCATCGCCTGCGCAAATGGGCAGGGCCTCGTGAGCGGACTGGGCGCGCTGGGCATTGGCGCGGCGGTGATTGGCAAGGCGGGCGGGCAGGGCGTGCGGCTCACCAGCGGGGAATTATTATTGCCCCCCGAGGCGGATGCGTTGTATGGCCTGTTTGCCGATGTTGAAACGAAATCATAACTATGCTATAATAAAGTGTTAAGTATATCGCTGTTGTACAGGGCGTTTTTCGCCCGGCAGGTAGGTAAGGAGCGTTGCAATGGTAAATAGCATGACCGGCTTTGGCCGTGCGCTGCTGGTGCAGGAAGGCCGTGAAATGACGGTGGAGCTCAAAAGCGTCAACCATCGTTACCTCGATTTAAACTTCCGCATGCCGCGGCATGTGGGCTTTGTTGAGGATACGCTGCGCGGCGCGCTCTCCGATAGCTTGGCGCGCGGGCATGTGGATGTATATGTGATGTATCGCAACCGGCGCGCGGATGCGCGCAGGGTTACGGTGGATGCGGCGCTGCTGGGCGCTTACCTGAAGGCCGCGCGGGAGGCCACCGCCGAGCTTGGCTTGGCCGATGATATCACGCTTTCCGCCGCGCTTCGCCTGCCCGATGTGACCGACATCGTAGAGGCAGAAGAAGATGGTGAAACCGTATGCGCGCTGGCCGCCGCGGCCTGTCGCAAGGCGCTGCAGGAGCTGATTGGCATGCGAGGGATAGAGGGCGCCAAGCTGTGCGCCGATATAACGGCCCGTGCCGCCGTGGTAGAGGATATTGCCGCAAAAATAGCGGTGCGCGCGCCGCTGGTGGTCGAAGAATACCGCCAAAAACTCTCTGAGCGCATAGAGTCGCTTTTGGGCGGCGTGAACGTGGATGCGGCCAGGCTGGCTACCGAGGTGGCGATGTTTGCCGATAAAGCCAGCATCGATGAAGAACTGGTGCGCCTAAGCAGCCATGTGGCGCAAATGCGCGCCATGCTAAACGGCAGCGAGCCTGCCGGGCGCAAGCTCGACTTTATCGTGCAAGAGATGAACCGCGAGTTTAATACCATGGGCTCCAAAGCCAACGATGCGCAAATCGTCAGCTTGGTTATAGAAGGAAAAAGCGAAATAGAGAAGATCCGCGAACAGGTACAAAATATAGAATAGGAGAAGCGCTTGATGCAATCATCCAAACGCAAAGGCCTGCTGCTCATCATATCCGGGCCATCCGGCGTGGGCAAGGGCGCGCTGTGCCAAGCGCTGATGCAGCGCAATTCCAATATCAAAATGTCGGTATCCTGCACCACCCGCGCGCCGCGCGTCGGCGAGGTGGATGGCATCAATTACTTCTTCAAATCGCCCGAAGAATTCCAGCAGATGATAGAGCAGGGCGCTTTTTTAGAATATATCCATGTTTTTGGGGTGGATTATTATGGCACGCCCCGCACCTGTGTAGAGCAGCAGCGCGCCGCCGGCCACGACATCATTTTGGAGATAGACGTGCAGGGCGCCATGCAGGCCAAGCAAAGCTGCCCGGATGCCGTTACCATATTCATCGCCCCGCCCTCCATGAGCACGCTCAAAACGCGGCTGATAGGCCGGGGTACCGAAACGCAGCAGGCTATCGAGCGCCGGTTTGAGGCTGCGTTTGAAGAGCTCCAATATATGCGCAAATACGATTATATCGTCACCAACGACGTGTTGGATAAGGCGGTGGTGCAAACCGAGCAGATCATTGCCGCCGAAAGCCTGCGCGCTTCGCGCCAGATGGACTTAATCGAATCTTTCCAAGGAGGATTTTCAACCTTATGATGAACAAACCCGCTGTGAACGAATTGCAGGATATGGTCGGCTGCCGGTATATGCTGGTGTCGGCCGTAGCCAAGCGTGCCCGCCAGCTTCAGGCCGATCCTGAAACATTGGAGGATCGCAAGCCGGTAACGGTTGCGGTAGAAGAGCTCTATACGGGCAGGCTGCACATCAACTTCCCGGATAACCCGGGTAAATAAAGGCTTTACCATGAGCAAAGCCACGGTCGTTATGGGCGTTACCGGCTCCATCGCCGCCTATAAGGCGTGTGATATCATAAGCGCGCTCAAAAAGCAGGGCGTGGAGGTGCATGTTATACTCACGGCCTCCGGCGCGCGGTTCATCACGCCGCTCGCGCTCGAAACGGTTAGCGGCAACGCGGTGGTAACCGACTTGTTCAGCCGCGAAACCCCCTGGGAAGTAGAGCATATCGCGCTGGCGAAGCGCGCCGATGTTTTTTTAATCGCGCCCGCCACCGCCAACGTTTTGGCGAAAGCCGCGGCCGGCATGGCGGATGATATGCTTACCTCCACGCTGCTCGCCACGCTTGCGCCGGTGCTGGTGGCGCCAGCCATGAACACCAATATGTACCTGCACCCGGCCACGCAGGGCAACATCGGGCTGCTTCAAGCGCGCGGCGTGCGCTTTATCGCGCCGGGCTCGGGCCCTTTGGCCTGCGGAGATGAAGGCGTGGGCAGGCTGGCCGATGTACCCGACATCGTTGCGGCGGTGCTGCAGGCGCTTGCGCAAAAGCGCGACCTTTGCGGCAAACGCATATTGGTCAGCGCGGGCCCCACGCAGGAGCGTATCGACCCGGTGCGCTACCTTACCAACCGTTCCAGCGGCAAGATGGGCTATGCCATCGCGGGGGCCGCGGCGGCGCGCGGGGCAGCTGTTACGCTCATAAGCGGCGCTACCAACCTGTCGCCGCCCACGGGTGTGGAGCGTGTGGACGTGCTTTCCAGCGCGGATATGTTTGCGGCGGTGGATGTCCGCTTCGACGGCTGCGACGCGCTCATCATGGCGGCCGCGCCCGCCGATTTCACGCCCCGGCAAACGGCGGAGCATAAGATCAAAAAAAACGGCGAGGGCCTCCAGTTGGAGCTGTGTGCTACCCAGGATATTTTGGCGCACATGGGCGCGCGCAAAGGTAAGCAGGTGCTGGTTGGGTTTGCCGCCGAAACGCAGGATATTGCCGCCAACGCGCAGGGCAAGCTAAAGAATAAAAACCTCGATTTTATCGCGGCCAACGATGTGAGCGGCAAGGATGCGGGCTTTGCGGTGGATACCAACGCCGTCACGTTATATAGCGCGGGGGGCGGGGCGCCGCAGCAAAGCGGCAGCATGACCAAGCAGGCGCTGGCGGATTGGCTGCTCGACAGGGTTTTTGCGGAGCGAAGCTGATACGGGTACCGGCGGGGGCGATGCTTCCGCCATTCTTCATTTTAAAACGGATTTGCGGGCGAGTAGGGGGGATGCTGTTGTTTGTGCAGGTGATGGTGGATATCGCGCATTCCAATGTGGATAGGCTGTTTACCTATGCCCTGCCCGATGCGCTCCCCGTGGCGGTGGGGCAGCGGGTGCTGGTGCCCTTTGGCGCGGGCAATAAAAAGATAGAGGGCTTTGTGCTGGGCCTGAGCGAACGCTTCGAAGGCGGGGCAAATATCGCGGTCAAGCCCGTTTTGCGCGTGATGGAACCCTATCCCGCTTTAAGTGAAGAACAGATTGCCCTGGCCAAGTGGATTGCCGCAAGCTATGATTGCCTGCTGGTAGAAGCCCTGCGGCTGATGATACCCGTGCAGCTGCGCGGCGGCAAAATAAAAGAAAAAATCGAGCGCACCGTATACTTCCCGGCGGAAGAAAATATAGAAGCGGCGCTCGCCTCCCTGTGCAAAAAAGATGGCGCGCCGCGCGCGCCGCTGCAGTATGAAGCGCTGCAGTTGGTGGCCAACTGCAAGGCGGATATGCGTATAAGCGACATCACGGCGTTTATACCGGGCAGCGGGCCGGCCGTGCGGGCGCTGATAAACCGTGGCCTGCTGAAGGAGCGCGGGCACGAGGTATACCGAAGCCCCCTGCGCGACATGGCCATCACGCGGGATGCGCCCAAAGAGCTGAACGCGCAGCAGCGGCTTGCGGCCGATGCCGTGGGCGCGGCGCTGGATGCGCATGCGGGCGCGTTTTTGCTGCACGGTGTGACCGGCAGCGGCAAAACCGAGGTATATATGCATGCCATCGCCAAGGCGGTGCAAGAGGGGGGCACGGCCATTGTGCTGGTGCCCGAAATCGCGCTCACGCCGCAGGCGGTGGAACGTTTTCGCGCGCGGTTCGGCGAGCGCATCGCGGTGCTGCACAGCAGGCTGAGCGCGGGCGAGCGCTATGACGAGTGGCGCAGGATACGCCTGAACAAGGTGGATGTGGTAATCGGCGCGCGCAGCGCGGTGTTTGCGCCGCTGAGCAATATACGCTTAATCGTGGTGGATGAGGAACACGAGCCCAGCTACCGCAGCGAAATAACGCCGCGCTACAGCGCCGTCGAGGTGGCGCAGCGGCGGTGCAGGCTCAATGGCGCGGTGCTGCTGCTGGGCAGCGCCACACCGGGCGTGAGCACATACCTAAAGGCGCAGCGCGGCAAGCTGACGTTGCTCCGCTTAACCGAGCGGGTGCAAAACCTGCCCATGCCCAAGGTACTGGTGGCGGATATGCGCGCCGAGTTTGCGGCGGGCAACACCAGCGTGTTCAGCGCGCCGCTGTACGACAGGCTTTCGGCCTGCTTTGCCGCCGGGGAGCAAGCCATACTGTTTTTAAACCGGCGCGGGTATTCCACCTTCGTTTCCTGCCGGGGCTGCGGGTATGTGTTCACCTGCGATGCCTGCGACATCTCCATGACCTATCACAAGCAGGAGGATGCTTTAAAGTGCCATTATTGCGGCAGCGTAAAACATCTGCCCAAGGTATGCCCCGAATGCGGCAAGCCCTACATCAAATATTTCGGCATCGGCACCCAGCAGGTGGAGGAGCAGCTGCACGAGCATTTCCCCAGCGTGCGGGCGCTCCGTATGGATATGGATACCACGCACGGCAAAAACGCGCATTATGAAATACTCTCGGCCTTCGAGCGCGGCGAGGCGCAGGCGCTCATCGGCACGCAGATGGTGGCGAAGGGGCTGGATATGCCAAACGTTACCGTGGTGGGGGTTATAGCCGCCGATGCTACGCTGCACATACCCGATTACCGCAGCGGCGAGCGCACGTTCCAGTTGCTCACGCAGGTGGCGGGCCGTGCGGGGCGGGCGCAAAAAAGCGGGCAGGTGGTAATCCAAACCTATACGCCGGAGCATCCGGCCATACAGCTGGCGGCGCGGCATGATTACATCGGCTTTTATACCGGCGAAATCGAGCGCAGGCGCAGCGCGCTGTTCCCGCCGTATTCGCTGTTTGTGCGCGCGCTGTTTGCCCATACCGATGAAGCGTTGCTGTGCGAGGCCGCCAGCCGCTTCGCCGAAGGCGTTGAAAAGGCCGTGCAGGGCGCGCTATCTAAGGCGGGGGCGGATGTGCGGGAGCTGATTTTTTGCGCTTGCGCGCGGGCGCCCATCAAGCGCAAGCAGGGGCAGTATCGCTATCAGGTGCTGCTGAAGCTGGCGCGCACGGCACACGCGTCCGCCGCGATGCAGGCCATATATGCTTATACCAACGCGCACCGCAGCGAGTATTTTGCGGCGCTGGAGGTAAACCCGCAGGATATGTTTTAGGCCGCGCCGGCCGCGCTTGCCTTTGCGCGCATAAGCGGGGTATAATTGATGGAGCAAATGGCATACGAAAGAGGATTGGTTGCATGGCAAAACGAAAGATATTTACCGAGGATGCGCCCTGCCTATATAAAGTCTGCCGCCCGGTAGAACGGTTTGACGCCAAGCTGGGCGCGCTGTTAGACGATATGGCCGAAACCATGTACGACGCCGAGGGCTGCGGGCTGGCGGCTTCCCAAATAGGCATACTGCGCCGCGCGGCGGTGGTGGATTGCGGCGAAGGCCTCATCGAGCTGGTCAACCCCGAGGTGGTGCAAACAGGGGGGGAGCAAGGCTGCTTCGAGGGCTGTTTATCCTTCCCGGGGAAGCGCGGGTATGTGGTGCGCCCCAACCTGGTTACGGTGCGCGCGTTCGACCGCGATGGCGATTTATACGAATACGAGGCGGAGGGCTTGCTGGCCCGCGCGATGCTGCACGAAATAGATCATTTGGACGGCAAGGTATATACGCGCCTGGTCACCGACCCGCCCGAGGGCTATACCGAAGAGGATGAGGATGACGCGGAGGATGAGCCCACATGAAAATTGCCTTTTTAGGCACGCCGGGTTTTGCTTTGCCCTCGCTGCAAATGCTGCTGGATGCGGGGCACGAGCTGGCGCTGTTTACCAACCCGGATAGGCCCAAGGGGCGGCACGGCGTGCCGGTTCCGCCGCCCACCAAGGTGCTTGCGCTCGCAAACGGCATCCCTGTATATCAGTTCGAACGCATACGCGCGCCCGAGGGCGTGGCCGCGTTGCGGGCGTTCGCGCCCGAGCTGATGGTGACGGCCGCCTTTGGTCAGCTGCTCTCCCAAGAAAATTTGGATATCCCGCCGTATGGCTGCATCAACGTGCATGCGAGCCTGCTGCCCAAATATCGCGGCGCCGCGCCCATACAGTGGGCCATAATAGGCGGCGATACGGTCACCGGCGTCACCACCATGTATACCGCGCTGGGGCTGGATACCGGCGACATTCTGCTATCGCGGCAAACCCCCATCGGGCCGGAAGAGACCGCGGGGGAATTGTTTGACCGCCTGGCCTGCCTGGGGGCTGATTTGCTGAAAGAAACCATCGCAAGCCTGCAGGCGGGCACGCTCGTGCGCACGCCGCAAAGCGAGGCCGAGGCTACGCGCTGCACCATGATACACAAAGAAGACGGCAAGCTGAGCTTTGCCGCGCAAACCGCACAGCAGGTGCACGACCGCGTGCGGGGCACCTCCCCGTGGCCGGGGGCCTATGCGCTGATGGAGGGCGGGGAGCCGCTCAAAATTTGGCGCACCCATATGAGCGGCCGCTTGGAACGCGGCGCGGCGGGGGAATGTGTGATAGCCAGCCCCAAAACCGGCTTGTTTGTGCAGGCGGCAGATGGCTTGGTAGAAATATTGGAGCTGCAATTCCCGGGCGGCAAGCGTATGACTGCCGCGCAGGCGCTTGCGGGCCATGCTCTGCAGGGGACGATACTGCGATGAGCGGCGCGCGCCGGGGGGCGCTTTCGGCACTGTTGGCGGTTACCGAGCAGGGGGCTTATGCCAACCTTGCGCTCAAGCAAACGCTGCAGGGCCTGGGCGAGCAAGAAACAAAGTGGGCCAGCGCGGCGGTGTATACCGTGCTCGATCACCTATACTATATCGATGCGGTAATCGCGCGCTTTGCCAAGGGCCGGGTGCAGCCGCAGGTGCGGGGCATACTCCGCCTGGGTGTGGCGCAGGCGCTGTATATGCGGGTGCCGCCCAGTGCGGCCTGCGATGAGAGCGTAAAGCTGGCCAAGCAAATCGGCAAGGGCGCTTTGGCGGGCTATGTAAACGGCGTGATGCGAAATATCTGCCGCAATTTAGAGGATTTACCGCCGCTGCCGCAGGAGACCAACGCGCGGCTGTGCATGCAATATAGTTACCCCGCCTGGCTGGTAGAGGCCTATGTGGCCCGCTATGGCGAAGCGTTTACCGAAGGCATGCTCAAGGGCGCGCAGCACCCCATGACGGTGCGGGCGCAATACCCTTATACCACGAGCGCGCTGCTGCAGGAGTTCCACGGGCGGGGCATAGGCTGCGCCGCGGGGAATATCGTGCCCGACGCGGTAAAGCTGGAAACGGGCCTAAACCTTGCCGCCGAGCCGCTGTTTAAAGAGGGTAAGCTCACCGTGCAGAGCGAGAGCGCTATGCTGGTTTGCCGGGCGCTTTCGCCCGCGCCGGGCCTGCGCATATTGGATGCCTGCGCCGCGCCGGGGGGTAAAACCGCGTATCTCAGCCATTTGATGCGGGGCGAAGGCCATATTACCGCATGGGAGCTGCACGCGCACCGGGCCGAGCTTATGCGCAAAACGCTGGAGCGGCTGCATGTGAACAATGCCGAGGTTTCGGTGCGGGATGCGGCGGTTTATGACGCAAGCTTCGCCGGGGCGTTTGACGCCGTGCTGCTGGATGCCCCCTGCTCGGGGCTGGGCGTGCCGGGCAAGCCGGATGCGCGCTATGCCAAAAGCCCTGCCATACTATCCGAACTGGCGGAGCTGCAGGGCAGCTTGCTGCGCGCCTGCGCCGCGTATGTGCGGCCGGGCGGCATATTGCTGTATGCTACCTGCGCCATATCCGAGCAGGAAAACGAGGCGCAAATCGCGCGGTTTTTGCGGGAGCATGAAGATTTTGCGCCGCAGGCCCTCCCAGATTTACCCGCAAGCCTTGCGGACCGGGCGGCGGGGGGCGTGCTGCAGCTGTTCCCGCATATAGATGCTACGGAGGGCTTCTTTATGGCCCGCATGGTGCGGCACGATGGATGAACGCTGCCTTATGAGCATGGATATGGCCGACCTCGCCGCGCTGATGCAAGGCTTGGGCGAGCCGAAGTTCCGCGCGGGGCAGGTGTTTGCCTGGCTTGCGCGGGGTATGAAGCCGCAGGGCATGACCAACCTGCCGCAGGGGCTGCGCGATACGCTATCCGCGCTGCCGTTTGGGGGCGCGCGGGTGCATGATCGGTTTATCTCCGCCAAAGACGGCACCGTGAAATATCTATTCGAGCTTGAGGACGGCAACCTGGTGGAGGGCGTTTTGATGCGCTACCGCTACGGCAATACGCTGTGCATCTCCACGCAGGTGGGGTGCCGCATGGGCTGCGCGTTTTGCGCTTCCACCCTGGATGGCTGCGTGCGCAACCTTACGCCGGGCGAGATGCTCAGCTTCATAGCCCGCGCCGAAGAAGACGAGCCTTTGAAGGAGGGCGCTGTGCGCGCGGTGACCAACATCGTGCTGATGGGCAGCGGGGAGCCGCTGGATAACTACGATAACGTGGTGAAGTTTTTGCGCATGGTATCCGCGCCCGAGGGTATGAACATAAGCCCCCGCAATATTTCACTTTCCACCTGCGGGCTGGTGCCAAAGCTGCTCCGCTTTATGCGGGAAGCGCCGCATGTTACGCTCTCGATCTCGCTGCACGCGGCCACCGATGAAGCGCGCAGCCGCATCATGCCCGTCAACCGCCGTTACCCCATTGCGGAACTGCTGGGCGCCGCCAAAGCGTATGCGCAGGAAACGGGGCGGCGGGTTATATTTGAATATGCGTTGATACTGGGACAAAACGATTCCAGCGCCGATGCAAGCGCGCTTGCGAAGCTGGTGCGAGGTATCCCCTGCCATGTGAATTTGATACCGCTCAACGCCATAAAGGAGCGCGGGCTCAAAGGGGCCACGCGGGAAGGCGCGGCGCGCTTTGCCGAAAGCCTTGTGGCGCTGGGGGTTTCGGCCACGGTGCGCCGGGAGCTGGGGACGGATATAGAGGGTGCGTGCGGGCAGCTGCGCCGCCGCGTACTGCAACAAAAAAACGATAGCAGCGAGGAGACTTTGCCGTGAAATATGCCGCCAACAGCAAACAGGGCAAACGGGCGCAAAATGAAGATCACTTCTTTATCCCGCAGCGGGGAGAGGTGTCGCTTGCCGTTGTGGCCGATGGTATGGGCGGGCATAACGCGGGCAATATAGCCAGCGCGCTCGCGGTAGAAACCGTGGTGAGCGAGCTGAAACGCGGGGGCTTGGGCACGCCCGAAGAATTGATACTGGCCGCCATGGTAAAGGCCAACGATACCGTGTACGAATACGCGGCGCAGCACCCAAACTGCCGCGGCATGGGCACCACCATGGTGCTCGCAATGCCCTTTCATACGCGGTATGTGGCCGCGAACATAGGCGACAGCAGGCTGTACCATTTTGACGGGAAGCAGCTCGTGCAAATCACCAAAGACCATTCCTATGTGGCGGAATTGGTGGAGGCGGGGCAAATCACGCCCGAGGAGGCCGCGCATCACCCGCGGCGCAACATCATCACCCGTGCGCTGGGCGCGCGGGAGGTCGAAAGGACGGACTTGTTCCGATGTGAATGGCACCCGGGTGATATACTTATGCTGTGTACCGATGGGTTGTTCGGCGCGTTGGAGAATGCCGATATGCTGCGGGTGCTGGTCGAAGAGCCGGATTTACAGCGGGCGTGCGATACCTTGGTGGATATTGCGCTCTATGGCGGCTCCAGCGATAACGTCAGCGTGGCACTGATACAGAATGTATGAGGCGGGCGATAAGATGATCGGTAATTTAATCGACGGGCGGTACCGCGTCGAAAGCATGATAGGCTCGGGCGGCATGGCCAACGTATATAAAGCGTGCGACACGGCGGAAGACCGCGTCGTGGCGATAAAAATGCTCAAGGATGAAAACCTGGGCGATGCGGAGTTTGTACGCCGCTTTGCGCGGGAAGCGCAGGCTGTGCTTTCGCTGTCGCATCCAAACATCGTGGAATCCTACGATGTGGGTACCGACCCGGCTACGGGCGCCTTATACATCGTGCTCGAATATGTGGAGGGCGGCACCTTAAAAGAGCTCATTCAAAAAAAGGGCGCGCTCCCGCCCAAAACGGCGGTTCATATCGCTTGCCAGGTGCTGGATGCCTTGCAGCACGCGCACGAGCAGGGGTTTATTCACCGGGACGTGAAGCCGCAAAACGTGATGCTCACCGCCCATGGCAAGGCCAAGCTGGCCGATTTTGGCATCGCGCGGGATGCCGGCGCCACCACGCGCACCTTTGCGGGTACCGGCGTGATAGGCTCGGTGCACTATATTTCGCCCGAGCAGGCGCGCGGGGATACCGCGACCGCGGAGAGCGATATCTATTCCTGCTCCATACTGCTTTATGAAATGCTTACCGGGGAAGTGCCGTTTGCGGGGGATAATTCCGTAGTGATCGCGCTCAAGCATTTACAAGAAGATATTTTGCCGCCCAACGCGTTGAACCCGCGGCTGCCCCGGGCGCTGAGCGATGTGGTGGTAAAGGGCGCCGATAAGGACCCGGCGCTGCGCTACAAAACCGCCGAGCTCATGCACAGCGACCTGCAGCGCGCGCTTAGGGAACCGCGCGGCAAGTTTGCGCGGCTCAATATGCAGCGCAGCGGCAAACGCAAGGGGCGGCGCACGCTGGGCATCGTAAACATCGCGGTGATGCTGCTATTGATATTGGGCTCCTTTATCAGCGTGTTCTTAATCATCCGCTCCTCCTACGAGGCGCAGGACGAGGCCGGCACGGAGTTTATCGTGCCTACGCTGGTGGGTAAAACGCTGCGCGACGCGCAGGATTTAAGCAAGCTGCGCGGCTTTGCGCTGGTTGTGGGCGATTATGAGATAAGCGAGGACCAGCCCGAGGGGCAGGTGCTGCGCCAGGCCCCGGCGGAGGGCATAAAGGGCAAAGAGGGGGACACCATTTCCGTAATCATAAGCTCCGGCAGCGGGTATGTTGTTGTGCCGCAGCTGGTAGCGCTCCCGCTGCAGGATGCGCTGCTGCTGCTGGCCGAGGAAAACCTGCAGGTGGGTTCGGTGCAGCATATCCCCAGCGATTTGCCGGATGGGCAGGTGATGCGCCAGGACCCGGAGGCCGACACCCGCATATTCGACAACGAAACGATTACCCTGTTTGTGAGCGGGACCGAAACCTCCAACATCGAAATGCCCTCCTTCACGGGGCTGACCACCAGCGTGGCCAGCGCTGTGGCCAGGGATAGCGGCTTTGCGCGCGTGTGGATATATTGCGTTGCGCCCGTGGGCGACGCGCCCGAGGAACGCGTGCAAAAGCAGCTGCCCATGGTGGGCTTAAACGTGAACAAAAGCACGCCGGTGGAGCTGTGGATAAGCCGCACCTACCTGGGCGATTGCGCGGCGGATATCGCGGCCAATATCGATATAGAGGGCGGCAAAAAGACCATCACAACCACCGCTCTATTGCCGGAGGGCACAGAGCTTGTGCTGGATACGCGCACGATGGAGGCGGGCAAGCAGCAAACCATATCGTTTACGGGGTACCTGCGCACAGCCGGCCAATACGAGTGCGTCGTATATGCGGATGGCGTGCAGCTTAAGCGCATAACAGCCGAATTTAAAAAACGCTGATATGCAAACGATGCATCATGGGTGGATCCGCAAGGGAATAGGCAGCTTTTACACCGTCGTTTCAGACGGCGCCGAATATGTGTGCAAGGCGCGGGGCCGCTTCCGCAACGAAGGGCTTACGCCGGTGCCGGGCGATGGGGTGGAGTTTGAACTGGGGGAGGATGGCGGCGGCTACCTGCTCGCCATCGAGCCGCGGCGCAATTTGTTGATACGCCCGGCGGTCGCCAACCTCGACAAGCTCATGATCGTGCTGGCGGCCTCCCGGCCGGTGCCCGACCTGCTGCTGGTGGATAAGCTGCTGCTCCAGTGCGAAACCTTGGGCATACTGCCCGTGATCGTGTGCAATAAGTGCGATGAGCAGGATGCGCTGCTGTATGCCGACCTGCTGGCGCAATACCGCCCGGCCGGGTACGCCGTGCTGGGCGTCTCCGCAAAAACGGGGGAGGGCATAGAGCGGGTGCGCGCGCAAATAGCGGGGAGCAAGTGCTGCTTTGCGGGGCAGAGCGCGGTGGGCAAAAGCTCACTGCTCAATGCGCTGGTGCCCGAGCTTGCGCTGCAGGTAGGCGGGCTTTCCCGCAAAACGGAGCGGGGACGGCACACCACGCGGCACGCGGAGCTATACCCGGTGTGCGGCGGCGCGGTGTTGGATACGCCCGGCTTTAGCCTGCTGGATATACAGGCTATGGAGCCAAATACGCTGGCCGGTTATTACCCTGAAATGCGGCGGCATACCGCGCAGTGCCGCTTTGCGGCGTGCCTGCATGTATCCGAGCCGGAATGCGCCGTGAAGCCGCTGATAACGAGCGGCGCGCTGCACCCACAGCGCTATGCGCGGTATGTGGAACTGCTAACAGAGCTAAAAGAAATCAGGAGGCATAAATATGATTAAGATTGCGCCCAGCGTTTTATCGGCTGATTTTGCCAACATGGGGCAAGCCGTGCAGGCCCTTGTGGGCTGGGGGGCGGATTATGTGCATTTTGATGTGATGGACGGCAGCTTTGTGCCCGCCATCACGTTTGGCCCGGCCATGTGCAAGGCCGTGCGGCCGTATACCAAGCTCCCCGTCGATGTACACCTGATGGTGGAGCACCCGGATACGCAGGTGGAAGCGTTTGCGGTGGCGGGCGCGGATATCATCACATTCCATGTGGAGGCGGATTGCCACGCGCACCGCACGCTGCAGCATATACACGCGCTGGGCCGCAAGGCCGGGGTGGTGCTGTGCCCGGCTACCCCCGTGTGCATGGTCGAAAACCTGCTGGATAGCTGCGACATGATACTGCTGATGTCGGTTAACCCGGGCGCGGGCGGGCAGTCGTTTATCCCGGGCACGCTCGATAAAATACGCGCGCTGCGCGAGATGGCGCAGGCACGGGGCATAGCGCTGGATATTGAGGTAGATGGCGGCATCAATCCCGAAACAGCCAAGCCCTGCATACAGGTCGGGGCGAACGTGCTGGTGGCGGGCAACAGCGTGTTCACCGCCCCCAACCCCAAGGATGTCATCGCGCAGATGCGGGGTACTATCGTATAATGACATCAGCCGCCGAACTCGGAGCGGTTTCGGCAGACCTCATCGGCGCGTTCAGCCTGATATTTTACAACAGCCCACAGGAAGCCGTGTATAAGGCTTTAGGTGTGGAATAAACAAGAGGAGGCCGGCTTTTATGAGCAAACTCACAGCAATAACACGGCGTGATATATTCGACATCCTTGAAATCGGAGCAAGTGATGATGATGACCCGGAATTGAAGTATTCCTACTTTTCAATGAGAGAAGAGGAAGTGGATTTTCTTGGCCGTTTGTTTGACATTGATTCATTGCAGTCTACTGATAGTCGGTTCAAAAATGCTCGTGGTGATATTTATCAGCATACCGTTAATAACTATGACTGGGAAGGTCTGTGGATAAAAGACGACGATAGGTTTTTACGAGGATGTAGCGATGAAACTCTTTTGTCTTTTCTTGCTGAATTATTTCATCCAGTCGTGAGAAATGAAAGACTTCCTTGGAGCAAGCTACTTGATGTGATAAATGAGTTGCTCAAGCCGGACGGTTTTGAACTGGTTGAAACAAAGAAGATATCTGGACGGTCGGTCTACGGATGGCGGCAACTTGGAGATTGGCATAAGGTTTCGCAGGTTCAAGCCGATGAATTAGCTGAAACATTCGGCACAGATTATATCAGGATACAAATCGACATAATGATGGGTCAAGTAGAATCAGCCCCTCATGTAGCCATTGGAAAGGCAAAGGAACTTCTTGAAACTACCTGTAAGCAGGTGCTTGATGAGCGTGAGATTGAATATGCTGCGGATTTAGATTTTAATCAACTTATGAAGAAGGCAAGGGAGGCGGTCGGATTAACACCAGATAGCGTTTCGACTGATTCACCTGCTAAAACCATCGCAGGGAAGATTCTCGGTAATCTGGGACAAATTGCTCATGGAATGTCCGAGTTGCGAAATCTGTATGGTGATGGGCATGGCAAATCTGCCAGTTTCGTTTCACTGCCCCCACGATATGCGCGGTTGGCAGTTGGAACTGCTACTGCCGCCGCTCGATTCATTTGGGAAACGCACATCGAAACCAAATCAACGTAAAACATAAAAACGCCAAAAGCCCGTGAATGCCTAATTTCGAAGGCACTCACGGGCTTTTGGCGTTTTGTCCATAAGGCGTGTCTTCATCAGGAGTGTGCAGGGGTACGCAAGTTATTTAACTTATTGTATCTTTGTTTTTTAGGCCGCGCATTGCGGAGAATCCTGCCAAACAAAAAAGGGCCGCAGCAGCGGCCCCAGGTTTTAGAGAATCGTTAAGATAGTCTGTTAATTCTGTTCGAATTCATTCGGGACCTTGATGGTGCCGGCTATTATGGCTGCTATGGCTTCATCGCAGGCCGCGACAACATCCTGAGGAAGCGTTGCCTTAAGCGCGTCATTCCATACGACGCTGACGCAGTCATCCGCCATGGTAAGGAAGAGAATTTCCGCCTTGGCAGTGCCATTCATAACGGCTTCGGTGGCTTTCATGTAACCGGCGGTATAATCGCCCAGCACATTTGCATAAACGCTGTCGGGCGCCATGGCGGTAAAGTCGCCGATTGCGCCGATTGCATATACACCAGCGCTTTCGGCAACGGCCTTAATGGCACCCGCCTGCGCTTCGTTGGAGTTGGAAACGATGAAATCCGCACCATTTGCGATTTGGTTCAGGGTGGTTTCATAGCCCTCGGTCGCGTTGGTGGCGGAGAGTACCGCGCCCATGATTTCGATGTCGGGGTTTACGCTCCTTGCGCCGAGCTCCCAAGCGTTAACCGTCTTGGTATAGGCGGGGTAATCGCCGCCCACGCTCCAGGCGATCTTGTTGGTTTGGGTCATTTTTGCGGCGAGAATACCCAGCACATAAAAGCCTTCTTCGGCGTTCATGCTAACGGGGGCTTGATTGTCGCGGATCTCGGTGCCGCCAAAGGTGAAGAACCAGGTGTCGGGGTAATCCGGGCTGATTTCAGCGAACGGCGAAGAGCACTGGCCGCCATGGCCGAATACGATTTTATAACCTTCCGCCGCCATGGTTTCACCTTCGCTTTTAATGGTTTCCCCGTCGGCAGCTTGCACAACGGATACCGTGTAGCCATAGGCTTCCTGCATTTTTTTGCCAGCTTCCGCGGCAGCCTGGCTAAACCCGCCGTCTGTAGGAGAACCGGGGATAAGGATGCCAATCTTCACGTCCGCAGGATTGGCGGGCGCATCAGCGATGGGGGCTTCGGGGGCGGCGGGGGCGGGTGCATCTGTTCCGGGGCTTGTTACAGCCGGTTGCTGCCCACAGGCAATGCAGCCAACCAGAACCAGCGCCAATGTTATGAGCAGCGCTGCCAGCTTCTTGAGATGTGTTTTCATAATTTTTATTTCCTCCCTAGGTAATATTGTATAAGCCCGAGAGCTTTATACCTTGATATAAGGGATGCCCTTTGCGCCGGCGTCAATGACCCTGTGCCTGGAAGCGGTGAGCACGGCGAGTATGGTTACGATATAAGGAACCATCATGATGATGTTGTTGGGGATGCCCAATCCAAGGTTTTGCAGCGTCATTTGCAGCGCGTTCGCGCCGCCAAAAAGCAGTGCGCCGCCTGCCACGCCGCCGGGCGTCCATTTACCCAGCACGACGATGGCCATGGCGATGTAACCCTTGCCGCCTGTCATATCCACATTGAAGGAGTTGGCCTGTGCTATGGAAAGATATCCGCCGGCCAATCCCATCAAAACACCGCTGAATAGGGTAGCCGCATAGCGTGTGCGGAACACGTTGACGCCCATGCTATCCGCTGCGCGCGGATGCTCGCCCACCGCGATAATCTTCAGGCCCGTGGAGGTGCGATTCATGATAAACCACAATGCCGGGACGAGAAGCATGCCTATATATACGATAACGTTGTGATTGAACAATATGCTGCCCAGTATGGGGATGGCATGCAGCAGGGGAATGGGGAGCGCGGGGAAGGTGGCCACTTGAATCCCGCCCGTGGCGGCGTCAAAAAACAGCTTGCGGAATAATACCGCCGTAAGGCCGGAACCAAGCATGTTGACCGCCGCCCCGATAACAATCTGCGGTGTGCGCAGCGTGATGGATGTAAAGGCGAATAGCAGCGCCATTACACAGCCGGCAAGCATGGCACACAAAATGCCAAGCCAATAATTGCCGGTGAATGCGCTGACAGAGAATGCGGCAAAAGCGCCGGCCAGCATCGTGCCCTCTACGCCAATGTTCATCAGGCCTGCGCGTTCGGATACGACCAAACCCAAAGCCGCAATCATAAGCGGCGTGGCCATGCGTACGGTAGCCGCCAGAAAAAAGGATACTTGGTCCATAATCAGTGACCGCCCTTCTCGGCCTTGCGGCGCGTTTTTTGTAAGCCCTTAACAGAGGCCGCGGCGACAAAGATGATGATGATGCCTTGCACGATGCTTGTGAATTGCGCCGATACGCCGATGACGCGCTGCATGGCTGTGGCCCCCAGTGTTAAGAAGCCAAAGAGCGAGGCGGAGAATATAACGCCTATCGGATTATTGCCTGCCAATATAGAAACCGCTATGGCGGTATATCCATAACCGCTGGACAGGCTTTCGTATAAATAATGGGAAGCGCCCGCGACTTCGAAGAAGCCGCCCAAGCCGCACAGCGCGCCGGAGAGCAGCATGGTGGCGAGCGTTGTGCGTGTCACGCTGATGCCCGCATACTTGGAGGCGATGGGATTGTAGCCGACCGCGCGCACCTCGTAGCCAAACCAGCTTTTGAACAGCAGGATAAAGATCACGACCGCTACGATGCAGCCGATGATGAAGCCCGGGTGCAGCTTGGTTTTGGGAATCAAATAGGAGAGCCAGCCCTGTGCCGCAATGGCATAGGATTGCGGCTCCGCTTGCGCCATATCGCGCAGCGGGCCGCGTACCAGATAACCGACCAGCTGGATAGCGATATAATTGAACATGATGGTTGTTATAACTTCGGAAATCTCATACCGCGCCTTGAGGAAGCCGGGTAAAAATGCCCATGCGGCGCCCGCCAGGGTCCCGCCCAGCACCATCAGCAGGATGAGCAACGGGCCGGGCAGACCGCCACCCTTGATGCCAATCCATGCGGAAACGATCGCTCCCGCTAAAAACTGCCCATCCGCGCCGATATTAAACACACTGCCGCGATAAGCGATTGCGACCGCTATACCCGTAAATAGCAGCGGGCAAGCTCGATTGAGCATGCTGCCGAACACGCGCAAATTGGAGAAGGAGGCGTCGTACAGCATAGCCAGCGAGTGACCGGCATCATAGCCGAATGCACGCAGCAGCAATGCGCTCACCAGCACCGCTCCCAGGATAGCGAGCGCCGGACGCCAAGCGCCCAATAGTGCGTCTTTTATATGCTTTTTAGGGTTCATTGTACATCACCCCTTGCTTTTTCTATAGTGGTTGTATCATGGCCGGCTATCATCAGGCCAATCTGTTCCAAAGGCGCATTATAGGGAAGCTCTCCTGTAATATGTCCTTCATACATAACCAAAATACGATCGCTCAGGGAGCGTATTTCATCCAAGTCCGTAGAAATCAACAATATGGCGGCGCCTTTGGCGCGTTCTTCGACCAGCTTGGCGCGCACAAATTCGATGGCGCCGATATCCAAACCGCGCGTAGGCTGAAATGCCAGCAACACCTTCCCGCCACGATCGACCTCACGGGCCAAAATGACCTTTTGCTGGTTGCCGCCCGAAAGGCTGCCGGCGGGCAGGTTGATGTCGGTTGGGCGCACATCAAAACGTTCGACCAATGTGCGCGTACGCGCTTCGATTTTCTTCGTGTTTAAAAAGAATCCGTTTGCATATTGCTTGCTGCGCTGACCGCTCAAAAGGATATTGTCCTTAATGGGAAATTGCAGAACGAGTCCCTTTTTTTGGCGGTCATCCGGTATATGCGCAAGCCCCATATCCAAGCGGCGGCGTATGCTGCTGCGCGTAATATCCTTGCCGCACAGCCGAATGCTACCACTCTCCAGGGTTCTTCCACCGGCAATCGCTTCGCCCAGCTCAAGCTGCCCATTTCCATCTACACCGGCGATGCCCACGATTTCGCCGGCACGCACCTGGAACGAAATATTTTTTACCCAATCGAGCTTCTTATCATTTTTTACTGTGAGATCGCAAACCTCCAGCATAGGTTCGCCGGTGGGCTGCGGTTTCGTTTGCCGTTGAAGGAATACTTCGCGGCCAACCATCATATTGGCGAGCGCATGCGCATCGGTATCGGAAACATTCAATGTGTCGACCACTTCGCCGGCGCGCATTACGGTGACTCGGTCGGAAAAATCGAGAACTTCCTGCATTTTATGGGTTATGAGAATTACGGAATAACCCTCGCGTACAAGCGATTGGAGCGTGGAGAACAATTCGTCGGATTCCTTTGGAGTAAGCACGGCGGAAGGCTCGTCCAGTATCAAAATTCGAATGTTTCGCGCGAGCGCTTTAAGAATTTCGACTTTTTGCTGTATGCCTACCGGAAGCTGCCAAACGAATGCACTCGGATCGACCCGAAAGCCGAATCGCCGGTTCATTTCTTCTACCCGCGCTTCCAAGGTTGGCATGTTCAGCACAAACCCCGCTTCTTTGGCGCATAAAAAGATGTTCTGCGTTACGGTTAATTGGGGGATGAGCATAAAGTGCTGGTGCACCATACCGATACCATGGCGTATGGCGGTTGCGGGATTTTCCATATCCACGCGCGCACCGTTTACGGTTATAGTGCCCGCATCGTATGTGTACAAGCCATAAAGGATATTCATCAGGGTAGATTTCCCCGCCCCGTTTTCGCCCAATAAAGCGTGTATTTCACCCTTGCGCAGAGAAAAATCCACATTTTTATTCGCGCATGTGTCAGAGAAGTATTTATAGATGCCTCGCATTTCTACAACGTTCATTATACACTCTCCTAAACAATCCAGCTTCGACGCCTCGTCATTTATTTTTAAGAAACACAGTTTTAAAGCCGCAGACAGGTATACTCACAAAGAACAAATCAACTATATATTTAGTAATACATAATATTACTATATGAATGAAATTATTATATGTTTAAGAATAGTATTTGTCAACAGTGAAAAAGAAAATCAAAATCAGAATTTTTCAGACGGCGCTGAACACAAGAAATACGCTGAGAATCTCTACAAAATGGCAAGGCGCTATCTCTCGGGAACTTGATCTCGATAACCCCTATGCAGGGTAATTTTGGATGCAAGCCTCTAATCTGATAAAAATCCTGCGAAATATCGAAGAAATATTGAAGAAATATTGAAGAAATGAAATATAAATAGAGGTGGTAGCATTTGATTTTCTTTTCTCTGTTGACAAATACTGTTCTTAAACATATAATAATTTTGTTCATATAGTAATATTATGTATTACTAAATATATAGTTGATTTGTTCTTTGTGAGTATACCTTTCTATGGCTTTTAAAGGGACGGCGTCCCAACCATCGTTGGCAAGATATGATGAATAGTTAATAATTCGCATTACATTGTATTACTAAATCAATAGTGTTCAGTGCGCTTTATAAAGCGGTTGATGTTTCGCAAGATTTGAATTTAGCTGTGAAAGGAGCAAACCATGGCATTGCCCACATGCGCGTTTCCGCTGGAGCAAGTGACGCTCACAACTTGTTTTCGAGATGAAGCTCTGTTGCAGGCATTAACCGATGCGGGTGCGACGGCTGCACTGCCCAAGGTAAGCCAGGTGTATGGCGCGTTGCGCATGCCCATGCTGGAAGCGTATCCTTATACGTTCGCGTCTTTGGCGCTTACGATGGATGGGAAAATGGCGTTCCCCGAAACGCCGGGGGGTGTGCTGATACCCAAATCTAACAAGTTAAACCCAGATGGCGCGTTGGCCGATTTTTTTGTGCTGAATGCGTTGCGTGCCTACAGCGATGCTGTCATTAATGGCACGAATACATTGCGCGCCGAACCTGATTTGCGCATGACGATATGCGACCCGGAATTGGCCGAAGAGCGCAGTATCTACCTGAATAAAACGCTGCCGCACCCGCTGCAGGTCATCATATCGCTCGACGGGCAGGATATTCCGTTTGAACATCCGATTTTCCATCAGGACGACGTGCCGGTGTGCGTTTGTACATCGCCCGCGGGAATGGAGTATTTGGAACGGCACGCGCAGGGTAATTATGTGCATGCCGCACATCTGGGCGAACAGGACTTGGAAGATGCTGAGGCGCTGAAAAAACGGTTGATGACCGCGGGCGGGCGTGTGCCGGTTTTAACCAGCGGCGAAGGCGCGCAAACCGCTGTGGCGCCCATGATGCGCGGACTTAAGCAGGGCGGGATCGACCACATCTTAATCGAATCGCCCACGTTTATGTGGCTGCTGATGCGAGAGAAATTGCTGCACGAAATATACATAACACACACGACCGTATTTTTAGGCGGACAACTAACACCCGGACTGCGCACACCGTTTACCTTCACCCAACATCCGCAGGGACGGATAGCGCAGCTGAACCGGCACGGGAACGCATTTTTATACAGCAGACAAATACTGGAATATAGTTTGATGGAAGAAAGACAGGGATAGACCTATGGAGAAAGTAGATTTACTCATTGCCCCGATCAACATCGTCACGGTCAATGCCCGGCGGGAAGAGATTGCCGACGGCATGGCGGCCATAAAAAACGGGCGCTTCGTGTATGTAGGCAAAAACATACCGGGCAGGTTTGAAAGCGAAAAAGTCATCAACGCGGAGGGAAAATATTTGTTCCCGGGCTTTGTCAACCCGCACGTTCACCTGTTTCAGGCGCTGCTCAAGGGCTTGGGGCGAGATAAAGCGCTGATTGACTGGCTTAACGCATCCGTGCGTAAGGCGCTGCCCAAGATTGACGCCGAGGATGCTCTTGCAGCGGCAACCGCGGGCTGCATGGAAAATTTGCGCAGCGGCGTCACCACGCTGCTCGATTATATGTACTGCCACGGAACAGACCTGTATACGCTGGATGAGGCGGTGTTGGACGCATTTGAAACCACAGGCATACGCGGCTACCTAGGGCGCGCGCATACCGAAGTAAAAGGTTTGGGCTGCCCGGTGGAGGAGACGGAGGATCAATATTTCGAGATATTGAACCAGCTTGTTCCCAAGCTAAAAACCAAACCTCGTACCGGGTTGTTTATTACGCCCGGCATCATTTGGGATCATACGGTCGAAGGGTTTGAAAAAACCCGTGAATATGCGGATAAACATGGCGTGGGCATCACGATGCACACCATAGAAACGCTCGAGGACGACGTGTACAGCCAGGAGCATTTTGGCGCAGCGACCATGGCATTTTTGGACGCGCATGGCGTGCTGGGGCCGGATTTTTTGGCGGTGCATTGTGTACAGGCGAGCGATGAGGATATCCGCCTCATGGCGAAAAACGATGTAAAGGTGATTCATTGCCCCGTTGCCAATATGATTTTGGCCAGCGGATTTGCTCCTATTAAGAAGATGAAGCAGGCCGGGCTGACCATTGGCCTTGCGACGGACGGCGCGGGCAGCAACGACAGCCAAAACTATCTGGAAACGCTTAAATTCGCGGCGCTGATTCATAAGGCCGTCGAGCGGGATCCGGCATTTCTGCCCGCGTATGAGGTGTTGGAGATGGCTACTATCGATGGCGCGAAATGCATGGGGTTGGAAAAAGA
>JAISKB010000002.1 GCA_031261085.1 Christensenellaceae bacterium
CTGTAGGTGCCCTTGGCCAGCGTGTTGAGATATGCCTGCGTGAAGGTTATAATCGTGCTGCCGCGGCCCACGCTGTAGTATTTCTCGGGTATCACGTTGCCCCATTCATCCTCCAGGCGAATGAAATCATCATAATCCGCCCCGATGCGCGCGGAGACCGGGCCCGTGCCGTTGTAGATGCCAAAGTCATTCAGCAGCACATAGTTCGTATACCCGTCCTTGTCGCTGCCGCCGCCGGTTGCCGGAATCGTACCTGTTTCCGTCACAAAGCCGCAGACCGTGCATTCCTTGTGCCTGCTGCCGTTCACGGTGGCGGTGGCGGCGATGTCAACAATCCAACTACCGGGCGTATGCGCGGCAATGCCATCTTTCGCTCCGTCATTCGCGGTGCATTCGTGCCAATGATTGGTGGCGTCATGCTCCCAATTCGTTCCCCATGTGTGGGTGTGCCCACTCGCCGCGCTCACCGTCAGAGAAATAGTTGTTGTAGCCGGGGCTACGCTTCCCGCTATCGGCGTTGAGGGGTATTCCATGCCCTGTGGATTGTAGTAAGCCGTGAGGGTGTAGCTGCCCGCAGCCAATGTGTCAAGATAGCTCGCTTTGAACGTAATCACGCCCGCTGTATTATTTACGGTGTAATCTGTTGTAGGCGTGAGCGTGTCCGTGCCGTTCATAATCTTGGCAATCGTGTTGCCGTTCAGCGTCACATCGGCGGTTACGTCCTGTGCATCTCCCTTTGTAAAGCTGATAGAAGCCGTGTCTTGTGCGCTGTCGGCGTATACGACAATGCCGCCCGTGTTAATGATGCCGCTGTTGCCGGAGGTATCGGTCAGCTTGGCGTAAATGACGTATTTACCGGGCTGAATATTGAAGCTGCTGCTGTACGCCGTCCATGTAACGCTTGCCAACTGTTCTTCGGTCTTTTCCGCGTCGGCAAGGTAGTATTCCACCGTCACCGCGCCGCCGCTGTCATCCGAGGCTTCAATCTCTATGGTCTGCGTATTCTTGCAGAACAGACCGAACGTGATTGTGTTGAAGAAGCTGTTCCACCCATGCGTACCGAGTTTGATTTCGCCCGTGGGCGCGGTTGTGTCGGGTGCTACATACGCCGGAATGTCGATTTTCAGCTTGCCGATATTCCCCGCCGCGTCCTTGACGTAAATCCAAATATCCTTTGCGCCAGCCGTGAGAGTAGGCGAAAGTGTCACTTCACTTGTGCCGCAAGCTGTACCTGCGCCCGAGGTGTCGATGTTCGGGTCGCCCGCGTTATCATCTACAACCTGATAATAATATTGCCCGGCTTCGTTGCTTGTGAATTTCACCGTCGCTGTCGTGTCGCTTGTACGGCTAACCGTTCCCGCTGTGAGTATAGGCGCGGTGGTATCCGTACCGTCCGTTACCGTTACCTCACTCACAGGAATAAAGCCCGTGTTCGCGCCGTTTGTGTAGGTTATGCCGCTCACGTTGCCTACAACATCCCAAACGGCGGTCGCGCCTGCAGGAAGTTTGAAAATATCGGTCACAGCCCCCGGTATATAGGTGGTGGTACCCGCCGTGTTGTCCCACGCGACTACCATTCCTGTGCCTGTACCCGGTGTGCCGTTATAATTTGCATTATTGGTGTTCGAAGAACTGACACGAACTACATTACTTAACGCGCTGCCATACGCGAATATTGTTCCGCCCGTGAATCCGTACACGACATTATTTAAATACAAAGCGTTATTTCCTTTAGCGGTTATCAAACCGCCATTGATTCGTGCTCCCTGACTGCTCCTTATTGCCACCCCGCTGTCAGCATGGACTACCCCGCCGGAGACTATCATTTGATTGTTGACTGAGGTAAAGTTTACCGCGTCACCCGTGCCGCTGTTGCTGACATATGCCCCGTCATTCACCTCAAAAGTACCTAGACTCGCACCGCTCTGCCCTGTGGTAACATTCAGTAATGTTCCGGCGGAGCTGCCTGTATAGGTCGCTTCCCACGACACATTCTTGCCGAGACAGGAAAATACCACCGATTCTGTCGCGTTGGTCTTACTTCCTGTTACGGTAACGGTTCCGCCAACGCTTATCGTATCGAAAGCGGCTTCGATAGCCGCCTTTATTTCGGCGGCGCTCTGGCTCTGCGTTATCACGACTGACGCTGAAAGATTCGGTGTTGCCGAAAACTCATCAGACACCGCTACAGCCGACAGATTGCCTATTGCGTCCTCAACGACAACGTAAAATTTGTAGGCGGCGTCTGTTGTCAAGCCGTTGGCGGTTACGCTTTTCGCACCTACGGCAATCGAACCGCTGCCTTTTGTCGTCGCGTCACCCTGCGCCCTGACTGCCGCCGCGTTGGGGGCGGAGTCAATCGCAGGCAATACCATATAGTAATACGTTCCGGCTTCATCAGTAGTAAAGTTTAGCGTTGCGCCGTTTGACTGTATATTGCTTATACTGACAACGCTGACAATCGGGGGCGTACCGTCCGTGGTGAACGTGTAGCCGCTTGTAACGGCTGTCATCACATTGCCCGCCGCGTCCGCAAAGCCGGATATGTTCACCGTGTAGGTTGTTGACGCGGCAAGTCCGCTGTACAGTGCGGTATAGGTTTTTTTGTCGCTCGACCACGTTCCCGCCACAAGCGCGGACAAGCTGTTCAGTTGCACAGTTCCCGCCGTCTGCGTGTCCATCGCCTCGCTGAACGTGATAGCCACATTGCCGCCCCCGGCAATATTCGTGCCGGAGGGCAGGACGGAGGAAACCGTCGGTTTTGTATCGTCAAGCGATACGCCGCTTATGGGTATAAAGCCCGACGCCGGGCTGTTTTGCCACGCGATACCCGGCTGACTGTTCTGCGTTGTCCAGTAAGCCGTCGTACCTGCGGGTTGCTTAATTATGTCGGTTGCGCTGTTCGTTTGATAGGCGGTGTGTCCCGCACTCTTGTTCCAGCCGATTATCGTGCCAGTGCCTGTGACGTTGAGGTCATATCCGTTGGCAATCTTTATTACGCTGTTACTGGCTTCCAAACCCGTCATTGTCTCGCCCGCGCCAAAGACCAGCCCGCCGCTGACGGTTGCGCCGTATGCGATAGTCGCGCTACCGCCGCCTGTTGCCATTACCCGCGCATTGTCCTTTACGGTTACAGAGGCTTGCGTCGCCATAATGGCGGCACAGTCATAATACCGGATTTCATCTGCGAGCCTGTTTCTCGTGTTTTGCACAATGCCGCTGCCGCTTATAGTGATGGGAATAGATTGGGAATACAGAGCAGGGGTTATGCCCGAATTGCTGATACTGCCGGTAACCTCAAAAGATGGCGGGTTATCATAAGCTACCGTGCTTAAAGCGACGACTCCATATGACCCGTAGCTGTCGAAATCCGCCTGCAAATTCGCTTCCCATTTGATACTGCCACTGTCTATGGTGAACCGCATCGGTGCGTTAGTGTTTGTCACCGTTCCCCGAATGGTGAGCTTGATGCCCGGATGAACAACCAGTGTCCCCGAGGGCTTGCCGCTGATGGTAATCAAACGGGTGCCGTCGTCCTGTCCGCCAAATTGGGAGTCGCCAAATGCCGGCATAGTGGGCGGGTTGCCGTCGCTCCAAGTGCCTTCCCATTTGAAGCCGTCCGCCGCATACGCCGTCATCGGCGCAAACGTCGGCACAATGCCGAACACCATAACCGCCGTAAGTACGAGGGCGAAGATTTTCTTACCCAATCCGTTTTTTGCTATAATCATATGATTTCCTCCTATTTTGCCTCGCTGTTCCGGACGGGATATTGTGATTTGCAATTGATTGTTTTTCATCCGGCAGCCCTCGCCCTCTTTTCGGCTTGCAGCATATCTATCATTTCTTGGAATGACAGGCTTGCCCCGTTTTCCCAATAGACGCGCTCACCGTCCGTTTTCGGCTTTGCTCGGTATTTGCCGTTCAGTATATCAGTGAATGATGGTTCGCCCGCCTTTGAATCGAGGTAGACCATCATGCTCGCTCCGTTGTCCAAATCCACATCAAGGGCAATCCCCATTCCTTGTTTGTCACAACAGGCGCTATCCATCCAAACGCTTTTGATTTTTACCGTTGACATTATATAAACCCCCTCGTATGCGGTATGCGTTTTACGAAAAATCACGGCTATGTATAGCAAAAGCGCCCGCGAGGACGCTTTGTTTTCCGTTTTTTCATTATAAGGTCGGGGAAAAGAAAAAGGCCGAATCCTTGCAGAATTGTAAGGATTCGCCCTGTATATTTCTTTGTTACGGTTCTCCGCGCCCAAAGCAGTACCCGTTTCCGTACTCGGAGGAGATGGTATATCCGCAGCCGGTCATCTTTTTTCGCAGCCGCGACACCGCCGTAATCAGCGCCTGTGAATCGCCCGCCATCGGTTGCCCCCACACGCTTTCATACACATATTCCGCCGACATGGCGCGGTTCTCATTTTGGACGAAAAATTGCAGCAGGGTATATTCCTTTGCCGTCAGCAGCAAGTCCGCTCCGTTCACAAAGGCTTCTCGCGAAGTTAGCTTTAAGGTCAATAAGCCCCTTGTCACGGTTTCCGGTACTTGTTCCACATTTCGGAACATGGCTTCTACCCGAGCCTGTAATACTTCGTAGGTAAACGGTTTCGACATATAATCGTTCGCGCCTAATTTCAGACCCCGCGCCACATCGGAGGATTTGCCCCACGCGGTCAACATGATAATCGGCGTCTTGCTACCTGCCGCCCGCAGTTCGGAAAGCAGGTCAAGGCCGTTGCCGTCCGGCAGCATAATATCAAGGACAATCGCGCCGGGTGCTTCCGCCCGAAGGTGTTCCCGCGCCTGTGTGAGATTTTCGGCGGTGAGGACGCGGTAGCCCTCCGCCGCAAAGAATTTACGGTTGTTCTCCAAAACATCGCGCTCGTCCTCAACCAAAAGCACGGTTTTCACTCAATCACCCCGCTTTCGTCACGGTCATCCAACGCGGCGTCTATCATTTCCGACATACGCATGATTTCGTCCTGTGATTTCATCAAGCGTTCATGGTCTGTTTCCGGCTGTCTGTTGGCAATTTGAATATTGGTGGAAATTTTCGTCAGCGGCGTTCTCATTTCGTGGTTCATGCGGCGGTAGAAATCGGTTTTCGCCGTCAACTCGTCCGCTTTTCGCCGCGCCTCGGCGTAATTTACGGCGAGTACCAGACATTGGCTGATAATCATAAACAGATTGGACAGTACGCCCGGAACGAAAAACACATTGTCGCCAAGCACCTTTGCGCCGGTACCCCAAAAAAGAAACAATAGCAGGGCAATGACATACAAGCCCATAAACGTCCCCGCGTATTGCCCTTTTCGCAGGCGGAGGGCGGCGGCAAAAACCGTGACGGCGAAAGGTATAATCGCCAGATAGATGGCCGTTTGCGGCAAGGGCAGCGGAAGCATCATAGCAAGGACGTTCCAGCCGAAAACGACGGCGCTCACGGCATACACAATCCTCCATCCGAATTTTTTCGGCAGATAGGGGATTGTGAACGCCTCAAAGGTGAACAGTATCAGAAACAGGAATTGCAGCGGCATACTGCCCATATATAGTTGCGAAAGCAAATAAGTCATTCCGCCCGGCGCGAACAGCTGCACAAGTCCGTTGCTCTCCATCGACAGGCGAAACGCGGTTACGGCAATGTAGAGAATATACCAAAGATAGATTTTTTCCTTGCGATTGAACATAAACAGCACAAAATTATACAGCGCCATCATCAGCATGAGACCGAGAATACCGGCAAGCAAAACGCGCCGCAGCATTGCGTCCTGCAACAGAAATTCCTCGCTTCCGACGCGGAAACTGTAGTATAAGCCGTTCATATCGAACCCGGACGGGCGGAAGTTGGAGACCCAGACGATAAGCTCCGTGTGTCCGTCCTTTGGTTGAAAGGCGACAAATGCGTTGCGCGCCGACATTTCGTAATCGTCCGTAACGCCGAGCTTGCCCGCCTGATGAACCTTTTCACCGTTTATAAAAACGACGCCCGCGTCCGAGATTTCGGGAATGTGCAGCATAAGCGATTGGTTGTCTTTCGTCTCGATAACAAGACGGTAGGTCGCGTAGCTCTCACCTTGGCGGCTTTCCTCCCGCCATGTGGACGGAACCTCGACAAAATCCTTGTCCAAAGCGGCGTTCCCTGCAAAATCCTCCGGCGTATAAAGCTGTCCGTCAAAAAACGCCCACGCGCCGTCAAGGGCGTAGATTTTCTCGTCAAAATCCGCGCCTGTGAGGTCGAGTGTTCCGTTTTCGGCATGAGCGGTTTCGGCATGGCGCGGGACGGATATCATGTAAAAGGCCGCGCCGGAAATCAGCAAAATTGCGAGCAAAACAAGTAGGAAGTGACCTTTGGCCGCTATTGCCGCTCCTTTTTTGTTTCGTGTTGTTTGGTGTTTATTCACAGTTCATTAGCCCTCATATATCTTTCTTTTGTCAAGCCCTTTCTTGATTTTGATGAATATTTTCTGCAATGCCAATGCCGTCATCGGAAGCTTCTGCGGGCAGCAGTTTTCTCTGTTCCAACCGCTCCCGTGTTTCCATCAGGAGAGTGTGTATCTTTTATGGAGTGCTTTTAAAATTGCAAACCGCCAATTCCTATCCTCTCTTTTTAAACGCCGTGAACAAAAGCAGCATGGGGAAAATCTCCAGCCGGCCCAACAGCATGTCGAGAGAAAGCAGCAGCGTATTCGCGTTGGAAAATATAGAAAAATTGCCCGCCGGGCCCACGGCATCCAGCCCGGGGCCGATGTTGCTTAAGCAGGATAGCACGGCGGTAAACGTGCTGGTAAAATCCACCCCATCGAGGGAAACCAGCAGCACCGAGGCGATGAGCACGACCATATATGCGGCAAAAAACACCAGGGTGCTGTGTATGGTCGCATCCGGCACGGGTTTGCCCTCTAAGGTGAGCTTGCGCATGGAGCGCGGGTGGAGCAGCTGGTGCATCTCCCGCGCCACCGACTTAACCAGCAATATGCAGCGGGATACCTTTATGCCGCCGCCCGTGCTGCCCGCGCAGCCGCCAATAAACATGAGCAATATCAATATGCAGCGGGAAAACTGCGGCCAAAGCGAAAAATCCGTCGTGGCATAGCCGGTGGTGGATATGATGGAGGATACCTGAAAAAACGCGTATCGCAGCGACTGCAAAAAATTGGGGAACAGCGCGTGGATGTTTGCCGCGATAAGCAGGGTGGATGCCGTCACAATGCCCAAAAACCAGTGCAGCTCCTCATTTTTGAAAAACGACCGCCACTGGCGCAGCAGCAGGAAAAAGTACAGGTTGAAATTCATGGCGAACAGCACCATAAACACGCCGATTACCACATCGATATACGCGCTGTTGTAATACCCCACACTCGTGTTCCATATGCCAAAGCCGCCCGTGCCGGCCGTGCCAAAGGCATGTACCAGCGCGTCAAACAGCGACATGCCGCCCAAAAGCAGCAGCCCGGTTTCGATTAGGGTGAGGAAAATATAAATGCGGTATAGTATGGCGGCCGTGCTGCGCAGCTTGGGCACCAGCTTGCTCACCTGCGGGCCGGGCACCTCCGCGCGCATGATATGCATGCTCTGCTGCTCCGACAGGGGCAATATGGCCATGATGAAAACCAGCACGCCCATCCCGCCTATCCAGTGGGTAAAGCTGCGCCAAAATATCAAGCCGCGCGGCACCGCTTCCACATCGGTCAAAATGGACGCGCCCGTGGTGGTAAAGCCGGATACGGTTTCAAAAAAAGCGTCAAAGTAGTTGGGTATGGCGCCTTCGAGCACGAAGGGCAGCGCCCCAAAGGCGGATAACAGCACCCAGGTGAGCGCCACCGCCGCAAAGCCCTCGCGGGCATAAATCTCCCGGGAGTGTATTTTTAGCCGCACCAGTATGCCGCCGCAAAGCAGCAACAGCGCAATGGTGATGGCAAAGCCCACTACGCTTTCATGGTATAAAAACGCCACCAGCAGCGGGATAAGCAACAGCCCCGCCTCGGTGAGGAGGGAAATCCCCACCACTTTAGCAGTCAAGCGATAATTCATATATCAAGGCTCCCTAAAAAAGCGGTTACGCATCCTTCAAAATCGAGTTCAAGTCCCGCAGGCCGCGCTGCGTCGTCACCACCACGACGGAATCTCCAAGCTCCAGGCTGTCGCCGCCGCCGGGTATGATGCACTTGCCCTTGCGGATGATCGCGCCCAGCAAAAACTGGGGCTTTAACTTCAAATCCTTAAGCGGCACGCCGATGCAGCGCGCGTCCTCCCGCACGTGGAATTCCAGCGCTTCCACCGTATCATCCACCAGGCGATACAGCGTTTCGACATTGCTGCCGGTGGCGTTTTGCATGGCGCGCACATAGCTGAGTATGCGGTGCGAGGTGATCTGCTTGGGCGAAATGAAGCTCTCCAGCCCCGAATTGCCCAGCATATCGATAAACCGCGCATTGTTCACCTTGGTGATAACCTTTTCGACCTTGCAGGAATTTGCGTACATCGAAAGTATGATGTTCTCTTCATCGATGCCGGTGAGCGCGATAAACGCATCCGTCCCCTGCAAGCCCTCCTCGTGCAGCAGATCCTGATCGGTCCCGTCGCCGTGGAGTATGCTCGCCTTGGGCAGCCACTCGCTAAGCAGATGGCACCGCGCTTCGCTCTGCTCGATGATTTTTACATGCATGCCGCTATCGACCAGCATATTGGCAAGGTAGTAAGAGATGCGCCCGCCGCCCACGATCATCACATTTTTGATGCGGCGCGGGTCCGCGCCCGCCGCCTTAAAAAAGGCGTTTATATCGTGTGGCGCGGCCACGATGCTTATCTTATCACCGGCCTGCAGCACGCAGCTGCCATCCGGGATGAACACCTCGTCCTGGCGCTGCACAGCGCACACCAGCACCCGCACATGGAGCTGGCGGTACATATCATGCAGAGCCAGGCCCGGGAGCAGGCCGCCCTCGCGCACGTTGAATTCCACCACCTCTACCCGGCCCTTGGCAAAGGATTCCGCCTTGGCGGCGGAGGAGAACCGCAGCATGCGGGAAATCTCCGACGCGGCCGCGTATTCGGGGTTGATGGTTAACGAAAGCCCCAGCTCTTCCTTTAAAAATACCATCTGCTCTTGATATTCCGGGTCGCGCACCCGCGCGATGGTATGCTTGGCGCCCAGCTTTTTGGCCACCATGCAGCAGAGCATATTCACCTCGTCGGCATTGGTGACGGCAATCAGCAAATCCGCCCGGGGGACGCCCGCCTCTATTTGCACCTTGTGGCTTGCGCCGTTGCCCTCTATGCAGATGACATCCTGCGAGTTTTCGGAGTTGGTCAGCGATGTGGAGCGGTTATCGATTACCGCGATATCGTGGCCCTCTATACAAAGCTGTTCCGCCAGCATATAGCCGACCTTGCCATCGCCAACGATCACAATATGCATATCTATATCCTCCAAAATAACATCATGGCTTATCATATCATTAAATGGCAGCTGTGCAAACACTTTGTTCCAATTGGGAACGTTGGGAGCACGCGGCATCGCGGCCAAAAAAAAGCCCCCAATAAGGGGGCCTTTGCCAAAGATCAAAAAGCTGCCGGGGCGGCGCCCCAAACGCTTTTTTCATTGCTCAAACTGGAATTCCTCGTTGTTGCGCTCCATAAACAGGCTGAATACCGCGTCGAGCAGCGCCTCGTCCTCCACGCCCTGCAGCATGTCCTCCTCAGCATCCTCCGCCGCGGGCAGCACCTCGAGTATCACGGCCTCCACATCGTCGGAATCATCATCCACCGGCAGCAGCACCGCGTATTCGCCGCCCTGATACGGCACGATGTCCAGCACCTCAAACTCGGTTTCGGCGCCCTCCGTATCGGTGAGCGCAATAACGTTGGTATATTCCTCCTGCATGGCGTTAAGCTTTGCCGCCGCAGCCCAGCACGTTCACGATCTTGCGCGCCACCATATCCTTTATGGCTTCGCGGGCGGGCTTAAGGTATTGGCGCGGGTCAAAGTGGTCGGGATGCTCGGCGAAGTACTTGCGGATGGTGCCGGTCATGGCAAGGCGCAGGTCGCTGTCGATGTTGATTTTGCATACGGCCATGGATGCCGCCTTGCGCAGCATATCCTCCGGCACGCCGATGGCATCCGGCATTTTACCGCCGTTGGCGTTGATCATCTCTACAAAGGCGGGCACCACGCTGGAAGCGCCGTGCAGCACGATGGGGAACCCGGGCAGGCGGGCGGCCACCTCTTCGAGTATATCGAAGCGGAGCTGCGGTTTGGTGCCGGGCTTAAACTTATATGCGCCGTGGCTGGTGCCGATGGCGATGGCCAGGGAATCCACGCCGGTGCGGGTTACAAAATCCTGCACCTGGTCGGGGTCGGTATAGCTGCCCTGCCCCTCGGCCACCTTCACGTCATCCTCCACGCCCTCCAGCCGGCCCAGCTCGCCTTCCACCACGACGCCGTGGTCATGCGCATACTGCACCACCTGTTTGGTGAGCTTCACGTTTTCTTCGTAGCCATGGTGGCTGCCGTCGATCATAACCGAGGTAAAGCCGCCGTCGATGCAGCTTTTGCACAGCTCGAAGGTGTCGCCATGGTCCAGGTGCAGGCAGATGGGCAGGTCGGTTTCCAGTATGGCCGCCTCCACGAGCTTGATGAGGTAGGTATGATTGGCGTACTTGCGCGCGCCGCTGGATACCTGCAGTATCAGCGGGGCCTGCTGCTCTTTGGCGGCCTCGGTGATGCCCTGTATAATCTCCATGTTGTTTACGTTGAACGCGCCTATCGCGTACCCGCCCTGGTAAGCTTTTTTAAACATCTCTGTGCTGGTAACAAGTGCCATAATAGTATGCTCCTTTTCACGCCGCGTTGCGGCAAATTCTTGCAAACACCGCCGGTGCCGCCGGGGCGGCTTTTGTATGCCCCCGCCCGCACCCTGCTTCTCATTATATAATTATACCCCCATTGCGCGCAATGTGGTTATAAGAATTGTAGATAAGGCTCTAAAAGGGTATAATGGTTGCATGGTAACTATTGGTCAATTTGGAAGCCAACGGAGTGATGAAGCTATGCAAAAAACGCTGTCCCTCGTTATACCCGCCTACAACGAGCAGGCCGTTATACCCGAATCCTTCGCGCAGATGGATGCGGCGATGCGGGCGACCGGCTGCCCCTACGAGATCATCTATGTGGATGACGGCAGCGGCGACGATACCTGGGCGCGGCTGTCCGCGCTCGCCGCGGCCCACCCCCAGGTACGCGCGCTGCGGTTTTCGCGCAATTTTGGGCACCAGCTGGCCGTGACCGCCGGCATGGACGCGGCCGTGGGTGACGCCATCATCATCATCGATATCGACCTGCAGGACCCGCCCGCCGTGATAGCCGAGCTGGTAGCGGCTTGGGAGCGCGGGGCGGATATCGCTTATGGCAAGCGCAAAAAGCGCGAGGGAGAATCCCTTTTTAAGCGCTTTACCGCCTGGTGCTACTACCGGCTGCTGGGCGCCATGAGCGCCTACCCCATCCCGTTGGATACAGGGGATTTTCGCCTGATCAGCCGCGCGGTGGCAAATGATTTTTTGCGTATGCGGGAGCACGACCGCTTTTTGCGCGGCATGAGCGCGTGGATGGGCTATAACGCCGTGCCGGTGGAATATGTGCGGCAGGAACGCAAGGCGGGCAGCAGCAAATATACGTTTAAAAAGATGCTGCGCTTGGCCATGGCGGGCATATTCGGTTTTTCGGGCCGCCCGCTTACGGCCATAGGCTATGTTGGCGCGGCGGTGGGCATACTATCGGCAGCGGGCCTGTTGGCCTTGGCGGTGGGCGGCGCAAGCGCGCCGGGCTGGCTTTGGGCGTTTTTTACCCTGGCGCTGCTCCTGGGCGTCATCATGCTGGCGCAAGGCATACAGGGCGCGTATTTAAACCGCATCTACGATGAGGTGCGCGGCAGGCCGCTCTACATCGTGCGGGAAACCGCCGGCGCCCAAGCTGCAAATAAGGAGACGATACTATGACGGATACGAGGATACAAAAACTGGCGCATAACCTCATCCATTTTTCCTGCGCGGTAGCGCCGGGCGAACGGGTGCTCATAGAGGGCATAGGCCCGGTAGAGGAGCTGGTGCGCGCGCTGGTGCGCGAAACCTATGCCGCACAGGCGCTGCCCTTCGTATGGCTGCGGCGGCCGGATATCAACCGGGAGCTGGCCTTGGGCGCCACAGCCCCGCAGCTCGACCTGCGCGCCAGGTTTGAGGGCGATATGATGGCGCAAATGCAGGCGTATATCGGCGTGCGCGGCGGCGATAACTCCACCGAAATGAGCGATGTACCGGCGGAAAAGCTGGCGCTCACGGCGGCGCGGTACAACGAGCCGGTGCACAGCAAAATACGCGTGCCCAAAACCAAGTGGGTGGTGCTGCGCTACCCCACGCCGGGCATGGCGCAGCAGGCTAACATGAGCACGGCGGGCTTTGAGGAGTATTACTTTAACGTGTGCAACCTCGATTATTCCAAAATGGATGCGGCTATGGACGCGCTGCAGGCGCTTATGGAGCGCACCGACAAGGTGCACATCGTGGGCCCGGGCACCGATTTGCGCTTTTCCATAAAGGGGATGCCCGCCATCAAGTGCGCCGGGCATATGAATATACCCGACGGCGAGATATTCACCGCGCCGGTAACGGGCTCCATCGAGGGTAAGCTGGCGTATAACACCCCCTCGGTGCTGGAGGGCTTCACCTACGAGAATATTCGGTTTCACTTCGAAAAGGGCCGCATCGTGAAGGCCTGCTGCAATGACGACGCCCGCATAGAGCAGGTGCTCAACCGGGATGCCGGGGCGCGTGGCGTGGGCGAGTTTGCCCTGGGCGTAAACCCCTATATCACAGCCCCCATGAAGGATACGCTGTTCGACGAAAAGATTGCGGGCAGCTTTCATTTCACGCCGGGCTGCTGCTACGACGAATGCGACAACGGCAACAAATCGGCCCTGCATTGGGACTTGGTATGCATCCAAACGCCGGAATACGGCGGCGGCGAAATTTATTTTGACGATGTGCTGGTGCGCTCGGACGGCCGCTTTGTGCTGCCCGAGCTGCAGTGCTTAAACCCCGAAAATTTGGTATAACAATGGACCTTTACCGTGAAATCGAGCTGGCGCTGCATGCGCGCGGGCGCGCGGTGGTCGCCATAGACGGTGAGAGCGGCGCGGGCAAAACCACGCTGGCCGAGGCGCTGGCCCGGCGCTATGACGCGCGCGTGTTCCATGCGGACGATTACTTTTTGCAGCCCCGGCAGCGCACGCCGGAGCGGCTCGCCGAGATTGGCGGCAACCTCGACAGGGAGCGCATGCTTGCGGAGGTTATACTGCCGGTGCGCGAAGGCGCGGACGCCTATGTGCGCGCGTTCGACTGCGCCCATGAAACCCTTAGCGAAGCCCGCCGCGTGCCGCCCAAGCCACTCACCATCGTGGAGGGCAGCTACTGCCTGCACCCTGCTTTTGGCGCTTATTACGACATTGCGGTATGCATACGCTGCAGCGCGCCATTGCAGCGCGCGCGTCTGAAGGCACGCTATGACGCGGCGCGGTTTGCGCGCGCCCTGGCCGAGTGGATACCCATGGAAAACCAATATTTGAGCGGCTTCAACATCCCGCAAAGGTGCGATGTGCTGCTGGATGCCAACGACATACATAAGCATGGCTTATAACCCGTCTGCAAGGCAACGGAAAACGCAATTTCGCGAGAAAATCCTTGCATATTAGGCTAAAAAGGCATAATATAATGCTTGATTGCATGGCCCGTGCGCGCAGGGATTTTGTGCGCGCACGCCAAATATAAAACCTGTGATTATGAAAGTGAGGAATGCGAAACATGGCAACAAAAGTGGGCATCAATGGTTTTGGCCGTATCGGCCGCTTGGTTTTTCGCGCCAGCGTCACCAACCCCAACATCGAAGTCGTAGGCATCAACGACCCGTTTGTAGACCCGGAATACATGGTATATATGCTTAAATACGATACCGTACACGGCCGCTTCGAGGGCACTGCCGAAGCGAAGGACGGCAAGCTGATTGTAAACGGCAAGCCCATCGCGGTATATGCCCTCATGGCCGCTTCCGACATACCATGGCGCGAATGCGGCGCCGAATACATCGTGGAATCCACCGGCATCAACACCACGATCGAAAATGCCTCCGCCCACTTTGCGGGCGGCGCCAAAAAGGTGGTCATATCGGCCCCCAGCTCGGATGCGCCCATGTTTGTGATGGGTGTAAACCAAAATACCTACAGCAAGGACATGAACGTTGTTTCCAACGCTTCGTGCACCACCAACTGCCTTGCGCCGCTGGCCAAGGTTATCAACGATACGTTCGGCATCGTCGAAGGCCTTATGACCACCGTGCATGCCACCACCGCCACCCAAAAGACTGTGGACGGCCCTTCCAAAAAGGATTGGCGCGGCGGCCGCGGCGCGGCGTTCAACATCATACCCAGTTCCACCGGCGCGGCCAAGGCCGTGGGCAAGGTTATACCGGCGCTCAACGGCAAGCTGACGGGCATGTCCTTCCGCATCCCCACCGCCGATGTATCGGTTGTGGACCTGACCTGCCGCCTGGAGAAGGCCGCCAGCTATGCCGACATAAAAGCCGCCATGAAGGCCGCCGCCAACAGTGCGGAATATAAGGGCATCATCGAATACACCGAGGATAAGGTCGTTTCTTCCGACTTTATCCACGATGCGCACACCTCCATATTCGATGCCGATGCCGGCATCAGCCTCAACGATCATTTCGTGAAGCTGGTGGCTTGGTACGACAACGAGTGGGGCTACAGCTGCAAGGTGTTGGATCTCGTTTCCCACATGGCCGCGGTAGATGCGAAGTAAGCGATTTGGGGTATATAAAAAGCGCGCCATAAGGCGCGCTTTTTTTGCGTGATACCCTTTACCAAGCTACTTTCTTTTCGTCACGCCCATACAGCCCAGCAGGCCCAGCACTACCAGCGCCATAGGCACCAGGCTGGTGGCGGCGCCCGTTTTGGGCAGCGTCAGCGCGATAGCCATGGGCGCTTTGATTGGCGCGGGCGGTTCCTCGCCGCTTTGCCCTTTGGCCGCGCTCCGCGCTGCCGCGGCTGCGTTGCCGCTTGCGTTGGCGGCGACATGCAGCGTTATGGGTACCGTTTGCCCATCGGCATATTCCGCCATAAAGGTATAATCGCCTGCGGGCAGGCTTTGCACATATTCGCCCCTTAGCGTAAGTATGGTGCTGCCGGATGCAACCGTGTAGTTATCGATTTCTACCTGCTTGCCGCCCAGCAGCAGCCGCAGGAACCCTGCAAGCTCCTTCTCGATATGCGCCTGCATATCCGTACTGCCCTCCAGCGTACCAAACGCCAACGGCTGGCCTTGCTCTGCCCCGCCGGTCTGTCCGCTTTCTTCTTCGCCGCCGGACTGCTGGCCCTCGCCATTGCCGCTCTCTCCTTGGCTGCCGGTCTGCTGGCCCTCGTCGCTACCGCCTTCGTCGCTGCCGCCGGGTTGTTGGCCCGCGCCGCTGCCGCCCTCTCCTTGGCTGCCGGTCTGCTGGCCCTCGCCGCTGCCGCCTTCTCCTTGGCTGCCGGTCTGCCCGCTTTCCTCGCCGCCGCCGGGCTGTTGGCCTTCACCATTACCGCCCTCTCCTTCATCGCCGGTTTGCTGGCCTTCCTCACCGCCGCCCGAAGTGGCGGAACCTGCCGCTTCGGTTACCGTAACGGAAAGCATCGCCTCGCGCAGCAGCGCAGGGTCTTCCGGCGCGCGCAGCGAAACCCGTATGGTGCCTTCGCCGGGCTGGACGCCGGTTATCGTGCCCGTATCGGCATCTACCGTAAAGCAATCCGTCCCGCTTAGCGCCGCAAGGCTCAGTACTGGCGTATACCCGCTTAGCCACTGCGGCAGGCTGATTTGCGCCGCCAAGGTTTCTCCGGCGCGCAGGGTTGCCGCCTGCGGCACAGGCGCGGGGAATTCGATCAGTTGCACCACATAGGATTGCAGGTACAGCGTTCCATCCGCGCTCATCAAATATGCGCCATCCTCGCAGAGATTCGCTTCGAGATGCCCATCTACCAAAGCGAAGGGGGCGTTGATGCCGCCCTCGCCCATGTAGGCCGGGTTGCTCTCATCCGTCGCGTTGACGCTGCCATCCTGCCCGCATATAAGCACCGTACCCGCCGGCGGCAGGAAGGCGTCTATCGGCGCGGAAGCATCCTGCACATAAAACGCGCGCGTGACCTGCTGCAAATCCACAAGAGCGCCGACAGGCACCATCGATATATCGTATAAGCAATTGAATTCCAAATTTAGATATTCCGGCGCGCCCAAGCTATCGAACAGGCCCGGGGGCAGCGCGGCGAGCCGGTTGTTGCTTAGATCCAAACGCTGCAGCCCGTTAAGGTCATCAAACAGGCCGGAGGGCAAACCGGCGAGTTCGTTTTTGTTTAAATATAGCTCGCGCAGGCCGGTGAAGCCGCTGAAGGCGCCCGCGGGTATCGATTGTATGGCATTCCCCTCCAGCGCTATGGACTGCGCGCCGGATAGATATTCTATACCCGCGATATCCCGTATGCCGCGGTTGGCGGCCGAAAGGGCCGGTATGTCCGCAAGCTCCGCCGCCGTAACCGTGCCCGCATCGATGGACTCCACGCTCACGGCCGGGAGCACCGCCTGCGCCAACGCCGCATCCGGGAAGAAATCGGCCAGCGTGCCGCTTTCAATCGGCGCGGAAGAACCCGTAGCGAGCGCCGACATAGGCAAAGCCACGAAAACAAGCGCGCACACGAGCAGACACGAAAGCAAACGTATTCTGTTTTTCATGGTAGTTCTCCTCTGTAAATTGGTATGCGGTCGTAAAACAAGGGCCGGTAACAAGAGATGCTGTAAGTGCGTTAGAAACTAATAAGACGAGTGGTACTGTGGATGTTGAAAAACCGAGAAATATTTATTTGCCTGCATTATACTAAACATCGCTAAAAAATACAATATACCCCACCATACTATAATTAAATAATATGACAAACGTTAGAATCTATGCTTCCGCCATAATCTATGTTTTTATGCAATTGAATCGCACGCCCTTAAGGAGGCGGATTTTTTTGTTGCGGCGCCCGCAAATGGGGGAAAGCACCTAGCGTCCCTCGCATGGAGAAAAGAAGGTTTTCAAGGGCTTAGCCTCTTATTCCTAGAAAGGATCCATTCCAAATTGTTTCGGGATAAAAGAGGAACCGAGCTTTCAATATGCATTATCGCAATTCTTGTTCAAGTTCTTGGAAGAATTTGGCATCAAAGAATTCGTTAATCGTGATTTCAAGAGCGTCACAAATTTTCTTAACGGTTGAAACCGTTGCAGATTTGTTTCGACCGCTTATAATGTTTGATAATGTACTTTGGGTTATCCCCGCCATTGTACTCAATTTATTGACAGTTATGTTGCGCTCGGCGCATAATTCCAAAACCCGTAATCGAATCGCTTCACCAATTTGCATATCTCATTATTCCTAACTGCTTTTATTTAGGATAGTAAGATAAACTCAATAAGGTTACCTCAAAAGGGTTGACACCTTGGATAAGATATGACAAAATATAGAAAAACACATGGATATATAAATTTATAACAATGGAGGGAACTACTCTGTGATAGGCTTGCTTGGTGTTCTTCTAATGATTGCGATGGTCGTCCTGCTAATATTGTGGATAATAAAGCTAATACGCCGTCTTCCAGCTAAATTCTATGGAATAGGTTCATTGGGCTGTTTTGTTTTGATGCTAGTGATTATGAAAGTATCACCGATAGCTTTACTTGGTATTTTTTCAATAGTTGCGATGGTTGCGCTACTGATATTGTGGATAATAAGACTAATACGCCATCGCCCAGCTAAATTCTATGGTTGGGGCGCGCTGGGTTGTTTTGTTTTGATGCTAGTGCTTGCAGGAATATCGCCTGCATCGACAACAACGCCGTCACATGATGTGACGGTGCAAAACGGATTAAGCCAGACTACTGAGGAAACAGTGGCCGACAATGATGCAGCTACGGTGCCAGCCAACAGCTACACAACGGTAGTGCCGGAAGAAACGACAGAACCGCAAAGAACATCAGAGCCACAAAAAACGACAGAACCGCAAAAAACGACAGAACCGCAAAAAACATCAGAGCCGAAAGAAACACAAAAACCAACCCCTGAATTAACAGCTAGCCAGAAAAATGCACTTCGCAAAGCAAAGGAATATCTAAATTTCAGCGCTTTTTCAAGAAAGAGTTTAATAAAACAACTGGAGTTTGAAGGCTTTTCAAATGAAGACGCCGTATATGGGACTGACTATACTGGTGCCGATTGGAGTGAGCAAGCAATAAAAAAGGCAAAGGAATATCTAGATTTCAGCTCTTTTTCAAGGAAAGGTTTAATAAAGCAATTGGAGTTTGAAGGTTTTTCAAATGAAGACGCCGTATATGGGACTGATCGTACTGGTGCTGATTGGAATGAGCAAGCAATAAAAAAGGCAAAGGAATATCTAAATTTCAGCGCCTTTTCAAGGAAAAGTTTAATTAAACAGTTAGAATTTGAAGGGTTTACTCATGAACAGGCAGTATATGGTGTTGATGCTACCGGATTGTAAAATTAGAATATCATTTGGCAAATAAGTTGAAGTTGAAAGTCAAGAACAAAGCTCTTCTGAGTGAATGCAGAGGGGCTTTGTTGCGCTTTATTATTTATAGTGTCAAAACAAGCGTGAGCGCGGGTTTTCCCCGAAAACAAGCTTTTTTATGTGTTTCCCCTCCCTCGGGATGGAGGCAGGGCGGGATAAAACAAAACGCTGGATTTGCCGCTGTTTTTACTTCCGAGAGGCAAAGGCCCATATCCATGCATATTCCGTATTGGCGAATGCGTAAATATATATTATAATAAATATGCATGTAGTTTTTTGCTGAATTTGGAGGAGGAATATGTACAAAAGGCGTTTTTGCAGGCTCGCTGCGTTGGCGTTGGCGTTGGCGTTGGCGTTGGCGTTGGCGCTGCTGCCTTCGGTAGCGTTTGCGCGCGACGAGCTCAAGAATACCGACCCAAATAAATATTATATCCAGCTGGATACCACCAACCAGGTCGTCACCGTATACGAAAAGGATGATGAGGGGGAATATACTCGCATTGTGCGCCGCATGGTGTGCACCACCGGCAAAACCCAGCCCAAAGGGGAGGAACCGGCCTCGCCTACGCCCGGCGGCACCTGGAAGATCGGCGCGCGGGAACGCTTTGGCAAATTTGCCGCGTTTGGCGGGGAGTACGCCCGGTATTGGACGCAAATCGTAGGTGGCATTTATTTTCACTCCATCATGTTTGCAAAAAGGGATATTCACACGCTCAAGGCAGGCCCCTACAGCACGCTGGGCAGCACGGCCTCGCATGGCTGCGTGCGGCTGTATGTGGAGGATGCGAAATGGCTCTACTACAACGCCTGCCCGGGCACCACGGTGCACATCGCGGGGCAAAGCTACAAGCAAGGCTTAACGGCATCGCTCAAAAACAAAATGCCGTTTAAAGAATATGATGCCTTTCAGCGGGGCATATATGACGCGGAACCGCTGCCGGACCGCACCGCCTGGATTAGCGTGGGCGGCGCGCAGCTGCGCAGTGGCAACGGCACCAACGATAAGCTCATCCGCAGGCTTAAAGAGGGCGCTGCGGTAACGGTGCTGCAGGAGGGCGACCCGTGGGTAAAGGTGGTTTGCGATGGCAAGGAGGGCTATGTAAAGCGCTGTTATGTCACCTATGAGCAAGGGAAGATGCAGTCTATATCCGATGGGCGCTATGTGGCCGGCACGATATATATGTATGACGCGCCCAACACCCGCGCCAAACGCATCTATAAGGTGGCGCGGGATAGCACCATCACCATCGTGGATGAAACCAGCACCGAGGGTTGGACGCTGATAGACTACTGGGGTACGCAAGGGTATGTGCAATCCCGCCTGATACGCACGGGCTGGGCTACGGTTTATGGAGCGCAAGCGGAGGGCCAGGCATGATGAAAAAGTGTGTGAGTTTGCTTTGCGCCGCGCTGCTTTGCATGGGGATGGCAGGGTGTATGCTGATTTATCCGGCGGACGCTGCCGTTACCGCGCCGCCGGTAACGCCCACCGCCGCGCCCACGCCAGAGCCTACGCCCACGCCGGAGCCGGTGGTGGAGGACCCTGCCGTGTGCGCGCAGATGGCATGGGACGCGCTGTTTACCTATGATGGGCACGAGGCGCCGGTGCGCGTGCTAGGACTGTTTACCGAGGAAGGCGGCCCGGGCGACGCGCTATACCAGGCCATGCTCGAAGCGGGCAAGCTGATGCCCAAGGGCGCATATTATGCAAATGCCGGCGAGGATGCCGAGGGCTGGGCAGCGGCCGCGCTCCAGGCTGTGCCGGTAGGGCTTTTAGACAGCATCTATGCCGAAACGCCGGAGCTTGCGCTGGCCGCGTATGGGGCGCTGCGCAAGGCGGCGCGGAACGACGCGGTGGAGGTGATTTGCGCGGGCGTTACCGAGGATGTGCTCGCGGCCATGCGGGAGGATCACTTTTGCATGGGGGCCGCCGCCGGCGCGTACGAAAACCAAATCACAGTGGTGTATGCAAAGGATATCGCATAGGCGTATTTGCGCTATGCTTCTATCCCCCGCGGGGTTTAAAAAAAGTGGCGCGGCCACTTTTTTTGTTTTATCCCGCAAAAAGCCCCCCTCTCTTACCAAGAGAGGGGGGTAGAGCGTGGGCGACCCCAACGCTTTATTTTGCCGCGATTTTTTTGAGCCGCGCAAAGCGGGGCAGGCCGTTTTCTAGCGTGCGCTGGGGCTCGCCCTGAATCAGCGGCAGCGCATACTGGATAAACGGCTCGTTTAAGCCGTTGCCCGCGCTGTTGATCCATTCTTGTGGCACCTTCTTTTCGGCGTTGGCCACATCCGCCAAATCCATCAGCTTGATGTTGCAAACATATTTGCCCTGCGCATCGGCGCCGCGCTCAAAGCCCACCATTTTATCGGTGATGCCCTGCGTGGCATACTCTACCGCCGCCTGACCCGAACGGAAGGATTCATCGATATCCGTTTGGCTGGCGATGTGTGCCCCGCAGCGCTGCATCAGCGAGAATTCGATGCCGCGCACCTTGCAGCCTATCTCGTTTTTGAGCAGGTTCGCAAGCGTGGCGGCCAACCCGCCCAGCTGCTTGTGACCAAAGGCGTCGGTGGGGGCGTTTTCGGCGCCATATTCGGCAATCAGCGCGCCGGTTTTATCGTGTATGCCTTCGGATACGGCTACCAGGCACTTGCCGGTTGCGTTGTAGATGCGCTTTACATCGGCAAAGAAGGTATCCATATCGAAATCGCGCTCGGGCAGGTAGATGAGGTCGGGCCCGCAGCCCATGTGGGAAGCGAGCGCGGCGGCGGCGGTGAGCCAGCCCGCGTGGCGGCCCATAATCTCGAGCACGCAGAGCATGCCGGTATCGTATACCCGCGCGTCCTGATAAATTTCCATACAGGTGGTGGCCACAAACTTGGCGGCGGAGGCGTAGCCGGGGCAATGGTCGGTGCCCCACAGGTCGTTATCGATGGTTTTGGGCACGCCCATGATGCGGCACTCGTAGCCCGCTTTTTGCATGTATTTGGATATTTTGTTGCAGGTATCCATCGAGTCGTTGCCGCCGTTATAGAAGAAATAGCGCACGTCATATTTTTTGAATATCTCCAATATGCGCTTGTAATCGGTATCGTCCGCCTCGCTGTCCTTGAGCTTGTAGCGGCAGGAGCCCAGCGCGGAGGAGGGGGTGTTGAGCAGCAGCTTCAATTCCGCGGCGTCCTCCTGCCCCATATCGTAGAGCACATCATCCAACACGCCGCGTATACCGTGCGCCGCGCCGTATACATGCGTGATGCTGGGGTTGTCGAGCGCGGTGCGGATAACGCCATAGGCGCTCGCGTTGATAACGGAAGTGGGGCCGCCGGACTGGCCTATGATGGCCGCGCCCTTGAGTTGGTTTGACATAGTACTGTCCTCCTATAGTAAAAATATAATTATAAGCATGTTTGAATCCGCTACATCATAGCACAAAAGGCTGTGCTTGGGTAGTACCCGCGGCAATAAAATACCGCCCGGGCAGGGCAAAGCGCCCCGCTTTTATTTGCAAAAAACGGCCGTTCACATTATAATATAACAGTTAAAAAACCACTTTTTGCTCAAGCGCGTTATCAAGATGCTTTGCCTCACCCCGCCCTGGGGCTTTTGTGATGGAATACACTGCGATGGATTGGTACGATTTAACAGGGGTTTAGCAAAAAAGGCATATACAATGCATGAAAGATGTTGCTTACTCGTTTGCCGGGAAGGGGAATAGGCCCAACGGCAATTTTTAAGAAATAAAAAAATTGAACATAAATGAAAGGCGATATTATGGAAACCAACCTGCGTTACCTTACCCTGCTCAGCCGCGATTTCCCCACCGTGCAGAGCGTGTGCGCCGAGATTATCAACCTAAACGCCATACGCGCGCTGCCCAAGGGTACGGAGCATTTTATGAGCGATATACACGGGGAGCACGAGGCGTTTTTGCACATACTCAACAACGGCTCGGGCGCCATCTACGAAAAGATAGATGAGATGTTTGAAAAAACGCTCACCTTGCAGGAGCGGCGGGCGCTGGCGGTGCTGATATACTACCCCAGGGAAACCCTGGCCGATACCAAAAAGAAAGACCTCGACTTGGCGGATTGGTACCGCGTGGCCATCAACCGGCTCATCACCATGGGGCGATATACCACGGTAAAATACTCGCGCTCCAAGGTGCGCAAGGCGCTGCCGCCCGACTTCGCCTACATTATGGAAGAGCTGCTCACCACGCACGATTCGCAGAATAAAGAAGCGTATTACGATAACATCGTGCGCTCCATCATCGATACCGGCTGCGCGGATACGCTGATTATGGAGCTGTGCACCTTCATCAAGCGCATGGCGGTGGACGCGCTGCATATCGTGGGGGATATCTTTGACCGTGGCCCGCATGCCGATGTGATTTTGGAGCAGCTTATGGCGCACCACAGCGTGGATATCCAGTGGGGCAACCACGATGTGCTGTGGATGGGCGCGGCGGCCGGCAACCCGGCCTGCGTTGCGACGGCGGTAAAAAACTGCGTGCAGTACGACAACCTCGACATGCTGGAGAACAGCTATGGCATCAACCTGCTGCCGCTCGCGCTGTTTGCCACCGAGCAATATAAGGACGCCGATGTGTTCCAGCCCCGCAAGCTGCCCGTGGAGCGGTTCCGCCCAAGGGATTTAACGCTGTATGCCCGTATGCACAAGGCCATCAGCGTCATACAGTTTAAGCTGGAGGGGCAGCTGGTTAAACGGCGGCCGGAATATGGCATGCGGGATAGGGATATGCTCTCCCGCATCGATTGGGCGGCCCATACCATCGAAATAGACGGCGCGACGTATCCGCTGCGGGATGCGGACTTCCCCACGGTGGATCATAAGGACCCCAACAAGCTCAGCCATGAAGAAAAGGCGCTGCTCGAACAGCTGGTGGATAGCTTTCGCCAGAGCGACAGCCTGCAGGCGCATACCCGCTTCCTCTACAGCGCGGGGTCCATTTATTGCCGCCACAACGGCAACCTGCTGTACCACGGCTGCCTGCCCTGCGATGAACAGGGCAAGTACCTGGGCTTTAGGCTTTATGGCAAGCAGCTAAGGGGCAAGGAGTTTTTGGATTTTGCCGATCAGCTGGCGCGGCAGGGCTACTTTTCCACCAACCAAAACGAGCGGGAGCGCGGCGGCGACTTTTTGTGGTTTTTGTGGTGCGGGCGCAATTCCCCCATATTTGGGCGGGACCATATCGCCACCTTCGAGCGCACGCTCATAGAGGACGCGGCCACCTGGAAGGAGCCTAAAAACCCCTATTACGAATATTACGATAACGAGGATTTTTGCCGCGGCTTGCTGGAGGAATTCGACCTGCACAAGCCCTGGAGCCGCATCATAAACGGCCATATGCCGGTGCGCGTGAAAGAGGGGGAGGACCCGCGCAAGGCGGGCGGCCGCCTGGTGGTGATAGACGGCGGCTTCTGCGAGGCGTATCAAAACCAAACGGGCATCGCCGGGTATACGATGTTCTTCAGCTCCCACGGCATGCGCATCGCCGCGCACGAGCCGTTCGCCGGGCAGTATGACGCCATACACCGCGGCAGCGACATCACCTCGCATTCCTTCATTGTGGAAAACCTGCCCGAGCGGCTCATGATTGCGGATACCGATATGGGCGACGCCCTGCTTTACAGCATACAGGACCTGGAGGCTCTGCTCGCGGCCTACCGCAGCGGCAGCATCAAAACCAACAGCGGGGAGCTCAATCATTGATTGGGGCTTAAAGCGGCAGCTTCATTTTGCGATTACGCGATTATGCGATTATGTAAGATGAAAAAACCTTAGACTTGCTCCAACGGGGGTTGGGAGCCAGCCCCAAAAACATTCCCCTTCCTTAGGGAAGGGGTTAGGGGAAGGGAACCCTACCACGGGATAGGATACACCGCCGATTCGTTTGCCGGGTCGGCGGTGTATTTTTCGGCCTGCGCTTCCGGCGTGTCAAAATAGGTGTAATCCTCTGCCACGGGGGAATAGCTGTAGGTGCGAATGACGCCCTCCTGCTCATCTATCTGCAAAAAACGCATGTATCCGCCCCCGCCGGTGTCGCCCGCGGCTTGGTAATTGCCTATCATCTGGTATACCGTGCGGTCGATGGCGCCATCGCCGTCATCATCGAAGGCGGCGGGCACACAGCCCACGTTATAGCGGTGGCCGCACAGCACCATATATAGGTTGGGGCTGCGCCGCACCACCTTTTCGTATATTTGCGCGCCGGTTGGCAAAAGCGACAGGTCGGTATCCAAATAATCGTGCAGGCAGAGCACGCCCACCCTGTTTGGGTACTGGGCAAAGGTGGCTCGCAGCCACGCGAGGGCCTTGGCATCCGGCGCATACCCCATAAATACGAATATATACTGCGTGCCGTCGGCATCTATCAGGTCATAATGGCCGCGGTTGTTTTGATAGCTGCCGCCATACCAGGGCCGGCCGGCAAACTGCGCCTCGCCAAAATAGGCGGAAAAGTTGGTGTAATTCGCATCGTCATGGTGCACGTCGTGGTTGCCGGCCAGCACGCCATAGGGCAGGCGGGCGAGGGAGGACATGGCGCGCACCGCGGCCAGCCATTGCTCCTCCTGATCATAGTTGTTCACAAGGTCGCCGGTATGCAGTATGTAGGCAAGGTTGAGGCGCTTTGCGTTATCCCGCAAAAAGGCCGTCATGGCGGCATATATTTCGGGGTAGCTGCGGCTATAGTACTGCGTATCGCTTATCCACGCAAAGGTGTAAACGCCGCCCTGCGCGCTAAGGGCATCCGGCGTGGGGGTGGGCGGTGCCGGCGTCGCCACGGGCGAGAGGGGCAAGGGCGTGACGGAGGGGAGGGAGGCGGGCGCCGCAGCGCAGCCGCACAGCCCAACCAGGCAGGCGATATAGAGCAGTATGCATATGCGTTTCATATTCCGTTCCATAGCTTGTAGCATAGCACCGATTTTAAAAAAATGGAATGACGAATATTGACGAAACAGGAGAGGCGTGCGCCTATGGCGCCGCGATTGACAAGCCGCGGCGCGCGCGATACAATGAAACAAGATATAAGGAATGAGGGCATTTGATGCGGACGAGGCTGAGCATAAGCGCGCGCAATACCATGCTCGTGGCTAGCGAAGAATTGCATAAGAACGATGCCGTGTTTAAAAGGGCGGCGAACGTCGACTTCTTTTTAAACCTGCTGCTGTATGTGGCGCTGGCGCTGGTCATCCGCGTTTTTCTGTTTGGGCCGGTGCTGGTGGATGGCGACTCCATGTACCCTACCCTGCTCGACGGCGAGCGCATGTTCTCCGAAAAGGTCACCTACCTGGTGCAGGCGCCCGAGCGGGGGGATATCATCATATGCCGCTACCCTGCCTACAGCGTCAATTGCGTGAAGCGCGTCGTGGCCCTGCCCGGCGAAACCGTGGCCGTGCAGGATGGCAAGGTATATGTCGATGGCAAACCGCTCAACGAAAGCAAGTATTGGAGCGATGAAATTTGGCGGGATATGCAGCCCGTCACCGTGCCCGCACACAACGTATTCGTGATGGGCGATAACCGAAACCACAGCACCGATAGCCGGGAGCCCTCGGTTGGCTCCATACCCTACAATCAAATCAAAGGCAAAGTGCATAGCGTGATTTGGCCCTTGACCGAATTGCGCAGCGTGTATACAGGCGTTTCGCCCATGGCAGGCGTACCCTATGACGCGCCAAGGGTTTTTAGCTGGGGCGCTTAACCTTTCCCAGCCTATCTTTTACCCCTCCCGCGGGCTCTGTTTATGATGAAAATTTTATATGCGAAGGCGAGATGGCATCAGACGGTTTGGGCGGCGCTATGTTTGGCGGCGCTTATCGTGCTGCTTACAGCCTGCGCGCAAAGGCGCGATACCTTCTATATCGAGCTGCCGCAAAGCGCGCCCGCGGCTCCGCCCGCTTTGCGGGAAGCGCCTCCCGGGGCAGTGGCTGCCGAAGCTACGCCATTGCCCACGCTTTTGCCGCCGCCGCGCGAGGCCGCGCGGCAGGGCGGCGCATCAGAAGGCACCCCTCTGCCGCCCCTATCGCCGCTCATCAGCCCCACGCCCACCATCCCTGTGCTCACGCCCACGGTTCCTCTCACGCCTATCCCAATGCCAACGCCGGTTCTCACGCCTACCGCAAAACCCACCGCAACGGCGGCGCCGCCGCCTACGGAGGATCCGCGCGTTGTGGAAGAATATAGGCATGCGAGCGAAGTGAAACGGATAGAGCAGGAGTACGAAGGGAAAATTGCACCGGTGCAGTCACAACTGCAGATAGCAACGGATATTCTGCAAACCAACCCCAACGACCCGGAGCTGCAGGCGGAAATTGCGGCGCTGCGGGCGGAGATAAGCCAATTGGAGACGCAGCGCCAGCAGGCGTTAGCGCAGGAGAACGCCCGGCATCAGGCGGCGCTGGCATTGTTACCATAATATGTCAAAAAGTAAAAAAACTGTGATATGCTTTGTGCCAGCCCAATTCCATGCTATAATAAGGTTCTATCGGAAAGTTTTGGAAGGTGGTGCGGGTATGAAGCATAACAAACACATTCGACTGCTGGCGGTTTTGCTTGCGGCGCTTTGCGTTGCCTGTAGCGTGCCGTTTGCCGCGGCCGCCGATTGGGGAGAGCCCGCCGAAACGCCTGCCGCACCGCCTACACCTACGGCTACGCCTGCCCCAACCCCATCGCCCAGCGAAACGCCGGGCGGGGGGGAGAGCACGCCCAGCCCCACGCCGAGCGCAACGCCCACGCCGGGCGAAACGCCGGGCACGAGCGCAACGCCCACGCCGGGCGCAAGCGAAACGCCCGCGGCCAGCGCAACGCCAACCGCGAGCCCCACGCCCACGCCGGCGGCACATACCGTGCACCTAACGGCGGAGGCCGCGCAGGTGCGGCTGGGCGATGATTACAACCTGCTCAATGGCGTGCACGCGGTAGATGAAACCGGCGCGGGCGTAAGCGTGCAGATTGTGGATGACGGCGGGTTCGATCAATATACCCTCGGCGCGTATACCGTGCGCTATGCGGCCACGCACCCGGTAACGGGGCAGCGCTATACCCTCACGCGCACCGTTACGGTGTATAAAGCCGCCGATCAGCTAAGATATACCATTACCATCATCGCGCCCGAGCTGGTGTTACAGGCGGGCAGCAGCGGTTATAATTTACTAAAAGACGCCTATGCGCTGATTGAAACCGGCGAAAAGGGCGAGGTCGGCCTGTGGAGCAGCAACGGGTTTTCCACCCACACCCCGGGCAGCTACACGGTGACGCTGGCCGCGCGGCATCCGGTCACCAGGGAGCTCACCAAGGCGCAGCGCGCGGTGCGCGTGCTCAGCGAAAAGGATTTTGCCGCCTATCAAAAAACGCAGCGGCGCTTGAACGGCGACAGCAACGAGCGCTACGCCAAATACCTGCAATATCGCAACGAAATACACCAGCAGCTGCAGGTGCGCATGGAAGCGCTCACGGCCGATATGCAGGCGCATATCGACAGGCTTTCCACGGTGTTCCCGGGTAAAAAGCTGCGGCTGGTGCGCTATGAGCCCGCGTTTGTGGATAGCGATAACCTGGAAGCCGAGCAGGCTTTGCAGCTGAGCTACCCCGAGCTGAGCACCGGCTACACGCCCATGGATGTGCTCGACATATCCAATTGGTCGGATATACTTGCGGTGTTCGTGGCCAACGGCGTGCTCAATGTAGATAAACCGCTGGATCTCATGAACCTGCGCACCGTCAAGTTCGATACCTTGGGCGATGTGTTTTGGGATATGAACAAGCTGACCTACCATGTGGACGGTGAGGAGCTGCGCGTGATGGTCACCCCGCTTACCGCTTACGAAGCGGCGGCGATATTTGGCTGGGATGAAGACCGTATGGCCTCGCTCGATGAACTGATGCAGCCGGAATTCCTAAAGGTTTTTGCCTCGCTCACGGGGGATAAGAGCTTTGACGCCATGAGCCCGGAGGCGGAGCAGGCCATACGCGACACACTGCCCAAGGGGCTGGATGTGCAACGGGAGGGCGTCGTGCTTACGGCAAGCTCGTTGGTGGGCAAGCTGAGCTATTTTTGGGGCGGGAAGTATAACCAACTCGGCTGGAACCCGCTTTGGGGCGTACCCAAGCGCGTAACCAGCGAGGGCAGCAAAACCACCGACAAGGTGCGCAACTATGGGCTGGATTGCAGCGGCTTTGTGGCTTGGGCGTTCATCAACGCGGTGGAGGATCCTTCCATCATCAGCGCCATAGGCGAGGGTAGCGCCAACCAGTGGGCACATTCCAACCCTCTGGGCTGGGAAGAGGCGCAGCCGGGCGACCTGGCCTTTCGCGCCAAGCCCGGCAGTGTGGATATCAACCATGTGGGCATCGTGGCCTATAAAACCGACGATGGCGATTATATGATCGTACACTGCTCTTCCAAGCTGGGCGGCGTGGTGGTTACCGAGGCGTGGGCCAGCGGCTTCCGCTACCTGCGCAGGCCGGCGTTATACAGCGCCGACAAGGGAGGAAAATAATGCGCATCACACAAAAGCTGCTGCCTGCCTTGCTCGCGATGGGCGTGCTGTGCATAAGCGCCGCCGCACTGGCGGGGGATATGCTGCAGGCTGACCCTGCGGCGGGCACAACGGTGACGGTGGGCAAGAGCATAACCTATACCTACGCGATAGAAACCGCGCGCGAGGGCAGCTGTGTGGTGCGGTTTGCGCTATCACAAGGGCTGGCGGCGCGCGAGAGCAGCATAGAGGTGAACAGCGCCCATGCCACGGAGCTCGTGCTGGGGAGCGATGGCTTCACGCTGATGGCTGACGGGCTGGATGCTGGCGACCAAATCCGCTTCGTTGCGGATGTGCACGATGATGCCGCCGAAATAAGCATGAGCGTAACGAACGCGGGCGGCGGCGAGGATGGCTCCATCCACCATGTGTTGGCGCAGCCTGTACCAACGCCGGAGCCGACCGAGGCTCTGCCCGCGGCCTCGCAGCAGGAGCTGTTTGCCACAGGGCAGCGCAGGGTGACGGTACTGGTCGTGCTGGGGCTGCTGGTGGCGGCGGGCCTGCTGACCTACTTGGTGCACAAATTCTTTTGGCGCTGCTGGCCCAGGCTCTAACGCGGCGCGAAATGGGCGGTTCCCACTTTTGTTTTGAACATCAAAGCTTTCCCGCTTTATTACATACCCCCATACGAAAGAGCGCTTGACGAAAAGGGGCTTGGCTGGTATGCTAGATTGGAAACTAAAATGTTAAAAGGAGTTTACAATCGATGCAAACCAAACTGCGTCTCATAGTGTTGTGTGCGCTGTTCGCCGCACTTACGGCGGTATGCTCGCAAATCGCCATCCCTCTGCCCTTTGTGCCAATCAATTTGGCGCTGCTGGCCGTGCTTTTGTGCGGCGCTGTATTGGGGTGCAAGTGGGGAGCCGCCTCCATGCTGGTATATGTGCTGCTGGGCCTTTTGGGCGCGCCGGTGTTCGCGGGCTTTGGCGCGGGCGCGGGGGTACTGTTTGGCAAAACGGGCGGCTATATCATGGGGTATATACTCGCGGCGGCGCTTGCCGGCCTGCTCGCTCCAAGCCCTGCGGGGTATTGGCGGCAATGCGCGGCGATGGCGGTTGCGGTAGTGGCCTGCTATGCGCTGGGTACGGCGTGGTTCCTATGGGTGACGCGCTTGCCGCTGGGGGTTAGCCTGACTTACTGCGTATGGCCGTTTTTACCGGGGGACGCGTTAAAAATTTTGCTGGCGGCTTACCTTTCGGGCAAGCTCCGCCCGCACATAAATAAGATGCTCGGGAGGAAATAAATAAAGCATGGCAATGCGGGATCGTGTGCTGCGCATACTCGAAGGACATCGCGGGGAAAGTGTTTCCGGCGAGGAGATTGCCAGCGTGCTGAAGATATCCCGCGCGGCGGTGTGGAAGGCCATCGACCTGCTGCGCGCGGATGGGCACGATATTGCGGCCGCTACCAACCGCGGCTATATGCTTACGGAACAGAGCGATGTGCTGTGCCGCGAAAGCGTGCAGGCGCATTTGGCGCATGAGCTGCAGCTGGTGCTGCCCAAGCGGGTGGATTCCACCACCACCCTGCTGTGGAAGATGGCGCTGGAGAACGCCCCGCACGGCACCGTGGTGCTGGCCGATAAACAAGAAGCGGGTAAGGGCCGCTACGACAGGCGGTTTTTCAGCCCGGAGGGCGGGCTGTATTTGAGCATATTGCTGCGGCTCCCGGTGACGGCGGCGCAGAGCGCCAGCCTTACCATAGCCGCCTGCGTGGGCGTGTGCCGGGCGGTGGAGCGTATGTGCGGCGTGCGGTGTGAAATAAAATGGGTCAACGATGTTTTTTTAAACGACAAGAAGATATGCGGCATACTCACCAAAGCCGCCGTGGGGATGGAAACCGCCCTGCTCGAATGCGCGGTGGTGGGGGTGGGGCTTAATTTTATTGCGCCAAAAGGGGGGTATCCGCCGGAAATCAAGGATATTGCCGGCAGCTTATACCCATACGGCGGCGCGCCCATAACCCGCAGCCGCATGGCGGCGGCGCTGATAGATGAGCTGTGGGATGCGCTGCTGCATTTCGATGACCCTGCCATCATGCAAGAATATCAAAGCCGCAGCATGGTGCTGGGCAAAAGCATATTGGTGCTGCGCGGCGATACGCAGCGCAGGGCGACCGCGCTAAGCGTGCTGCCGGATGGCCGCCTGCGCGTGCGGTACGACGAGGGGGGCAGGGAGGACCTGTTTAGCGGGGAAGTGCGGATATTGCCGCAATAGTATTGGGCGGGGTTTGCAGGATGTCTTCTGGGCATTCTGCTTTTATATTATAAGAGCAGAATGTTCTAAAAACAGGGCAGGGGAAAATATTCTTTTTGTGTGCCGTTGCATGTTGTGTGCCGCTGCATGTGAGGCCGAATGGGCTATCCATACTGGCGGTGCCGTTGCAGTGAGGCCGAATGGATTATCCATACTGGACGAATGAAGCCTGCGATAGTATAATAACAAATACAGATTCGTTTCTTATTCTTATACTACTTATTTTAAAAAGGAGAATATGTATGGAATCATCGAAAAAAGTTTCCTTCTGGAAAAGCTATCGGTTCCCCATCATCCTAATCGGCTCCATATTGATCGGCTGCGTGCTGGGCCTGGTTTTGGGCGAAAAGGCATCCGTGCTGGCGCCGTTTGGCCAGGTGTTCATCAACCTGATGTTCACCATAGTGGTGCCGCTGGTGTTCACAAGCGTGGCCACCGCCGTAAGCTCCATGAGCAACCTGAAGCGCCTCGGCAAAATACTGGGCAACATGCTGCTGGTTTTTGTGGTGACGGGCGTTATCGCGGCAATCATCATCATAGTTGTGGTGAAGGTATGGCCGCCCGCGCAAAATGTTCAAATCGTCACCGAGGCCACCGATGAGATGGCGAACACCAGCCTGGCCGACTCCATAGTGAACGGCCTTACCGTGAATGATTTCCCCGATTTGTTCTCCCGCAGCCACATGCTGCCGCTCATCGTGTTCTCCATTTTGTTCGGCGTTGGCATTAGCCTGTCCGGCGGCGCCGAAAGCACGGTTGGCAAGCTCATATCCGGCTTAAACGATGTTATGATGAAGCTTGTATCGCTGGTTATGTACTATGCGCCCATAGGCTTGGCCGCCTATTTTGCCAGCCTGATTGGCGAGTTTGGCCCGCAGCTGCTGGGCGATTATGCGCGGGCGATGGTGATTTATTACCCGATGTGCGCGATTTATTTCGTAATCATGTTCAGCGTATACAGCTATTACGCGGGCGGCAAGCTCGGCTTCAAGCGTATGTGGCGCTTCATAGCGGCCCCGGCCATAACGGCCTTTGCCACGGGCAGCTCTGTGGCCACCATACCCGTGAACCTCGATGCATCGGAAAAAATCGGCGTATCCAAAGACGTGCGCGAAATCGTGGTGCCCATCGGCGCTACCATGCACATGGATGGCTCGGTGCTTTCGGCCATACTCAAGATATCCTTCCTGTTCGGCATATTCCAAATGCCGTTTTCGGGCATAGGCACCTATCTCACCGCCGTGTGCGTATCCGTGCTTAGCGGCGTGGCCATGAGCGGCATACCCGGCGGCGGATTGATTGGCGAGGCGCTTATCGTGAGCATGTATGGCTTCCCGATGGAGGCTTTCCCGCTCATCGCCACCATAGGCTTTTTGGTAGACCCGCCCGCCACCCTGCTCAACTCCAGCGGCGATACCGTTGCGAGCATGATGGTCAGCCGCCTGATCGATGGCAAGGATTGGCTGGTGAAACGCCTGGAGGAGCGTGGCGAAAAGCCGGAATAACAGAGCGAATTGCGCAAGAGCCTCCTCCCGTTCATGGGCGGAGGCTTTTTTGTATTTAGGGGGGAGATGCGCCCGAAAAGGATTTTTAAGTCGCTTTGCCCCTCCTGCGGGGAGGAAAAAAAGCGGTGGCATAAAAAAAGAAATTTACCTTGCGGTGCGCCTGCGGAGAGGGTACAATAACTATGCAGCGCATATTTTGCGCAAAATCGCAAATCTTTAGAGAGGGGAACAACATGGACGCTGGGCCATCTGGCAGTAGATGTCAGGATAATTTTATACAGTGGGCGGCGCGCCATACGATGTAAAACGTCTGATTTCGCACCGCTCCATAAAGGAGACGTTTTATGATCGATCAGGTTCTTCAGCTTCTTCATGAGCGTAGGTTTGCCGAAATAAAAAAGGCCGCGCTCGATATGCATTATGCCGATATTGCCGAAGTATTCGAACAGTTGCAAGATGACCGCGAGTCCGCACTGCTCTTTTTTCGGTTGCTCCCCAAAGAGACGGCGGCGGAAACCTTCGCCTACATGGAGCCGGATGTGCAGGAATTTGTGATTGGGTTTATAACCGATCGCGAGCTGCGCTTTATTTTGGATGACATGTACCTGGACGACTATGTGGACCTCATCGAAGAGATGCCGGCCAATGTCGTTAAGCGCGTGCTGCAAAACTCCAGCGGAGAAAACCGTCAGCTCATCAATCAATATCTGCAATACCCCGAGGATTCCGCCGGCAGCTTGATGACCAATGAATATATCTACCTAAAGCAAACGCTTACGGTGCAGCAGGCGCTGGATATGATTCGCAAAATCGGCATCGATAAGGAAACCATCAACACCTGTTACCTGATCGACGCGCAGCATAGGCTCGACGGGGTGGTGGGCCTGCGCGATTTGATTTTGGCGCAGCCGGGCGCGCTGGTAGCCGACATCATGAACCCCAACGTGATCAGCGTGAACACGCATGAGGATCAGGAAGAAGTCGCGCAGATGTTCTCCAAATACGACATGCTCGCCATGCCGGTGGTGGATAACGAAAACCGGCTGGTAGGCATCATCACGATAGACGATGTGATAGATGTGCTGCAGGGCGCGGCCACCGAGGATATGGAAAAGATGGCGGCCATAACGCCCAGCGATAAGCCTTACCTTAAAACCAGCGTGTGGGAGATGTGGAAGAGCCGCACGCCCTGGCTGCTGCTGCTCATGGTATCCGCCACGTTTACCGGCACCATCATCACGCATTTCGAAAGCGCGCTCACCCGCGCCGCGCTGGTGGCCTGTATACCCATGCTGATGGATACCGGCGGCAACGCGGGCAGCCAAAGCTCCGTTATGGTGATACGCGGGCTGTCGCTGGGGGATATCGAGTTCCGCGATATATTCCGCGTGTTGTGGAAGGAGATCCGCGTGGCGCTGATGTGCGGCGTGGCGCTGGCGGTGTGCAATGTTGCGAAGCTGGTGCTGTTTGACCGCTTCGACCTGCCTACCGCGCTGGTGGTGTGCACAACGCTGATGTGCACCGTGTTTTTTGCCAAGGTAACGGGCGGCGCGCTGCCCATGCTGGCAAAGCGCCTGGGGTTTGACCCGGCGGTTATGGCCAGCCCCATACTTACCACCATTGTGGATGCGGCATCGCTGCTGATGTATTTTGAAATTGCGACATCGGTGTTAAAGCTGTAATTCTTTTGTATCATCGATATATACCCCAAGAATCTCCTCCTTGCAGAGGAGATTTTTATATAAAAATAATAATATCTTCCATAGGAAAATAATTGACATATATGTCAAATAATGATATCGTTAATGATGGTAATAAATAATAATAAATAACAACAAAAAGTAACGAATAACAAACGGTCAAAATTCTGCCGCGCAATCGAATACAATCTGCGCGGTGGCACATAGGAATATGAGCAATGGAGGATGGTATAGAAGATGGTATATAGGAAGAAAAGAACCTGCAAGGCGCTGGGCGCGCTCGTTGCCGCGCTCGTGCTTTTAAACGCGGCGGCGCCGCTGGCATTGGCGGCCGGGGAGCCAAAACCGGGGGATATCCCCAAGTCCAAAACGGCGACCGCGCTGGGGAGTGATAGGTATACCATTACCCTATCCTTGCCGGATACGCAGGAGGAGCCGGTGTATGATATCGTATTTGTGCTGGATAAAAACACCGCCAAGGACGCGCTGCTCAACGAGGACCTTTGCGTGCTGATGAAAGACCTTGCGGACGGGCTGGCGGCATACCCAAGCGGGAAGCTGAATGTGGGCATCGTGAGCTTTTCCACCTATACGGCGGTGCAGGGTAAGGCGAATCCCGCCGCGCTGGCGGGCAATTTTGCAACATCGGTAAACGATTTGGACATCAGGGCGTATTATACGGCGCATGCGCTAACGGAATTTGACGGCGCCTATTATGATTTTTTAAAGGGAACGCCCGCGCCAAACGATGACCTATACGATAAATGGGCAACGGAGTATGGATATGCCGATTGGATGCTTTCTGGTGGGCAGCCCATATTCCGCGCTTTCCCAAGCCCAGTGGGCCTTTGGTCGGTAGGCGGCACCAATATACAGGCAGGTATAAGAGCCGCGCGCCAAATGCTGGCGGCGGAAACCACGGCATCGGCGGATCATAAGCTGATTGTGCTGGCGACGGATGGCGGCTCCTATTTGTGGGTGGATGAAGACGACAAACCGCAGCTTAAGGTGAAAACCGGCACCGGTAATGGCAGCTCCAACGTAGCCGGGTACGATAACGCCTTAGCGAGCGGCATGAATCAGGCGGGCGCCAGTGATAACCTTGGATATATAGGGAGCAATTCCATTTTTCATACGACGTACTCTGGTGGCTCTAGCCCCACGGCAGCGGCGTTCGCGGCCTTTATTGATGGCGAAAGCTCAGGGATCGAGGCTGCCAGCGATGAAAAGATGTCGATAGAGGAATACTATCAAACTTGGGAAACTGCCAATGCCGCGTTCGACGCGAGCGGCTCGGCTGCGGGGTATGCGGTGTTTAAACGCCAAAGCGGCGTATCATATGAAAAGACCCTCGGCAGCGGTGAGAAGGTGCGCTGGCCTTACCATGGAGAGTGGTATCGCTCTGGTAGTTTTATTACGGATTACCCCTACACGCAAGCGGAAGTCGGCATATATTATGCCGCCAAAGAACTGCAGGCGGCGGTGGAGGGGGATGGCTACCGCTTGGCGACGCTGGGCTTTAACTACAATACCTCTCCAATCAAAGATATTGCACATGCGTTTTTGGAATGGACGGGCGAGCTGGGGACGTATGTCAACCTAAACAATAGTATCAGCGGCGCTATGGGCAATCCGGCAACCGCCGGGCAGGGCAGCCAGTTCTTCCAAGCGGCAATCGGCAACCTGGTGGAGGGCGGCACCATCACGGATGTGATAGGAACCAACTTTGAGCTGGAGGCGTTCGACCCCGCCAGCATCACCCTTGCGTTCAACGGTGTTACGCTTGCAGGGGTAGGCACGCCATCGGTCAATCCTACGTCCATCGCGTTTGATGATACCACGGACGCCACCACCGCCGAGGATTTTGTGCTGAGCTGGGATGGCGATAAAACGCTGACGCTGGATATTGACCCGGCCATTAGCATTACGCCCTCAAGCCAGTTTTCACTCAGCTATACGGTAAAGCATACGAAATCCGCCGCGGCCGGCCAGCATAAGGACTACACCAACCAAGAGGCCTACCTCGATTATGTGCGGCCTGCCGATGGGGTGAGCGCCACCGAATACTTTGAGCGGCCGTTTGTGGAGTATACGATAGGCGGGCGCAGCGGCGGCAGCGGCTCGAATTGGACGCCGCCCTCTTCTATAGTGCCGCCCATTGCGGTTTTGCCGCCCAAAACCGGCGACCATGGCGCGGCGGGCGCGGTGCTGGCCGTGCTGGCACGCTGGGCCTTGCGGTGCTATGCAGGCGCAAGGTTGGGCAATCAAGGCAATAACCAAGATAGAACAACGGAACTTTTAAATGAGATAAGCAAAAAAAGAGCCCCTTACGGAGCTCTTTTTTATTGGCTTATGCTAAAATCCGCAATCAACCCTTAGGCCCGGCGTTTACGATGTGCGCGGGCATGTTGTTGTATTTTTGGAAGTTCTTTTGGAAGCGGGCGGCCAGGTCGCGGGCAACCGCTTCATATTCGGCGGTGTCCTTCCACAGCGCGCGCTGGTTTAAGAATTCATCGGGCACGTTGGGGCAGGCTTTGGGCACCAGCACGTTAAATATGGAATCCTGCACATATTCGCCCTTTTCCAAATCGCCAGTGAGCGCCGCGGTCACCATCGCGCGGGTATACTTGAGCTTCATGCGGCTGCCTACGCCATACTTGCCGCCCGCCCAGCCGGTGTTTACGAGATATACCTTCGCATCGTGCTCCTCGATTTTTTTGCCCAGCATTTCGGCATATACCGAGGGATGCATGGGGAGGAACGGCGCGCCAAAGCAGGTGGAGAAGGTGGTTTGCGGCTCCACAATGCCGCGCTCGGTGCCCGCCAGCTTGGAGGTATAGCCGGATACAAAGTGGTACATCGCCTGGTTTTTATCGAGCTTGGAGATGGGCGGTATTACGCCGAACGCATCGGCGGTAAGGAACACCACCGTTTTGGGGTGGCCCGCTACGCCGGGTATCACGCAGTTGGGGATAAACTCCACCGGGTAGCCCACGCGGGTGTTTTCGGTGAGGCTGCCATCGTCAAAGTCGAATTCGCGGGTTTTAGGATCCATAATCACGTTTTCAACCAGCGAGCCAAACTTTATGGCATCCCAAATTTGGGGCTCGTTTTCGTGTGAGAGGTTGATGCACTTGGCATAGCAGCCGCCCTCTATGTTGAAGGTGCCGTTATCGCTCCAGCCGTGCTCGTCATCGCCGATGAGCCCGCGGTTGGGGTCGGCGGACAGCGTGGTTTTGCCGGTGCCGCTCAGGCCATAAAACAGGGCGACGTCGCCCGCCTCGCCCACGTTGGCGGAGCAGTGCATCGAGAGCACGCCGGCCTTGGGCAGCAGGTAGTTCATCACGGAGAATACGCTCTTTTTCATCTCGCCCGAATACTGGCTCCCCGCGATGAGCACCATCTTCTTTTCGAAGTTGAGTATGATGGCGGCTTCGCTGTGCACGCCGTCCAGTTCGGGGATGCACTTGAACCCGGGTGCGGAGATGATGGTAAAGCCGGGGATAAAGCCCTTGAGCTGCGCCTCGGTGGGGCGGAGCAAAAGCTGGTGCATGAACATGTTTTGGCTGGCCAGCTCGTTTACCACGCGCACGTTCAACGCGTACTTAAGGTCGGCGCCGGCAAAGCCGTCGAATATGAAGATTTCGCGGCCCTGCAGGTACGCCGTTATTTTGGCGTAAATCGCGTCAAACTTCTCGGGGGAGATGGGTACGTTTACCTTGCCCCAATCGATATCATCATGGATGGAGGGTACATCCACCACATAGCGGTCATCCGGGGAGCGGCCGGTGTATTTGCCGGTGGTTACAACCAGCGCGCCAGTGTTGCTCAGGGTGCCTTCTTCCCGCGCAATCGCATGCTCGGTCAGCTGGGCGGGGGTGAGGTTGCGGTATACCGCCTTGGGGGCGATGATGCCGAGGGATTCTACATACTCTTTCATCTTGGGAGCTCCTTTCCGCATTGCGGTGATATTTGCGGCGCAGCCGCGTTATAGTTTTGTATTTATGATGGCGAAAACAGGAGGGTAAAATGTGTTTTTCGCACAACTATCACAAATATCATTATAGTCTATCCGGCGCGTTCGCGCAAGATGCGGCGCGGCGTTATAGGGCGGCGCGGAAGGATTTATTTTTCGCATAAGCCGTTGGTTTTTTGCATAGAGTAAGCCCATATCCGGCTATACGAAAGGAGTGAACGCCCATGCCAAAATCACATGTGCACAAAAAGAAGCGGTATTCCGATACCTCCCCAATCAGTTCCGCTACCGAGGCGACCGGCATGCTGGCCAGCCCGCCGCAATCCGAAGCGGAGCGGGAGGCCTATGAGGAGCTTCTCGATAAAAAGCTGCCCAAACAGACGACCGACGAATGAAACATGCCCCCTCCGCACGGGGGAGGGCGCCGCTTTATTCACAAGCCCGCCCGAGTTGCCCTGCCTGCCAGCTTGTCATATCGCAGAGGGGTAGGATTATCACGGCCAAAAAACGCGGCGATGCACCGGATAAACGCGCGCGCAATATGCGGGTTCCCCGCAACTTTTGCAGGAACCGCCAAAGCGCGGCAAAATTCGCAAAATTATCGATATAGAGCGACAAAAAAGACGAATATTATTCTCTATCGCCGCAAATTAAGCGGTGATACAATCCAACTAATGCACAACAATAGTTTAAGAAACGGGCTAAAGCGCGCTGCTTCTCGTTTTTGAAACAAAAAAATACAACGGATGAGTGGAGGAAAACCAATGAAAAAGTATCGCATTCTTTTGGCGGATAGCAGTACACAGCTCCAAACCGCCGTACGGGATCATCTCACCGCGCAGGAGAACATAGAGCGCGTAGATGTTGTAAACGACGGACAGGCCGCGCTGGATGCCCTGGCATCCGCGCACTATGATGTGCTGCTGTGCGACCTGATCATGCCCCGCATGGATGGCTTCGAGCTGCTGGAGCGGATTAACGGCGGGCTGATGGAGGAACCGCCGGCCGTTATCGTGGTGAGCGCACTGCGGCATGAGGATATGGTGCGGCAGGCCTGCACGCTGGGGGCGCGGTATTATATGGTAAAGCCGGTGGACCCGGATACGCTCTATAAGCGCATTTTAGATATGCTGGAAAACACCTATGCCCAGCGCTCGCAAACCTCCGCCATCAGCACGCGGCCGCAAACGCTGGATGAGAAAATCGCCTCCATCTTTTTGGTCATAGGCATCCCGGCGCACATCAAGGGCTACCATTACCTGCGCGAGGCGGTGCGCATGGTATACTATGAACCCGCGCTGATAAACCGCATCACCAAGGAGCTGTATCCCGGCATCGGCAAGCGCTTTACCACCTCCGCCTCCAAGGTGGAGCGCGCGATTCGCCATGCCATCGAGGTATCGTGGACCCGCGGGAAGATCGAAAACATCAATCAAATATTCGGTTATAATATCTATTCCAAAAACGATAAGCCCACCAATGGCGAATTTATCGCGCTGGTGGCGGATAAGCTGATTTTGGAGCGCGCGCGCGAAACCGCGGCCCGCCCAGAAATACAAAATGTGATTTAAATAAATTTTCGTGCACAAATACGCTTCTCGACATCTATCTTGTGCGCCGCAAAAATGCCCGCGGCGCACAAGCTGCATATTTATACAGGTGTGAACGAGTTGTTCACATGTCCTAACGTTAAAATAGCTAGAAAACATGGATAACCATGTGGACAATGTTGATAACTCGGCGGAAATCATGCTAAATCGTTCCGAATTTACTTACAGAATATGCAGAAATTACGTCTAAAATAAACGGTCTAAGCGGGTATTTTTTGTGTGAATTGATACTATCCGGCTCTTTTTTTGTAAAACCCCGCGATTTGGTGCTAGATGAAGGATAAGCCGCATATGCTTTTATACCTACCTATAGAGAGGAGCACAATGGTATGGAGTTGATCCGAAACGAGCTCATGGCGGAGCGCGTAGTATACAGCGGCGTTGCGCAGGCGATGGTAGAGGGTGAAATACCGCAGATAGAGGATCGTATTGCCGGCGATATACTAAGCGCCACGGGGGATGTGCTGCTTATGGAATCGGCAATTACCGAAAACGCGGTGCAGCTGAGCGGGCGGGTGAGCGTGCAATTGATTTGCGCGGGCGAAAACGGGCCGTTCGCGTTTACCTCCCGCGCCGATTTTACACACAACATGCCGGCGCAGGGCGCCATGCCGGGTATGCTGGCGGAGGCCGCCCCCATGCTGCAGGCGCTGGAGGTGACGCTGACCGATGGGCGCATACGGATGGGCGCCGTGGTGGATATAGCGCTGCAGGTGCTCGATTCCACGCCGCTGCAGACATTTGGCGGCATACGCGGCGCACAGGAGCTGGAGCTGTTGACCGACCGTTTTACCGCAGCCAAGCGGGAAACGGTGTTTCACGATGTGCTTCGCCTGCGCGAGGAGGTGGATGCCGCCGGCGCGGCGGCGGTGCTGCAAAGCGATGTGACCGTAGCGCTGAGGGAGCTGCGGCGCGATGGGCGGGGCGTGGAGCTGAACGGCATACTCACCGTATCGGCTTTGGTAGAGGATAAGGAGGGCAGGCTGTTCCAACTCACACAAAACCTGCCCTTGAACGAAACGCTGGATGTGTTTGCCGCGTCGGATGCGGACTTGCACGCGCGGGCGCAGGTGCTGCAAGCCGATGTGCAGGCCTCGCAGGAATTTGGCATGCTGGTGGCGGATTTGCGCCTGGCGGTCAGCCTGTTTGCGCGCAGCCAAAGCGAGCTGATACTGCCGCAGGACGCGTTTTCGCCCGCCCTGCCCTTCACCTGCGAGCAGGAGGCCGTGCAGCTATGCTCCTATGGCGGCGAGAGCACGTTGCGCCACGCCATCAGCGAAACCGTGTCCGTGCCCAATGGCCTGCCCGAAATAAACCGGGTCATCTATGCCGCGGCGCGCCCGGTTGTGACCGGCGGGGTGCCGCAGGATGGGCAGCTATACGCCGAAGGCCTGCTGATCACGCGCGTGCTGTACGAAAGCGACACCGGCGCGCTCCATGCCTTTACGGAGGATATACCCTTCCACGCCGGGCTTCCCGCCGGGCAGGACAGCACCCACGCGCTGCTGTGGGCCAGCGCCACGGCCTCGGCGGCGGGCAGCGGGCGCGCGGCGGAGGTGCGCTTTTCGCTCAACCTGCACGCATCGCTCTACGCGTTTGCGGCGCGCAAGGTTGTTACCGGCATTTCGCAGTGCGCTGGTGCGGAGGTGCCCGAGGGCATCATCGTATATTTCGCGGGCGCGGGCGAAACGCTCTATGATGTCGCCAAGCGGTTTTGCATCCCGCGCGAAAAGCTCCGGGCCGCGCAGCCCGGCCTGCAGGAAACGCTGGAAGAGGGGCAGAAGCTCGTATTTTTACGGTGACGCTGCCCAGCCATATAACCCTCTCCTTACCCAAGGAGGGGGTTGGGCAAAAACAAAAAAGTGGCTTCTGCCACTTTTTGCTTCATAGGGGGTTGCCTTATCCGCTCAATCCCACTCTATCGCATCCACGCTCACCAGGTATTCCTCCACAAAATCGAGGTAATCCTCGCTTAAACGCATGGCGTATATTTTGTAGTTGTCGAACTGCGCCTGCATCCCCGCGAACAAAATATCGTAGGCCGCGTCGTCGTCATATTCGGCCTCCTCGCCCAGCGTATCCATATACCCCTGGTCCAGCGCCAGCAGCGCATCTACCATGCGCTCCAGCTCACCCTCTTTGAGGAACTTAAAATCCCCTTCTTTGCGGAACTTATCCAGTATGTAAGTCCGCATCTCCAGCTTATCCACATCGTATGTCATCGTATCGGCTCTCCTTATGGTTTATTGTTGATGTTATAGGGTGTTGAGCAGCGCTTCCAGCTCATCTACGCAGGCGGAAAACGCGCTTAGCGCATGCTGCACCGCGCGGGGCTCGCTCAAATCCACACCGGCCAGCTTGAGCTCTTCAATAGGATACGCGCTGCCGCCGGTCTGCAAAAAGCGCAGGTAGCCCGAAGCATCGCCGCTATTGGTGATGCGCTCGGCAATATCCACCGCCGCGCTGTAGCCCGTGGCGTATTGATACACATAAAACGCGTTATAAAAGTGCGGTATGCGCGCCCATTCCATATCCTGCAGGGCATCGACGCAAGCGCCCTCGTAGTATAGCTCGTTTAGCCCGCGATATAGCGCGTTGAGCGTTTGCGCGGTAAGCGGCTCGCCCTTTTGCGCCATTTCGTGCGCCCGCTTTTCAAATTCGGCAAACAGCGTTTGGCGAAACAGCGTGGTGCGAAAGCCCTCTAAGTAATGGTTCAGGTAATACGCGCGGCGCCGTGCGTCCGTTTCGGCCGCCAGCAGATGCTTGGTGAGCAGCACCTCGTTCACGGTGGAAGCCACCTCCGCCACCATGATGGCGTAGTCGTGGTTGGCATAGTCCTGCGCGCTATCCGAAAAATGGCTGTGCAGGGCGTGGCCCAGCTCATGCGCCATGGTGAACACATCGTTGAGCGTGCTGGTATAATTGAGCAGTACATACGGGTGCACCCCATACACGCCGCAGGAGAACGCGCCGGTGGTTTTGCCTTTGTTTTCGTAGGCGTCTATCCAGCGGCCGGCAAATGCGGTATCGAGCAGCCCGGCGTACTGCGGCCCCAGCGGGCGCAAGGCTTCCTTCACCGTAGCCTTGGCCTGTGGGAGCGTGTAGGATGCTTCCACATCCGGCACCATGGGGCAATAGAGGTCGTACATATGCAGCTCCTCCACGCCCAAAACGCGCTTGCGCAGCGCTAGGTATTTGCGCATGGCGGGCAGGCCCGCGTGCACCGCCTGGATGAGGCTGTCGTACACCTGCGTTGGCACCGCGTGCGCAAACAGCGCCTGGTGCAGCGCGCCTTCGTAGCCCCGCACCTCGGCAAAGTAATTATCCTGCTTTACGCTGCCGCCATACAGCGCGGCAAACGTATGGATGTATTTGTTGAACTCGCCAAAGTAGGTTTCAAACGCCGCCTGGCGCAAGGCTCTATCCTCGCTTTCGCGGTATACCGCGAAGTTGCCGTGGGTCAGCTCCAGCGGCGCGCCCTGCGCGCTTTGCAGGGGCGGGAAGGTCATATCCACCTCGGAAAGCATGGTAAATCCGTTATCCGGCGTTTGCGCGGCATCCGCCAGCAGGGCCAGCATACGCTCCTGCTCGGCGCCCAGCACATGCGCGCGGCCCCGGATAATATCCGCAATGGCATGATGATAGGGCTTGAGCAAGTCCTGCCGCAAATATGTTTCTAAAGTTTGCGCGGGCAGCGCCGCGAGCTCCGGCGTGATGTAGCTGGTCGTCGCCCCCAGCGATACCAGCAGCCGCATGGCTCTATCCTGCATGGCCTGGCTGTCGTCATCGCCATTATCGCCCGATTTGCGCAGCTCGGCATAAAGGTATACGCGCTCGGCCTGCTGGGCCAGCGCATAATAGGCGTTTAGCGCCTTGGCCGCGCCCTCGGCGGTATGAAGCGTACCCTGATAGCCCTGCAGGGCGGGGATGGCTTGCTCCACCGCGCCATAGGCCGTTTCCCACGCCGCGTCGTCGGCGAATATATGTGTAAGATCCCACTGATACTGCGGATCCATCTGACTGCGCGCTTGCAGTTGCATAGCTTTCCTCCTGCGTTTGTTTCCCCTATTATACCATAAGCGGTTGGGGCTGATACAGGGGGTAAAGTTTTAAGGGGTAAATTTCTGGGGAGGCGGGCTTGTTCTCACCTGTTTTATTTGTTATACTACTTAAATATATTGCCTTATACAGCGATGTATGGGGCGCTATCCGCATTTCATTATTCTTATATTTTTATTTTAAGGAGATAACACATATGGATCAGGGCACACTGCAAATACTCATTGCCATGGTTTGCTACATGGCTGTTGTAATCGGCATCGGCATATACTTCGCCAAGCGTTCCAGCGCCAGCAGTGAGGAATACTTCCTGGGCGGGCGGTCGCTGGGCCCGTGGGTGGCGGCCATGAGCGCCGAGGCATCCGACATGAGCGGCTGGCTGCTGATGGGATTGCCCGGCGTGGCCTACTGGTCTGGCTTGAGCGACGCCGTATGGACGGCCATCGGCCTGGGGCTGGGCACCTATGTGAACTGGCTGCTGGTATCTAGGCGGCTGAGGCACTATTCCGTCATCGCGGGGGACGCCATTACCGTGCCGGATTTCTTCTCGAACCGGTTCAAAGAAACAAAAAAGGTCATCATGACCATCGCCGCGCTGTTCATACTGATTTTCTTCACGGTGTACGCCGCGAGCTGCTTTGTGACCTGCGGCAAGCTGTTCAGCACGCTGTTCGGCGTATCCTATCAATCCATGATGATCGTAGGGGCGATATTCGTGGTGAGCTACACCCTGCTGGGCGGCTTCCTGGCTGAAAGCGCCAGCGATTTTATGCAGGCCGTCGTGATGATTTTTGCGCTCACAATCATACTCATCACGGGCAGCTTGGCCGCGGGCGGCTTTGGCAAGGTGCTCGAAAACGCCAGGACGATCCCCGGGTTCCTCACGTTTGTAGGCATCGCCAGCCCAACGGTGGATGCGGGCGGCGTGCAGCAGGTGGCAAGTGGGGCGCCGGTGTTTGGCGCGGCAGGCAAGTATGGCCTGCTCACCATCATCTCCACCCTGTCGTGGGGGCTGGGCTACTTCGGCATGCCGCAAGTGCTGCTGCGGTTTATGGCTATCCGCAAGAGCGAGCAGCTGGTAAGCGCCCGCCGCATCGCCAGCATATGGTGCGCGATTTCCTTGCTGGCGGCGGTCGTTATAGGGTTGGTGGGCCGCGCGCTGTTCCCGGTGCACGAGGTGCTCAATACCGCCAGCGGCGCCGAAAACGTGTTTATCGTGCTCTCCAAGCATCTGTTGCCGCCGCTGCTCGCGGGCCTTGTGATGGCGGGCATATTGGCCGCTACCATCAGCTCGTCCGATTCCTACCTGCTGATTGCCGCTTCGGCCTTCTCGCTCAACATCTATAAAAGCTTGTTCAAGAAGAACGCGTCGGATAAGCAGGTTATGGTGATGTCCCGCATCGTGCTGCTGCTTATTGCCATCATCGGCATGGTGATTGCGCTCGATGAACAGAGCGTGATATTTACCATCGTGTCCTTTGCGTGGGCGGGCTTTGGCGCCGTATTTGGGCCGATCATGCTCTTCTCCCTGTTTTGGAAGCGCACCACCCGCGCGGGCGCGATTGCGGGTATGCTGACCGGCGGCGCGATGGTGTTTATCTGGAAGCTGCTGCTTAAGCCCCTGGGCGGCGTGTTCGGCATTTACGAGCTGTTCCCGGCCTTTGTGCTCAGCTGCGCGGCGATTATAGTCGTATCCTTGCTTACCAAAGCGCCCAGCGAGGACATACAAAAGGAATTCGATTTGGCCGCTGCCGCGAGCTAACGGCTTCGCGGGTTTTGTCTCTTCTATCTTTTTAGCAGCTTTAAAGCGCGCCCCATGCGGGGCGCGCTTTTTGCGGGGAAAATGAAGCTTTACAAAATCATAATCCTTTGTGGAAGGAGCGCAAATCCGACTTAACGATATCAGGAAGATCATGCCATCTTATGCCTTGTATGGCCCCTTCAATAGCACAAAGCATGTTTAAGCAAGCTGTTGTGTCCTTTAATCGTATCCGCATAAAGGCTTCCTTGCTGCCCGCGTCAAAAAGCTCCTGCTGTGTTGATATGCCAGCTTCCATAAGCTTTGCCTCAATCACGGCGCTGATATTTGGAAGTTTTGATAACTCGCCCATACATGGTATCCTCCCTGTAAGTTGGCATTACTTATTACAGTATCTTTCCTCTTCACTAAACATGCACCCGCAGTATTTTTGCCTGTATAGCCCCAGCTCCCGGGCGCGGGCCTGACCTTCGCGGAACCGCTCACGAAAATCGCAATAGAGGAACGGCACGCCATATTTTGCCGCCGCCTTTTCGGCCACGGCGCAAAGCTGCGCGTGGTTTTGGTAGGGGCTTACGAGCAGCGTGCTGGTAAAGCTGTCAAAGCCCTGCGCCGCCGCGTATTGCGCCGTGGAATACAGCCGCAAGGTGTAGCAGGTTTGGCAGCGGTCATCGTAGCTGGGCAGCGCCTGCAAAAAGCCGCGCAGGTCGTAGCCGCCCGCCTGCACCAAGGGCACATTCACCGTGGGCATGTAGGCGGCCACCGCATCCCGCCGGGCGCGGTATTCGGTATAGGGGTGGATATTGGGGTTGAACCAATAGGCCGTGGGCGCGTGGCCTTGCTCGCGCAGCATATCGATGCAGGCGATGGAGCAAGGGGCGCAGCAAACGTGCAATAGGGTATGCATATAGAAAAACCGCCTTTACGCGAACAGCATCAATATGGGTATGATGATGAAGCTGAGCAGCGTGGTGATGGCCGCGCCTTGCGCCGCGTAGTTTTCATCGGATCCGAGCGCGCCGCTGAGCACGACGGATTGTGTCATGGTGGGCATGGCGAATATGACCAAAAACACGCTGCGCGCCAGGCCGGTCACGCCAAATAGCGCGCACAGCCCAAAGCAGATGGCCGGCGACACTACGAAGCGAAGCCAAAACACGGTGGGCAGGCCCCGCTCCAGGCGGATGTTCTTGAACCCGATTTCGTATATCACATATCCCGCGTAAATCAGCGCCAGGGGGCTTACTATGCCGGATAGATATTCGGTATAGCGCAGCAATATAGAGGGCAAACGTACGTTCAGCAAAATGAACGCGAGCGAAACCAGCACCGCGACAAACGGGGGCTGCTTGAGCACATTCTTGAGCCCCTTGAGCGAAAGCCTGGAGCCCTCCGGGTGGCCGTCCCGCTCGATAACCGCGATGCCGATGGATTGTGCAAGTATCGCGTTGGCTAAAAAGGTGCACAGCACAAAGGGCACGGCCGCCTCGCCAAACAGCTCTATGCACAGCGGCATGCCGATGAACATCACATTGGGCAGGCCGCCCATATAGGTGAAAAGCCCCTTTTGCCGGTGGGGCAAGTGCAGCAGCTTTGCAACGATGGCGCACAGCAGCATGCATAGCGCCATGCCTAAAAACGGCACCAGCAGCAGCGCGCCAAACCCCGCAATGGAGCTTAACGTGAAGTTTTGGATCAGGTTGCTGAGGCACAGGCAGGGCAGCGCCACGTTGATGACCAGCTTGGAAACGAGCGATTTATGCTCCGGCTTAAACCAGCCAAGGTGCCCCAACACATACCCCGTGGCCGTGAGCAATACGATGATCAGCACCGCTGAGATGGAATGCAGAAAACTTTGCAACTTCGTGTGCATCCTTTCGCTGTATGAGATTTACCCCTTAATGCTGCGGCATTCGAGATAATACCGCTTTTCGTGCGCCTCGCCCATAGAGAAGGTTTTGCGGGGCAGCGCGCCGTCGAATATAACGGTGCGGAAGAAGGCGCTCTTATCCATAGGCGGCAAAAAGAAGCCGATGTTGCCGGGCTTGCCGCCCAAATCCATCACCACATCCTCGCCGTGGATATAATCGATGCTGGCGCCTGTAAGTTCTTTTAAAACGGCGTCCAGCCCATTTTGCAGCGTGCCGACCGGCAGCTGCGCGACCGGCTGGTGCACATACAGGCAGCCTATGCCCTTTTCGGTCACAAACGGCAGCACATGCCCGGGTTTGCCGGCGGTCTCTTTTTGAAGCGCCTCCATGGAGGCAAAGTTGAATTTTTCGCAGGTGCCATTCTGTGCGGCCAGGGTTGCCTTTAGCGTGCACAGCGCCCCGTCGTCCCAATTGAACAACACCCGGTGGATGGGTTCAAATACGATGCCGCTATCGTGCACGTTTTCGAGCTCCACCAGCGCATAGCGCGCGGGGTGCTCGCTGGCGCCGGTCAAGCCCTGCTCCTGCTTTACGCGTTCCCAATTGGCTTTGGCCGTGGCGAAGGAATGGTTGCCATCCCCCATGGCAAACAGCAGCGGCGCCTGGCCGGTATGGTATTTGGCTTCGTAGGCGGCAGGCTGTACCAGCGCGGCGAGCGCCTGCAGTGCGGCCTGTATTTGGGCGGGCTCCTTTATGAGGTAGCCCTCTATGTGGCCGCCCTTTTGCATCAGCTCAAAATCGTATAGCTTTTCGGTTTGTGTTAGCGCATTGCCCAGGGGTTCTATCACGGTTTTGTCCGGGTCGTCTATCAGCACGAGTATGTGCGGCATCTCCAGCGGTGCGTCCTTGCGGATGCGCAGGCGGGGCGGTATGCGCTCCACGATGGTGCCCTCGGTGGCGCGTATCAGCGTGGTGGAGCCCTTGGTATAGTCGTAGTTTTCAAGATCCAGCGCTACGATTAACCCCTGGCGGGCCTTGCCATCCACCGTGCGGCGCACATATACAAAGCCCTCGCCCTTGCTCTCGAGCACGCCGCTTTGCACATATTGTTGCATGTGCGCGTTGATGGCCTGGATGCGGCTGGCCTCGTCGGGCTTGTCGAGGTAGAGCTCGGGCAGCATGATGCGCAGCGCGCTGGGCGCATCCCCCACGATGGCTTCGGTCTCGTTCCAGTAATCGGGCTGCGATGTAAACTGGTCGCAGGCGACCACTGCCCACTTGGCCATATCCACCGCTTTGTTGGGCAGCAGCAGCTCCGGCACCTTTACGCCGATGAAGTTCGCGTATTTCGTCATAAGAAACGCCTCCGTATTGTATTTTATAGGGGAGCGCCCAGGGTTTTGCGCTCCAAAATATGCATGTGGGGCATAGCGTTTGCCCCAAATCTCTCTAAATATAATCATACAACACAATGCGCCGCCGGGTCAATGCCGTGCCGGGGCAGAAAAAGCGGGCCGGTGAGAAAAATATGCGGGTCACCGCCAATATCGTGAAATTTATAACAATTTTACTTGACTTAACGGGCCCGCGTTGCTATACTACACCCAATTCGGCAAAATGGCGGCATTTTTGCCAATGTATCCGAATACGCTTTGTACGGAGGAACAGAAAAATGTTAAAAAAAGGCACAAAAGTCGCAATTTTAGGCGCGGGGAAGGTAGGGGCGACCATCGCGTATACCCTAACGATATCCGGCGCGGTTTCTGAAATCGTACTCATCGATATCGACAATGAAAGGGCAAAGGGCGAGGCAATGGATATTGTGCAGGGCACCCCCTTCAGCCCGCCCGTAAATATTTATGCCGGCGATTATGAAAGCGCGCAGGATGCCCACATCGTTATCATCACGCTGGGGCTGGCGCGCAAGCCGGGCCAAACGCGCCTTGACCTTGCGCAGACAAACGTAAATATCATCAAGGGTGTGATGCCGCATATCACCAAATACGCGCCAAACGCGGTGTATATCGTGGTTTCCAACCCCATCGACATACTCACCTACGCCATACTAAAAACCACCAACCTTTCCGAAAACCAAGTGATTGGCTCGGGCACGCTGCTGGATACCTCGCGCCTGCGCGCCGGCCTCGCGGAGCATGTGGGGTTTGCGCCGCAGCATATCCACGCGTATGTGATGGGGGAGCATGGCGACACCTCGATGATACCGTGGTCGCTCGTGAACATAGGCGTGCTCAACATGAAGGACTACTGCACGGATGTTTGCGAACACCATAACAGGTGCGACAAGTCCGAATTGCAGGCCATCGAGCAGAATATGCGCACCTCGGGCGCGCAGGTTATAGGCATGAAGGGCGCGACCTTTTACGCCATCGCCATCGCGGTCCGCCGCATTGTAGAGTGCCTGCAGCGCGAAACAAATTCCATGATAACCGTTTCGGGCATGCTGCACGGCGAATATGGCATAGAGGATGTTTGCCTGAGCCTCCCGTTCATCGTGAATTCACAGGGTATTCGCAGGTCCGTTTTGGTGCCGCTTTCGCCCGCTGAAGAAAAGGCGCTTGTCGCCAGCGCCAACTCGCTGAAGCAAGCCATTGCCACGCTGGATATATAGCTTCGGCCAATCGAACGAGAACCATCTAAAATGCCCGCAAGGGCATTTTTTATGCCGTGGGAACTTGGCGTTGCGCGGGCCGGAAAAATTTTTTGTGCCCGCGCAATTTAATGCTTTACTTTGCTAAAGCAATGTAGTATACTACCTATTGCCGGAGGACACACGCGCGGCAAACGACTTTAGATCATCATTATTAAAGGAGACATACCCTTATGAAGAAGAAACTCGCCCTTGTACTCGCCCTGTTGATGCTGGCTACCCTAGCTATGGCCTGCGCCAAAAAGCCCGCCGCCGAAGACGACCTTTCTTACATAAAATCAAAGGGCGTCCTAAAAGTGGGCATCACCTTTTTTGCGCCCATGAACTACTACGATGAGAGCGGCAAGCTGGTTGGCTTCGAAACCGAATTTGCCGAGGCGCTTTGCGCGAAGCTGGGCGTCACCCCCGAATTTATCGAAATCAACTGGGACACCAAAGAGGTGGAGCTGGCCGCAAAGAATATCGATTGCATTTGGAACGGCCTCACCGTTACCGAAGAGCGCAAAGAGAATATGGATTTTTCGAGCAGCTACATCAAAAACCTGCAGGTAGCCGTTATCCGCGCGGCCGATGCCGCCGCCTACGCCACGATAGAGAGCCTTGCCGCCGGCAAGCTGGTGGCCGAAATTGGCTCCGCGGGCGAAAGCGCCATATTGGAGGATGAGGTGCTTAAGGGCGCCGCTTATACCGCGGTGGCCAAGCAGACCGACGCCCTGTTAGAGGTAAAGGCCGGCACGGCGGATGTCGCCATACTCGATTCGGTTGCGGCCAAGGCATTGGTGGGCGCGGGCACCAGCTATGCCGACCTGCTCATCGTACCGGGCGTGGAGCTGGCGGTTGAAGAATACGCCATAGGCTTCCGCGTGGGCAGCACCGCCGTACCCGACGCAAACAAGCTCATCGCCGAGCTGATTGCGGATGGCACGCTGGATGCCATCGCGGCCAAGTATGATCTGACGGAATCGCTGCTGTCCAACCAATAAAACCACAGGCAAGGGGGCGGTCGTTTCCGCCCCCCTTATTGCGTTAGAGGTATTACATGCTCTTTTTTACCGTTACATCCCGCCTGCTGCAGGGCTTTGGCCTTACCTGCGCCATCTTTGGCATCACGCTGCTGTGCGCGCTGCCGCTGGGGTTGGTGGTTGCGTTTTGCTCCATGAGCAAATTCAACCCGCTTCGCTATCTTTCCAAAACCTTCGTATGGGTTATCCGCAGCACCCCGCTGATGCTGCAGGTCATCATCGTTTTTTATGGCCCCGGCCTGTTGTGGCAGGCCACCGCCATGCCCCGCATCAACGCGGTGGTCATCGCGTTTATCATCAACTACGCGGCGTATTTTTCCGAAATATACCGCGGCGGTATCGAAAGCATATCCCACGGGCAATACGAAGCCGGCCAGGTGCTGGGCATGACCAAATCGCAGATATTTTTCAAGGTCATACTGCTGCAGGTGGTGAAGCGCATCGTGCCGCCCATGAGCAACGAAATCATCACGCTGGTGAAGGATACCTCCTTGGCGCGCATCATAGCCGTTAAGGAAATCATCATGGTGGCGCAGGAATACATCGCGACGTATGCGCTGATATGGCCGCTGTTCTACAGCGGGGTGTTCTACCTGGTGTTCTGCGGCCTGCTCACGCTGCTGTTTGGGCGTGTCGAACGCAAGCTGGGCTATTTTAAGGTATAGGAGGGCAGGCATGGCAATTTTAGAGGTAAAGGATATCCAAAAGAATTTTGGCGCCACCGACGTGCTGCGCGGCATCGATTTTTCGCTGGAGCGCGGCGAGGTGCTCTCTATCATAGGCTCTTCGGGCAGCGGCAAAACCACCCTGCTGCGCTGCCTCAATTTTTTGGAAACGCCCAGCGTTGGGCAAATTTATGTAAACGGCGAACTGTTGTTCGACGCGAAGGACCCGAGCACGCAGCGCGAAGCGGACATACGCAAAAAACGGCTGCACTTTGGGCTGGTGTTCCAATCCTTCCATCTGTTCCCGCAATATACGGCGCTTAAAAACGTGATGCTGGCCCGCGAGCTGCTGGCGCAGGAGCAGGCGGGGTTCCGCAAAAATAAAGCCGCCATATTGGCGGATATTCAAGAAGAGGCCAAGGCCCTGCTCGACAAGGTGGGACTGAACGATAAAATGGACGCGTACCCGCACCAGCTTTCGGGCGGGCAGCAGCAGCGGGTGGCCATTGCCCGGGCGCTGGCGCTTAAGCCGGATGTATTGTGCTTCGACGAGCCTACCAGCGCGCTGGACCCGGAAATTTCGGGCGAGGTGCTGCAGGCGATACGCCGCTTGGCCAGCCAAAACATGACGATGATCATCGTAACGCACGAGATGGGCTTTGCCCGCGAGGTATCCAGCCGGGTTATATTCATGGCGGATGGCGTCATTATGGAGCAAGGCGCGCCCGAAGCCCTGTTTGGCAGCCCGCAAACCGAGCGGCTGCAAAGCTTTTTGCGGGCGGTATTATAAGAAGGAGGTGTGGGCATGTATCATAGCAAAATGGAATGCGCGCAGGTGGATAAGCTGTTTGACGCACTGCTGTCGCTCCATACGCGGGAGGAGTGCTACCGCTTTTTTGACGATGTGGCCACCATTGGCGAAATACAATCCCTGGCGCAGCGCATGCAGGTGGCCGTCATGCTGGCGCAGGGCGTCACCTATGCGGTTATCGCCGAAACGACCGGCGCCTCCACCGCCACGATATCCCGCGTAAACAAGTGCCTGCACTATGGCGCGGATGGCTATAAAACGGTATTGGATAGGATTTAAACTGCCCTTAACCCCCGCTGTTAGCAGAGGGTTGGAGGGCAGGAGGTATGGGTTAGCCGCAGCAGCTATGCTTCACGCGGTCGGATTCCTCGGCGCGTTTGGCGTTGTTCCACTTGTTCATGGTGCCTACCAAATACCCGGTGATGCGGCGGATGCGCTCGAAGGGCTGGTCGCTCAGATGATATTGCAAATCCACATATTCGCCATCCAGGGTGATGTCCATGCGCGCAATGTTGCGGCCGGGGTAGCTCTTGGCGCCATGCGCGAGGTACGCGTTGATTTCCGATTGTTCCATCGTGCCGCCGATAATGTTTATTTCAGGGCCCATTTTTGTTCCTCTTTTCTGTATATAGTGAAAATATACTTATTCTTTATTTTATTGTACTATATATTGTAGTGGAATACTGTTGCAAATACAACAAATATGGAGGTTTTATGACCGGACCATTGTTTGCGGGCATCTGTGATGCGGATGTAGAGAAGATGCTGCGCTGCTTCAACGCCAGCACGCGGCATTATGGCGCCGGGGTAGATATACCTTGGCTGGAATCCAGGCGGCGCATCGGCGTGCTGCAGATGGGCCGCGCGGAGCTGATACGCTTGGACGGGGAAGGCAACCGCACGATGCTGGAGCGGCTGGAGCAGGGAGATGTGTTTGGCGAGATGCTGCGCCCCTCGGTGGCGCTGGAGAGCCTTAGCCTGCAGTGTACGGCGCCCTGCGAGGTGCTGTTCATAGACGGAACGGATATTATAAAGCGCTGCGAAAGGGCCTGCGTGCACCATAGTGCGCTGGTGGATAACCTGCTGGGGCTTATCGCCGATAAAGCGGTGCGCCTGAGCGAGCGGGTGGAGGTATTGAGCTGCCGCAGCATACGCGCCAAGCTCATGGTATATTTTCAGCTGCTGCAGGTCAAACAGGGCGGGGCGCGCATAGTTGTGCCCATGAGCCTTACCGAATTGGCGGATTATATCTGCGTGGAACGAAGCGCCATGATGCGTGAGCTCAAGCATATGGAGCAGGATGGGAGCATAGAGCGGGCGCGGCGGGAGATTGTGTTGAAGTAGGGGGATTTTATTTGCGGGGGCAGGTGCCCCGCGAAAAACGGTCTCCCAAAAAAATTCCCCTCCGCCGGGAGGGGTTAAGGGGTGGGTAAATCTAATTCCTTGGCCAGCGCCGCAAATTCTTCCGGCGTCAGCTCCTCGGCCCGGGCCTGGGGCGATATGCCGCAGCGGGCCATCGCGCCCGGTGCGCCGGGCAAGGCCTTTAGGTTGTTGGCCAGCGTTTTGCGCCGCATGGCGAAGGCCATATGCAGTAAGGCGGGCAGGTTGCTTAGCGGCTCCCTGTCGTTTTTTGTAAGCAAAACCACGGTGGAGTCCACACTGGGCTGCGGGTAGTAGCTGCCCGGCGAAAGCCGCAGTAGCTCCGCAACCTCGTACCCATACTGCGCCAGCACCGCAAGCGGGCCATACACCTTCTCCCGCGGGCGTGCAAAAAACCGCGCTGCCGCTTCGGTCTGCAGCATCAGCGCCATGCGCAGGGCCGGTAAGGCGCTGGTGAGCAGCCGCATGCAGATGGGCGTCGTGGCATAATAGGGCAGGTTTGCCGCCACCGCAAAGGGGCCGCGCAGCGCTTCACGGTATATTTGGTTTAAGTCCGCCTTTAAAAAATCGGCATGGTAAAGGCGCAGGTTTGGTTCCCCTTCAAACAGCGCGCCCAATGCGGCGATCATGGCCGCGTCTATCTCCACCGCGCACACCCGCGGCGCGCCTTTAAGCAGCGCCCCCGTGAGCGCGCCCAGCCCGGGACCGATTTCCAGCACGGGCAGGCCGCCCGCACAGGCCGCCTCGGCAATTTGCGCTGCGGCATCCGGGTCTGCCAAAAAGTTTTGCCCCAGCGCCCGGTTGGGCGTGAGGCCAAAGCGCTGCAATATCTGCTGGATGACATGGGCATCCGTCATCGTTTTTTGACCCAAATCGTCACGTTATATTTGGTGCCCCAACGCCGCGCTTCCTTTTCGGTATTAAACCATAAATCCAGCTGATTCATGGGCTCGCCCCTGGAATTTTTATAGTTGCGGAACGCGCCGGTATCGCGGGCCACGCCAAAGCCATACCCTTTTACATAGATTTCGGTGCGGTAGGTGATATAATACGGGTTGACCGCGATGGTGCCCAGCGCCGGTTTGGTGCCGGTGGCGGTGCGGGTGCCGGTGCAATAGGCGGTGATCTTATCCACCACCATCTTCTTCCAGCCGTTTTCGCCATCCACAGGAGCTTCGCGCCAGCGGCGGGTTTCGCCCACATAGTTGGTTTGATATTTTATCTTCGTGCCAATGCGGGTCACCTTATCCACCGCGGGGCTGGTGATGGTTTGATCCACCACCTCGCGTGAAACCTCCACGCCATCCTTTACCGTGATGCGCTGCGTGATCTGCTTTTCGCCGTTGGCGCCCACGACCTCTACCTTTTTATAATCCTCATACTGCTTATCGTCCTTGATGACGATCTCATCATATTCCAGCGTTTTATAGCGCACCGCATAGGCTATATCCACCGCCGTATGCGTGATTTCCATGCCCGGCTCCAGGTTTTCAAACGGCAGCTCGGATAGCTCGTCCCCCGCGGTGTAGCTCACGTTGGCGCGGCGCAAGGCATCCCCCACCGTGCCGCTGGTCAAGTGCAGCACATGCGCCGTACCGTTCGATTTGACCGCCACGGGGTATGCGCGCGTAATGACGATTTCCATACCCTCGGCCAGCTCGGCCTGCTTATCCTGCGAAAGGATATCCCCTTCGCGCAGCGTTATGCCGGTTTCACGCAAAAAACCATCCACGCTGCGGGGCTGCACCCGGTAGGTGGTTATAAGGTCATCCTCTTTTAGCGTGACGGTCACGCGGCTATCCGGCGCCTTGAGCGAATACATAAAAAACGCCACCGATGCAACCAGGCAAAGCGCCAGTGCCAAGCCGCCCCACGGTATGCCCGCCTGCCGCCGTGCCCTCGGCTCCCCCTGCTGCGCGCCCCTTGCGGGGCCGCGCTTTTTACGCCGGGGCGCGCGCGAAGCGAACCCCGCAAATGCCGTCCGCATGCTTGCGCGGATGTTTTTCCATATCGAATTGCGTCTCCTGCGTCGCGCCATCGTCTCTCCTTAATTAAGCAGTCATATTGTATCAATTTCCGGGCAGTGCTGTCAAATGAACAGATTTTTCACACCCGTTTTTGGGGCCGCGTTCGCGGGCGCAGGCCCCCGTGCCCCGGGCCGGGCGCGCAGGGCGAGGCCGCAAAACTTGGTTTAAATTGTGTAAACTTTCCCTCTGCCCGCATTTACAGGGAATGGTTGCCGGTTTATAATGACCGTATACATGTGTCATACACAAAAGAAAGGTTTTTGCATGAAACGCTTCGCCTGCTTGCTGCTTGCCCTGCTGACGCTATTGCCGCTTTTGGGGTGCTCCTCCTTGAGCGGGCGACAGGTTTGCCTGCAATTTTTAACCGCCATCGCCACCGGCAATTATGCCGATGCCTATGAATTGATCGATTCCTCCCTGCAATCCAGCGACCCGAACAACAAAGAAACCTCGGGTAAAATCACCAAAGAGCAGTTTATCGGCAAGTATAGCGGCATATTCGATGTGCTGGGCATAACCGCCGTTACCTACGACGACGCGGATTTTACAATTAAAGAAGGGGATATCTTTACCACCGTTACCTTTACCGCCACCTATACGAGCGCGCTCGCCGGCGACTTGACCGACAGCTATCAGCTCGTTGCGGTGCGGGCGGGCGGGCGCTGGGTCGTCGAATGGTCGCCCAACCTCCTGTTCCCGGATATGCAATGGGGGGATACCATCCGCAAGGGCGTTGTCGCCGCCAAACGGGGCGAAATTTTGGCCGACGGGCAGATATTGGCCGCCACGGTGGGGACGGTATCGGTTTATGCCGTGCCCAGCAAAATTTCGGAACCGGGCGTGTTTTCGCAGCAAGCCGCCCTGCTTTTGGGCATGACCGAAGAGCAGGTAGAGGAACGCCTCAAAAAGGCCTATAACGACATGGTCATACTCAAGCAGATGCATACCGAGCAGCTCTCGGATGTAGCGCGGGAGCAACTGCTCGAAGTGCCGGGCATCGGCATAGACGATGGCAATTATGGCACCCAGCGCGAATACCCGCAGGGCGAAATGCTGGCGCATATACTGGGCTATGTGGGGCTTATCAGCGCCGAAACGGTAAAGGAAACCCGTGCGCTGGTAGATGCCATGAATGCGGGGCGCAGCGCGGAGGATGGCCTGTACACCACCGATTCCCGCGTGGGCAAGCTGGGGCTGGAGCAGCAATATGAGGCCCAGCTTAGGGGTAAGGATGGGTACCGCATATTCATCAATACCGCGCAGGGCACCAACCGCCGCACCATATACACCAAGCCGGTGCAGGATGGTTATGACCTGCACTTGGGCATCAACATGGCGCTGCAAAAGCGGCTGGATTTTATACTGCAATGCGAGCTGATGGATGAGGCGACCGGCGGCGCGGTAGTGGTTATGAACCCCAAAACGGGCAGGATCGAGGCCATGAGCAGCTGGCCCAGCTACGATTTAAACCTGTTTGCCCGCGGCATATCCAGCTCGGATTACAACAATTTAATTTCCAAAGCCAACACCCCGCTCTACAACCGGCTGACGCAGGGCTTATACCCGCCCGGCTCGGTGTTTAAGGCGTTTACCGCCGCTGCCGCGCTGGATACGCAAACGCTGGATGAAAACTATGTGTTTACCGATAAAATCGCAGATGATTACTGGCTGCCTTCCGAATTTGGCACTTGGCTGGGCAGCAAAATCAAGCGCGCCACCGTAAACCACCGTTACCTCACCCCGCTCAATATGCGCAGCGCCATCGTATATTCCGACAACATCTATTTCGCCAACGCTTCGCTGCTGACCGGCTGGGATAATTTTGAAGCCTATCTGCACCAAATCGGCCTGAGCGATACCCTGCCCTTCGACCTGAACGTGGCCAGGGCGCAGCTGCACAACAAGGATACCGAACTAAGCCTGATGCTGTTGGCCGAAAGCGGCTATGGCCAAGGCGAAATCCTCACAACCCCCCTGCAGATGGCCACGCTGTTTTGCGCGTTTGCCAACGATGGCGATGTGCCCACGCCCTATTTGGTGGAGGGCATGTATGCCGTAAACGGCATAAAATATGATGTGGTGAGCCGCACCGTGCCCAAGGTATGGAAGCGCGGCATCATCAGCCAGCACGCGCTGGAGGTAATCACCCCCTACTTAAAGGATGTTGTGATACCCCAATATAACGGTACGGGCCGGAGCCTGGGCGTAACCAGCTACACCGTGGCGGCAAAAACGGGCACCGCCGAAATCGGCAACGATAAGAGCCGCGAAATATCGTGGTTTGCGGGCTTCCGCGCCGATGCGCCCCAGGGCGAGGAGCGCCTGGTGCTGGTTATGCTGGAAATACCCGCCAACAGCGTGTATTCCTCCACAAAATTTACCATTGCGCGGGAGCTGCTTAAAAAGGATGCGCCCTAAGAGTTGGTTTTTTGCTTATTCCTCAACCCCGCTTTACTTTAGGCGGGGAATTTTTGGAACGTTTTTGCGGGGGCGGTATTTACTTCTCCCGTGTGGCAATATGCATATTAGCTAGGAGCAAAAGAGTATGTGGAAAAACAAAAGAAATATAATAGGTGCATTGATCATAGCGATAGCCTTGGTTGGGGTGATACAAGGAATGGTTCGCGGAATACGCATGGCGCAAGTATACGATACGATTGATGAAGCGATTTCCAACGGGATATATCGAGACGAGAATGAAGAATATGAAGTCATAAAAAAATTAGATTATGGCGATAGAGTAGTTGTTATTACCTACAACATTGAACGTCTGCGCACTTGCTATGTGTACATAGTTGAAAGGCGGGAGGGCAAGTACAGAATGCCTTCTATTGCAATGAAGCTGGTAAGCATAGATCTAACACAGAGCCTGGAAGGCTGGACATTGTATAAAAATCGGATTATCATAATGAGTTCAAAAGCATTTTATTGTAATGGAAATCAATTTGCCTCTGATGTGACGTATAATCCCCTGATTAAAACAATGACGATTGGAGGCCAATCGCCGGATGAAATTATTGAACTCCAAGATGCTGACGGTGGTACGATATATCTATGGTACTATTATGACTTGAAAGACCCCAAGGGTGAGATTAACCTTCCTGAAGAAGTTGTAACTGCAGTTCGATAATTAATAGAGACTGCAATTCGGAAAGTCCTCGAGACAGCAGCCCTGATGATAGCGTGCCGGGGATGGGTGTTTATTACTATCAAACATACACAACAGAGAAAGGGTCTGTTCAAACGCAAAACGGAGTGCGTAGTGAAGCGATTCCAGAAATAGTTGCGGCGATTGTTCTTATTCGGGACGCAGTTTCTAATGTT
>JAISKB010000023.1 GCA_031261085.1 Christensenellaceae bacterium
TGTCTGTCTGTCTGTCTGTCTGTCTGTCTGTCTGTCTGTCTGTCTGTCTGTCTGTCTGTCTGTCTGTCTGTCTGTCTGTCTGTCTGTCTGTCTGTCTGTCGATTGTGGTGGGTACAATCATGTTTGTCAACCCCTTGCTACAATTCGCTTCTTAATAATAATGACTATGTACCATTACATGAATACGCCAACAAGAAAACTGAGGGAAAGAACTGCCGCAGGGCATGTCGCTAGTATCGCCCTATTTATACTTTCGTTGCTACTACTTTATAACGTGCAAGGGGTAAATTCAATTTTAGTTCTTATTTATCTTATTTATTCCGTATATACTTGTTTTAAATATCATATGTGATACACGGAACGAAAAAAAAAACATTTCTAGGGCTTCGTGGCGTTCCCGGCGCGATTCGAACGCGCGGCCTACCGCTTAGGAGTTAAGAGTGTATGGCGGCTTGCGGCGCGTCTGAACGGCTGTATATCTTTGAAAGCCCTATCGACGCTACTCTAAGCGAATAACAATTATGAATGGAGGCTGCTGTTTGGGCGGCAACCTCCATACTAGTCTTTCGTCAAGTTCCCTCCCTCAAAAGCTCAAGATAATCTTCATATTGCTCGAAATTGCCTTTATTGCGCACCTCGGTCATGCAATCATAATACTCAATGCGGTTCTTTTTCAGTGGGAGATTCTTAACGCCACTATTTTTCTAAAATCGTATTGACGGCTTGAATAAATCAGGATAAAATAACTCATACTTTATATTATCCTAATTAATAGGAGGTGCAACATGGATTATATCCCTCGCCATTTAGAGCGTAAATTTACCCATATGAGCGAATTTTTCAAAGCGGTGCTGGTTACGGGAGCAAGGCAGGTCGGTAAAACCACCATGCTCAAACATTTAGCGGAAGGACAAAACCGCACCTATGTCACGCTCGACAACAAAATGGCAAGGGAACTTGCGCAGGGCGACCCGGTTTTGTTTTTTCAGACCTATAAACCGCCGATTCTGATTGATGAGGTGCAGTACGCGCCGGAGCTGTTCCCGCAGATTAAAATCCTGTGTGATGAGAGCGAAGAAACCGGGCGCTTCTGGCTGGCTGGCTCTCAGCAGTATAAGATGATTACGAAAGCGCGTGAAACGCTGGCCGGACGCGTCAGCATTTTGAGCTTGTACAGCTTGTCCCAAACCGAAAAGGCGGGGCTTATTTTCCAAAACGATCTTGACTTCTCCCTTACCTGTTTACAGGGAAGGCAAGCGCTCGTTCCCAAAAATGATGTGGTGGATGTGTTCGAGCATATTTGGCGAGGCGGTATGCCGCAGGTGCTTCAGGCTGATGCTGAACAGCGGCAGGAATACTACGATTCCTATACCAATACTTTTTTAATGCGAGATGTAGCGGAGCTGGGCGGTGTAACCGATACGCTGCGCTTTGGGAAGTTCTTGACCGCCTGCGCCTCTCTGGTGGGTGAACAGGTAAACTATAAAACGCTTGCTGAAACAGCGGATATTTCGCAGCCCACCGCCAAAGCATGGCTGCAATTATTGGAAGGCTTATGTATCGTTTATCTGCTTGCGCCCTATGCGAACAACGCGCTGAAACGACTGACGAAAACGCCGAAACTGTATTTCTGTGATACGGGGCTTGCTGCGCACCTCTCTATGTGGCTGACCCGTGAAACGCTGATGACCGGCGCAGCCAGCGGACATTTCTTTGAAAACTATGTGATTTCAGAGTTGCTTAAAAGCTATGCTTATTCGCCATTGAAAGCCAACATGACGTACTATCGGGACTCCAACGCCAAAGAGATTGACATTTTCATCGAGGAAAACAACTCGATTCACCCGTTGGAAATCAAAAAGTCGGCAAATCCTGACCGTCGGGAAATTAAGAAGTTTTCTGTTTTAGAGAAGACCACTGTACAGACCGGCGCGGGCGGGATTATTTGCATGTGTGAGGAAACAATACCGATTGACCCAAACAACTGCTTTATTCCCTGCAATCTGATTTAGCACATCACGCTTTAAGCCGTTTGTTCTGAAAAGAACAGGCGGCTTTTTATGTTTGTTCGAGATCAAAATACTTCACTTATCCGGGGTGCAATCCTTACTGCATTTTTACTACAATTATAGCCGTTTTTAAGAGCCGACCGAGCGCACAAATACCCACCGTTTGGCTTCTTGCCATTCAGTGGGTATTTGTACTAGTGCGGTCTATACGCCTACGTTCCTCGGCGTTTTATTTGTGTTATTCGCCCCTGCCGTTCACATATGCCAAAATCACGTCGGCGGTTTTTTCTGCGCCTATGGAACTATCTAAGCACAAATGATACTGTTCCGCGGCGCCCCATTCCGCACCCGATATTTTGGTGAAGTACGACGACCGCGCCGCATCTGATCGCGCTATGCTTTTTTCGCCCTGCTCCTTGGTATCGCCGTAATTTTTCATCACCTGAGCTATGCGGAAAGCTTCCGGCGCGTGAATGAAGATTCTGACGATGTTTTTATGATCCCGCAACACAAAATCGGCAGCGCGCCCGACGATGACGCAAGAGCCGGCGTCCGCGATGGTGCGGATTATTTTTTCCTGTGCGATGATTGCCTGCTGAACAGGCTCCGTACTCAAATACAGCGTATGCGTTATGCCCGGTTCCGCTTCGTTAATATTGGAAATGAATTCCTTTGCCAAGCCGCTTTCCTGTGCGGCAAGGGCAATCATTTCCTTGTAGTAATATGGTATCCCAAGCCTTTCCGCAACAAGCTGTCCGATATATTTTCCGGATGAACCGTGTTCGCGGTCAATCGTGATAATCACACCCGGCTTTGACGGCTTTAAGACTATTGCTTCGGTTTGCGGTTCTGCGTCTGAGACCAAACCGCTCAATTGTTTCCAAACACGGATGACGACAGCAGCGGTTATCCCCATTGCCAATATGTCCGCAAGCGGAGCCGCCCAGAATATCCCGGTAACACCAATATACCCGGGAAGAATCAACGAGAAAGCTATCAGAAAAACTACATCGCGGAGCATGGACAGCGGGATTGCCGCCTTTGCCTTGCCGATTGATTGCAGGAAAATTGCGCACGTTTTTTGCAAGCATGTCAGCACAATCAGCGACAGGTATATCCGCAAGCAGCTGACAGCAAAATTGGCGTAAAGTACGTTGCTTCCCTCTCCGAACAGGGCGATAAATGCCGCGGGAAAGACCTCGAACGCAAGCATGCATAGCACCGTGATAATCAAGGTGGATACCACAACATACTTGAATGTTTCCTTCACACGGTCGTAGCGCTTTGCGCCAAAGTTATAGCCTATAATCGGCTGTGCTCCCGCCGCGATGCCAATGGCGATGTTCAATACGATTTGGAATAACTTCATAATGACCACAAACGCCGCAAGTGGTATATCGCCGCCGTATTCGGACTTCATGCCATAGGATACGAGCAGTTTATTGTTGACTATCGTCACGAGGACAATCGAAATTTGTGTCAGAAAGCTCGAACCGCCAAGGGGTATTACCCGTTTTAATATGCTCCACTTCGGCATGAAATCAGAGAACTTCACGCGGAAGGTCTTGCTTCTGACCAGATATACCGCCGCCAGGACAAAACTCACAAACTGCCCGAAGATTGTGGCGTAAGCCGCGCCCTTAATGCCCCAACCCCACACAAAGATCGTTATCGGGTCGAAAATGATGTTCAATACGCAGCCCACCAGCATGGTGAACATTGCGTACTTCGGGCTGCCGTCCGCGCGAATGATGGTCACAAGGGTCTGCCCGGCCAAGGCTATCGGTATCATCGCGAAAATGATGCGCCCATAGTCGCGGGTTAGTTCGATGGTCGCGTCCGTCGCGCCGAGCGCGTAAAGCAGGCTGTCACCCGCAATATAGCTCACGGCGATGAGAACTGCGCCTGTCAAAAATGATAACAGTAGGCTGTTGGCTACGGATTTACCCGCGTTTTTCGTGTCGCCCGCGCCCTGGTTTATGCTTAAAAACGCCGCGCCTCCATCGCCAAACAGCAGCGATAGTCCCCATCCGATTACAGTAATTGGGAAAATAATCCCTGTCGCGGCGTTGCCGAGATAGCCAAGACCCTGTCCGACAAATATCTGATCCACGATATTGTACAGGCAGGAAATGAGCAGCGATATCACACTCGGTATAGCGAATTTTGGCAAAATCTTGCGTATCGGTTCTTTGAGCATCAAGTTGCTTTGCGAGTTGTCCATTATTCACCTCAAAATTAAATTGTTGCGGAGGATTTTTTTGGAAAAAACCCTCGTAGCTTACGCCAAACAACAAAAAAGATGCGCGGAACCCCGTTAGGATTCTACGCATCTCTGCTGTCCAACTATGAGAATATATCATGTTTTTTGGCGGCTTGTCAAGTTTTTCGGGCAACGGGACGCCGTGGGCGGCATCCACTAGTTACAATTGAGAAAACAGGATTTATCCGCCCTGCTCTCCTTCTTTCAGCGCCAGCTCAATCGCTTTCAAAATGACTTTACTGCTGTTGGTCGCACCACTGATGGTGTCAACATTGAGAGATTGAGCAGACAAAACGTCATCTGTGATTCGCTCCGCCTGTTGCCCTTTATCAGTTTTGTGTTCATTGATTTTTATTTCCGTTATCCTATGGCTTCTAATAGTCACGCTGACATCAGCTGAAATCATGGCAGCATCAAAAGCTCCATTATAAGTGCCGTCACTGATGTTTGACAGATTAGGGGCTTCAATCGCGATGTCTGCAACGACTTGCTTGTATTTTGACAGCTTATAAAAGTATCTGCCAGTCAAAAAAAGCAGGGAAATAAGGATTACACAGACCACGGCGGTAATTGTTTTCTTATACATATTGCTTCTCCTCAAAATTAGTTCATTATGCTTCGCAATAGGGTTTCAAAGCCATACCGCAGGAGTTCTTTCTTCCCATAGCCTGTTTCTTTTGAGAAGTAAATTTCTTTTTGATTCGCCATCCGAATCATGCCAGAAATGCAAGCCCAAAATACAATCGTTATGTTCGGGAATTGCACATCTGAACGAACCTTACCCTCTTTAACTCCCTGTGCAATAAGTTGTCCTACTATACCTGTGATGTCCTCTCCGACTTCATAAATCTTTCTGCTGACTTCTTCGTTTTCCAAAAGAATCATACCGATTAAACTCTCAAAATATAGGGGATAATCATCTGAAAAACCTGCTATCGCTTCACACAAGACAAAATATTTTTCAATAATGTCGCTGTCAGATAAAACTGCATTTTCCACTTTTGCTTTCAGCATTTTCATGGCTGATAGCAAAATATTATTCCAAATATCGGCCTTGCTTTTGAAATATACATAAAGCGTTGCTTTGCTGTATCCGGCAGTTTTAGCAATTTCATCTAACGAGGTTGATGCAAGCCCTTTCTCCAAAAACAACTTTTCTGCTGCATTTTGAATGGTATGTCGGTGAAACTCTGTCAACGCCTGTTTTTTTTCTTGTTTCACAGTTTACCCTCCTAAAAAACTATAATATCATATATTATACTCATAGTTCAAGTTTTGTCAATTGGGTTTTGAAAATATTCTCTTTGAACGCAAATATCGCGGATGTGTATACATGATTTGTTTGTATGCACAAAAGTTAATTATCCGCAAAGCCTGTCCAACATCTGGAGGGCATAGTGAAAAGCAATCCGAGCCTGCTGTTGATAGAGGATGATAAGCAAACCGTTGACGCTCCTTGTGTCAAACATGAAATCGTATTGCCATAATGCAGATTGTGAAGTCGGGATAAACCCTAGGGCCGGCTCAGAGCTCCATACGCACTTGCCTATCATTGATAATAGGAGCGATATAAGCTATACTGAATCAAAAATAACGGAGGATATTTCTCCATGCAATATATCCTGTTGTTCTTAGAGGGCGTCATTACGTTTATTTCGCCCTGCCTGCTGCCCTTGCTGCCCATCTATGTTTCCTATTTCGCCGGAGGAGGCGGACGGGTTAACGCGCTCAAAAACGCGCTGGGCTTTGTGCTGGGCTTTACACTTGTGTTCGTGTCGCTCGGCGCGTTTGCCGGGAGCGTTGGCTGGCTTTTGCGGGAATATGCCGGCGCGCTTAATATCGTGACAGGCTTGGTTGTCGTCCTGTTCGGGCTAAATTACCTCGGAGCGCTAAAAATCCCGTTTTTAAATCGCACAGGCCGCCCCAAGGCAGATGTCAGGGATTTGGGCTTTGCATCCTCCGTGCTTTTCGGGCTCGTGTTCGCAATAGGCTGGACGCCGTGCGTGGGCGCTTTTCTGGGTTCCGCCCTTATGCTGGCCTCCCGCGCGGGTTCCGCAGCCCGCGGCATATTGATGCTTTTCACATTTTCGCTGGGACTTGGTATCCCCTTTGTGGCCAGCGCGGTATTGATTGAGCGTTTGAAATCTGTATTTGACTTTATTAAGCGGAATTACAGGGTGGTAAATATGATATCGGGCGGCCTGCTCGTCGTTATGGGGATTATGATGATGACGGGTTTGATGGGATATGTACTGGGATTATTATCGTTTTATACGAATTCCAATTAAAAAGCGCTTAAACTTCGGCGCTTATTTCCAAGCCCATCTCGGGATTTGGCGCCGCGTTTTTGCTGTTTTAATTTGAAATTACTATTAGGAGGTATAGATATGAGCAATAAAGCCAAGACGATTCTGTGGATTCTTGCGCTGGCGGCATTTTTTGCTGTCGCCTCTGTGTTGTATAGCTTATTGGGCGCAGGGGTCGAAACACCTGTGGTTCTGCCCGAACAGGAGGAGGCTTCGGCTGAAGCAAACGAACCAGCTGCCCCTGATTTTACTGTGTTGGACGAGTCAGGCGGTGAGGTAAAGCTTTCCGATATGCGCGGCAAGCCCGTCGTGCTCAACTTTTGGGCGTCGTGGTGTCCGCCGTGTAAGTCAGAGATGCCGGAGTTTGATAAGGTATATAAGGAGTTGGGCGGAGAAATCACGTTTATGATGATAGACTTGGCGGACAACCAGCGGGAAACGATAGAAACCGGCAAGGCTTATATAGAGAAGCAGGGCTACTCCTTCCCTGTGTACTATGATACAACCGGTGAGGCCGCCGATAACTACGGGGTTTCGCTGATTCCCACCACGGTTTTCATTAACGGTGATGGCGTTCTTGTTACCCTCGCACAGGGGGCAATCGACAGGGATACTCTGCTTAAAGGCATTGAGATGATACGGAAAGATTAAGGGGACAGGCAGGAAAAAAACTATAAAGAGTATTGACAAATCACATCTCACGGCATATAGTATATAAAATATATATGATTAGTATGATTTTTGCGGCAGGCATGTATCGCTATTGGAATGCCACCCGAAATTTTTACAAAGACAATGCCCGTTGTTTGGCTGGCAAAAACAGCGCCCGCCGGCATAGAATGTGAAATTTATGCATACGTTAAACAGCAAAATAATGCGTCAAAGTATAGCGGCAGCCCGTGTTTCTTCCTATGCCTCCATCCTTTTGATTAAATAAGCGGCTCTGTCTAAAAAGCGGAGTTGCTTTTTTAATAATTTAGCTAAAACAAATTATATTTGAGGAGAAACAACCATGAAGAGGATACTCTGTATCGTATTATCCCTGATGCTGGCACTGTCCATAGCCGCCTGCGCCAATCAGCAGCCGGCAACCCTGCCTGCGGAAGCGCCCCAAATTGAAGAACCAAAGGAAGACGCAGCGGCTGCTCCAGACGCGGCGGCTCCAAGTGCGGATGCTCCAAGCGCGGACACTCCAAGCGCTGAGGTTAACATCAAAGTTGAAGCGGCAACAGAAGAACAGGTAGAGGCATTCTTGAATGACTCTGATGAAAAGACAATCCTTGTGGATGCGCGTCCCCAGGAAGCATATGCCGGATGGGCTCTGGAAGGAGCGGCAAACGGCGGACATCTGAAGGATGCGATTCTGTATTCCGCAAGATGGCTTGACTTTAAGATGAATGACGAGAAACGCGCTACTAGATTGACCGCATATAACGATGCAATCAACTTGAGTTCAGAAAACAGTTATATTATTTACGATTACAATGGTACAAAAAATGCAGCTGCAAATGTAGCGAAGTATTTCAAAACGCAAGGCATTGAAAATGTAACGGTTTTCAATGCAAAAGATATCATCGATGCTGGTGAGAATATCGTAAAATATACGAACTATGATCGTTACATACCGGCTGAAATCGTAAAAACCATCTCTGATTATAAGTCAGGCGCTACGGATGCGCTGAATACGGCTGTAACCGAAGCGGCAGGCATCACAGAGGATAATATCGATAAAGTTGTTCTTATCGATGTATCTTATGGTAATGTGCATGAATCTGTATATCTTACAGACGGACATGTTCCGGGAGCGATACATCTTAACACAAACGCCTATGAGAGGCCGCGTTCTTATACGCCGGAGAAAAGAGAGAATTTCTCTATTGAATACAGGTTGATTCCCATAGCGGAGTTCCGTGACAGTTTATGTCCGGAATACGGTATTGATAAGGATTCTATTGTTATCGCAATTTCAACAGACGCTCGTCCCTTGGCAAGGTTCGGCTTTATGCTGAGATCTCTTGGCGTAAAATATTATGCGATGAGCGCAAACATGAATGCATGGATTTATAACGGGTACAGGCTTGACACAGAGAATATTGTAAAACCGACATCGGTTAAGAGCTTCGGGTCCGATAAGATTGCGTACCCTGATGAAATTGTTTGGATGGATCAGGCAAAGAGAATTCTTGCCGGGCAAGAGGAGGGCACGCTTGTTGGTGGGGATAATTTCAGCACTTACAGCTACCATGACCTTATGGGGACGATACAGGGAATCGTTAGCGACGGAAGTATAATAACTGAAAATGTTGACAATACGCCGCCAATGAAGGAAATTTTCCTGCAGGGCTACAAAAATGCCGGTATTGCGACAGACAAGCTGATCGTGCCATTCTGCGGTGACGGATGGGCCGCTTCCAGAACAGCTTACAATGCACAGTCGGTAGATTTGGATAACGTCAAATACTGGGGTGAAGGTTGGGTTGTATGGTCTAATACGGGCAATGAATTCATAACCTACGACGGAAAGCTTGTTCGTTATGATAAGTACATAGATGCGGTTATCGATAAAGACGGAAACATTATAGCTGACGAGAACGTTATGAAAGTAGAATAAAAACGGGAAGGCCAAAGCGTTAAGTCTGCATTAAGGCAATAAAAACTTATTATACAAGGAGGTGAAAGGATGAAAACTAAGGCGCGATTGCTTGCGGGAAGAATTGCTGTCGTTACCATAATTGTAGTGGTGGCGCTGTTCGTCATAGTCAAGTTTATGCCTCAAGCGAAGCCTCAGGCTCCATCTCAAGCGGGGCTTCAGACGGAACCTCAGGCGGAGTTTCAGGCGGAGCCTCAAAAGAAGTCCCTTGTTCTGTATTTCTCACGCGCTGAGAATATCGCTGACGCCAGCGAGTACCTTAACACGCTTGGCGGTGATGTGGATGCGATAACTTCCGCCAGTGTGCTGATGACGGATTCCGGTAAAATAACCGGCAATGTCGGGCTTCTCGCACGATGGATTGCAGAGGAAGCGGGTGCGGATATACATTCTATCCATGTGAAGGACTTGTATCCGCAGCCCAAGAAAGAAACGCAGAATATCGTTCTTCAAGAGCAGCTGGACGGTGTTTGGCCGGAAATCGTACCATCTACAGAGGAATTTGACCAATACGACGTGATTTATATTGGCTTCCCGAACTGGTATGCGGAACCGCCAAGAGCGCTTTACACCTTTCTTGAAGAGAATGATTTGGATGGAAAGATTATCATTCCGTTCACATCCGATGATACGAATGGTTTCTCGGATTCCGTCGATATCTTGAAGAGCAAGCTGCCGAACGCAGCTGTACTCAGTGTGGAGGATGGCTTGCTTGTGAACAGAAAGGAGCTCTTTGACGCTAAGGAGAGAACACAAAAATGGGTAAAAACGGTCGCCCTAAAAGCAGAGTCGGCAAAAAACGATCCTCTCAGCACAAGTGAAGGGCAGAAGGCCGCCGCGCAAGCTCTAATCGGTCAGACTGTTACACATGAAGAAATTAAAGAAAAGGTTGGCGAGGATATCAGCTTTTCTAAAGGTACAAACGGATGTGCAAGGGAAATAACTTCAGGAAGATTTTATTATCCTGGCTTTGTTATTTATTGTCAGTCCGACGATCATGGGAAGACCTATACCGTCCTGTCGATTGATTAACGAAGTGCGGATTTTGTAAGCTTTTATGAAAGCGTAAACTAAAAAACAGCGGATTTACCGAAAGGACGGCAAATCCGTTGTTTTTAATTTTTTTGCCAACTAAAGTTTTTTAATAAAGTGCCGCACCACCACCAGCGCCAACTGGGGGAAGCGCGCCGATGGCGCGTTTTAGCGACCGGGCATTTAGTTTACTTCAATATCCTCTTCATATCCTCCGCCGCCGTGGTGGTCGGCGTAATACCGAAGTTTTTTACAAGAAAGTTCAGTATGTTGGGCGAAACGAACGCCGGCAGCGTGGGGCCAAGATGAATATTTTTGATGCCTAAGTACAGGAGCGTCAGCAGGATGCTCACCGCTTTTTGCTCATACCACGAAAGGATAAGCGTGAGCGGCAGCTCGTTTACGCCGCAGTCAAACGCTTCCGCAAGGGCGAGCGCCACCCGAATCGCCGAATATGCATCGTTGCACTGCCCCATATCGAGTATGCGGGGCAGCCCGCCAATCTCGCCAAGGTCCAGGTCGTTGAAGCGGTATTTCCCGCAGGCGAGCGTTAAAATGATGGTGTCTTTCGGGGTTTGTTCCACGAATTCGGTGAAGTAATTGCGCCCGGGCCTGGCTCCATCGCAGCCGCCTACGAGGAAAAAGTGCTTGATTGCGCCGGACTTCACTGCGTCTATTACCTTGTCGGCTATAGATAGCACCGCGCCGTGCCCAAACCCCGTCATCACGCTGCCGCCGCCGTTGATACCCGCAATGGTATGCGGCCCGGCATACCCGCCGAGTGCAAGCGCCTTTTCGATAACCGGCGTGAAGTCCTTATCCTCGCCGATAGGAACAAGCCCCGGGTAGCCGACCACCGCCGTGGTGAAAACCCTGTCCAAATAGCTCTCCTTGGGCGGCATAAGGCAGTTTGTCGTAAACAGAAACGCCGCGGGAACATCGGCAAATTCCTTTTGCTGGTTTTGCCAGGCCGTGCCAAAGTTCCCCTTTAGATGCGGATATTTTTTAAGCTCGGGATAGGCATGGGCGGGGAGCATTTCGCCGTGCGTGTATATATTCACGCCCTTGCCCGCTGTTTGCTCAAGCAAAAGCTTCAAATCGCGCAGGTCATGGCCGCTGACCACGATAGAGGGGCCGGGTTCCATCGTTTGCGCCACCCTTGTGGGCACGGGCGTTCCAAAGGCTTCGGTATTCGCTCTGTCGAGCAGCTCCATACACTTAAAATTCACTTTGCCCGTTTCGAGCACAAGCTGCACAAGCGCGTCTTGGCCGAGGGTGCTATCGCCGATGGCGGCCAGCGCTTTGTAGAAGTAACCGGTTACCTCTTCATCTGTGTAACCCAAAACCAGCGCGTGATACGCATATGCCGCCATACCGCGAATGCCAAACAGGACGAGCGCTTTTAGCGAGCGGATGTCATCGGGTGCGTTCCAAAGGCCGCTCATGTCATATGCCGTGCTGGCTCCGTTTATTTCGGCGTGGATGCCGGCGGCGGCTGCACTCACAGCTTCATCGCTGAAGTTCACATTCGTGACGGTCGTAAACAGCCCCTCGATTATTTTGCGGTCAAGGGCGGGGCTTCGAGCCGGGTTGGACTTTGCCAAATCGATGAGCGCGCCCGTCAGCGCATCCTGCAAAAGCGCGTTGTCGGCGGTTTTGCCGCACACCCCCGCTTTGCCTGTGCAGGCTTTGCAGCCCGCCGTTTGCTCGCATTGGAAACAGAACATAATGCTACCCTCCTAATTTTCTTTTATGCTTCCATCGGTAGTAAGCGTGACAACCTGCCACGGGATAAACTTGCCGGAATTTTTTAGCGCGGCAACCGCCGCCTGCTCTATGCCGCCGCAGCACGGTACCTCCATCCGCACGACCGTCAAGGACTTGATATCGTTGCTGGCGATAATTTCGGTTAATTTTGCGCTGTAATCGACATCGTCCAGCTTCGGGCAGCCGATGAGCGTGATTTTCCCGCGCATAAACGCGGCGTGAAAGTTCGCGCGCGCGTAAGCGGCGCAGTCGGCGGCAATGAGCAGGCTGGCGCCCTCAAAGTACGGCGCGTTCACCGGCACGAGCTTTATCTGCACCGGCCATTGCCGCAATGCGCTTGCCATATCGCCTGGCTGAACGGGTGCGCCCGCCGCTGCCCTTTGGATGCTGTGCGCGTTTGAGCCGGGGCAACCCGCGTGCGGGGGTTGCTTCCCCATATGCTTTTTCACCTCGTTTTCGTCATATGCGGCGGCTTCGCGTTCCACAAAGGCTATCGCCCCCGTAGGGCAAACCGGCAGGCAGTTGCCCAGCCCGTCGCAATAATCATCGCGCAGCAGCCTTGCCTTGCCACCCACTATGCCGATCGCACCCTCGTGGCAGGCATCGGCGCAAAGCCCGCATCCATTGCATGTTTCAGCATCGATCTCAATTATTTGGCGTTTCATCCACACACCTCCTTGCTTTCTTGGCTCTATTATAGTAGAATAAAAACAACAAATCGGTTGGATTGCCAACGGAATGAGAATTTATGAAAGAATATTTTCCGCTGCTTACCTCTTCTCCCCTGTTTGCCGGGATTGGGCGCGACGATTTCGACGCCATGCTGCGTTGTTTGGGCGCGTCGCTTCGAGCGTATCCCAAAGGCGGCACGGTTTACTTCGAGGGCGATACCGTCACCGAAATCGGCATCGTGATCCGCGGCAGGCTTCACCTCATAAAAGACGATGTATGGGGCAACACCTCCATCGTGACCGAAATCGACCCGCCGGGGCTGTTTGCTGAAGCGGTCGTTTGCAGCGGCATAGGCCGTATCCCGGTCAGCGTCATCGCCAAGGAAGAGAGTGAGATTCTCTTTATCGACTACAAAAGAATCGTAACAAGCTGTTCCTCCGCCTGCGCGTTTCATTCCAAGCTGATTCGCAACATGATTGGGATTTTGGCGCAAAAAAATATCCTTATGTCGGCGAAGATGGAGCATATCACAAAGCGAACCATAAGGGAAAAGCTGCTCTCCTACCTTATGGAGCAGGCGAGGCAGATGAACAGCAGGAGCTTTGATATCCCTTACAACCGGCAGGAGCTTGCGGATTATCTATCGGTGGAGCGCAGCGCGCTGTCGGCGGAAATGAGCAAGCTCAAAGCCGATGGGGTGCTCGACTACAGGAAAAACCACTTTGAAATATTGAGGAGAGCAACCCCGTGAACGAACGGGCGGCGGCGAAACGCCGGGCCGCCAAAATGATGCCAAACCGCGCCCTTGGCTCCATTCCATATTGCCTGCGCGCGGCTTTTATGATACGCTTGAAAAGAAATGGATATGGGGGTAAGTATGAAAAACAAAGCACTAAAATCCTGTATTGCGCTAATCGTGCTGCTGGTTCTGGTGTTTGTCTGCACCGGGCTTGCAGCTTGGGTTTTGACGGATTTCGGCAAGGTAGAGGTGACGCTGGGCTCGTTGGAAACCGACAAAGGCACGCTCACCTACCGCCTGTACACGCCGCGCACGGCAACGGCGCAAACGCCCGCGCCGGGCATGCTGCTGCTGCACGGCTATCAAAACGATAAGGATACCAGCTCGGCCTACGCACTTGAGCTGGCCCGCCGCGGCATGGTGGTGCTGGCGCTCGATGAATATGGCCATGGCAACACCCAGGTGGGCATGGCGGCGCGCGGCTTTGTGAACCACAAGGCAACCGTAAACTATGGCGAGGCCAATGAAGAAGACGGAACCTTCGTCTCTATGGGCGGGCCGCGCCGCGTGAAGATATTGAGCAATTTTTCCGACCTTTCCTTCTTTAACGAAAAATATTCCGCCGATACGGACGGGAACTCGATTGTCGACAGCGCCATGGGCGGCATAGAAGCCTATGCCCTGCTGACCGGCCTCCCCAACGTGGTGGATACCCGCTGCGCGGTGGGCGGGCACTCCATGGGCACATGGGCCTCCTGGAGCGTAGCGGCGGCCTATTCAGGGTCCGTCAACGCGGCGGGCGGCGATATCGCGCCCAAGGCCGTGGTGCTGCAATGCGGCGAGCTGTTTGGCGACGAGGCCTACGACAGCGCCAGCATCCATTTCAACAATGTGCTGATTTTGCAAGCCAAGTACGATGAATTCAACATGTTCCGCGATTATAAGCCCACGGTGACGGAAGCGATGATTCACTCCCCCCTGCGCGCCGGCTTTTTGGGCGCCGCGCCCGCAGACGCCGCTTGGGATACCACCTTTGGCAGCTTTGCCGAGGGCACGGCGCGGCGCATCCAGCTGCTGCAAACCAACCACCGCTTGGTCACCCACAGCGGCAAGGCTATCGCTACCGCGACGGATTGGCTGGCGCAGGCCATCGATTTGACCCCCGCGTTCACAAGCACAACCCAGGTTTACATGGTAAAGGAATGGCTGCTGCTTGCCGCCATGCTGTGCGCGCTGCTCGCTATGCTGCCCCTGCTGCAGCTTCTTTTGCTGCTGCCCTTCTTTTCCCCCGCGGCGCAGCCCCTGCCGCCCCTCCCAGGCGCCTATACCCGCCGTGCTTGGTGGAAGGGCGCAATCATCACCATGCTGATTGCGGGCTTCTCCTACCCGTTTATGACACAGCTCGGGCAGGGTTTGCTGCCGGTGCCGGAGGGCGTGTTCCGCATGCCCATCGCCACGGGCTTTTGGACTTGGTATGTGCTGCTGATTTTGGTTATGGCGTTTACCTTTTTGCAGGCGCGGCACAAGGCGCGCAAAAAGGGCGAGCCGCAAGATCTTTATGACTTGGGGCTGGCCACGGCAAAGAGCAAGCATAAGGTGTCCTGGGGATTCTTGGGCCGCGGGCTGTTGCTTGCCCTGTGCATGGTGGGCATGGTGTACCTGCTCGTGACGCTTTGCCAAGCCTTCTTCGGGCTGGATCTGCGCTTTATTTGGCCGTTCTTCCGCACATACTCGGGCGAGCGCTTGGTGCAGCTTTGCGTATACCTGCCGGTGTTCGCGCTGTTCTTCCTGCTGAACAACAGCAAGCTGGTGGCCGGGATGCGCACGCGCTCCGCCGCGCAGCCGGGCTTCAAGCACTTTATGGCAAGCTGGGGCGCCAACATCCTGCTGATGATTGGCGGCGTGCTGCTGATTGTACTCATCGAATACATCCCCTTCTTTGCGGGCATCGGCCCGGGCGCCGACCTGCTGTTCTCCACCACCTTCGGCGGGCCGTTTATGTCGCTGCTGATCGTGTTTATACCGCAAGTCACGGTGCTTGCCCTGCTGTGCACGGCAGCTTACCGCAAAACGGGCCAGGTGTATACCGGCGCGTTTACCGCGGCCCTGCTCGCCTGCTGGATTGTCACCGGCGGGTCGGCGATACTATAAATAATAAACAGCTCGAATCAGGCATGCCAAACCACAGGCCTACTTAAGTAGACCTGTGGTTTGCTATATACGAAGGATTCAAAAAAGCATTTATTGTGTGGGAATCCCATCCATCGGTGCGCTGGATATCTGCAACGCCACAAAAAAATTAAAAAGATAAGGCAACTCAAAGGGAGAATATCCGAGGATATCAACGATTTTGTGCTTTCGATAGATCAATGTGTTCCGATGGATGTAAAGTTCCCTGGAGGCCTTTACCATATCCAGATTGCATGCAATGAGTACGGAAAGGGTTTCTACCAAACATCCATCATATTGTTTGTCATGCTTGGCGAGCGGAGCAATCCATTGTTCGAACATTGTTTTTGCATGCTGATCCTCCGCTAGGCATTGTAAATTATTCAGAAGCCACATTTCAGGCCACGTCGTAACATGGCTATCCGAAAGAAAGGATCGACCCAGCGCTGCAGCATTAATCGCTTGCTTGTAGGCTGTGCCGAGTTCACGGATACTTTGCACAGAATCGCTGATTCCTGCGAAAACGGACAACTGGCGTTCTTTATTGAAAAGATGCTCAATTGCATTCCCCAGTTGTTTAAGATTCAGCAAACTATTCGTATTTTCAAAAAAAACAATAATCGTGTCTCCGCGGCAAATCAAAGACGCATTGGAGTCATGATAATGCACCAGTTCATTTACCAGTGGAAAATAAGTTTCGCGAATATGGGAACGCACGTTGAGTATGCTTTCGACCATGGATTTTGGGTCTGGGCGAATGGTAATCGCCATTACCTCATGCTTGTTGCCTATATTAAGGCCGACTTCCGCGCCTCTTGTAATCGCGACATCCTCAGATGGAAAATTCCATGCCAAAAGGTCGGCGACATATTCATTTTGATATCGCTCCTGCAATTCATCAAGGCGATCTTTACGGCTGAGCATCATGGTGCATATAACGACGAGGGAAGAGACCAACTCGCTGATTAATTTTTCATCGGAGGAATCATGGCCATCTTTAAAATCTAAAATTAAATAGCCAAAGAAGCTTTGCATGGTTTTAACAAGCGCAATCACTTTATTGCCAGTATCGGTGCGCCATATATAATACAAGTTGTTTATGGTATTGTGTCTGATTTTACTGATGTTTTCGCGGATATAGTTGATCTCTTCTTCAACCGCGCTGTAGGGCTTATCCGAATAGATACACTCGTAATAAATATCCAAATAAGTAGAGTTGATCCCGGTTTGCTGGGAAATTTTTTGCAATACCGAAACCGAATCGCTTTCGTGGACGGACAGCTCTAAAATATCGTTGCGAATTTGTATGCAATTCCCGGTCTGCTGATTATCCGTTCCCAACATCAGGCTCTTTAAGATTGGCTCAATGATAGACGCATACGAAACTTCCGGGTTGGCGATAATCAAAGGCAAATTTAAAGTATTGCAAAGATTGACGACCTCTGCGGATACCTCTGGTATCCAATGGCCAAGATGGCATATAATCAGTGCACTGCAACCACAATTGGCAAGCACATTAATCACGACTTTTTGCATGTCAACATCGTTGCGGATGGCGTATAACGCCGTCACATATACCTGATTTTGAACAACCCACCGTCCAATTGCCGCCTCGCCAACTTCTAGCACGCTGATGCTGCTGACCGAATTGCTTAGCCCCCGCTCTCCCGCAATAATCCGCGCATCGGTCAACCCGCCAGTCCCAAGGATACTTTCAACAGTTAAATTCATAGCTACCTCAATTCGTTTTAAGAAATTACCAATCTATTGATTTGCCAGGGGCAGAATATGGTCGATCCGTTGCACGGCAAAAACATAAATTTTTATAGCGCTTAGCACATCATCAATATAAATGCACTCATCGGGCATATGCTCTTTCCCTTGTTGATTAGACGCTTTGGCGGATGCAGCGGGGAAGTGCGGGCCATAGGTAAATGAGTTTGGAATGATGCGCGCATATGTAATGCTGCCTTCATAATAAGGCGTGGCCTCATCCTGTGCAATCTCGTTATAAATTTCAGTCATCGCCTGCACGATTGGGGATGTGGGGGAGATATAAATAGGCGCAGAATCTACAACTTCATCTACAGAAAAGCCGTTTTGCGCTACCAAAGCCGTTACGCTTTCAATAATTTGGGTATGGGTGATGCAAGCGGGATACCGCACGTTGAAATTGAGAGCCAACTCCCAATTTTCCGTAATCCAGCACATGCAGGCCACATGTGTAAGTCGGCCGGTATGCTGATCCGTAATCTTGACATCAATGCTTTCGCCGTAGTAATCGTTTAAGTAGCCTGCAGCATGGAGAAAAACGGAGGAATCTTCGCTGGCAATGCCGCTTTTACCCAAAGCATTGAGCAGCACTGAAATGGCATTGCGTGAACCTTCCGGCTTGGCCGCGTGGCTGGCAATACCCGTAGCCTCCACCTCAATCGTGCCATCTTCCGTTACTGTGGCTGTAACAGGGAAGGGCGCTAAGGCTTGCAAGGCCTGTGCCGAGGGAATATTTTTTAATGTAGCCTTTGCCATAGCGGGAACCACGTTTGGGACTTCCCCGCCCGCAATATCTTGAACGCACCGCGAACTTAGAGGGTGCTTAATGGTGAACCCTAGGCAGCCCTTTTCTGCATAGCATACAGGAAATTGGCCATCCGCAATGATGGAAAATTCAGGAAGAGCAGAAATATGTTCCTTATATGTGATTAGGTCGTTCATGCCATTTTCTTCGTTGCAGCCCATTACAAGTCGCAGCGCGTGATGCTCCATAATTCCTAAATCACGAAGACATTTCATGGTATATAAAGCAATGATTGCAGGCCCTTTGTCATCCAGCGTACCGCGGCCAAATAGGTATCCATCGGCTTGCTCTGCCGAAAAAGGCGCATGCTCCCATTTTCCGCTGGCGGGGACAACATCCAAATGCGTAAAAAAACCGATTTCCTTATCTTGTCCTCCGCAACGGATGGAGCCGCAACAATACTCGTAGTTTTCCGTATCAAATCCCAAATCATGGCCTATGCCAAGCGCGATGTCCAGCACCTTGGCGCATCCCTCGCCAAACGGATGCGGGCCGGCGTTTGGGGCACTTACGCTTTCAACATCGACTAGGCGCTTGATGTGTTCGATGATGGCATTTCGATTTTCTTTGAGAAAAGCATCCACCTTTTGTGAAAGAATATCCATTTCCATATTCTGATTTCCTTCCAGTATAAAATCGATTACAATACTGATGTAGTTTTACAATTTTGTACAAAATACTTTTTGAGTATTCATTTTAACAAAAGAGGTTCATAATTCTTGCTGGCAATGTTTTTTACAATGGGTATCACACAAAAGCACAATGGGTATATTAAGTATACAATACCTAAAAATAGTTTGTAAATTAAAAAATCACTATTTTAGGATGATTTTGCAGTTCAACTTTGCTAGTAAAACTGCTGCACTTGTGAGGATGCACAAAATACTGATTTGTTTTTTGATAATCTTTACATGCGCTTTCTGTTGAATAATCAAGTATACTTAATTATACTTGATGCTATATCAATCCAATATCAATAGCACCGACACTGCTTAAGACAAATCACTTTTGCGACAGGAGGGTTATATGAAATACTATTCACCGCAAACCGTTGCGGAGGCACTCGAACTTCTTGCCGTATATAAGGGACAGGCACGGTTGATTGCCGGCGGGACAGATCTTTTGCTGGATCTAAAAAGTGGCAAGTATCATATCGAGGCTCTGATTGATACTGCAAAAATCCATGAACTTTGCCAGATCGAGCAAGAAGGTGATTGTTTGGTCATCGGCGGCGGCACAACTCATACGCAGATTTGCAAGAATGATTTAATTAGGCGCTATGCGGCTTCGCTGGCCGAAGGATGCCATGCGGTTGGTTCTTTGCAAATCCGAAATGTTGCAACGTTGGCCGGCAACCTTGTAAATGCGCAACCGGCGGCGGATGGAGCCATGGGCCTAGCGGTGCTGGATCCAGAAATTGTTGTGCTCTCTCAGAGAGTGGAGCGCAGGCTTAAGATGGATCAGATTTATGCGGGGTTTGGCAAGAGCGCAATCGACAACACACAAGAAATCATTACGCAAATTCGTCTCCCCATCTCCAAGGACAATGTAGCATCGGCTTTTATACGTCTCGAATTGCGCAAGGCGCTGGCTTTACCCATGCTAAATGCAGCTGCCGCTGTGGGCATAAAAAACGATTACGTCCGTTGGGCAAAGATTGCGATGGGGCCGGTGGGAGTTGGTCCTACCCGTGCATGCGAAGCAGAAAAATTTCTTGAAGGCAAGCAATTTACTGAGGAAAATATCCACAAAGCATCACAATTGGCGCTTGCGCAAGCGAACCCGCGCAGCAATCCTTTGCGGGGTTCCCGGGAATACCGAATGGAAACCTTGCCCGCCGTTGTCATGGACTGCCTGTATGCCGTCCAATCCCGCTTAGAACATTGAATTTTTAGGAGCACTGCTATGCAAGAACATACCGATATTTTACGATTTATCATCAACGGGCGGGAGATATACACGCAAGCCCCTCATGATATGATGCTGTCTGATTTTTTGCGTGACCAACTTTTTTTAACGGGCACAAAAAAAGGATGCGGTAAAGGAGAGTGTGGTGCGTGCACGGTTATTGTAAACGGGGATGCCGTTAATTCCTGCATGATCCTTCTTGGTAAAGTAAACGGTGCTATAATCGAAACCATCGAGGGCCTTGAGAAGGATGGGAAACTGCATCCTCTGCAGGAGAGCTTCGTGCAAAAAGGGGCGGTACAGTGCGGTTTTTGTACGCCAGGCATGATTATGAGCGCCAAAGCGCTGCTGGACCGGAACGATAATCCCTCAAAAGAGGAAATCAGGGAAGCTCTTGGGGGTAATATCTGCCGTTGTACCGGCTATGTTAAAATTGAGCAGGCTGTGGAAGCGGCTGTAGAGGAGATCCGCAAAAATGCGGGGAAGGAAACCAAGGATGAATAACAATATCGGGAATGGCATCTCGCGTCAGGACGCATATGAAAAGGTTCGAGGTGTGGCCGGTTATACCCATGATGTTGTTTTACCGGGTATGCTGCATTCTTGCGTGCTTCGCAGCCCATACGCGCACGCAAAGGTGGTTTCTATCGATACGACGGCGGCCGAAGCATTGCCGGGGGTATATGCGGTGGGCACATATAAAAACACATCGAGCCGCTTGTTCAATGCATCCGGCGTGATGGCTTTTTTAGCCCCGGATCTAAACCCGGTTCTGGATCAAGTTATCTTTACCGATTGCCCCCGTTATATAGGGGATGAAATAGCCGGCATCGCCGCGGAGACTGAAGAAATTGCGCAGCATGCCTTGCGCTTGATTAAAGTGAAGTATAAAAAACTCCCTACGGTATTTGACCCATTAGAAGCATTAGAATCAAACGCGCCCCTGCTACACCCGCATATCTCATCATGCAATACGCCCGGCGGGGTATATACGGTAAATCAGGGTGATGTTGCCACAGGGTTTCAAGAGTGCGATGTGGTTTTCGAAGGCAAGTATAAACTGCCCATCCAAAAGCAAGCCCAGCTTGAAACACAAGCGGCAGTTGCCGATTTTAGAAGATCCGGCGAACTAATCGTATATTCATCCACCCAATCCACACATCCTACGCGCATCATATTGGCGCATATATTCGATATGGACCAAAGCAAGGTCCGCGTATTAAACCCCAAATATGTTGGCGGCGCATTCGGCGTGCGCATCGGCATGAGCGGAAAAGCCGAAGCAATCGCTGCCGCGCTGTCGAAATTGGCAGGACGGCCTGTACAAACCGTATATTCTCGAGAAGAAGATTTTATGGCCAGCGATTCGAGGCACAGCGGCTATGTATCTGTAAAACTCGGCGCAAAAAAAGACGGCACATTTCACGCACTGGATATTCATGCCGTACTCAATACCGGGGCCTATACGACATATGGCATAGAAGTCGGCATTGTGCTTGGCAATTTAGCCACCTCCGTATACCGCATGCCCCACATCCATTATGACGGACGGGTCGTATACACGAATATTCTAACGGCGGGCGCTTTTCGAGGGTTTGGGAACCCGCAAGGCACTTTTGCCTTAGAAGCGGCTGTGGATGGTATAGCCAAGATGCTCCATAAAGATCCTTTGGAGTTGAGATTGCAAAACATCGTATGTGACGGGGATGTTTGGCCCCTTGCATACCCTTGCCGTGCAAGCGGCTTAGGCGAGTGCCTTAGCAAAGCTGCCAAAGGGATCGATTGGAAGCAGCACGGTAAGTTTGATGCGGTTGGGCGTTTCCGCCGCGGCATAGGTATCTCCTCTGGCACCCATCTTTGCGGCACCGCTTCCTCGGCTTGTGCCGTATTAAGGCTCGAATTTGACGGTTCACTTCAAATCGCTACCGGCACGTCGGATATTGGCACCGGCAATATGACCGCCTTCCAGCAAATTGCTGCGGACCTAGTGGGTATTCCCCTTGAAAGAACCTACGTCATGTGGTCGGATACAGACAATACGCCTTATGATATTGGCGCGCATTCCAGCCGGTGCCTGTATAGCATTGGTTTGGCGCTGGAAGACGCATCCCATAAAATGAAGGAAAAAATCCTGGATTATGCGGCAGAAATGCTGGAAGAAAGCCCGAAGCAACTGCGGGTAGAGCAGGGGGTTATTCGCGGGGGAAACCGGGAAATAACGGTGACGGAATTGGCGGATCATGCGCATCGAAGGGAAATACAGTTTGTTACACGGGGGTTCCCACGAAACAACGGTTTTACGGCAACTTGGCACGCGGTGGCCGCCGATGTGGAAATAGATACCTATACGGGCGTAGTAAACGTCCTCAAAATTGTTGCGGCACACGATATTGGCAAAGCGATCAACCCCGTATCCGTGGAGGGGCAAATTGAAGGAGGGATTGTGCAGGGCCTGGGCTACGCGTTGCGTGAGGAAATGACGATACAAGCCGACGGGCGGCCGTACAACACGAGCTACCATACTTATATGCTGCCAACGATAGGAGATATCCCCGAAATGGAGATTCAACTGGTGGAGTGCCCGGATCCTTCCGGGCCCTTGGGCGCAAAGGGTACGGGCGAAAGCGGCATGGTTTCTACAGCTGCCGCAATAGCGGCGGCAGTGGAAGACGCGATTGGAGTTCGCCCTCAAGAGATACCTATGACTCCGGAGCGAATCCTAAAAATACTAAAAGACTAGCGTAAAAAGAGCGGGGATGTGAATCCTCGCTCTTTTGTTTTTATGGGCCGAAAAGAATTTCGGTTAATCGCCATGGCTAAGAATTTCCTGAAGTCTGGCAGGGCCATCGGGGAAATAATCCACATAGCCAACGGGAACCGCATCGTCGATAGCCGCCACCAAACGCTCGGCTCCATCTTTACCAAAACCGCCGCATACCTCGATTAGTTGGCAACCGCTCGAAACGAGCGTTTTAGCAAGCTCACAACCGTCATCAATGGAATCCACTCCACAAATACACACTTCCCATCCGGGAGAAGCAATGGTGGCTTTGTGAATTTTAGGATTACATCCTGGAGACAAGTAGATAAATGCCCAAACGATCATATCAGTAAGCCCCTTTCAGTAAGTTGAAGATTTGTTTGTTTTGTGAGCAATTCCAATATCGAAATTATATAGAGTGCATTTTAAAAAGTCAAATCTTTTGTATCGAATCAGGAAAGAACTGGAGAAAAGCAAAACGAACGGATGCTGAATTGTGCATCCTCACAATTGCATGCCCGAATTATTAAGGAACGTTACTAATGACAGTGATCAAATGCCATGATATCATGAGGCTATAAAAACAGCATAAGATTACAAATGGTTAATAATTTTTAGTCAAATTTAAAAACTGCTTCGATTTCATTTTGTATTGAATAGTAGACTCTATCAATCCGTGTAATAAAAACAAAGATGTGGAGGAAGAACTATGCCAACTTATAAGGACCTGGAGCTTGCGCGTGCATCGTACAAATTGATGCATGATCTGATTGACGTAAAGAAGGGTGAGAGTGTGCTCATCACTATTGATTCGGTTGCGGATTTCAGAGTTGCTGAAGAATTGGCTAAAGCCGCTGAAATTCTTGGCGGAAAAGTCATGGTGGCCTGGCATAGCACTCCCAAAGGTTATGGCGCATTGACCATGCCATATTTGCCGGAACCTCTAATTGCCGGCGCGGCGAAAACGGATGTTTGGGTGGAGCTCAATGAGCAATGGCTGCTATATTCTCCAATTTGGGATGAGGCGGTTACCAACGGTAGAACGCGCCAGATTCAGTTGGGTGGCCTTGGCGTAGACCGCATCACCCGTTGTATCGGAGATACCGACATCACATCGCTCAAGGCATTTCAAGATACCCTTACCGGGATGACCAGAGCGGCACACAAGGGCCGCATTACCAACGAAGCCGGCACGGATGTCTCCTTTGACATCAGCCCAACTCGCCCTGTTACCAACGAAATTAACTATGCCACGCCCGGCGTACACTTTTTGTTGGGGCAAATCGGCTGGGCGCCTGTGGAAGAATCCATTCAGGGCGTCATCGCGTTCGACGGCACCATCAGCGGCGGCGGCGATGCAGACCTTGGATTCCTCACCGAACCGCTGAAATACATCGTGCAAGAAGGCCGCATCCGAGAGATTAAGGGCGGGAGGCAGGCGGACATCCTGCGTGCCTATTACAAATCCTTGAACGATGACAACATGTATATTTCTGCGCATGTATGCTATGGCGTTCTGCCCAACGCACAGTTGGGAGAATGCACGGTGGAAAACGAACGCGTGTGGGGCAGCACGCAGTGGGGCTTTGGACACCAGGGTTCCTGCTTTTCCGGCGGCGAACCACGCGTAGCCGTCAGTCATATTGATGGAATCTGCTTAAACTGCAGCGTGTGGCTCGATGGTATCCAAATACTGGATAAGGGAACATATATCGAGCCAAAACTGGCGGAATTGGCAAAAAAACTCGGCAAATAATACAGCAGAGCGGAGCGACACTATGGCTAAAATCATCAAAGTTGGCGCTGACTATTTCCCTCCGTATCAATACTTTAACGATGCGGGTAAGCCGGACGGAATCGATTACCAGAAGGTGAAAGCTGTGTTGGAGACTATGGGTTATGAGATGGATATCTTGATTGCCGATGATTGGGGTGAAGTGCAGCGTCGCTTTGATAGTTTGGCGCTAGACGTCGCGTTCCAAATGCAGCCCACGCCGGAACGGCTGGAGAAATATTATTTTTCCGACTTGCTTCGTGAAGCGGTGACAGAAGTTGTCACATCCCATTCACAGCTGCAGATTACTTGCTACCGAGATATTGAAGACCAAAAGTTAAAACTCGGAGTTTTGCAAGGCTATACCAACGGCCCCGACATCGATGCCCTTTGCGCGGAGTGCAAACTGGAATATGCCAATTCCGCAGAATTGCTCGAAGGTATCGGTACTGCGCAAGTTGATTTGGGTGTGATGGATCAAGGCGTAAAAAGATATTTGATGCAAAAAAATGGAGTTGAGAACATTTATGCAATCGATGCTTTGGCATTCTCCCGTCCCTTGCATGTGATATTTAATGATTGGGCTCTCCGGGATTCTTTTAACCGCGCAATGGCGAAACTTTTAACGTCAGATGGCGTTGAATGAGCTGCTTTCTTGTTTAATGCTGGTTGAAATGTTACGGGTACAAGCGTTTTAAACCCATTGAAAGGATATCAAGATGCACGCAATTGAAAAAATTCTTGCAAAGCACGCTGGGAAAGCATCTGTGACAACAGGTGAAATTATCTTTGCAAAAATAGACTTTGCAGAGATTAATGATCTATACCTGCAAACCGTATATTCTTTTATGGAAATGGGCGGCACCAAAGTATGGGATAACAATAAGGTCGCGTTTGTATTTGACCACTATGCGCCCGCCCCTACGATACAATCTGCGAAGAATCAAGCCGAGATGCGAGAATTTGCACAAAAAAACGCGTTCAAGCACCATTTTGATATCAACGCAGGTGTTTGCCACCAAGTAATGGTAGAGGCCGGTATCATATTGCCGGGGCGGTTAATAGTGGCAACGGATTCGCATACCACAACCCACGGCGCTTTCGGCGCATTTGGCACCGGGGTTGGTGCAACGGACATGGCTACCGTATTGCTGACCGGGGAACTTTGGTTCCGAGTTCCGGAGATAGTAGAAATCCGCATAGAGGGTATCCCCGCCAAGGGAGTTTATCCTAAAGATGTGGTGCTGCATGTTTTAGGAAAGATGAAAGCAGATGGCGCAGTATATAAAGCGATTGACTTTACGGGCAGTTATGTGAACCAGTTGGGCCCGGCCGGTCGGATGGTATTGTGCAATATGGCTGTAGAAATGGGCGCAAAAACAGCCTATATGCAGCCCAACAAATTGGTAATGGATTATGTAGAGCGGGTTGCGGCTTATCCATTTGAGGTGAGTTATACGGATCCGGGCTATTTATACGAGCAAGGATATACGTTTGATGTGACCCATCTCTCGCCGCAAATCGCCATTCCTCATAGTGTGGATCGCGTCCGCAGCATAGAGGATGTGGAAAATGTGAAAGTAAATCAAGGTTTTATCGGCTCTTGTACAGGCGGCAGGTTGGAAGACTTTGAATCGGCGGCAAACATACTACGCGGCAAAAAGCTGCCCCCATTTGTGCGACTGGTTATTATCCCCGCTTCGACAAAGGTATTGGAACAATGTATGGAAAAGGGCATTTTGCAGGAATTAATTCAGTCCGGCGCTACCCTATCAACGCCTGGGTGCGGGCCATGCTTGGGTGCGCATGAGGGTATCATCGCACCCGGCGAGGTATGTATTACCGCTTCCAACCGCAATTTTCCTGGGCGCATGGGTAGCACGGATGCCGGCATTTATCTAGCCTCACCGGCAACTGTGGCAGCTTCAGTATTAAACGGTCACATTACGGACCCTAGAAACTATTTGACTTGAAGATTGAGAAAGAGGCTACGAATGATTACAACATTTGTGGGCAAGGCGGTTGTGTTATCCAATAATATCGATACGGACCAAATCTATCCGGGCCGGTATCTGTCTTTGATAGATCCCAAAGAAATCGGCGCCCATTGCCTAGAGGGGGTAGATTCGGCAATCAGTCCTAATTTTGAAAAGAATGGCGTAGTGCTTGCGGGTAGCAACTTTGGCTGTGGCTCCAGTCGGGAGCACGCTCCCATTGCGCTATTGAGCATGGGGGCTTCCGTTGTGATTGCGGAATCCTTTTCGCGGATTTTCTTTCGCAATGCGATTAATTTGGGATTGCCGCTGTTAACATGCAAGGGAGCAAATAAACGTATCCGTTCTGGGCAAATGTTGGAAATCGATATTATGCAGGGTACGATTCGTGTGGTAGAGACCGGGGAGATACTCTTGTGCGATAAAATCGGAGAGCACGCCATCAGCATACTCGAAGCGGGAGGCATAAAACCACTGATGCGTAAACGGATGGGGTTATAAATGTCGGCAATCCATGTAGGCTTTAAATTTGGCACCGGCATTGTTTCCGCTGATTTTCAGTCAGACAACCTGATGGGCGTCCTAAAAGGTGATTTTATTGAGGCGCCGCTCCCGGAAGAAGAACTTACCGAAGTATTGCGTTCCATTCGAGAACCAATCGGCGGTTTGCCGTTGGAGAAAATCGTTGAGCCAAATCAAAGAATCGTCATCATGGTCAGCGATATCACAAGGCCGGTTCCATCCTGGAAAATATTGCCCGTGCTTTTGGATGAGCTGAATACATACGGCGTTGCCGATAGCCACATCACTGTGTTGTTCGGGATGGGCATCCACCGGGCTCACAGCGAGGAAGAACGAAAAAAGCTCGTGGGAGAAGAAGTCTATCGTCGGGTTTACTGTTGCGACAGCGTCAATGGCGAACCATATGTTCATGTGGGAAATTCCAAGTTGGGCACGCCGTATTATGTGCATCAACGGGTGGTGGCGGCGGATGTGCTGATTTGCACCGGCAACATCGAGTATCATTGGTTTGCCGGGTATTCGGGGGGCGCAAAGGCAGTCCTGCCGGGGGCGTGCAGTTTTGAAACAATCCGCGCGAGTCATTCCCGCATCGGTCAAGAAAATACGGAAGCCGGTAATTTAAACAGCCCCGTGCGGCAAGACATCGACGGAATATTAGACTATATGGGCATTGATTTTATTGTAAATGTAGTCATTGATGACAATAAACGCATTCTGCGTTCGTTTGCTGGTGATCCCATAGAAGCCCACCGGGCGGGGTGCGCCTATTTAGACAGTATATATGGCAGAGAGATTCCTCACGCGGCCGATGTCGTGGTTGCCTCCTGCGGCGGTTATCCCAAGGACATCAATATCTATCAAGCGCAAAAAGCCTTAGATAATGCCAATTTGGCGGTGCGCACCGGCGGAACCATAATTCTGATAGGCTCTTGCCAAGAGGGGTTTGGCGATAAAACATTCGAAAGCTGGATGCGAGACGCTAATTCCCCTCAAGAAATCCTCAATCGCATCCACATCGAGTTCCAAATGGGCGGGCATAAAGCCGCAAGCTTTGCAAAAGTGCTCGTTCGTGCTCGGATTGTGATGGTGACCGATATGGCCCAAGCCGATGTAAGCAGCGCTTTCTTAGAATATGCATCTATCGATCAATTGCAAAACAAGATCGACCAGTATGCGCAAGGCGCATCGTCCGTTTTAGTTATACCTCAAGCCGGTTCTATTTTGCCTATAGTTGGGCAAAAAGAATAAAAGCAGAAAATGCGTCCCAAAATTTCAGTAATGATACTGCAAATTAATTAGGAGGAAAGAAAATGAAAAAAGTTCTTGTGTTCATCTTGGCTGTAACCCTAATCCTTTCCATGGCTGCCTGTACACAAACAGAGAGCCCCGCACAGCCAGCACCAGATGCTGCGCCAAACGGCGATTCATCCAATCAGACCAATGCGACGGCTACGCCGGAACCCACTGGCGGGGTTGTGAAAATCGGCATCATTGGCGCGCGCACCGGGACCAGCGTATTGTATGGCGATATGACCATACATGCGGCTGAGGCGGCAGCCGATGCTATCAATGCTGCCGGCGGCATCCTGGGCAACACCATTGAATTTGTGATTGAAGACGAAGGCAGCGATTTGCAGTCTTCCGTCAATGCAACGCAAAAGCTGATCGACGAAAACAAAGATTTACTTGCCATCCTTGGGTCCCAATACTCCACCCGCATTCTTTCTACGATTGATGTCATCAACGAAGGTGCGGTTCCTCTCTTCACATTTGGTTCCAATGCTACCTTGCTTGAGCAGAACTGTGAGTGGCTTTGGATGATGCGTGTTGCCGACTCCTACACCGGCGTAGGCATCCATCAGGTTGCTTCGGATTATCTCAAGTGCAGCAACCCGGCGTTCATTTATTCCACAAACGCGTTTGGACAGGGGTTATACGATGTAGTATCCAAGCAGTTTACCGATGCTGGAGTCACGCTTAACCCCCGCCTGGCATTTGGTGTTGGCGAAACCGAAGTGAACTTCACAAACCAGCTTACCCAAATCGCAAACTCCGATGCGGATTGCCTGATTGCCCTTGGTACGGATATCGCGCCCTACGTTGTGAAGCAAGCTTATGCAGCGGGAATCACCATACCGCGTATCGGCTCCATGTCCTTTGCAAATCAAACCACATTCACTCAATGCACCGAAGAAGAAACCAATGGCTGGTACTCTGTGTGTGAATGGTCCACCGATGTTAAACATGCGGAAAGTCAAGCGTATATGGATTATGTAATGAATACCTATGGTAGCTTGGATACTACCGGCCAACCGGGCGCTTACGATGCAATGTGGGTGCTCAAAGCAGCCTGCGAAGCGGCAGGTACCGTTACAGATCACGCCGCTATTAACAAAGCGATTGGCGAAACCAATGGCATCGTTGGCGCAAGCGGCACTTTGGCGGCTTATGGAACCCAATGCTTATGCACAGAGCTTGTAATTACGCAAAACGAAGGCAGTGCGGCAAAGGTCCAGTCTCGTATTTCGGTACGAACCGCCGGGTAAGTAAACAAGTAAGGTTCGTCATGTGAGCATATAGCTCACCTCGAACTCATTCGAGGTGAGCTAACCTCGTATTTATGGCATAAGAGAATGTATCGGCAACGGCGAAATCACACAAACTTAGCTTTGAGGTGTAATTATGTTGAATAACCTAATAGGACTAACCGTCAACGGATTAGCCATGGGGGTTGTATATGCGCTTATTGCGATGGGATTGATCCTATTGGTAAGAGCAGTTGGCGTCATGAATTTTGCGCAAGGTGATTTGTTTATGCTTGGCGCATATCTTTCCTTTACATTTATTGTGAATATTAAGCTGCCTTACTGGTTATTTGTTCCAGCTTCGCTTATAAGTTTTGCCATTGTGGGTCTGATTTTTATGGCGGTTACCTATTGGCCTCTCCGGGAGGCATCCTACCCCCAGGCTGTTATTATTGCAACGATGGGTGCCGGCTATGTAATTAAGGAACTGGCCTATAAAATTTGGGGCCCCGTTGCGCTGTCAATGCCAGCCCTTGTTATTAATCCGGAAACCGGAACCACAAAAGTTCTTGAGATATTTGGTATAAAACTGCAATGGCAGTATGTAATGATTATCGCTGTATGCGCGGTATTAATCGTATTGGTCTTCATGCTGTTTGAAAAGCTCTATGCGGGCAGGATGATGCAAGCCACCGCGCAGGATAAATACGCCGCCGAGTTGATTGGTATACCATCGGTGGTGACGATTGCGGCAACCTATATGCTTGTGACTATGGTTGTTTCCATCGGAGGCTATATGGTCGCGCCCGTATTCTTTATCAGCGCAACGCTTTCAAGCTTGCAGCTGCGCGCCTTTGCGGGGGTGGTAATCGGCGGGTTTGGCAACCTGAAGGGAGCGATTATCGGTTCGTTGATCGTAGGCCTCATTGAAGCCTACGCAACACTGCAATGGTCATCCTACAAAGATGCGGTGGTATTCATCGTGCTGATCATCGTGCTGATTTTCCGCCCCCAAGGGCTATTCGGCGAAAAAATAGCGGATAAGGCGTGAGGTGATAATATGAAAAATTTCACAATAAAAAAACTAAAAATACGCCCTGCTACAATTATTGTTTTTGTAGTTGCCATGGCCTTCATCCTTCTTATGCCCCAAGTAAACAGCGGCTATAAGATGCTATGCCTGAATTTGACGTTAATCTATGCAATGGTAGCGTTGAGTATTTCGATTATGCTGGGCATGGGTGGACAAATGACCTTTGCCGGCGTGACGATGATGGGCGTAGGCGGCTATTTTACAGCAAACATGACCTCCGGCCGCTTGGGGTTTGCCATCCCCACTTTGCCTGCGTTATTACTTGCTCCCCTTTTTACGGCTCTTGTAGCCCTTGCCCTGGGTCTTGTCTTATTGCGCCTGCGCGGCACATATTTCACGTTCGCTACGATAGGGCTGGTACAGGTTGCGTGGTCTTTTTACTCTATGAACAAGCCTGCGTTTGGCGGATATGATGGTATTTCCGGCGTACCCAAGCTGGATTTGTTTGGTTTTGTGCCGGCGGACTACAACCAATGGTTCTACATTTTGGCGGGTGGATTGGTGATTGTTGCGCTTATCATAGAACGGATTCGCAAGACACAGTTTGGTCGCTCTTTGGCAGCAGTGCGGGATAACGAGACCGCAGCGCTTACATTAGGCATCAACGTTTATATCACAAAAGTATATGCTTTTGCTGTGGCCGGCGCTATCTGCGGCTTTGCAGGGGCGCTGTATGCTATGATGAATCGCTACATTTCAGCGGACACCTTTACATTTGACGTGGGCGTGCGCTATATCATCATGGCCATGTTAGGAGGCGTTAACAACACCATCGGTTGTATTTTGGGGGCAGTTTTAATCGGCATGCTCCCGGAATGGCTGCGGGTCCTGCAGGGATATATGCAATTCATCTACGGCATTGGCATTATCTTGCTGATGATTTTTATGCCGATGGGTCTCTCCGGCGTATTCCTTACAGCCTTGAAAAGATACCGTAAAAAGAAAAAAATCAAACTCGAGCACAGGGCAAGTCAAACTGCTGCCGAGAAAGGGGAGGCATAGCGATGAAACCGGTTTTGAGGCTTGATACTGTTTGTAAACGATTTGGCGGTGTAATCGCCGCGGATAATACATCTTTCTCTGTACTACCAGGCGAAATCCACGGGTTAATTGGGCCGAATGGCGCCGGGAAAAGCACGCTGATGAATCTTATTAGCGGCATCTATACTTGCGACCATGGCAATATCTATTTCAACGAGCAGGATATTACACAAATGCCCCCCTATGAAAGAGCCCGTCTTGGCATAGGGCGCACCTTTCAAACCCCGCGTTTTTTACAGCGCTCAAATATTCGGGACAACCTGCTGCTGGGCACCGATCTTAGCAACCGCTTTGGCTACACATCCGCCTTCTTTGGTAAAAAAGGCGATGACTTTGAAAGCGAGCTCAACAAATTGATGCAATACGCCGGGTTCTCCTTCGATTGGGATGACGACATTAGCGGTATCCCTTTCGGCCAAAGGAAGCTGCTTGAAATTGTGCGGTCTATGCTGGCGCATCCCAAGGTAATATTGGTGGACGAACCCGCCGCAGGATTGAATAACAGTGAAGTCGACAATGTGATGAAGCTCCTAACGGTCGCCGCAAAGGAAAGAGGGATTGGCATCTTGCTCATTGAGCATGCGATGGATTTGGTCATGAACTTCTGCGAACAAATCGTAGTCATCAACTTTGGTAAGGTAATCGCATCCGGTAATCCCGAAGAGGTATCCTCTAATCAAGATGTAATCGAGGCGTATTTGGGGAGGCAGCGAAATGCTCAAAATTAAAAACCTGCATGCATATTATGGTGCAATCGAAGGACTTAAAGGTGTGGATATCGATGTAGAAGATGGTAAAATAACCTGTATCATCGGCAGCAATGGGGCCGGGAAGACTACGCTTCTAAAAGCCATTTCCGGCGTGGTCAAGCGTTTTGGCTCAATGCTGCTGGATGATATGGAGATTGGCAGCTTTACACCCAGGCAAGTAGCTAGAGCGGGTATTACGCATGTTCCGGAAAGCCGACATATTTTCCCCGGGCTGACGGTGGAAAAAAACCTGGAAACAGGCACATTCCCTTGGCATGGGTTTTTCTCAAACGCATCATTCACCAAAGAACTCGATGAAGTGTATGAGTTGTTCCCACGGCTGAAAGAACGACGCAATCAATTGGGTTGGTCCTTGTCGGGCGGCGAACAGCAGATGTTGGCCATTGGCCGTGGAATCATGGCAAGGCCGAAAATTTTGATGCTGGATGAGCCTTCAATGGGGTTGGCGCCCATGCTTATAGACGAGCTTTTTGAAAAAATCGTGGAGATTAACGCACGTGGCATCTCCATACTGTTGGTTGAACAAAACGCACATATCGCACTGGAAGTATCCCACAACGCCTATGTAATGGAAAGCGGCAAGATTGCGCTGCAAGGGCCGTCGATTTCCTTGCAGCATGATGATCGGGTAACCAAAGCGTACTTTGGCAGTTTGTATAAAAAGAAGTAGGAGGGTCATGTATGTCGGATTTTTATCATGGGCCGAGTGCGGTCAGCCACAGCGCGGTATCAGAAAAAAAGTATCTTCCTCCAATGCGCGCCTTCCTTGAGTTTGTGAACGAGGAAAAGCTGGATCTTCTTTACGCTCAGCTGCGTATAGATAATTTGGTGCGTGACGATTATACAACGCATCCGTTAAAAACCCGATTAAACGTTTTTACCGTTTCTGAAGGGGCTGTAAGCCTAGCGGTGGGTATTGCTATCGAAGAAGGTCTAATTTCTTTAAATGATAAAATATGCGAGTATTTCCCGGAATACACATCCAGAGAAACCAACGAAAACCTTCAGGCGGTAACGCTGGAACATCTGCTCACCATGTCTACTGGCGTGGCAAGCAGCCTGTTTATCTGTGACGATGCAGCACGATATACCGTCAAAGACTGGATGCAATGTTTTTTTGATGCGGCCTATATCCATAAGCCGGGAACCGCTTTTATGCATTGTAATCTAAACACTTATATGATTTGCTGCATGATCGAAAAGAAGGCCGGCACCAATCTTTTGGAATACCTGCGCAATCGGCTTTTTGAAAACATCGGGATAGGAAACCCGGATTGGCTACCTTGTGCCAAAGGGCATATCATGGGCTTTAATGGGTTATATTTGACCGTGGAAGAAATGGGTATGTTAGGTCAATTGTTCTTAAACAAAGGGACGCTGAACTGGCACAGTATCGTACCTCGTTCCTATATCAGCCAAGCCATAACAGCGCGCATGCAGGTGGATGCCGATATATCCTACGGTTACCACATATGGGTGCCCGGTCATGTTCCAAACACCCTCCTGCTCAAAGGGAGATTTGGCCAAGGTATCATCATCAACGCGGATAAAAATGCGGTTTTTACATTCCAGGCGCTGGAAGGCTATCGATATGAAGAGATGTTTTCAAAAGCAGTCGAATTCCTGCAACTACTGTAATTGGTACTAAGAGGAGGTTTCTATGTCGGTTAAGGTTTTTAATGAATTTGTCAAGCAGATTCAAGATGAAGGAATCAACTTAAAATACGCCCAGTTGCGGCAGGGCGGAGATGTGATTGCCGAATATTCTGCGATGCCTACTAAAACGCGGCTAAACAGTTTTTCCTTGTGTAAATCCGTCGTGGGGCTCGCGGCCGGATACGCGCTGCAGGAGGGCCTGATTTCTTTGGATGAGAAAGTATGCGATATTTTCCCGGAATATGTTGAGCCTACAACCAGCGCCAACCTGCTCAAATGTACCTTTCGCCATTTGTTGACCATGACTAGCGGGTTGGATACCACATTGTTCTTTTGTGATTGGCCTGAGCGCTATTATATTCGCGATTGGATACAGTACTATTTCAATGTGAATTTCCCGCACGAGCCTGGGACGGTATTTGTATATAGCAATTTCAACACCTATATGGCAACCTGCTGTATCGAGCGGCGCGCCGGGGAAAATTTGCTGGAGTTCCTCCGTCACCGTTTTTTTGAACCCATTGGTATCGAAAACCCGGACTGGACGCTTTGCCCCAACGGACATGTTGTATCCGCCAACGGCCTGCATATGACCATTGATGAAATGGGCTTTTTTGGAGAGTTTGTGCTTCGCAGAGGGAACTGGCAAGGGCAGCAACTTTTAAACAAGGAATATGTTGATGAAGCGACATCCGCCATTGTGGACACCGGGAAATACATCAAGCAGTTGGAAGGTGCCGGGTTCAGCCCCAAAGTGTTCTGCCATGGATATGGCTACCAGTTTTGGAAAACGCCGGTACCCGGTACCACGCTTTCTAGCGGCAACTATGGGCAACATTGTTTCATCATCCCACAAAGCGACGCCGTGTTTTGCTATCAAGCAATGGCCGGATTTAAACTGCTCCGGTTGATGGAGTTGGGCGGGGAAACCGTAGCAAACATGTAGTCCTACATAAAACTCATTTGCCATAAAAACGAGCCTTGCTTTTGTCTTGGCTCGTTTTTTGAATACCGTACCGCCATAAGCCCCCTATCTTCCCACTCTAGCCGAACACAACGGGGAGAGAGTTATTTGCCAGGCTTCATTGAAAGTTCCCTTTGTGGTACAATAACAGCATATCGGCGAAACGGAGACCTTTATGGAGCAAATTTCTTTGGCCTATGGTGCGCAGCGCCTGAATGTACGGCTTGCGGGCGCCGGGTCCATAACCATTTTAGAGGAGCGGGCGCTCACGCCCATCCAAGACCTGCCTGCCGCCTTTAGTCAGGCGGTGGAGAACCCCATCGCGTCGCCGCCGCTTCGGCAGGTGATAGATGGGAGGGATTGCGTTACGATCGTGCTCAGCGACATCACGCGCTTTTGGATGCGGCAGGATAAGATTTGCGCGCTGTTGACCGCGTATCTGCACGATGTCATCGGCGTCCCTTATGATAACATGGCCATTCTCATCGCGCTGGGCACGCACCGCGCACAAACCGAAGATGAGCTTACAACGCTGGTCACGCCAGGCGTATTCGCGCGCGTGCGGGTATATAACCACGATTGCATGGCCGATGATTTGGTAGAGGTGGGCGTTACCTCCCGCGGCACGGTGGTAAAAGTGCACCCGCTGGCCGTGGGACGTAAGGTCATATTGGTGGGCGGCACGGTGCATCATTTGATGGCGGGGTTTGGGGGCGGGCGCAAAAACATCTTGCCCGGCATCTGCGCAAAGAGCACCATCAACCAAAACCATCTGCATTCGCTAAGCCAAACGGCCCCCTGCTCCAACCCGTTCATCGGCACGGGCAAACGGGCCGGCAACCCGATATATGAGGATATGGATGAAGCGGCCGCGCTGGTTGCACCCGTGTTTGGCATCAACATCGTGGCGAGCGGCGGGGCGCATTGCCGCCTGTTTTGCGGGCATTGGCGCCTGGCATGGGAAGAGAGCTGCAAGGTCGTACAGGAGGCCATGGGGGTGACGATACCCCACCTTGCGGATGTGGTGGTGGCCAGCGCGGGCGGCTTCCCGCGCGACATCAACCTGTATCAAAGCATAAAAACGCTGCTCAACGCCTCGCTTGCGGTGAAGGATGGCGGCAGCATCTACTTTTTGGCGGAATGCCGCGAGGGCGGCGGCACGCCGGATTTTTTTGGCTGGCTCGAGCCTTTGCGCCGGGGCACGCTGGATGCCGAGCTGCGGGCCAATTACAGCATAGGCGGGTATATCTTTTATGCCGCGTGCGAAATTATGGCGCGCGCAAACGTCGTTATGCTCACGCAGCTGCCCCCCAGCCTTATGGCGGATATGCGGATACGCGCCTATGCGGAGGTGGCCGATTTTCAGGCGAATTTAGACGTATGCGGCAAGTCGGTGTATGTTATGCCGCGCGGCGGGAATACCGTACCGTGCCTGCACGGCGCCCTCGGCTAATCGCCGCTTGTACAATATCCATGCGATTTATTTTATTTTCCGCTTGACAAAGTGATTCGGATATGGTTTTATATCTTTACACCTACGATGCAGAAATCAAACCGTAAGCGCGCTTACAGAGAGTCGGGAGTGCTGTAAACCCGGCAGAAAGCGGAACGGCAAATGGGCTGCGGAGGGCGCAAGGAAAGGGAGTTTATCCCCAGTATTTTGCGACGCATCACCGGCGTTATCGGGTGAGGAGTGTGTCGGCACTCTGCAGAGCAGGGCGAGCAATCGCCAACCAAGGTGGCACCGCAGACGTTTAGCGTTTGTCCTTGTGTATGCGCAATCGCGCATCTATAAGGGCAGGCGTTTTTTGTTGCCCGCGGCCCCCCGCGCTCATTAACCGGCAAAAATTATTTTGAGGAGGTTCATCATGAACATCACAAGCATCAAAAAGACACTTTCCCTTTTGCTGGTTTTAGCCGCGCTAAGCACGCTTACCGCCTGTGCGGGCAAACCCGCCCAAAACGTTACGGTTTTGCACGTGGGCATCGTACAACTGGTGGATAACGGCGCATTCACCGATATGCGTGAAGGCTTTATCGCCAGGATGCGCGAGCTGGGGTATTCGGAGGATAAGATGACGTTTTCGTACCAAAACGCGCAGGGCGATATGAGTAACCTCAATTCCATCTGCCAAAACATGGCCAGCGAAAACCTCGATGTTATCGTTACCATCGCCACCCCGCCCACGCAGGCCATGGTAAACCTTGCGCCCAAAGCGCCGATTTTCTTCATCGCGGTATCCAACCCCGTGGCGGCCGGCGTCATTACCGATATGGCCAAGCCGGATAAAAACGCCACCGGCACCTCCAACGCCATACCGGTGGATGAAATGTTTAAGCTCGCCGCGCAGGTAACGCCCAATGTAACATCCTTCGGCCTGCTGTATAACGCGGGCGAGGTCAATTCGGTAAGCACCGTAACCGCCGCCAAGGCCTATTTGGAGCAGACCGGCAGCTACACCTATGAGGAAGCCGTTGTAACCGCCTCTTCGGAGGTACAGCAGGCCGCGCAGGCTTTGGCCGAAAAGGTGGACGCCATATTCGTGCCCAATGACAGCATGATACAGAGCGCGCTCACGCAGGTGGTGGAGGTAGCCAACGCCGCGGGCGTGCCCGTATATGGCAGCTCGGCGGTTATGGTAAACACGGGCGCGTTTGCCACCATCAGCATCGATGATACGGTAATCGGCGCAAGGACCGCCGATATGGTGCACAGCTACCTTGGCGGCACGGCGGTAGCGGATATTCCCGCGGTGGTCATATCCGACTTCGTTACGCTGTTCCATCAGGGCACAGCCGATGCCATCGGGATAAAAATCCCGGATTCCATGCTGCAAAACGCGGTAATCGTAAAATAACAAAGCGACAAAAGGAGGCGGCCCGGTATGACGCTGCTCATGGGTTCATTGCACTTGGGGCTTATATACGGCCTGATGGCGCTGGGGATATACATCACGTTTCGCATCCTCAACACGCCGGACTTAACCACCGATGGCAGCTTTACACTGGGCATGGCTGTTAGCGCCACGCTCACCGTGGCCGGGTACCCCGCCTATGGCATTTTGCTGGGGATACTGGCCGGGGCTTTGGCCGGCGTCATAACCGGGCTGCTTCAAACCAAGCTCAAAATACATCCCATACTATCCGGCATACTCACCATGAGCGGGCTTTATACCATAAACCTGTTCATCCTGGGGGATCGCTCCAACGTATCGCTGCTTGGCGCATCGCACCTGTTCTCTTGGGCGGCGGCGCTGCTGCCCAATGCGGCGGGCCGGGATATAACGCGGCTGGCGCTTACACTGCTGCTCGCCTGCGGGTGCTTCGCGGCGCTGGTATGGTTCTTTCACACGCACTTGGGGCTTTGCATCCGCGCGGTGGGCGATAACGACGACATGGTGCGCGCTTCCTCCATCAATGTGGATGCCATACGGATACTCGCCATCGCGCTGTCCAACGCCTGCGTCGCGTTTTCGGGCGCGGTGGCCGCGCAGTACCAGGGCTTTGCGGATATCAGCTCCGGCGTGGGCATGATGGTGGTGGGCTTGGCCTCGGTCATCATCGGCGAAATGTTCTTTGGCCGCCGCAGCGTAACGATAGGCTTGCTTTCGGCGGTATGCGGCTCGCTGCTATACCGGCTTATCATCGCACTCGCGCTCAAGAGCGACTTCTTCCCCGCCTATGCGCTCAAGCTGGTTTCGGCGTTAATCGTGACAATCGCGCTTTCGCTGCCTGCCGTACGGGGCTGGCTGCAGCTCGCCAGGGTAAAAAAGGAGGCGAACCAACATGCTGGTAATTGACAAGGCGCAAAAGACGTTTTTGCAGGGCATGCCCAACCAGCGCGTCGCGTTGGATAGCTTAAGCCTAACGCTGGCGCAGGGTGAATTCGCCACCATGATAGGTTCCAACGGCGCGGGCAAATCCACGCTGTTCAACGCGATTACCGGCGCGTTTTTGCTCGACAGCGGGCGCATCACCGTAAACGGGGTCGATATCACCTGGCGGCCCCCACACAAGCGCGCGTTTCAGATTGGCTATTTATTTCAAGACCCTATGAAGGGCACCGCGCCGCATATGACCATCGTGGAAAACCTATCGCTGGCATATAGCCGCGGCCGGCGCTCCCCCTTGCGGCCGGGCGTAACCAAAAAGGACGCGGCGTTCTTCCGCACGCAGCTCGCCCGCTTTGGCATGGGGCTGGAAGATAGGCTGGACGCCAAGGTCGGCCTGCTTTCGGGCGGGCAGCGGCAAGCGCTCTCCCTGCTTATGTCTACGGTAGCGGGGCCGGGCCTGCTCCTGCTCGATGAGCATACCGCAGCCTTGGACCCTGTGGCGGCCGAAAAGATCATGGTGCTCACCAAGGAAATCGTGCAGGAGCAAAACCTTGCCGCCATCATGATCACGCACAACATCCGCCAGGCTTTGGCGGTGGGCAGCCGCACCATCATGCTGGAAGATGGGCGCATCGCGCTGGATATATCGGGTGAGGCGCGCAAAGACATGACGCCCGCCGCGCTGATGCAGCATTATACGCCGGGCACGGCCTCCAAGGTATAAAACCCCTTCGCCCCGTGTTAAAAATAGCGATTCCCCGGCAAAACCGGGGAGTCGCTATTCGTTCATTCACGTATGCTTGCCAGCCCTTGGCAGGCTTTATTTTTGATTCGCATCGGCCCTCGCGCCACGGGATTCCATATAATAATAGGGTATAAGCACCGTGGCCACGTTGCGCAGGTTGCCGAGCTTGCGCTGCAGGAAAAAGCTCGTTTGGTTGTGCAGGGCCCTGTCATACCAATGCTCTTCGATAAACCTTGTCATCACAACCGTCAGCTTATTGCCGTGCGGCAAGCTGCTTTCCAGCTGCAGCACATAGTCGCGGATGGGGATAAGCACATCGCGGAACGGCGCCAAAAGCACCACGAGCTGAGGCTCGATATGCAGGGACGCCCAGGTTTTTTGCAGCTCCTGCCGCTGCGCCTCATCCTCCACAACGCTTAACACCCGCACGTTGCGCGATACCTGGCTGGCATAATTGAGCGATTTTGCCGCCGAGCGCGTTAAGCGCCCCGTCATCAGCACCAGCATAAGCGCATCGCCCTGCGTCGTGCTGGGGTGGCAGATACGGGCAAATTCCTCAGGGGTAATCTCCTGCGCAATGCGTTGATAATGCCTTTGAATGCGGCTCATCAAAAACATCAGCGCCGATATGAGCAAGATGAGTATCCACGCGCCGTGCGCGAATTTTGTCACCAGCACAATGACGCCCCCTATGAGCGTGACCAGCGCGCCCACGCCGTTGATGAGGGATTTATATTGCCAGCCGGGCTCTTTGGCCTTATGCCATTTGATGAACATGCCCGCCTGGGATAAGGTGAACGAAACGAATACGCCCACAGAGTACAGCGGTATGAGCCGGTGGGTTTCGGCGCCGAACAGGATGACCATAACGGAGGCGGCCACGCAGATAAACAGTATGCCATTGGAAAAGCTGAGCTTTGCCCCCCGCTGCGAAAACTGCCGCGGCACATAGGAATCGCGCGCCAAAATGGCGAGCAGCGTTGGCAGGCCGCTGTAGGCCGTGTTGGCCGCCAGCAAAAGTATAATCGCCGTGAAGCCCTGCAGCGCATAGTATAGCGGGCCTTGTCCAAATATCGCGCGCGCCATCTGCGAAAGCACCGTTTCACCCGCAATGGGCAGCACCTGCAGCCGCGTGGCCAGCAAGGAGGTGCCGCCGAAGATGAATATAATCACACAGGCCAGCAGCAACAGCACGCGGCGGGCCGTAACGGTGGAAGGCGAGCGGAAGGACGGCACCGCGTTGCTGACGGCCTCCACGCCCGTTAACGCCGAGCACCCCGAGGAAAACGCGCGCAGCAGCAAAAACAGCGAAACCGAGGACACGGCATTTTGCGCGCCGGTTTGCAACGGCGCCGGCGCCGGTGCGGCGAGGCTGCCGGTGAGCATCCGCACAAAGCCGACGATGATGAGCAGCGCCATCAAAAAGATGAACAGATAGGTGGGTACGCCAAATATCTTGGCCGATTCGCTGATGCCGCGCAGGTTGAGTAGCGTAATCAAAACGATGCAGGCTATGCAAATGGGCAAGCGAAACGGATCCAGCGCCGGCAGGGCCGAAACGAGCGCCTCGGTGGAGGAGGATACGCTTACTGCCACGGTAAGAACATAATCGATGATGAGCGCGGATGCGGCAAGCATGGCCGGTTTATGCCCAAAGCTATCCAGCGAAACCGCATAGGCGCCGCCGCCGCTGGGGTAATGCTGGATGATTTGCATATAAGAAAACACGAGTATGCTCAGCAGCAGAATAATGGGCGCCACCACGGTGGGCACAAACCGAAACGCCACCAGCGAGAGCACGGGAACCAGCACCAACAAAACCTCTTCGATAGCATAGGCGACAGAAGAAACGGCGTCGCTGGCCAAAATGGGCAAGCCCCAAAACACGGATAGCTTTTCGTGCCCAAGCTCATCGCTGCGCAGCGGCCTGCCTAACAAAAATTCTTTAATGCTTTTATTGTGTTTCATACGGGCGTCCTCCCAAACACGCTTATTATAGCAGAAAAGCGCAGTGGGTCAAGCGCAATTTCACAGGAGCTGCGCCAAACGGAATATTCTGTTTAAATCGTGCTGTTATGCTGTAAAATGTCCGTTATATTTTGTAGGTTGCCCCCTTGCCGCGCAATTCCACCCTACCCCAAGGCACGGGCATACGCGGGCGCCCCATACCCATAAATCGCGGCATCCGTGCGCGCATAGCTGCGCTGGCGGCAGGCGTTGCCGGCATTGCCCTCTATGGTATACACGGTGTCCTCTTCATATTTTTCCACAATGCCGGTATGGTCCGGCACGCCATCCCCCTGCCAATCGAAGAATATGATATCCCCCGCACAGGGCGCATAGCCCGGCTGCCTCCATTGCCCCTTGCCCTTAAACCAACTGACGCCCTGCGTACAGCCCGCGTACTTGGGGAATAAGCCGCTTTGGATATAGCCGCACCGATAGGCGCACCACGATACGAAGCAGGCGCACCACTCCACCCGGTATTCAAACCCAAACCAGGACCAATACGGTTCACCATCCGTATTGCCCACCTGCGATAGCGCCACCTCCACAATGCGCTGCGGGGCCGGAACCCCGCCGGCCGGCAGCCCGGCCAGCAGCATCCCTATGGGGAGCAGCAGGAGCAGCGCCGCGGCGGCCCCGATGGCGCGCGCTCCCCGCCTTCGCCGCCCGGCCCTCATAGCGCCGCCCTCGGTCTGGGTAAAATCCAAAAATTCCTCATGGAATATGAATATGTAATGTTTTCGCTGGTCATCCCCGCATTTTTGCTTAAACAATGCGCCCCGCTCCTTTAACTTCCCTAAAAGAAACCACCAATCCAAAAAAATAAATCCCCGCTTTAAAAGCAGAGGATAAAGAACAAATATGAATCTACGCAAAAACGCGTAACCGACAGCAAGCCATATGATGTTTACTGTTGAAGGCAGCCAAGGATATAGGCCATTACTCTTTCTTTTTGCGATGGAGAGAGTATTACCCATTTTTGAAGCAATTCCTGCTGGTCAGCCGTCAACGCATGCCCCTCATCGGCTCCCGCGAAAAATTGAGAAAGTGAGATGCCGAAAGCGCCGCAAATAGCGCTCAATGTTGACACAGTGGGCGAATTCTTTCTTTTATAAAGGTTAGAAAGCGTTGACTGTGGAATTCCAGCTTCTTTTGCAAGACGGTAAGCACTCCAACCTCGAGCTTCGCACAAGCTTGTGATTTGTTGAAGAATATCCATAAGTGTACCACCTTTTCAAAACCATTCTACTAGACATCTGTGAACTACAAATAGTTTTAATAAGGGTTGTTATTAGTATACAAATAAGTTATAATTTCAAGTAGTAAATTTATGGCAGGTTGAGAAAGGAGTACATATGAGTGAAAACACTAAAATGGCAAAATGCGCTGTCTGTGGCCAAGAAATAGCCAAAAGCGCAAAAACTTGCCCGCATTGCGGTGCAAAAAACAAGAAACCGGTATATAAGAGATGGTGGTTTTGGGTGATAGCTGTCATCGTATTTATCATTATTATTACACCGAAAAATAATAATAGTGGCACGCCGCCAGCTTCCCAAAGCACATCTGCAGTTAATAGCAGCGCTCCATCGCAAAAACCAACCAACAGTTCTGCGCCCCAAAAGAATACAAAGGAGTACATCTCTGTTACTGCAACGGAACTAAGCGAAGCCTATAAAGCCAACGAAGTAGCTGCTGATAAGAAATATAAAGGGCAATGGCTCACTGTAACCGGCACGGTCGATTCGATTGGAGTAACACTTGGGGATACATATGTTATACTTGCAAATGATAAAGATGACTGGGCGATTGTAAATCTCATACAATGTACTGTTACAGAAGATACCATTGATGCTGTTGCAGAATTAAGCAAAGGTGATGTCATTACCCTGCAAGGAAAATGCTCTGGATTGTCATTTTATGTTTCTGTAGATAATTGTATTATTATTCCAAACTAACAACCAATACAAAAAAACGCTGCTGTCGGGTTAAGCACACCCAACAGCAGCGTTTTTTATATGAAAATCAGTTGCAAAGCTTATAAAGCGCGTATTGATTAAGGGATACGCCTTCTTTTTCAGCCGCCATTGCCAATTTGAAATGGAGTGTTTTGGGGATACGCACTACAAATTTCCCGCTGTAATCATCGGTATCCACCGGCTCGGGGACGGGAAACCCATGCGCCAATTTCGTTTCAATCCATCCAGTCATCGCTTCTTGCAAGCTATCCATCGCTTCATCAAAAGTAGCGCCGGTGCTTTGGCAGCCATCCAGCTCTAACACCATGGCATGATAATATGTTCCGCTCTCATCGTTAATCGGCTTGATGACATAGTTATATGGCAGTTTCATGTATTCCTGTACGTTCATAATACGATTCCTCTCTTTAATACCCTATACGCCGCAAAATATCTTTAACATAAACAGCCTTTAAAGGCGTTTCATCCTTGATTGTAAGGACATCGCCGTCTGCATTGATGTACTGACGGTGTGAACCATTTTGTCTGTCAAGATGATAGCCGCTTTCACTTAACACCTTGTCGGCTTCCACCATACGGATGCCATTGGGCTGCCGCTTCATCTTTTCGATTAGCTTTTCCACCCCCGCCATCTCTTACACCCATCCTTTTAGCTCGTAGGTTTATAGTACTATATATGATACTATTCTGCAAGTTCATCTTTTGTGCCGCCACGCCTAAAGCAACATAAAGCCACCTCCAACCATAGGGCGTGCAACCAAAATGGCACTTTGTAATGTTTTCGCTGGTCATCCCCGCATTTCTTTACTATAATATGATAAAATACTGGTGATACACGAAAAATGCGCACCCGAGCAGAAAGGCCACTTCAAATGCCGAATGTTGCACAAGAACGATACAAACCCCTGCTGGATAACCTGCTGACCGGCTTTTCCCGGCAGGCGCACATCACGCGGCGCACGCTGCGCGTCTATTTGGAAAAGAGCGGCTTTTCCAACGCGCTGGGCGCCCTGCACCCGGATGTGCGCATCGACTGCGCGCAGGTGCTCTCCTTTTGCCGGCCGGTCATGGCATATTTCCACCCCGAGCCCAGCGAGGGCTGGATGCGGCGCGTTTACGCGCATTTGGCGAACGGGTTGTTTGCCGATGCGGACTTCACGCCCTTGGCCAAGGGTGAAAAGCAGGCGGTGGAGTTTTTCCTCATCGTGTTCACCTGGCTGTTAAATCAGGAAAGCGCGTTTTGCCCCCCCTCGCCGTTCCACGATATCCAATTTGCCACCAAAGCGGAGCTGTCGCACAGCCGCATACGGGCGGAATACGCGCAGTTTCTTTGCCGCTTAAAAGAAAGCCGCTATGCCGAGGCCTTGCGTATGGCGCGCTATGTGCTGCCCTACGACCCGGCCGGTCACATCATCGGCGTGCATAACATATCGGTAAGCATCGCACGGCGCGCGGCGGCCTGCGGGCTGCCGGTGGATATACCGCTGCTGGCCGCGGCCTCGCTGTGCCACGATGTAGGCAAGTTTGGCTGCCGGGGTGAGGATGCCAAACGGGTGCCCCACCTGCACTATTACTACACCTGGGAATGGCTCACGCGGGGCGGCATGGATGAAATCGCGCATGTGGCGGCCAACCATTCCACCTGGGATTTGGAATTTGAAAACCTGCCCATCGAATCCTTATTGCTGATTTATGCCGATTTCCGCGTGCGCGGCGAGCGGGATGCCGCCGGCAACGAGCAGATACACATCTATACGCTGGAAGAGGCGCGGGAGATCATCTTAAACAAGCTGTGCGATATCAATGATGAAAAGCGGCTGCAATACGAAACCGTCTACTTAAAGCTGCGGGATTTTGAGCGGTTCCTGCGCGATAAAGGCGTGTATGTAGGCTTAGAAGATAAGGGGCCGCTCCCGCCCATGTCCACGGATGCCTCGCTGCTCTCGGGCGCGGGCGCCATGGACGCCCTGCGGGATATGACCTTCGATCACAACATACAGCTGATGCACACGCTCTCGCGGGGGGAATCCTTCGAACAATTGCTGGAGCAGGCCCGCGCCGAAAAGAACCCGCAGCGCATACGCACCTATTTGCGTTTGCTCGAAGAATACAGCATATACCTCACCCTTGCGGCCAAGCTGCAGGCGCTCAGCTTTTTATACGAGCTGCTGATGCACCACGAGGGGGATGTGCGCCGCCACGCGGGCCGCATCATGGGGCTTATTTTGGCGGGCAGCGGCCCCCGCTACCGCAAAGAATTGCCTACGCACGCCCCGCAGGATGCCGCCGCCCCCGGCGTGACCGATGTGCTGCTCGAAGCCACCGCCCTGTGGGATACCTATATCGACCTGTTCCTGCACCCGGATGTTAAAATATCGGCCAAGCATGCCCTGCGCATATCCAACTCGCTTAAAACCGTGGCGGGCAGCCTGTTTGCGCATTGCCCGCCGGCAGAAGCGCCGCACTATTTCGCGCCGCTGCTCTCCCGCGTGCTCAAGCCTGGGTTGCCCGTTGGCGTGCAATTTGTGCTGGTAGACGCCCTGCTGCATGTGCCGGTGGCGCTGTTTTCGAGCGCCGCCATAGCCGCGCTCGCCAATGTGCTTGCCAACATGCTCCAAAGCGACGAGCTGCGGCTGGTCATCAGCGTGCTGCGGCTGGGCGAGCGGCTGCTGGAGGCGGATAGCGACGAGGCGGTCGCCTGCGCGCAAAAGCTGCTGCAGGCGGCGCCCGGCCAGCCGGTGGTGGCCTACCTCGTGCTGCGTATCAACCGGCGTTTGGCCCACAAGCACGGCGTGCCCGCACCCGGCGCACAGGGCAGCTTCCCGGATATATCCGAGCTGTACCTGAGCAACCTCAAAAACGCCGTGCATTGGACGGTGAAGCTCGCCTATATCGACATGCTGCTCGAGCACGCGCAGACCGAAGGCCACGGCGAGGCCTTCCACATCGCCATGCATCTTTCCAACCTGCTTTCGGTCAGCGAGCACCTGCCGGTGCGCGAAAGGGCGGGCGCGGCGCTGAGCGAAATCGCGCCGCTGCTGAGCGTGGATCAATGCAACGAGATCGTCATAGACCTTATCCGGGAGCTGGAGAGCGGGCAAGATGAAATATCCCGCTATATACCGCCCTATTTGGGCGCGCTCATCTGCCGCCTGCCCCCCAAGGAGATGGAGGAATGCCTGGCGCTGCTCGAAGGCTTGGTCCGCTCCTCCAACATACGCCCCGCGCGCACCGCGCTCTCCACGCTGGGCGCCGTGCTGTGCAGCCTTTGCGTAGAGGGCAACGCGGGGCTGGAGCGGCATATACTGGGGCTTATACTCACCGGCATCGCCCACTATGAAGACAGCATACACCGCACCGCGCTGCATGTGCTCTGCCGCGGGTTTTTCGCCAACGAAGCCGTGGGCATCGCGCGGCGGCGCGCCGTGTTCGATGGCTGCGCCAAAAAGCTGCTCACATTGCTGTGTGAGCCGCGGGATCAATCCCTCACATTTTTCAACCGCGCCGCCATGCTCAACCAGCTCTATCGCTTCATCACGGGGAGCGAACTTACCATACCCGCCGCCCCGCTCATCTCCCAAACCCCGGTCGCCTTCTTCCCCGGCGCGTTCGATCCATTCTCCGCCGGGCACCGCGCCATCGTAGATGAAATCGCGGCGCTGGGCATGGAGGTGTACCTCTCCATCGACGAATTCTCCTGGAGCAAGCGCACGCTGCCCAAGCTGCTCCGGCGGCAAATCGCCACCATGAGCGTGGCCGATACGCAGGCTGTGTTTTTGTTCCCCGATGATATACCCATCAACATCGCCAACGAGGCCGATTTGGCCAAGCTCACCGAGCTGTTCCCCGCGCGGGATACCTACATTGTGCTGGGCAGCGATGTGATCGAAAACGCATCGGCCTACGCCAAGGATGGCCCCGGCACCGCCTCGTGCTACAACCACATCGTGTTTTCCCGCCTGCACCCGGATGGCCAGGCGGCGGATGCCGAGGTGATACAAAAGCGCATACACGGCAAGCTCATACAGCTCTCGCTGCCCGCCCATTACGAGGGCGTAAGCTCCTCGCGCATACGCGAATACATCGATAAAAACTTGGATATCTCCATGCTGGTAGACCCTGTGGTGCAGGATTTTATCTACTCGCACGCGCTGTACCTGCGCGCGCCGCTCAACAAGCATATGATGACCCCCGAGAAGCTCTTTTTGGAGGCGGAGCGGCAGGAAGGCCGCTATACGGTCACGCTGTACCGGCGGGAGGACGGCGCGGCGCTGGGCAAGGTGTTTGCCCAGGCCCTGCCCATGGCGGATGCCTACCACGCGCTGTGCGACAGGGCGGCCGCCGAGCATTTGCGCAACTATACCTCGGGGCGGCTGTTGATGCTGAACGGGCTGGAGGAGGACGCGCCCGGCGGCATAGATGCGCCGCTGCTGCTGTGCAACGAATTGCTGGCCCGCAGCCTAAACGATGACATCACCTATGCGTTTTACCGCACGTCCGGCCCCAACGACCCTCTTGCGCCCACGCTGGAGCAGCTCGGCTTCATACCGCTGCCCGAAGAGGCGAGCATACTCTATGTGGATATGCGCTCGGCCAGCATACTGGTGCAGGATACCCTGGGGCGCATCAAGGAACCGCTGCGTTCCGACGAGGCGGTGGTGAGCGCGGTGCTCAATACCCGCCCGGCGCTGCGGCGCGCGTTGGCCGCGCTGTTCCCCGGCAAGCTCACGCTGTGCTTCGATACCGAGCTGCTCAATCAGGCGCTGATGCAGCGCGTGCAGCAATGCAACGATGTGCTGGATTTGCCCGCGGGGAGCCGCACCCTGGGCAACGATATGTGCGTGCCCTATGGCAAGGTGCTTTCGGGGGAAATCGTGCCCCATACCGTCACCAAAACGCTGCATGCCGACAAGGTGTTCAACCCCAACCTTGTGGGGTTCGACATTATGGAATCCCCCGGGTATTCCTCGCTGGTAAATCAGGTGCGCACGCTCAAATCCTTCCGGCGGCCCGTGCTGCTGGTGGATGACCTGCTGCACAACGGCTACCGGCTCGAAAAGCTGGATCCTATCTTCAAGAACGAAAACGTGCCCATCTCCCGCATCATCGTGGGCATACTCTCGGGGCGGGGCAACGACCTGATGCAGGTGCAGGGCCGCGCGGTAAGCTGCGAATACTTCATACCCAACCTGCATTACTGGTTTACCGAAAGCCTGCTCTACCCGTTTTTGGGCGGGGACGGCGCGGGCGGGCGCACCATGGAGGATACCCTGCAGCCCTCAGTAAACCTCATACTCCCCTATGTATACCCGCGCTTTATGCGCAACGCGCCCGCGCGGGCGATATGGGAGCTTTCCGGCACGGCCTTGCGCAATGCCCACGCCATACTCACGGTGCTCGAGCGCCGTCATCAGGCGCTGTTTGCGGGCGTGCTGACCATACGGCGGCTAAGCGAGGCTTTAATTTCCCCCCGCATACCCAACAAGGGTGCGCATATCGAATACGAGAGCGGCGTCACGGCCTCGGCCTGCCTGGCGGAGGATATGGCTTGGCTGGACCGCCTGCGGCCGGAGCTGAAATGATGCGTTTTTACAGCTGCCAAGGCATTTGCCTCGTTCCCATTTCCCCCGCCGCACTGCCGCCCGGCGCGCAGCAAGTCGACGCCCCGTTTGCGCCGCTCGCGCTGCTGCTATACGACAGTTCACCCGGCGCGCGGGGCATATGGGGGGTGCGCAGCTATGCCGAATTATACGAATCGCCCGGCATAGGCCTGCTCTGCCCGCCCCAAGCATCACCCGCGGATTTTGACTTCCCCAAAACGTTGCAAAGCATACTGGCAAGCAACGGCGCCGCGGCGGTCAACACCGCATATGCCAACTGGCACGCCGTGCTTCGGCGCTTAACTTCCCCGCCCGCGCACCCCCGCATCACGCTGATCGGCCTGGGGGATGTGGGCGGCGCGCTGTTGATGGGGCTAAAGTTGCTGGGGCATGAGCTTGCGGGCATCGGCATATACGACCCCAACGCCAGCCAGTGCGCGCGCTACGAGATGGAGCTTAACCAGGTGCTGCCCTATGACGGCGCGCCGCTGCCCCCTGTAACCATACAAAACGAAAGCACCCTGTTTGACTGCGACGCGATATTGTTTGCGGCGAGCCGGGGCGTGCCGCCGCTCTCCCATCAGGGCGATGTGCGCATGGCGCAATACGCGGCCAACCGGCACATGCTGGAACCCTATGCGAAGCGCGCGCGGGATGCGAGGTTCACCGGCCTGTTCGCCCAAATATCCGACCCGGTCGATCACTTGGCCCGCGCGGTATTTGAGATGAGCAACGAGGGCGCAAGCGACGCGTTCGATTTTGCGGGCTTGCTGCCCGAACAGGTGCAGGGGTATGGCTTGGGCGTTATGCGCGCCCGCGCGGCCTATTATGCGCAAAGTGAGCAAGTCGACTTTTCTCAGGGCCGGGCCTATGGGCCGCATGGCGAAGGGCTGGTCATCGCCAACGCGCCAAACGCAGGCTACGATGCGGCGCTCTCGCTCCGCTTAACCGAGCTTGCGCAAACCGCCAATCTCCGCGTGCGGGAGCTGGGCTTTAAGCCCTATATCGCGCCCGGGCTTTCTTCGGCCTGCGTTTCGGTGCTGCGCACCCTCAGGGGGGAATGGCACGATGGCGCGGTGCCGCTGGGCGGCGCGTACTTTGGCTGTACCAGCCGCTTTACGCAAAACGGACTGGAAGTAAAGCGGGAGGCCCTCTGTCCGGCATTGCGCGCGCGCATAGAAGCCGCGCATACTATGCTAAAGGAGTTTTAGCGCATATGGAGCAAAGCCTTACCGTAGTATCCATAGGCCGGCATACGCGGCTGACCCAAGCGCTGCAATATGCGCTAAGCGGCGTGCCGCACGATATGGCCATAATCGATACCGAGGGGGATATGCCCTGCCTGCGGGGGAAGCGCGTGCTGTTCGCGCTGTCCGTGGGCGCATATGGGCTTAGCGCCGAGCTCTGCCGCCTGCTGCTGCACCTGCGCGCGCAAGCCGATGCGCTGGATGGCAGCGTGGCGGCGCTGCTGATAGATGGGGAAAGCGAGCTTTATACCAAGCAGCTTGCGCAGATGCTGGTGCTAAGCGCCAACGGCGCGGGCTGCTGCTTTATCGGCAAGCCGCTCGTAGAGGGCACCGGCTCGCTCGCCAACCTGGCCATCCATGCCGGGCTAAGGGGCGGCTCGCTGCTTAACGCCTACTGCGAAACCGCACGGGGGCTGGTGGAGCGGCTGCGCGCCTTCCAGCCGCCGCAGTATGCCAAGCCCCGCATGCTGGTGCTGCACGCCAGCGACCACGCCACCTCCAACACGCTGGATTTAAGCGGCGCGGTATGCACAAAGCTCGCCGGCGCATTCGATATACGCGAGCTTTCCTTGCAAAACGGGGCCATTATGGATTGCCGAGGTTGTTCTTATAAAACCTGCGCGCACTTCGCGCAGCATAACGCCTGCTTTTACGGCGGCGTCATGGTGGATGATGTGTTCCCCGCGCTGCTAAACAGCCAGGTATTGCTTCTGCTCTGCCCCAATTATAACGATTCCGTCAGCGCCAACATCATGGCGTTCATCAACCGGCTTACGGTATTGCTGGTGAACAATGCCTTTTACAGCACATACCTATATGCCATCGTGGTATCCGGCTACAGCGGCGGCGACCTTGTGGCCCAGCAGGTTTTGGGCGCGCTGTGCCTCAATAAAACCTTTTTGCTCCCGCCCCGGTTTTGCCTGCTGCAAACCGCCTGCGACCCCGGCGCGGCGCTAAAGCTGCCCGGCATCCAAGAGCAAATCGACAGCTTTGCGCAGAGCATGCTGGATACGGTGGTGGGGTAACAACTGCCCCTTATCCTTTGCGCAGCTCCACCCGGCGTATTTTCCCGCTGGCGGTTTTGGGCAGGCTGTCTACAAAGTCGATCAACCGGGGGTATTTATACGGCGCGGTCATGCGCTTCACATGCTCCTGTATGTCTTTTTTAAGGGTGTCTGTGCCCTCATAGCCCGGCTTCAGCACGATGGTCGCCTTCACGATTTGGCCGCGGAGCGGGTCGGGCACGCCGGTAACGGCCGCTTCGAGCACCGCCTCATGCTCGAGCAGCGCGCTCTCCACCTCAAACGGCCCAATGCGATAGCCGGAGGACTTAATCAAATCATCCTTGCGGCCCACATACCAAAAATAACCGTCCGCATCCCGCCAGGCGACGTCGCCGGTGTGATAATAGCCGTCATACCAGCTGCGCGTGGTGGATAGCTCATCGCGGTAGTAGCCCATAAACAGCCCCAGCGGCACCGCTTCCTGCGTGCGGATGCAAATTTCGCCATGCTCGCCCTCGGCGCTGGGCTTGCCGTTTTCATCCAGCAGGTCTATTACATAATCCGGCACGGGGCGGCCCATCGAGCCGAGCTGTATCTGCATGCCGGGGAAGGTGCCCAGGCAGCAGGTGGTTTCGCTTTGGCCAAACCCCTCGTAAATGGCTTGCCCCGTCTGCCTTTTCCAATCGCTGAACACCTCGGGGTTTAGGGCTTCCCCCGCGCTGCAGCAATGCTCCAGCGAGCTGAGGTCATAGTTGGCCGCCAGATCATTTTGCGTCATCATGCGGTACATCGTGGGCGGCGCGCAAAATGTGGTGATGCGGTGCTTTTGTATCATCTCCAATACCCTGGGCGGGTCAAACCTGTCGAAATCATAAGCGAATATGGCGGTTTCACACAGCCACTGGCCATATATTTTGCCCCAGCCCGCCTTGGCCCAGCCGGTATCCGAAATGGTGAAGTGTATGCCGCCGGGCCTGTTGGTGTGCCAGTAGCGCGCGGTGGCGATATGCCCCAGCGGGTAGAGGAAGCTGTGCCGCGCCATCTTGGGGAAGCCGGTGGTGCCGGAGGTGAAGTATATGAGCATAGGGTCCGCGGCGCAGGTGGCCGCCTCGCCGGTGGGGCGGGGGAACGCCGGGCTTTCCTTGGCGGTTTCGGCGTCAAAATCCAGCCAATTTTCTTTGCTGCCGCCCGTCAAAACGCAGGTGCGCACCGTGGGGCAAGAGGGCAGCGCGCCCTCCACCGCCTGTATAATATACGGATCGTTGGCGCAGATGACCGTGGTGGCCGAAGACGCGTTGCAGCGGTAGCTGATATCGTGCGAAAGCAGCTGCCCCGTGGCGGGTATCATCACCGCGCCTATTTTGCACAGCGCCACGTTCACAAACCAGTATTGATAGCTGCGCTTCATAATCAGCAGCACCTTATCGCCCTTTTTAATGCCCAGGCGGCAAAAGAAGTTGGCGGCGCGGGCGCTCTGTTCCATAATATCAAAAAACGTGAAGCGCCGCTCCTCGCCCTCGTTGCTGATGTGCAGCAGCGCCAGCGCATCGGGCGTGCGCGCGGCAATCGCATCCACAACATCATAGCCAAAGTTGAAGTCCTCGGTTGGAGACAGCCGGTAGCTCGCATAAAAGCTCGCATAATCCGCCGTGTTCGCCTGCACATATCCATCGCTCAGCATAAAAGTATCTCTTCCTTTCCTATCCTATCCAAGGGCGTTCGTAAAAATAAAAAGCCCCGTCTCTTATTTGAGACGAGGCTTTGTTCAGCTCGCGTTACCACTCAATTTGATTTACCGTTTCGTTTGGTAAACCCACTCTGCAGGATTCCAGCAAATCCCTCGCCTATAACGGGGCGAACCCGGAACCTTCTATTCTTGTTACATTTCAAAGGCCCTGCTCTGGAGTGACCGCAAGATTTCGTCATCATCGGCTTGCACCCACTGCCGACTCTCTGTGCATGACATCCATCGAGTTATTTCCATCATCGCATTTTTTGCATTATTATGAAATTACAGCAATTATAATGCACGTTTGCACGCTTGTCAAGCATGAATTATTTAGCCCTCGAGCCCATATTTTTTGGCCGCGTCCTCCCGCATTTTGTATTTGAGTATCTTACCCGCGGCATTCATCGGGAAGCCCTCCATAAAGTCCACATAGCGGGGCACCTTATGCCTTGCCATGTTGGCGCGCACATATTCGCGCACCTCCTGCTCCGTCATGCCCTCCCCCGCCTTGAGTACGACGCACGCCATAATCTCCTCGCCATAGTTTTTATCCGGCACGCCTATCACCTGCACGTCCTTCACCTTGGGGTGGGTGTAGATGAACTCCTCGATCTCCTTGGGATATATGTTTTCGCCGCCGCGTATGATCATATCCTTGAGGCGGCCCGTGATGCGAAAGTTCCCATCCGGCGTGCGGCAGGCGAGGTCGCCCGTATGCAGCCAGCCCTCCGCGTCGATGGCCGCCGCGGTCGCCTGCGGCATTTTATAATACCCCTTCATGAGGTTATAGCCCCGGGCCACAAACTCGCCATTCGTGCCATCGGGCACCTCCTGGTTGGTATCCGGGTCCACGATTTTACACTCCACCTCGGGCAGCGCGTGCCCCACGGTGGCCACCCGCACCTCGTTCGGGTCCGATGTGCTGCTCATGGTGCAGCCGGGGGAAGCCTCGGTTTGCCCAAACACGATGGTAATCTCCGTCATATGCATCTTCTCGAGCACATCCCGCATCACGGGCTCGGGGCAGGGGCTGCCCGCCATGATGCCGGTACGCATAAAGCTGAAATCCTGTGAGCGGAAATCCGGGTGCTCCAGCATGGCGATAAACATGGTGGGCACGCCATGAAAGCAGGTGATGCGCTCCTGCTTCACGCAGGTGAGCGCCGGCTTGGGTGAAAAGTAAGGCAGCGGCGAAAGCGTGGCCGAATGCGTCATGGCCGCCGTCATAGCCAGCACCATGCCAAAGCAATGGAACATGGGCACCTGTATCATCATGCGGTCGGCGGTAGAAAGGTCCATCCGGTCGCCGATGCACTTGCCGTTGTTGACGATATTGCGGTGCGTGAGCATAACCCCTTTGGGGAACCCCGTTGTGCCGGAGGTATATTGCATATTGCAAACGTCATCCGGCTGTACCTTGGCCGCCCTGCGCCACACCTCCTCCACCGGCACGCGCTCGGCAAAGGCCATGGCGTCCTCCCAGGTGAGGCAGCCGTTCTGCCGGGAGGATATCGTGACGACATGCCGCAAAAACGGCAGGCGCTTGCACCGGAGCGGCTGCTGCGGGTCGGCCGTTTGCAGCTCGGGGCAAAGCGTTTGTATAATCTCCACATAGTTTGCATCGCGGGAGCCGTCTATCATCACCAGCGTATGCGTATCGGACTGGCGCAGCAGGTATTCGGCCTCGTGAATTTTGTAGGCGGTGTTTACCGTGACCAGCACCGCGCCCAGCTTTACCGCCGCCCAAAACGCGATATACCACTGCGGCACATTGGTGGCCCACACGGCCACATGATCCCCCGCCTTTACGCCCAGCGCGATGAGCGCCCGGGCAAACGCATCCACATCGGCGCGGAATTCGGCATAGGTGCGGGTATAATCCAGCGTGGTATAGCGGAAGGCATATTGGTCGGGGAACTCCTCGGCTACCTTATCGAGCATTTGCGAAAAGGTGAGCGGTATGAGCACGTCCTTTTTCCATATGAATTTGCCGGTGCCGGAGCGGTTATAATACAGCCGGCCACGCCGCTGCCCGCCCTGCAAATAGCGCTGCATATGGTTTGCATAGTGCGGCAGCGCCACATCCACACCCAGCGCCGCCCAAGCCTCGGCCGGCCATACCAGGGAAAGGAAGCCCTTATAATCGATGGAGCGCAGCGCCAGCATCACATCGGCAAGCGGTACATCGCCCTCACCCGCCAGGCAGGGCGCAGACCCATCCTGGGCCTTGGAATCCCGAATGTAAACATGCTTTACATAGGCGCCCAGGTTCTCTATGGTGCTATTGGGCATTTCGCCAGCATAGCGGTAAGGGTTGTGTACATCCCATAAGGCGGCTAAAAAATCGCTGGCATATTCATCGAGCAGGCCGCGCAGGCGCTTGGTATCGGCATATATGCCGCTGGACTGCACCAACAGCACCACGCCTTTCGCCTGCGCCTCGGGCAGCAGCGCATCGAGCGCGGCGCGCAGGGCGGCTTCCCCGCCGGGCAGGTCTACCCCGCCGGGAGCCAGCGCCACATAGGGTATGGCGAGCGCGGCGCACAGCCGTATGGCGGCGAGCATGCCGTCACGCACGGCTTCATCCTGAGCGGCCTGCTCCAAACAGCCTGCCGCCGCCAGGCAGGGTATGGCCATATCCGCCTCGTTGAACGCGCGCTGCAAAGATCGGCAGCGTTCCGACGCGCGGGCGCTCTCCAAATAGCGGTGCGCGGCCCGCGGCGAATATTCGTAGCTTACGCCCACAAAGCCCTGCTCCTTGGCCAAGGCAAAGCATTCCTCCCACGAAAATTCCTTCCAGCCCTGCGTTTCAAAAGAGAGTTTCATACCATGCGTTCCTCATATACAATTTTGTTGAGCGCATGCAAATACGCCTTTATGCTCGCGCCGATGATGTCGGTGGAAAGCCCGTGCCCGGGGTATAGCTTGCCGTTGCTGCGCAATTTTACCAGCGCATCGCCCATAGCCTCCCGTCCCTCGGTAACGGCCTGTATCTGGAAATCATCCAGTTCAATGTGGTGCCCCACCATCTGCTCTATGGCCAAAAATGCGGCGTCGATAGGCCCATCGCCAATGGATACGGCCTGCAGCGGTTCACCCTGCTTATCGAGCTGTATGCACGCGGTGGCGGTTATGGACTGGCCGCTGTTTATCACATAGTTGACCAGCTGATAGGTGGGCGTAACATGGCGGGTCAGCTCGGCCACCAGCGCCTCGAGATCGCGGTTATCCACCCGCTTTTTTTCGGAAAGCTGCAGCACGCGCTGGTACACGCGGTTCATGTCCTCATCCTCCAAATCGTAGCCCAGGCTTTCGACCTTGTGGCGCACGGTAAACAAGTCCGCCCCGGCGGCAATACCCTCCTGGTTTAGCTTATCCTCCGCAACGGCGGTGCCTACCACGCGGCTGAACGCGCTGCGCCCTGTGCGGTTCATGCCCAGCAGGGCCTCCATCTGCTTGCAGCCCCGCTGCAGCTCGGTGATGCGCAGGCCGCAACCGGCGTTCAAGGCATCCTCCCGCTGGGTGAGCGCATGGGCAAATTGCTCCATCGAAAGGCAGGCGCCCATGCCGTTAAAGGTGGTTTTAAGCGCCATGGCGCCCGCGCCTATGGCGGCAATCGCGTTGGCCGTGGCCAGCCCCAAATCATCCTTGCACTGCAGGGTCAGCTTTGCGCTTGCCAAGCCCGGCACATCGCGCAGCAAATTTTGCACGAGCGCCGCGGTTTCGCCGGGCAGCAGCAGCCCCGCCGAATCACACAGGGTGATGGTTTTTGCGCCCTGCTCGAGCGCCGCCGCCAGCACCTTAACCAAAAAGTCATATTCGCTGCGGGTCGCATCCTCGGCGGTAAACTCCACATCCGGGCAAAGGCTTGTGCAGTAGCCCACCAGCTCGCGGCAGGTTTGCAGCAATGCTTCGGGCTTTACCTGATAGGCATATTCCATCTGCACGGCGGAGGTGGGCGCCACGAGGTTGATCCTGGGCCGTTTGGCGCGGGATACGGCCTCCGCCGCCCGCGCGATGGCGTCGCGGTCAATCCCCACCGGCACGCTCACGATGCTTCGGCTTACCGTATCCGCAATGGCGGCCACAATCACCTTGTCGGCCGGCGCATCGCCCACATAGCCGGTTTCAATCACATCCACATGCAGCTTTTCCAGCAACTTGGCAAGCTCCAGTTTTTCTTTAAAGCTAAGGCCGCTGGCGGCGGTTTGTTCGCTGATGCGCAATGTGATGTCTACGATGTCGATGCTGTTCACAGGGGGTCACCTTCCTTTGATTTTTTAAAATAATTCGATTAAGTTCGGCGGCATTAAGCCTTGGCTTTTGCCCGCTCTCTACAGCCTATATCGTTACCGTCCAGTGCATGTCATCGGGCAGGCTGCCGGTCTGTATGCCATACAGCGTGTCATACAGCCTTTGCGCAACCGGGCCCACCTTGCCGTTGCCCACGGCATAGTCGGTATCCGTCGCCTCGTAGTGCAGGCAGCCTATGGGGGAGATTACCGCGGCGGTGCCGCTGGCAAATACCTCCTGCAGCTTGCCGCTATCCGACGCGGCAAACAGCTCCTCCACCGATAAGCGCCGCTCCGAAACCTTCATGCCCCACTTGCGCAGCAGCGCGAGCACGCTATCCCGCGTGACGCCGGGCAATATGGTGCCGGTCAGGGGGGAGGTAATCACCTCGCCGTCGATGAGGAAAAACGCGTTGGAGGTGCCTATCTCCTCCACATACCTATGCTCTATGGCATCCAGCCAAAGCACATCCTTGCAGTGATACTTCATCGCCTTTTCGGAAGCCTTCATGCCGCCGGCATAGTTGCCGCCCACCTTGCAGGCCCCGGTGCCGCCCGGTGCGGCGCGGATAAACTCATCCTCCACATAGATGCGGGTGGCGGAAAGCCCGCCGTCGTTGGCCGCATAATAGGAGCCTACCGGGGAGAGTATAATCATAAAGCGGTAATGCTTGGCGGGCAGCACGCTAAAGGATACCTCATCCGCAAATATGAACGGGCGCACATACAGCGCGGTACCGGCGCCGCTGGGCACCCAGTCGGCATCGGCCTGCACAATGGCGCGCACGGCCTCGATAAACAAATCCTCCGGCATGGCGGGTATGCACATGCGCAAATTGGTGTTGTTCATGCGCTTCAGGTTCATATCCGGGCGGAACAGCTGCACGCTGCCCCCCGGCGTTTTATAGGCTTTAAGCCCCTCAAACATCATTTGCGCATAGTGCAGCACGCAGGAGGCGGGCTCTATGGTGATGGGCTCGTGCGGCACGATTTTGCCGTCGTGCCAGCCCTGCCCCTCGTCGTAATGCATCACGAACATATGGTCGGTAAAGTAGTTGGCAAACCCCAGGTTATCCCAATTTGGCTTGGGCTTGGGGTGCTGCGTGCGGGTGATGGGGAAAGTATATGTCATGGCTCTGTACCTCGTGCTTAAAAATTTTATGCTTCAGTTAACCTTTACCGCGTGGAACGCCGCCCGGTTCAGGTCGAGCAGCGCCGCCTTTTTGCCGGAAAACGTCTTTTGCATGATTTTATCGAAGGCCGCATCCGCCACGATGCCAATCGAGTGCGCGACCGCGCCCAGCATAATCATGTTGGCGGCGCGACCATTGCCCATTTCGGCGGCCAAATCGTTGGCGGGCACGTCGATTACCTGAATATCGGTGCGGGTGGGCCGCTGATCGATGAGCGAGGTGTTGACGAACAGCTTGCCGCCCGGCTTTACCAGGCTTTCGAACTTGGTGAGCGAGGGCAGGTTCATGGCCACCACCACGTCCGCTTCATATACCAAGGGGCAGCTCACCGGCTTATCCGAAATCACCACGGTGCAGTTGGCGGTGCCGCCGCGCATCTCGGGCCCATAGGAGGGCAAAAAGGTGACGGCCTTGTTGTCGTACATCGCCGCGTAGGTGATCATTTGCCCCATCAGTATGATGCCCTGCCCGCCGGAACCGGCGAAAAACATTTTTTCTATCATGCCTGGCCTCCTTCCGGCTGCGGCGCCCTATACACGCCCAGCGGATAATACGGTATCATCTTATCGCTCACCCATTGCAGCGCGTCGCTGGGCGTAAGCCCCCAGTTGGTGGGGCAGGTGGATAGGAATTCCACAAACGAGAACCCCAAGCCCTTTTCCTGCACCTCAAACGCTTTTTGCACGGCCTTTTTGGCCTTGCGCACATTGGCGGGCGTGTTGAGCGCCACCCGCTCCACATACACGGCGCACTCGAGCTGCGCAATCAGCTCGCACATTTTGATGGGCATACCGAATTGCGCCTTTGTGCGGCCCTCCACCGCGGTGGTGCCGCGCTGGCCTATCAGCGTGGTGGGGGCTATTTGCCCGCCCGTCATGCCGTAGATGCCGTTGTTGATGAAGAAGGTGCTAAAGCGCTCGCCCCGCGCGGCCGCCGCTATGATTTCGGACATGCCTATGGAGGCCAAATCGCCATCGCCCTGGTAGGTGAACACCACCTTGTGCGGCTGTGCGCGGCGTATGCCGGTGGCCACGGCGGGCGCCCGGCCATGCGCGGCCTCGCACATATCCACATTCATAAACTGGTGCGCCAGCACGCTGCAGCCTATCGGCGCCACGCCCACGGTATCGCCCAGCTTGCCGTTTTCTTCAAGCACCTCCATAATGAGCCGGTGCGCTATGCCGTGCGTGCAGCCCGGGCAGTAGCTTGTGCTTACAGGGAGCATCCCCTTGGTGTATGTAAATACAGGTTTCATTTTAAGCCCTCCAGTATCGCCTTCGCTTTTTGCGCCACTTCGATAGAAGTGGGTATAATGCCGCCGGTGCGGTGTATCAGCTCCACGGGCAGCCGCCCGTTTACGCCCCTGTATACATCCTCTATCAGCTGGCCCATCGACAGCTCGGCCGAAACCACCACCTTGGTGCGCTTGCCGATTTGGTCGAACGCCTCGTAGGGGAAGGGCCACAGGCTGATGGGGCGGATAAGCCCCGCCTTAATGCCCTGCTCGGCCAGCATCTCGATAACCTCCAGCGTGAGCCGCGCAATGGTGCCATAGGCCACAAACACCAGCTCCGCATCCTCCAGGCCTATACATTCATAGCGGGTAAGCTCCGCTTTTGCCGCATCGTAGCGCGCAAACAGGCGTTCCACATGCTCTTCGAGCGCCTCGGGCTGCATCCGCAGGGATTTTACCACCGCGCGCGCGCCGCCCGGCTTTTTGGCATAGCCCGTGATGGCCCAGGGCTTGTTCGCCGGTATCTCCTCCGGCTCCACAAAGGGCTTCGGGTCGGGCAGCGCCACGGGCTCCATCATTTGGCCCATCATGCCGTCGGCCAGTATCATGACCGGGGTACGCCACTTATCGGCCAGCGCCGGCGCTTCATAAATGATGTCCACCGCCTCCTGCATATTGCAGGGCGCGAATACCGGCATGTGATAATCGCCGTTGCCGCCGCCGCGCGTAGCCTGAAAATAATCCGCCTGACCGGGCTGTATGCCGCCTATGCCGGGGCCGCAGCGCGAAACGTTGAGTATCACCGCGGGCACCTCGGCCGAGCAGAGGAAGCTCATGCCCTCCTGCATCAACGCAATGCCGGGGGACGAAGAGGAAATAAACACGCTGCCGCCCGCCGCGCCCGCGCCATAGGTCATGTTGATGGCGCCCAGCTCGCTTTCGGCCTGCACAAATACGCCGCCCCGCTTGGGCAGTTCCCGCGACATATATTCGGGTATTTCGCTCTGCGGCGTGATGGGATACCCAAAGTAAAACCTGCATCCGCCGCGCATTGCGGCTTCTGCAAAGGCCTCGTTGCCTTTCATCAATACCTTTTCCGCCATTTTCTTTCCTCCCTCAATCCACCTGATAAATTTCGATTGCGCCATCCGGGCACATCATCGCGCAGCTCGCGCAGCCAATGCACGCGCTCTCATCCGTAACGCTCGCGGGGCTATAGCCCTTTTGATTGACCTGCTTGCGCATACCGATGATCTTTTTCGGGCATACCGATACGCACACACCGCAGCCCTTACACGTTTCGTCCTGGATTTTTACCATAAATTTTGCCATGCTGTTTTCCTCCTGCCGTTGTATCTATATAAAATTCTTCTTATGTAAAGCTTATTTAAAGCGTAAGAAGCATGATTTATCGAGTCTGAGTCTCCGCATATACATCCCCTTATGTAAAGCTTATTTAAAGCGTAAGAAGCATTATTTATCCAGCCAGGTCTCCCGCATATACATCCCCAGCGGGAAGGGGTTCGCAATACCCTGCAGTTCGCGCGCCTGCACCAAGGGCGCGGGGTAACAGTCGCACACGATGGGGAGCTGCAGCCGCGCCTGCACCTTCTCGCAGAGCGCATGTCCCTTTAACACGGTTTGCGCGGTGGTTTCGCGCAGCAGGTGGCAGTTGTTGATGATGCCTGTCACGCGCAGGCCGGTCGCCGCCTGTATGCTGTAGATATGCTCCAGCGCGCCCTCCACGGTGGCGGTATCCGGCCGGTTGGCGTTCACCACGCAATATACCTCGTGCTGATCCCCCTCAAAGTAGGAATGGAACTGGTGAATCACCTTGGCCCCCTCACCGTTCCCGCCCAAATCCACAATGGCAAAGCACCCCGCATCCTCCAGCGGCGCTTTGGCGTTGGCCCCCAGCGCGGGCAGCTCCGCGGTGATCTCCTCGCGGTAGGCGCCGCCATATACCGCCACGCCTGCCTCCTCCAGCAGGCCGCGCCGCTCGCGGGAGCGGAAGTATGGGTTGGCGATATCCAAATCTATCACCGCCAGGCGCGCAAAGCGGCGCTCTGCTTGCCCCGCTTCCCACAGCGCCAGCGATACGGCAAACTCGGTTTTGCCGCTGCCATAATGCCCGGTAACGGCAATGATGCGTTTTTGTGTGGCAAGGCTCCACTGCATATGCGCTCCCCTCCCTTCGATACTATCTTTTGAATACAAACATCTTTCAAATAAATAAGCCCCGTTCGCTTAGAACGGAGCTTATGCACAACTTTGCACTTGCTATGCTGTCATTCTAAGGCGAACTCTTGGTTTGTTCGTAAGGCTGAGTACCAGTACCAGCAGGCTGACCAAAATAATAACCAAGCCCAGTACAGTGACTAGACCGAGCGCACGCAATACCGCCGCGGAAAACAAAAGGCACGCTTTTGCAGCATGCCTTTGTATAAACGGGATAATTTTTGCACAAGAGAACATACCCTGCGCGCAGGGCCGGGTTGCGGTATGCTGTTGTTGGCGCGTTGTATGGGCCATGGCAAATAGCTCCCCCTCTCAAATTTCTCTTGTGATTGAAAATAATATATCAACTGTGCCCACATTTGTCAACCGTAAAAATAATATCATACATTATGTAATTTATTTTCTTATTGACAGACGCTGGAAGGTGTGCTAAAGTACATAGCAATTAAATAAATAAAAGCGATGACGAAGACGGCGGAGTGAATTTGTTTCCAGAGAGTCGGCGGGCGGTGCAAGCCGATAGCGAGTTGCTCACATGTGCCTATCACTTCTGAGCTGGTAACCTGAACCGCCCTTATGCGAAGGGCCCGTAGGGGCTACCCGTGAAGCTGCGTAAATGCGATGGGCTTGCTGGAGCCCTTGAGGTGGCATAGAAATATGCAATTTGAGTGGTACCGCGGATATAGAATCCGTCTCAAAGAGATTTGAGACGGGTTTTTTATTTTACCAAAAACCGAAGGGAGTAACCTACCTATGTTTGCACAAAACGCATCACCCACTTCCCCCGAGCTGCGCGAGGTGGCCGCCCGCATTCACGAGCTGCGGGAAATCGCCGGCTATACGCAGGAGGAGATGGCGCAGTATGCCAACGTATCCGTGGAGGATTACAGGCTATACGAAGCCGCGCGCGCCGACCTGCCGTTTTCGTTTATACACAAATGCGCGCTCACCTTTAACGTAGGTATTACCGACCTTATGGAGGGCCAAAGCGCCCGGCTTTCCTCTTATACCGTAACGCGCCGCGGCCAGGGCCAAACCACCGCCAAGGAGCCCGGCATCGAAATTAAAAACCTCGCCCCGCTATTCCGCAGCAAAATCGCGGAGCCCTATTGGGTCACCTACGAATATGCGGAGGATCAGCAAAACAAGCCCATACACCTTGCCACCCACGGCGGCCAGGAGTTTGACATCATCCTAAACGGCAAGCTCAAGGTGCAGGTAGGCTCCAATGTAGAGGTGCTGGGCGAAGGCGACTGCATCTATTACGACAGTTCCGCGCCGCATGGCATGCTGGCCGTGGACGGCGCCGACTGTACCTTCTGCGCCGTCATATTGCCGGGGGAAGAAAGTGGCGCGCGCGAAAACCTGGGCGAAACCATACTGCCGGCCAAAACCACGCAGCGCCTCATCTACGAGGACTTTGTCACCACGGCCGAAGATGAAACCGGCGCGCTGCAGGGCATCTCCTTCCAAAATCAGGAGCAGTTCAACTTCGCCTTCGATGTGGTGGATGCCCTGGCGGCCAAAAAGCCGGGCAAGCTGGCCATGCTGCATTTGGATAACGACAAGGTGGCGCGCAGCTTCTCCTTTGAGGATATGAAGCTGCAATCCGCCCGGGCGGCCAACTACTTTAAATCGCTGGGCATACAAAAGGGTGATCGGGTCATGCTGGTGCTAAAGCGCAGCTACCACTTCTGGTTCGCCATACTGGGCCTGCATAAGCTGGGCGCCATCGCGGTGCCCGCCACCGATCAGCTTCTGGAAAAGGATTTTGAATATCGCTTCCAATCGGCCAACATCAACGCGGTGCTTTGCACCGCAAACAGCGGCGCCCCCGCCGAAGCCGAAAAGGCCGTGGCGAATTGCCCCAGCGTAAAGCACCTTATACTCTGCGGCGGGCAGCGCGAGGGCTGGCACGATTACGATACCGAATCCGCGCTGTTCTCCCGCTCGTTCCACCGCGCGCCCGACAGCTCCTGCGGCAGCGACCCCATGCTGATGTTCTTTACCTCCGGCACCACGGGATACCCCAAAATCGTGACGCAAAGCTACAAATACGCGCTCGGTCACTTTGCTACGGCCAAATATTGGCACTGCGTCAACCCGGATGGCCTGCACTTTACCATATCGGATACCGGCTGGGGCAAGGCGATGTGGGGCAAGCTATATGGCCAATGGCTGTGCGAGGGCGCCATTTTCACCTATGACTTCGACCGCTTCAACGCGCCCGAGATACTATCCCTGTTCAAGCAGTACAACATCACCACGTTCTGCGCGCCGCCCACGATGTACCGCTTTATGATCAAGGAGGACCTTAGCAAGTACGACCTTTCCTCCATCGTACATGCCACAACGGCCGGCGAGGCGCTCAACCCCGAGGTGTTCCATCAGTTTAAAAAGGCGACCGGGCTTTCTATCATGGAGGGCTTTGGCCAAACCGAAACCACTTTGGTCATCGGCAACTTCGTGGGTATGAAGCCCAAAATCGGCTCCATGGGCATGCCCAACCCGCTCTACGATGTGGCCCTGCTCACCGCCGATGGGCTGCCCGCCGCCGTAGGCGAACCCGGTGAAATCTGCATCCGCACCCACGAGCATATCCCCTGCGGCCTGTTCAGCGGCTATCAGGATGCCGAAACCACCACCGAAGCGTGGAGCAACGATGTATACCACACCGGCGACCTCGCTTGGCGGGATGAGGATGGCTACTTCTGGTATGTAAGCCGCAAGGATGACGTCATCAAGTCCTCCGGTTACCGCATTGGGCCCTTCGAGATAGAGAGCGTTATCATGGAGCTCCCCTATGTGCTCGAGTGCGGTGTATCCGCCGCGCCGGATGAAATACGCGGGCAGGTGGTGAAGGCCAGCGTCGTGCTCACGAAGGGCACAGAGCCCTCCGAAGCGCTTAAGCGCGAAATACAGGATTATGTAAAGCACCGCACCGCGCCCTATAAATATCCGCGCATCGTGGTGTTCCGCGAGGAATTGCCCAAAACCATCAGTGGCAAAATACGCAGGAACGCGCTATAATCAAAAGCAAGACGACCGCCAGGAGGTATGCCCATGCGAATCAGCTGCGTGCAGATGAATATGCGCTTTGCCGACACGGAGTATAACTTCGCCCACGCGCAAGCGCTGATACGACAGGTTTTTGCCGGGGAACATCCCGATGTGATACTGCTGCCCGAAACCTGGAACATGGGCTTTTTCGCCCGGGAAGGCTTGGCCGGGCTGTGCGACCAGGATGGCCGGCGCACAAAGCAAACCTTCGGCGCGCTCGCCAGGGAGCTGGGCGTCAACATCGTGGCCGGCAGCGTAGCCAACCTTAAAGACGGGCAGCCGCACAACACGGCCTATATCTTTAACCGCGAAGGCGCCTGCGTGGGCGAGTACGACAAAACGCATCTGTTTTCGCCCATGGAGGAAAACGCCTATTTCAGGGGAGGCGACAGCCTGTGTACCTTCACGCTCGATGGCGTGCCCTGCGGCGTCATCATCTGCTATGATTTGCGGTTCCCCGAGCTTACCCGTTCCCTGGCGCTCAAGGGCATCGCGGTGCTGTTTATGGTGGCGCAGTGGCCCAATGCGCGCATACCGCATATGCAGGTGCTCACGCAGGCCCGCGCAATCGAAAACCAAATGTTTTTGGCCTGCTGCAATTCCTGCGGCGCCAATGGCAAAACGCGCTACGGCGGCAGCTCCAGCATTATAGACCCATGGGGTAAGGTGCTGGCGCAAGCCGCGGCCGAGGAGTGCAGCATCACCGCCGATTGCGACCTGCAGTGCTTGGAGGATATTCGCAGCACCATCAATGTTTTCCGCGATAGGCGGCCGGAGATATATCAGTTGTAGTTCCCTTTGTCGCTCCACCCCCTAGCCCCTTTCTTAATAATGGAGTTAGGCGGGTGAGGCGCAGCTTCTTCCTATATATAACAAACTATATAACAAACAAATACCGTTCCCTTACCAACAATCTATTACCGATAATAAAAATAATGCTGGTGTTTTCTTGCATTACATGATATAATAGCGCTTGCGGCTGAACTGGCAGCAATGGCGAAGGGATAGATTCCAAGGAGGCGTATACAAATGGCGACTTTGAATATAATTCTTACTATCGTACTTGTCCTGTGCTCGATCGTATTGATCACAGCCGTACTGATGCAACAATCCAAGAGCGGTGGCCTCGGCGAGTCCTTCGGCGGCGCTACACAGTCGTTTACCGCGCGCGGCCAGCGGGCCAGCAAAGAAGCGAAGCTTCAGAAAATCACCGTATATTCCGCGATCGTGATTGGCATATTGGCCATCGCTATCATGATTATCGAATAACAAGTGCTTTTTTTGCGGGGTATGTTGCATAGGCAGCATACCCCCTTTTTTTATTGTAAATCGGAGGTTGCGCCATAAAAGAAAGGAAGATACCTACAACACAATGATAACCAACCAACAGATGGAAACCGATATTCTCGAAAAGCTGCGCAGCGAAGGGCAGCCCATGGCAGCCGAAACGCTGCTCGAACAAACCGAAGAGCCAGATGCCGCAGCAGCCGCGCTGGAGCGACTGCTCAATAGCGGGCGGCTGCTGCTCACCCGCAAGCGCAAGCTGGCCCTGCCCGAGCAGACCGGGCTGGTATATGGCCGGGTGCAAGGCAGCGCGCGCGGGTTTGGCTTTTTTATCCCCGCCGATGGCAGCAAGGATATGTTCCTGCCCGCCGATGGCATGCACGGCGCCATGCATGGCGACCAGGTATGGGCGCGCCAAACCGATCAACTGAGCCACGGCGGCAACGCAGAGGCCGAAATCGTGCTGATTGCGCAGCGCGCACACAAAAAAATCGTAGGCACATTCGAAAACGATGAGGGCGCGGATGGCGGCTATGTGGTGCCGGATGATACCAAGCTGTCCTCCGACATGCTGGTGCGCACCGCGGGCCTATGCGCCGCAAAGCCGGGCGATAAGGTCGTGGCCGAAATACTGCAATATCCCGATGGACGCAGGCCGCTCACCGGCCGCATCGTGGAGGTGCTGGGCGGCAAGCAGGATGCCGGGGCGGATATGCTCTCCATCATCCGCCGGCTGGACTTGCCCGATGCGTTCTCCAAGCCCGCCTCGCGCCAGGCCAAAAACCTCAACAGGCCGGTGGAGCCAGAATCCATCGCCCGCCGGGAAGACCTTCGCAGCCTGCTCTGCATCACGATCGACGGTTCCGACGCCAAGGATTTGGATGACGCGGTATCGCTTGTGCCGCTCAAGAGCGGATACCTTTTGGGCGTGCACATTGCGGATGTGAGCCACTATGTATCCGAAAACAGCCCGCTCGACGGCGAAGCGTATAAGCGCGGCACCAGCGTCTACTTCCCCGACAGGGTGCTGCCCATGCTCCCGCCGGACATCAGCAACGGCGTATGCTCCCTCAATCAGGGGCAGGATAAGCTGACGCTCAGCTGCATTATGGAGCTGGACGCCGTCGGCAAGGTCCTTAGCCACCGCATTGCCGAAACGGTGATATGCACGCGGCACCGCATGACATATGAGGATGTAAACGCCATATTTGCGGGGAACGCGCAGCTGCGGGCAAAATATGCCGATATAACCCCCATGCTCGATCAGATGCAGGGCCTTATGGAGCTGCTGCGCGAAAAGCGTGCCAAGCGGGGCAGCATCGACTTTGACCTGGCCGAAGCGAAAATCGAGCTGGACGCCAAGGGCCGCACCACGGATGTACACATATACGAGCGGGGCATTTCCAACCGCATGATCGAAGAATTTATGCTGTTGGCCAACGAAACCGTTGCGGCGCATGCGCAGGCGATGGGGCTCCCCTTCCTCTACCGGGTACACGAAACGCCGGATGAGAAAAAGCTGCAGGAGCTCAACACGTTTCTCAACACGCTGGGCTATGGCATCAAAAACCTGAGCAACATCAAGCCCGCCACGCTGCAAAAGGTATTGCTCCGCAGCAAGGGCACCAAGGAAGAATCCGTCGTTAGCCGGGTTACGCTGCGCTCGCTCAAAAAAGCGCGTTATTGCCCGGAAAATATCGGGCATTTCGGCCTGGCCGCGCAAAACTACTGCCACTTCACCTCCCCCATCCGCCGGTACCCCGATTTGGTGGTGCACCGGCTGCTCAAGGAGATGCTGCATGGCGAGCTGAGCGCAACGCGCGCGCAGACGTGGCGCAACCGCCTGGAAGAAACCGCGCTGCACTGTTCCGCCCGCGAGGTTTCGGCGGTAGAGGCGGAACGCGCGGCGGATGACTTGAAAAAATGCGAATACATGAAAGGCCGTATCGGTTCGGTGGAGACGGGCGTCATCTCGGGGGTGACACAATACGGTTTTTTTGTACAACTGCCCAATACGGTAGAGGGGATGGTGCGTATCGCTTCCATTGAAGATGATTACTACACCTGTGACGAAAAGAACTACCGTATGGTGGGCAGGGCCAGCGGGCGGGTTTTCCGCCTGGGCGATATGGTGCGTATAAAGGTGGTTTCCGCCGATTTGGAAACGGGCAACGTGGGCTTTATGCTGGAAACCGGCGCGGGCGCGAAAAACGCGCGCCCCGCGCAAACACCCAAGTCCAAAGCCCCGCGCACACCCCGGCCAAAGCCCGCGGCGCAGGCGCAAACCCCCAAGCCCGCGGCGCAGGCGCCCGGCGCGCCGGCCGTGCCCCAAGCCGGTGAACAAAAAGCAAAACCGCGGCGAAATAACCGGCGAAAGGTTGCGCGCGCCCAAGCAAAATGATAGTATACTGGTAAAGGAGGTTGCAAGCTATGCCAGCAAAAAAGGGCGTTAAGCCGGTTGCGCAAAACCGCAAGGCCCGGCATGAGTATTTCATCGAAGATACCTATGAATGCGGGCTGGAATTGGTGGGCACCGAGGTGAAGAGCATCCGCGCGGGCAAGGCAAACCTTAAGGATTGCTATGTGCAGGTGCGGGGCGGCCAGGCATATGTGATTGGGCTGCATATAAGCCCCTACGAGCAGGGCAACATCTTCAACCGGGATCCTTTCCGCCAGCGACGGCTGCTGCTGCACAAGCAGGAGATACGCAAGCTGCAGTCGCTATCCCAAGCGGATGGCTATAGCCTGATACCCTTGCAGCTATACCTAAAAGACGGGCTGGTCAAAATGGAGCTGGCCGTGGCCAAGGGCAAAAAGCTTTATGATAAGCGGCATGACCTGGCCGAGCGTGATATAAAGCGCGACATGGAGCGGCACCTGAAAAACGTGGATTGACATCCCAGCCGCAATTTTTATGGGGGCGTACATGGTTTCGACGGGGATCATGGAAGCCGGATAAGCGAGCCGAAGGCCCCGGGCTTCGTTAAAAACGGGAACCTTAAATTTAACAGGCAAATCGAATTTTGCTCTCGCTGCCTAATTAGGCAGCCGTTCGCCCGATAGTTCCCACGCTGTCGGATACGGGCGTCATCAATGTGGGGAACCAGCCTGCCTAAGCTTTGCCGCAGGTGGGATCAATGAAGCTACCAAACTCCTTACCCTGTTGATGGGGGATTGAGAGAGGGAATTTTAAAGCATCAACTACGCTCGAAGAAAGTCCCGCTGACAGGTTTTCGGACAGGGGTTCAACTCCCCTCGCCTCCACCAAAATAGACAAACCTGTTTTTCAAAAGTAAGAATGAGCAGGTTTGTCTTTTTTATGCCGAAAAACCACCGTTTCGAAGTAAAAGCCAAAGGAAAAATGTAAAATCAGCATTCTATCTCTCAAAGTCAGCCATACAAACACAGAAATATGTGTGTTTGTATGGCTGCTCTCATTTATAAACATAATAATGATAATATTATCATTCATCAGAAAGGAAGCGCAACATGAAAATCCCATATGGTTATATTCAATCAACAACAGGAGAAATCAACATTAACCAGAAGCAATCAAGTGTGGTCAAATCAATATATGACCTTTACCTGCAAAGTAAGAGCTTGGGCGGAATCGTGGACACGCTCCAAGAGAAAAATATTCCATCCCCAACAGGCAACCCGCGATGGACAAGAGCCGCCATTGATAAAATTCTCAGTAATGGACGATATGTTTCCAGCATCATTTCAGAAAATCAGTTTTGGAAGGCGCAGATCGAAAGAGAACGCAGAACGAATATAGACGACAACGGCAGAAAGACCGCCCGGTACAATTCGCAGAATGTACTGAGCGGTCTTTTAGTTTGCGGCGAGTGTGGCTGCACTTATCGGCGCATTACCCGTCCGTCCGGCGAAGTGGTTTGGCGTTGTGCCGATAAGGTTGAAAGTGGGAAGCAAGCTAAGTGCTCCAATACGATGACCGTATCCGATGAAGAAATCAAGAGAATGGTCTGTGGGCAGTTGGGTGTAGAAGACTTCGACGAAGAAGCTGTCAGAGATGAAATTGGGACGATTGTCGTCGGCGAAGGAGGGATTACGGTTCAAATGAAAACTCCACAATCGCCGGGGTTAATGGTTTTGTAAAAACAATTGTAACCTGTCTATTTTTGTGTTATAATGTAAAAAATCATTTTCGGAGGGTAATGCATGAAATACGAAAAAGCCGATCTTTATTGGGCATATGCAATATCCCACGAAAAAGTTGCAAAGCGATTGGTCGAAAAAGGAATCGCTTCACAGGATGATGTTAACGAAACGCTGGAATATCTGTACGATAACCTTCACATGAAGGACATTCAAAAGTTAAAGGCTTCACCCGCCTGTCAAGAGATCATATCCACTTACTTGAAAAGGGGCTTTCCACAGAACAAATATATATCGCTTACGGATATCGCCCGTGAGATAAATAAGGAATCCCCGAGTTATGTGATACAGGGCTGGCTCCGTAGCAGGAACACATTAGAATTTTTGCGGATATGGGAATCCAAGAATAATCCTGAGTTTGAGGAAGCGGAATGTAATGCTTTACTGGAAGCTATGAAGGCGCCTTCATTTACGGTGACGCCAAAGCAATGGATTATAAGGACTAAGGCGATAGGGTTGGTATCCAACAGAGGGAAAAATGGTGGCACGTTTGCCCACCCAGATATTGCCTGCGATTTTCATATGTGGGTCAAGCCGGAGTTGAGATTGGCATTGGTTGAGTGGGTTAGGGAAAGCAATAATGGCGAGATTGTTTCAAAAGACTGTTGAATGGGGTCGCAAATTAAAACTTGTGAGATATTTTGCCGCCGTTCGTGATGAGTGTAAAACTGGAGGTGGGAAGGAATGGTTAGAGACCGTGTAAAGTATTTTGAAGCAAATGACATGTTATATGGGCATAATCTTAACAAAATCGAAACCATAGTAATTCCTGACATCACTGGAATAGACATCAATGATGCGATAGAATTCTATGAAATCAATAGGTATTTTGACAAGGACGCTCGTTCAAACACATGGTCTGACGAAGAATTTAAAGCATACAATGAGAAAAGCCGAGAACTATACGAACTCACCCTACGTTTCTTTAATGCTATTGATAACACCACAGTTATTCAATATTACACTGCTGTAGAACACTCATTCCATACGGAATTTTGGGTGCTGTTTAGCTTCTGCAAATTGTTTAACAAGATTTCAGATGATACCTTTGAACAATTGATTCATACAGACGGCATTGCACAATTTGATTTGTTTCGATACAAAAATATAGTGAACCGCTATGGCACAGTTTTGCGTGGCTATATTATTGAATATGATAATTCGATTCAAATCCTAATGCACGTATATGAGCAGGCCTATAAGCAGGGGAAAAAACTTTTCTTGCCTACCAAGCTGACAGGTGTTGATATATGCTCTTGTTTGGAGAACTATATTGATGGTGATTCTCCAAATGCCAATATACTTAAAAGTATTGAGCAAATGCGCGCCTCGGAACGATTCCCAATTAGCGACGAGCTCCGGCTAAAGGCTAAACGTCGATACGCAAAGGAGCTACAAAAACTATCAATTACTGGTGTTTCTATTGAGTATGGAATCCAACTTGCATTTTTACCGGATCAACATGAAGAAAAAACTGTAGAACATATTGGTAAAGAATTCAAAATTTCTTATAGCATACGTTGGCTTCTTGACTCATTGGACTATCCAAGTATATTGAATAATTTCATTTATATTTTTGATTTTGTTGATGTTCCACAAATGCGCTCTCTTCACATAAGTAAAGAATCTGATTTTGGAGTATTTGAGCGAACAATGCGTTCGGGATCATCACGTATCTATCCGTGCAGTTTCGGCTTTGGTTTCATAACCAGATTAGCTACGATGCAAATGAATGCATACTATAATTTCCTTAAAGAACAAAAGGTGCGGCTTGAAGATGTTTTGAAATGGTTTTTTACTGAATACCTTCAGTCGGAATATAACTGCCCAGAGATTAGAGTGTCTTTTCCGAGTGAGGGTTCCACCTATGCAGAAAAGTGTTCTGCAATCATTACGACTTTTGAGTCAATCCTAAAGCAATATTCTTTATATGTAAATAACGGGGAGATTGACTTTGAGCTTATTGGAATGTCTACTACTCCAATTTTATTTGATAGGGTGCCCAGCTTAGTTAGCAAAAAGTATATTTACGGTGGCAACAAAAATTATGCAAAGTTGACCTTTTTGCTCTTTTCAGACCAGTGTATGAACTCCTTTGTACCCCGCATTCATGAGCAAAAGAAAGAGTATGAAAGTTTTCTTGATTTGATTCTTAATGAGCAAGTCAACTTATCAGATTACGATAAACGCGAGCATCCAGCATTTGAGTATTTAGCTGATTATGATTTGATAGAGATTGCGCCTGACGGATTAATCTCAGTAAACAACAAAGAAAAAGTTGAGGTGCTTAGAGATCTATATAAAAACGAAGTTGTTAGCAGATGGCATTATCCTGTTGCAGCACTTTCGGAAATCCAAGATTTGGTAGACAAAGGAGTTCTTATCGAAAAAAGCAGCTTGCTGTCTACTCCGGAGACGAACTACTTAAACTATCTGTTAAACCGTTCGGAATATGACAATGGATTGGAGATTCGGAACAAGTATATTCACGGCATACAACAAGTCAACACGAACGAAAAAGAGCATATGCAGAATTACTTGATTCTTTTAAAAATATTTGTTCTTTTGGCGATAAAAGTCAATGATGATTTTGGGCTGAGCGAAATCATCGCGAAAAGAGAGGATAATAATTAGAGTTAGTTTAGAAAGTGCTTCCATACCGAAAATCATTGCTGAGAAATTGGACAGTTATATTAAGCCTGTATGTACTTGGATGGAGTTGATATTGTACATGCCATGAGCTCGAATATCCAATTGTTTATACGACGAAAGCGTTTTAGATGCGACATCTTTTTAGGAGTACCCTGCCAAAATAGACAAACCTGTCGAATTTGCTTATTCGGCAGGTTTTTGCTATAGTTATCATACATAAAAAGTGGCGTGGGAGGTTGACCTATGAGTAAATGGAAATTGTATTGGGTAGCTTCAGATGGCTTAGAGGATTGCTTTGTAGTAGCTAAAAATTCAAAAAGTGCTGCAAAAATTGAAAAAGATATGAATGGATTCGATAGTGACGAGCTGTCTGTAACTCGTATTATGGATATTCCTGATCAATATGAAGATATAGCCAATGAAAAATTTCGTGAGTGGTCTAAAAAACATCATTGTAATCAACATCTGGATCAAGAGACATTAGTCGCATGGCCTTATTATGCAGGAGACTGGTTACTGGAAGCGTTAGGCGTCCGATATCGTATAATTAAAGAAAAGAAAGAGATTTTGATTAACGATACCGTTATAACAGACGAATCTATTTATCCAATAGGGATTAAAGCGATGAAGCAGATCGCTGAACTTACTGGGGAAAAATTTCCGTATTCAGAAAATGTCAGTTATGAGGGAATGCGGGCAGTAATAGATCAAATGCTGGGAATATGTATTACGACGATTCATAAAATTGAAAATTTATTAACAAACTCTTTTGTTTTCGCTGTAGGTAACAAAAAGTATGCTGATTACACAATCAGCAGTGCAACCGAATTATGGAAAGAAAAATTCACTTTCGGCAGATTAATTAATTTAATTAAAGAACGGTATATAATTGATGAAACTATAGACAACGCATTACAACTGTTTTTGATCCAAAGAAATAAGATAGCGCATGGTTTGACAAAAGATGATAGATTTGATATTGATACTATATGGGGCCAAAAAGAAATCATTGGCTACATTGCTTTGTTTTTAAGGAATGCTTGGGTGTTGGAGGAAGTAGTTGAATCTGCGTATATTGTTACCATAGGAGTTGGTTTCAGTATCATGAAAAAAGAAGAAGTTACTGATTCTGATTTAATTAAATCTATCGAACAATATGAAAACGATCCATATGTACGAGAAAAAGTAGCGTTATTTTCTGAAGTATTCAAGGTGAAAGATTAACCGCAATATATAGTAACCATAAGATATGAGGTATTGCACTTAAACCATTGAACTGCCGCATACCGAATGGTACGTACGGTGGTGTGAGCGGTCGGCTACTCAACTAATGGGTAGCTTCCTGCTCGATTTTAAGATAGATGCCCGCGACCATAATGGCATCTTTTTCGGAGTACCCCACCAAAATGTGCCGTTGCGACGGCAATGAATAATTAATAATGAATAGTGAATAATTTAGAATCAGTCGCCTCCACAGAGGCAACGGCACTTTTTGTATTATTCATTATTCATCAGGGCGCGAAGCGACCGACTTCATTATTCATTTTTTCATTAAACTCCCGCTCGAAAGCGGCATCTTTTTCAAAGTACCCTGCCATTTTCTACAGATATCGAACCTTCATTTGAGGGTTCGATTTTTATTGGGCTGCTCCATCAAAAATCCTTTGGGCAAACACCCATTGCTTCAAAAATGGCTTTGCTGCAACAAGCGTAATCCTGCGAGGATATTTCTTAGACAGCCAAAAGCCCGGAGCACTGCGCTCCGGGCCTTTTGTTTAAAACGAAGATTTCGTTTGTATCGAGCCTACCCAAATAGGATGTTGTTCATCATCGCTTCCAGGTATTCCTGTCGGCCGCTCTCCACCTCGATGGCGCTCAGTCCTTCGGCATAAGCGGCCAGCGCGGCCAGGTCGGTGGTGCCATCCACGATCTGTTTGCCGATGCCGCTCTTGTAGCTGCGGTAGCGGTCCGCCACAAACGCGTCGATGCGGCCATCCTCCACCAGCTTGTAAGCCAGCTCCAAGCCCAGCGCAAAGGCATCCATGCCCGCGATGTACGAAAGCAGTATATCCTCCAGCGTGTTGGAAGCGCGGCGCGTTTTGGCGTCAAAATTGAGGCCGCCGTTTGTAAACCCACCCGCCTGAATCACCTCATACATGCACAGCGTGGTATCGTATACGTTGGTGGGGAATTGGTCGGTATCCCACCCCAGCAGCATGTCGCCCTGGTTGGCGTCTATAGAGCCGAAGGCCCCGTTTACAACGGCGGTACGCAGCTCATGCTGAAAGGTGTGGCCGGCCAGCGTGGCATGGTTCGCCTCGATATTGAGTTTGAAATCGCCCAGCAGGTCATACTTGCGCAGGAAGTTCGCGCAGGTAGCCGCATCGAAGTCATATTGGTGCTTGGTGGGTTCTTTGGGCTTGGGTTCAAGATAAAAATCGCCCGCAAAGCCATTTTTACGCCCATAATCCCGCGCCATTTTCAGGAACCGGGCAAGGTTGTCTAGCTCCAGCCCCATATCCGTATTGAGCAGCGTGTCGTAGCCTTCACGCCCGCCCCAGAACACATAACCCGTGGCCCCCAGCTTAATAGCCGCATCGATGCTGGCCTTCACCTTGGCTGCCGCCGCCGCAAACACATCGGCATTGCACGAGGTGGCCGCGCCCGCCATAAACCGCTTGTCGCTGAAATTGTTGGCCGTGACCCACAGCGTTTTTTTGTTATGCTTCTTTTGCAGGTCATAAATGTAGTCTACCATCTGCCTAAAGTTGGCGATGCTCTCCTTTAGCGTTTCACCCTCCGGCGCAATATCTATATCGTGGAAGCAGTAATACTCCAGGCTCAGCTTATCCATCAGGTCAAAGGCAAAATCCGCCTTGGCACGGTATACCTCCATCGGATCCGTTTTGCCAAAGCTCTTATCCAACGTGGCGCTGCCAAACATATCCGTGCCCCCGGCATTGATGGTATGCCAGTAGCTCATGGCAAATTTGAGGTGGGCTTTCAGGGGCTTACCATGCAGCACCTTATCCGGGTCATAATAATGAAAAACAAAGGGATCGTTGGATTTAGGGTCGTATGGGATTTTTTTTACAGCTGCATAGGATTTCATATATATTATACCTCCGTTGATTAATCTAAAATTTACAGTGGGTATTGCCGCCGCCTTATGGCGCTATGTGGTGCGGCAAAAAATAATTTCGGCGCGGCATGATGGGTTTTGCCGCAAGCACTTAAAAACAAGGAAAAGACGTGCAATAAGCCAATGGAGTTCGCTTTTGTGCTCGAGCACAACAATGTGGTTATAGTATTGCACAGTCCAAAGTGGATGTCAAGCGCTTGTGATTGCGGTATAAAAATGGGGATACACGCTGCGGTATATGCGATAAACGGGCGCGTCCGCCGGGTAAGGCGGCAATATGTCCACCGACGGGAAGCTAGGGATCGAGCAGGTTTTCGCTTATCTTAATCACCGCGTTGGATAGCCAATCCTCCGGCATATTCTGCTTATCCGAAACGAAATGCTCGAACAGCGCGTTAATCGCGCGGAGACCCTGCTGCTCCGGCTCCTGACAAACGGTAAAGTCGATGATGCCCTTTTGCATGTATTTGCGGGTTGTGGGCACATCATCGTGCGAAATCACATAGAGGCTCTGCTTGCGGTTCAGCTCCTCGATGGCCTGGCACACGCCCGCTACGCCCGCCGCCACGCTGTATACGCAGTTGATGCCGGCGTGCTCCTTCAGCTCGTGCAGCACCTTCTCGTAAGCGAGGCCCTCGTTATCCAGCGATTCGAGCGTAGCGGCCACGCGATGGGGCGCCCGCTTGGCGTCCAGCGCCGCTAAAAAGCCCTGTATGCGCTCGTTGTGGCCCTTCATTTTTAAGGAACCCGTTACCAGCAGTATGTTTAAATCCTCCGTGGTCATTTTGGAAAGCAGGCCCGCCGCGGTCCTGCCGCTTTGCAGGTAATCGCAGCCTATATAGCACAGCCGCTTGGTTTGGCTCACATCGGTATTCACGGTCACCACCGGGATGCCCGCGGCGATAATTTCATCGAGGCAGGCGCGTATTTCGGGAATATCCACGGTGGATACGCACAGCGCGCTGCAGTTCGCTTTCACCAAGCGGCGTATTTCGCGTATGTGCTCCAACGGGTCATATCCCGCTACTTCGGTGATGGTAAGGGATACGCCAAAATCGCAAAGGCTGGTTTCGGCTTCGCGCATGCCGCGTATCACGGCCTCAAAAAACGGGTTGCCTACACTCGGCAAAAAGCAGCCTATCAGCAGGGGCTGTTTTTTTGCGGCCAGCATCTTGCCCGCGCGGTTTGGCACATATCCCATATCGCGGGCAGCCGTGCGCACCAGCTCGGCAATTTGCGGCTTTACGCCGGGCCGGTTGTGCAACACGCGGTCCACCGTGCCACGGGAGACCCCGGTCGCATCCGCAATTTGTTTAATGGTAACGGCCAAAGCTCTATGCCTCCAAAGAATTCAATTTCAATGCTATCATACCAAATATGCCGCGCTTCCGCCAGCCGTGCGGCCTACAACGACGCAAGCGCGCCAAAGCTTTCTTGCAGGGCGGGGTATAGCTTGCAGTATAGCGCATAGTAAGGCGCATAGGCCGGGCCATCCGCACCGTTTGGCGGCAGGGGCGCGTTTTCGCGGATTACCTGTGCGCAGGCTTCCGGTACGCTTTTATATATGCCCGCGCCCGTGCCCGCAAGCAGCGCCGCGCCCAGCGCGGGGCTTTCGGGCGAGGAGGCGATGGTGGCCACCTCGCAGCCATATACATCCGCCAGCATCTGCCGCCAAAACGGGCTGCGCGCGCCGCCGCCGCAGGCCAGCATATGCTTGGGCGCAACGCCCAGCTCCCGCAAAACATCGAGGCACTGGCGCTGGGAGAAGGTGACGCCCTCCATCACCGCGCGAAGCATATCATACTTGGTATGCATGGCCGAAAGGCCGATGAACGCGCCGCGGGCGTCCGCATCCAGCAGCGGGGAGCGTTCTCCCATCAAATATGGCAGGAACAGCAGCCGGTTGCTGCCGATGGGCGCGCGCGCGGCCTGCCGGTTTAAAATGTCATATACATCTATGCCCAGGCCGGCGGCGGCCTGCGCCTCGGCGGCAAAAAAGCCATCCTTAAACCATTTGAGTGAAAGGCCGGCCGAAAGCGTGCAGCTCATGAGCGTCCATGCGCCGGGCACCGCGTGGCAGAAGGTATGCACCCGCCCCTTAGGGTCGATGCTGACCTGGTCGCTGTGTGCAAATATAACCCCGGAGGTACCCAAGGTGGTGAAGGCCTTGCCCGCCGATACCACGCCGGTGCCCACGGCGGCCGCCGCGTTATCCCCCGCCCCGCCTACCACCGGCGTGCCCGCCGCAAGGCCGGTTGCCATCGCGGCTTCTTTGGTTATTTCGCCGGTCACCTCGCAGGATTCATACATTTTGCCCAGCAGCACGCCATCAATATCGAGCTTTTCCAGCACCTCTTGCGACCAGCGGCGGTGGGGCACATCCAGCAGGTTCATGCCCGAGGCATCCGAAACCTCGGTGGCAAACGCGCCGGTGAGCTTATAGCGAATATAATCCTTGGGCAGCAGAATATGCCTGCACGCCGCGTATATATCAGGCTCGTGCTTGCGCACCCATAGTATTTTGCCCGCCGTAAAGCCGGTTAACGCCGGGTTGGCGGTTATTTCGATAAGCCGTTCCTTGCCCACCAGCCGGGTGATCTCCCGGCATTCCTCGCCGGTGCGGCCATCGCACCAAATGATGGAGCGCCGAAGCGGCGCGCCGCTCTTATCCAGCATCACCAGCCCATGCATCTGGCCGCTCAGGCCCACGCCGCAGATGGCCTTTGGGTCTATCCCGGCCTTTTCGATAGCCTCGCGTATGGTGTGCGCCGCGCCTTCCCACCAGTCATCGGGATCCTGCTCAGCCCAGCCGTTTTGGGGCTGATAGAGCGGATATTCGGCGGAAGCGGAAGCGATTTGCGCACCCTCTGTATCGAACAGCACGGTTTTTACGCCGGAGGTGCCAATATCCACACCCATTAAGTAAGCCATAGCGTCCTCCCGTTAAACGGCTTTGCTGCGCTTTTTGGATATGACGTCAAACGCAACGGCCACCAGCAGTACCATGCCCTTTACGAAGCGCTGCCAGTTCGAATCGATACCCAGTATGGACATACCGTTGTTGAGTACGCCCATGAATATGGCCCCAATTACGGCCCCGCCCACGGTGCCGGTGCCGCCATAGGCCGAAGCGCCGCCAATGTAGCAGGAGGCAATCGCGTCCATTTCATAGTTGGTGCCCGCGGTGGGCGCGGCCGAATTAAAGCGGGATACGACCACCAGCGCGGCCAGTGAGGAGAGGAAACCCATGTTGGTATAAGCGCCAAACAACACCCGGTTCGTGTTGATGCCCGAGAGCTGGGCGGCCTTTTCGTTGCCGCCCATGGCATATAGGTGCCGGCCCGGCACCGTGCTGGTGGTGTAGTAAATATAGATGAACACCACGATGGCCAGCAATATCAATATGACGGGAATGCCCTTGTGCAGCCCCAGCAGCCAGGCTATCGCCACCACTACCGCGCACAGGAACAGTAGCTTAAACAGGAACAGGAATATGGATTCGGCGGCATAGCCCTTGCGCTTTTTTTGTATGCGGCTAAATACCTGCAGCGCGATGGCCAGCACGCAGACGGAAACGGCTACGAGCATGGTCGTGCGGAACACGGTCGCTTTGCTCGCATCCGCGCCCGGAATAAACGTATTAAAATAGCGGGTATATTCCTCGGGGAAGGGGGATATGGTGAGGCCGCCCAGCGTGACCAGCGCCAAACCGCGCCACACCAGCATGCCGGCCAGCGTTACAATAAACGCGGGTATGCGCATATACGCTATCCAAAACCCCTGCCATGCGCCGATAGCCGCGCCCAGCAGCAGGCAAATCACAATGGATAAATAGATGTTCACGCCCTTGGTGACAATCAGCGTGCCGGCCATAGCGCCCACAAACGCCACCACCGAGCCCACCGAAAGGTCGATGTTGCCGCCGGTGAGTATGCACAGCAGCATGCCCGCGGCCAATATCACCACATAGCTGTTTTGGAAGAACAGGTTGGAGATATTGTTGGGCGCAAACAGCGAGCCCTTGTCGCCCCGCACGATGAGGACCTGGAACAAAACCATTACCACGCCCAACGCGATGAGCATGGTGTTCTTTTTGAGGATGTTTTTGGTAGCCATAGTTGTTACGCTCCTTTGCCAGATTGGAGTATGGTTGCCATAATGCGTTCTTGGTTGGCCTCCGCCTGCATCAGCTCGCCCACGATGCGTCCCTCGTTCATCACATAGATACGGTCGCACATGCCAATGATTTCGGGCAGCTCGCTCGAAAGTATGAGCACGGATTTACCCTCGGCCACAAGCTGGTTGATAATAAGATATATTTCGTATTTTACGCCCACGTCGATGCCGCGGGTAGGTTCATCGAGTATGAGTATCTCGGGCTCGGCAAACATCCATTTGCTGAGCAGTACCTTTTGCTGGTTGCCGCCCGAAAGGCTGCCCACCTGCTGGTCTATCCCCGAACACTTGGTGCGCAATTTATCGGCATATTCGCGCGCTACCTGATTTTCCATATCCTTATTGAGCACCTTGTTGTGGCTCACCTTGGAGAGCATGGCCAGCGTGGTGTTTTCGCGTATGGGCATGCCCAGCACCAGCCCGCTGGTTTTTCGATCCTCTGTCACATAGGCGATTTTATGATCTATGGCCGCCTTGGCGCTGTTCAAATGCGTCTCTTTACCGTTGAGCAGCAGCGTGCCGGATATATTGCGCCCGTAGCTTTTGCCGAATATGCTCATGGCCAGCTCGGTGCGGCCCGCGCCCATCAAGCCGCTTATGCCCACGACCTCGCCGCGGCGCAGCTTGATGTTCACGTTATCACATACCTTTTGGTTCTCGTTGAGCGGATGATATACCGTCCAATCCCGCACCTCGAGTATGACCTCGCCCTCCCGCTTTTCCCGCGAGGGGAAGCGGTTGGAAAGCTCCCGCCCTACCATGCCGCGTATGATGCGCGCCTCGCTGCAATCATCCACGCCCTTGGTTAAGGTCTCTATGGTAGCGCCGTCCCGCAGGATGGTTATCTTATCGGCCACATATTCTATATCGCTCAGTTTATGCGATATGATGATAATGGTCATGCCCTGCCGCTTAAACCGCAGCAGCAAGTCCAAAAGGCGCTTGGAATCATCTTCGTTGAGGGAAGCGGTGGGTTCGTCGAGTATGAGAAACTTCGCGGCCTTGCCCATCGCTTTGGCGATTTCCACCAGCTGCTGCTTGCCCACGCCAATATCCTTAATCAGCGTATGCGGGTCTTCATGCAGGCCCACCAAGCTCAAAAGCTCCGCCGCTTTATGGTAAGTTTCGTTCCAGTTCACGCGCAAAACATTGCCGCGCTCCCGGCCCAAAAACATGTTTTCACCTATAGATAAATACGGCACCAGCGCAAGCTCTTGATGGATGATGGCGATGCCGGCCTTTTCGCTGTCTTTGATGGTATGGAATTTGCAGATGTTTCCATCGAACACGATATCCCCTTCATAGCTCCCATATGGGTATATGCCGCTGAGCACATTCATGAGGGTGGATTTGCCCGCGCCGTTTTCGCCGATCAGGGCGTGTATTTCGCCCTCCTCCACCTGAAGATTTACATCGTCCAGCGCGCGGGTGCCGGGAAACAGCTTGGTGATATGCTTCATTTCGAGCAGATAGTTTGCCAAGTGTAAAACCTCCCTGTCGTATCGGATTGGAAAAGTATAGGTGAATTATATAGGATTTTTTACGCAATAGCTACCCTTGTTGCTAAACAAGAGGCGCGCGTTTGCGCGCCTCCTGCATGGGTGCGTGATGACAATCTTTATGCGAGGTCTCCCTCGGCATAATAGCCGCTGTCGATCAGCAGTTCTTTATAGTTGTCTACCGTGGCAAATACCGGGTCGCACAGGAAGGACGGGATGAAGCCGGTGCCATTATCGTAGGTGGTGGTATCGTTGACTTCGACATCGCTGCCCTTTAGGATGGAGTCCACCATCTTAACGACCTGCCCTGCAAGGGTGCGGGTATCCTTAAACACGGACATGCTCTGTATGCCGGCGATCATGTTCTTCACGGCGGGCTTATCGCAATCCTGACCGGTGAGCAGGGGGAAGTTATCCTTGGTGTAACCGGCCGCGACCAGCGCGTTGGTGATGCCGTTGGCAACGGAATCGTTGGAGGAAAGTACCGCATCCAGCTTGGTGCCATCCGGGCCATAGCCTTGCGCGGAGATTAAGTTTTCCATCCGCTTTTGGGATTCTTCGGTGGACCAGTTGGGCGTGGCGCACTGCGCGAGGGTGACTTGCCCGCTCTTCACGACCAGCTTGCCGCTGTCGATGTAGGGCTGCAGTATGCTCATAGCGCCGCCAAAGAAGAAGTTCACGTTGTTATCATCGGAAGAACCGGTGAACAGCTCGATGTTGAACGGGCCTGCCGCGTTGTCGAGATCCAGCGTATCGCGGATGAAGCCGCCCTGGAAGGTGCCGACCTTATAGTTATCGAAGGTGGCATAATAGCTGACGGCATCGCTGTTCATAATCAGGCGGTCATAAGCGATAACGGGGATGCTCTGCTCTTTGGCAGTTTTCAGCACTTCGGTGAGGGAGGAACCATCGATCGCCGCGATAACCAGCACCTTGCAGCCGCCGGTAATCATGTTCTCGATTTGCGCAACCTGGGTGGGGATGTCGTTGTCGCCGCCAAACTGCAGGTCGACTTCATAGCCGGCCGCTTCGAGCTGCTGTTTCATGTTGGCGCCATCCTGGTTCCAGCGCTGCAGGCTTTGGGTAGGCATCGATACGCCGACCTTAACGGCAGCGGGGGCGGCGGGCGCGGCAGGGGCAGCGGGTTCTGCCGGAGCAGCGGGGGTGGTGGGTTCGGCAGCGGGCGCGCTACCGCAAGCAGCGGCGGTGAGCACCATTGCCAGAACGAGAAGCAGAGCAAACAATTTCTTCATGAAAATTTTACACTCCTTACCATTTAGTTTTTTGCCAGAGGCAAAACTTAAACCGTGCTCGAGCACGACCTTTAACATGATAAAACGCGCGGGGTTAATAGGATAAAAACTTTGGGGGAACCTCCTGCGGCTATCCGGGCCTGGTGGCCTGTTGCACCGGCGTGCACCGCAATTATATAGAATACCTGAGTTGAAAAGCAACCTGTTCCGTCATTCCGTGCTCGTGCACGGTTTCTGGTAACATCATCATATCCCTTTGTTGCACAAATGTCAATATGGGTTGTAAATATTTTTTTAGATTTCCCAAATTAGAAATTCGCGCAATACGAAAGGGAATAACCAATGCCGCCCGTTGCCAAGTGCGGTCGATAAGGGCCGACATGGGTTCTATTTTTTGCTGCTGAAGCCATAGATAAAAAAAGCCGTTGTCCCTTGCGAAACAATGGCTTTACTTCATCGGCTAAGCTTGATTTTTGTTGAATTGTTTATTTTTTCTGTAGGTCAACACACAAGCATATGCGAAGCTCTTACGCGAGGATGCATTTTGCGGTATTAAGATCGGTAATCAGCACATCCATCAAGCCTGCGTTTGCGGCACCCAATATGGCGCCCCGCTTTTTTTCGCCGCCCGCCACCACCACGACCGAAGCCGTTTTTTTCAGCTGATCGGGGGAGATAGCGATGGTGAGTTCCTCGAGCTTAGGGGAACAGAACCTCCCGCTAAGGTCGAAAAACCTCCCGCAAATATCGCCGGCGGCGGCGGAAAGCTCCGAGGCGGCGATTTGCGGTATGGGATAGATGGGATTGTGCGGGCTAAGGCTATCCGAGGCGGCGCCCAAGCCAACCACGACCACATCCAACCGATGGAATTTTTCAAAAATATCGGTCAGCTGTTCCAAATAAGCAAGCTGTGCCGCAGGGGTTTCGGCATAGAGCGGGGCATAAAGATAGTGTACCTTGCTCCCTAAAAAGTTTTTTGCAAAGGCTTCACAAATGCTGTTGGATAAATGCGAAAAGCTGCTGGAGGTACCCGGCCCCCCCAATATGGGGACGATGTCGAGGTTGCGGATACCTGGCCGGTGCGTGATTTGCCGCACGGTCTCCTCTACCGAGCGCCCCCAGCCCAGCCCTATGTGCGCGTTGCTTTTTAATACCTGCAGCAGATATTCCGCGGCGGCGGCGCCCAAACGGGCGTATAGGGCTTCATTCGGGGCGGCGGTTGTGGCTTCATCCTCCAAATCGGGGGCAAACACCACATCGCCAATGCCCAGGGTCTCAATAAGCCTTTGGCGCGTCTCGGCATATTCCACCCGCTTTTTTGGATCGCAGATTTTAATTTCTACAATGCCGATTCTGCGGGCCTCGTGCAGCATCTTAATCAGCGTGGGCCGCGAAATGCCCAGCTGATCCGCAATGATGTGCTGCGGGAGGCTTTCGATATAATATAGCTTTGCCGCCTGCAGCATAAGTCGGTAGCGTTCTTCGTTTTTCAATGGATAACATCCTTTTCTTTGGGATGGTATAATCATATCTAAAGGCGCGCTCTATGTCAATATTTTTACAAAAATAAAATATTTTAATTATGTGCATTAAAAACAACGAATATCATTGAATATTTTAGATAGGCGTGCTAAGATAATAATTATATAAAATATTTATAAAAATAAAATTTCTTAAGGAGGCTCCATGGCTGAAATCGTGACGATGCCCCGGCTTTCCCTCAACGAGCAGGAATCGCTGTTGGCGGAATGGTATATCGCACAGGGCGACGCGGTGCAGGAAGGCGATCGCTTGTTTTGTATTGAAACCGATAAATCCACCATGGATGTATACGCGCCCAAAGCGGGCGTCATCTTAAAAAAACTATATGGAGATGGCGTGGTGGTGGAGGTTTTGCAGCCCGTATGCGTGATTGGCGCCATCGGTGAAGAAATACCGAGTTTTGACGAAGCGCCCCAGCAGGAGCAAGCTCCCCGGCAAGCGGCCGAACCGGCCGCACAGGAGCGGGGCCAACAGGCGGCTTCCACGATAGACGAGCGGGCGGCCACGGAAGGCGCCCGAATATCCCCCCGCGCAAAAAGGCTTGCCGAAGCGAACGGGGTGGCATACGCGCAGGTATTGCCAACCGGCGCGCAGGGCAGGGTCATGGAAACGGATGTTTTGCGGCACCTTGCACAGGGCGGCCCAGTGCAGGCGCCGCCCGCGGCGCAGGAGGATATTGCGGTCCACAAGCTCACAAAAATCCGCAGGGTAATCGCCGCCAATATGCTGCATTCCTTGGGGAGCACCGCACAGCTTACGCAAACCATGACGGCCAATATATCCCGGCTGCAGGCCTGCAGAGAACAGCTCAAGCACGAGGAAAAAACAGCGGGGGTTACGCTGGGCGACCTATACTGCTACGCAACAATTAAGGCGCTTAAGCAATGCGGGTATGTGAATGCGTTGATGCCCAACGAGGATGAGATTCACGAATATCAGGCGGTACACTTGGGCCTGGCGGTGGATACCGAACGCGGGCTGATGGTGCCTACGATTTTTAACGCGGACAGCCTGGGGATTTTGGAGTTATCCCAAACTATTAAATCGGTGGCGGCGGCCTGCCGCGCGGGTTCCATACCGCCGGAGCAGCTCAAGGGCGGTACGTTTACCATAAGCAACCTTGGGGGCATGGGTATAAGCCTGTTCACGCCCATACTCAACCCGCCGCAGGTGGGGATATTGGGCATCGGCTGTACGGACTATAAAATCAAAAAAACGGAGAAGGGCATGCTGTATTACCCCGCGTGCACCTTATCGCTTACCTATGATCACCGCGCGGTGGACGGCGGCCCGGCGGCGCGCTTTTTACAGGCTATATGCGAAAATATAAACAATATATCGGCGTTGCTGGAAGGGGAGGCACACTAAGCTATGAGCTATGATTTAATCGTGATTGGCGGCGGGCCGGCGGGCTACCATGGCGCGGAGCGGGCGGCCGACGCCGGGCTAAAGGTACTGCTGGTAGAGAAGGCGCGCCTGGGCGGCACCTGCCTCAACGTGGGGTGCATCCCCACGAAATCGCTGCTGTATGCCGCAAAGCTGCAGCACCATGGGCGGTTGGCCGGCGAGGTTACCCAAGGCGGCTCGGTTGGGGCGCTGGATCAAAAAAAGGTACTTGCACGCAAGGACGACACGGTTCGCATGCTGATTGCGGGCATAGAGGCGACGCTCCGCAAAAAAAAGGTGGATATCCGGCAGGGCGAAGCCGCGGTTTTAAAAACGAAGGAAGCATTGGCTGTGGAGGTTGGCGGCGAGCGCTTCGAAACCAAAAATATACTGCTTGCAACGGGCTCTCAAACCGTGATACCCCCCATTGAAGGCATAAAGGAAGCGATGCTTGCGGGCAGCGCCATTACCAGCGATGAAATACTCTCTTTGGAGCAGGTGCCCGAAAGGCTGGCCATATTGGGCGCGGGCGTGATAGGCATGGAGATGGCGGCGTATTATGCCGCGGCGGGCAGTAAGGTTGCGGTAATCGAAATGCTGGATAAGACGCTGGGGGAAAACGACCGGGAAATCAGCGCGATTGTGCAGAAGAACCTGGAAGCGCAAGGGGTTGTGTTCCACTTGAGCAGCCGCGTGTTTCGCATAGGCAATGGGGCGCTGTATTTTGTCGACGCGGCGGGAGAGCAGGAGCTTGCGTATGATACGCTGCTGGTAGCGGTGGGGCGGCGGGCCAGTGCCAATATCCGCGGCTTGGAGGAGATAGGGGTATTCTTGGAGCGCGGCGCGGTCGCATGTGACGAGGGGTGCCATACCAATGCAGCCAACGTGTATGCCGCCGGGGATGTGACCGGCAAATACATGCTGGCGCATGTGGGCTACCGCGAAAGCGAGGCGGCGGTGAACAACATGCTGGGGAAGATGGACCGCGTGTGCTATGACGCCGTCCCCGCCATCGTTTATACCAGCCCCGAAGCGGCTTTTGTGGGCGTTTCGGAAGAGCGCGCAAAGGAATTGCACCTGGAATATGAGGTTAAAAAGGCATCCGCAAACATGAGCGGCAGAAGCGTGACGGAGGGCGGCTTGACCGCGGGCGTTTGCAAGCTGATACTCGATAAAAAGAAGGGGATTATCATAGGGGGCGCGGTAGCCTCCGCATATGCATCCGAATACTGCTATTCCCTCGCGTTGATGATACAAAACCGCATCCCGGTGCAAAGCATACTGCGCACGGTGTTCCCGCACCCCACGGTATGCGAGCTTATCCGGGAAGCGCTGCTCGGCTGATGTAAATATAAAGAAAGGATACCAATACAATGCCAAAGAGCTTATTCTATGATCCGAATGCAAAAAGGCAGCCGGGCGAAATCACATTTTCCCCCATCCCGGTTAACGCCTATCAAAAAAAGATGCGGGATATCCGCGCGGAATATACCGACGCCGACCTAGTCAGCCTGTTTTACGACATGGTGGTCATCCGCGAATTTGAAACCATGATGCAGGAGCTCAGGCTAACCGGCAAATACAAGGATGCTTCTTACGACTACTCCGGCCCCGCGCACCTTTGCATTGGGCAGGAGGCGGCCGCCGTAGGTCAGGCATATTTATTGGATAAGGATGACATCATATTCGGAACGCACCGAAGCCACGGCGAGGTGATTGCGAAGGGGTTTTCCGCCATCCGCAAGCTGGATGACGAAACGCTCATGAAGGTGATGCGGGAATTTGACGGCGGAAAGCAGCTTTCTGTTGTAGAAAAGGGGTTCCACGGCACGGTGCCCGAATTGGCCATTCGGTTTTATCTATATGGGTTGATGGCGGAGCTTTTTGGGCGGGAAATCGGGTTTTCCAAAGGGCTGGGTAACTCCATGCACGCGTTTTTTATGCCGTTTGGCGTATACCCCAACAACGCGATCGTGGGCGGCTCGGCCCCCATCGCCGCAGGCGCCGCGCTGTATAAAAAAATCCATAGGCAACAGGGCATTGTGATAGCGAATGCCGGCGATGGCTCGGTGGGCTGCGGGCCGGTTTGGGAGGCCCTGAACTTCGCCTCTATGGATCAATACCGCACGTTGTGGGATAATAAGGGCGGGCTGCCCATATTGTTTTATTTCACAAACAACGGCTATGGCATGGGCGGGCAGACCGCGGGCGAAACCATGGCCTACGATATGCTGGCCCGCATAGGCGCCGGGGTTAACCCCGAGCAGATGCATGCGGAGCGCGTGGACGGCTTTAACGTGTTTGCCGTAATAGACGCGGTTCGCCGTAAAAAAGAAATTTTGGAGCGCCAGCAAGGCCCGGCGCTGCTGGATGTGGTTACATACCGGTTCTGCGGGCATTCCGCATCCGACGCGAGCCCCAACCGCACGCAGGAAGAAATCCGCGCGTGGGAAGATCAGGACGCGCTCGAAAGCTATGGCGCGCAGCTTGTGGAAAACGACATTTTGAGCGCGGAGCAGATAGAGCAGCTGCGTTTGAGCATTGGCGCGCAGCTTATGGAGCTGTTTAAAACCGCAACCGACCCCGAGCTGTCGCCGCGCATGGATTTGCTCGCCCGGGGGGACAGCATCGAAAAATACATGTTCTCGAATGAACCTCACAATAAGCTCGGCGAAGGGGCGCCGGCGGTGCTCGCGCCTAAAGAGGAGAACCCCCGGTGGCAAAGGAACCAAAAAAAGAGCCGCTATGGTAAAAAGGATGGCAAGGCGCTGCCCTCCGCGGCCGTGATTCAAATACGGGACGCGATATTCGAGGCGCTGCTGGATAAATTTTATGAGGATCCCAGCCTGGTTTCCTTTGGCGAGGACCTAAGGGACTGGGGGAGCGCTTATGGCACCTATAAGGATATGGAAAAGTCGATTCCATACGAAAGGCTGTTCAATGCACCCATCTCAGAATCTACCATTGTCGGAGCATCGGTGGGGTACGCGATGCTGGGCGGGCGCGTGGCTTCCGAGCTGATGTACTGTGATTTTTTGGGCCGCGCGGGGGATGAGGTGTTTAACCAGCTGGCGAAGTGGCAAGCGATGACGGCGGGACAACTGCACATGCCGGTCGTATTGCGCATGGGCATAGGGTCGAAATACGGCGCGCAGCACTCGCAGGAATGGTCCAGCCTTTGCGCGCATGTGCCGGGGCTAAAGGTCGTGTACCCTGTGACGCCCTATGACGCGAAGGGCTTGCTCAACGCGGCGCTTAGCGGGAGCGACCCGGTCATCTATTTGGAGAGCCAGTCGCTATATGGCATGGGTGAGCTGTTCCAAAAAGACGGGGTGCCGGTGGATTATTATGAAATACCCATCGGGGAACCGGATGTGAAGCGCGCGGGTGAGGATTTAACGATTTTGACATTTGGCGCCACGCTGTACCGGGCGTTGGCGGCGGCGGACCGCTTTGCGGAGTATGGAATTGGCGTAGAGGTAATCGACGCGCGCAGCATTGTGCCCTTCAATTACGATAAGGTAATCGAATCGGTAAAAAAGACCGGCAAGCTGATTATCGCGAGCGATGCGTGCCAGCGGGGTTCCTTCCTCAACGACTTTGCGCAGAATATCGGCAGCCTGGCGTTTGACTATTTGGACGCGCCGGTGCTCGTGCTGGGGGCGCGCAACTGGGTTACGCCGGTGTATGAGCTGGAAAAGGACTTTTTCCCGCAGGCCGAATGGTTTTTGGATGCGTATCATCAAAAAATACAGCCGCTCCAAGGCTATACGCCAACCCGGTCGTATACCGATGCGGAAATGCTCCGCAGGGGGAAGCTGGGCGTATAAGGCCACTGCAGAGCGCGCGCGATAAAAAATGCGTGCAGTATGCCGGCGCGCCGCAAGGCTTCCCGCCGCCATCCTTCGCCTCAACTCCAAAGGAGAATTTACAAATGAACGACAAAATTGCGCAAATCATCGATGTGGGAAAATGGGTTATGGATAAAGGCCTGACGTGGGGAACATCAGGCAATATCAGCGCGCGCGAAAACGATACGATTTATATCACCGGCAGCGGGACGGTATTGGGAAATTTATCGAGCGATGACATCGTTGTGTGCACGATGGAGGGGGAAGTTATAAGCGGCAGCAGGAAACCCTCGAAAGAGCTGGCGATGCACCTGGCCGTTTACCGAAGCCGCAAGGACGTGGGCGCTATTTTGCATGCTTCCCCTTTCTATAGCACGATGTATGCCTGCAGCGATGTCGATTTAAAAACCAATTTGTTCATCGAAGCCATGTATTACACCGAGAGCGTGGCAACCATCCCTTACCACCATGCGGGCAGTTTGGGATTGGCCGCGGCGGTGAAGGGCGTTTGCGAAAAGGCCCGGGTTATATTTATGGAAAACCACGGGGTTTTGGTTTATGATACCAGCCTTGCGGAATGCCAAAATATGCTGGAAATAACAGAGAATGTTTGTAAAATGAACATCTTGGCCAACGTTGGGCATATCAGTTTAAAAGAAGTAAGCCCCCATCAGGTTTCTGATTTTTTGGCCAACAACTATTACAAAAAAAGGAGTAGCCACAAATAAACCATGCGAGAAATTTTGCTCGGTTGCGTAGCGGATGATTTTACCGGCGCTTCAGACGCCGCGTCCTTTTTAGCGCAAGCCGGTTTGCCCACCGTTTTGCTCAATGAAATCCCGGATGCACGAGCGCGCATTGGGGAAGACGCCTGCGCGGTTGTAATCGCCTTAAAAACCAGAACGATACCGGCGGAAGAGGCGGTTCGCCAAAGCATGGCCGCATTTCATTATTTGGACAGGCTGGGTGCCAAAAAACTCTATTTTAAATATTGCTCTACGTTTGACTCTACCGACAAGGGGAACATCGGGCCGGTAGTAGATGCTTTGCTGCAAACCTATAAAGAAAAGTATACGGTTATATGCCCATCCCTTCCCGCGAACGGCCGGGTGGTGAAGGGCGGTAAGCTCTATGTAAACGGGGTATTGCTGCAGGATAGCCATATGAAGGATCATCCCTTAACGCCTATGCGGGAATCCCGCATCGCGGCCCTTATGGGCGCCCAAGGTAAATACGCCTCCCTCGAAATAGGGGCGCAGGAACTATGTGATGAAAATACAATAAAAAAAATAGACGCAAAGGCAACGGAGTGGAAAAAGCCGTTCTATGTGATTCCCGATTATTATGAGGACCTACACGGGGCGCAAATTGTGAAGCTGTTTGCGGCGTGCAGGGTGTATACCGGTGGCTCCGGGCTGGCGGGCGCGCTGGGCAGCTTTTTGTATGCCAAGCAGCCGCCTTCGGCCGATAAGGCAATGCTCGCGGGCGTAAATGGGAAGGGCATCGTACTGGCGGGAAGCTGCTCGGCAATTACCTTGAAGCAGATTGACGCCTTCAAGCAAAAAGGGTTCCCCTATTATGCGCTTTCTCCCGAAAAGCTGCTCGCAGGCGAAGAATGTGCGCAAACGATTTGGGAAAAGGTGAAGGATCACCAGCACGAGGTGCTCATTTACAGCTCCGAAGCGCCCGAAAAAATCAGCAAGGCGCAAGGCGCCGCGGCAAAAATAGAAGCCACGCTCTCGGCGCTTGCGCACAAGGCGTTGCAAGGTGGTTATACCAGGTTTGTGGTGGCGGGCGGCGAAACCAGCGGGGCGGTAACAAAGGCTTTAGGGTTTCGCTCTTTCTACATCGGCGAAAGCGTCGCCACCGGCGTGCCGATTATGACCCCGGCCGAAAGCCTGAATTTGCGCATCGTTTTAAAATCCGGCAATTTCGGGCAGATAGACTTTTTTGAGCGGGCGCTTAAAATGATTTCTCTATGATGCGCCTATGCAAATATGGGCGGCAAAGCCGCCCATATTTGCTATGCGTTGCGTTATTCGCTTCTGATATATCCAAAGCGCGTTCCCGCCAAGGCTTGCCACACCCCATCGCACGCCGCCAAAACATCCGCGCTCAACGCAGGGCCTTTTTCAAGCGCGGCTATGTTTTGCTCCAATTGCGAAAGCCTGCTCACACCGCTTATCACGCTAGTAACGGTCGGCCGGCCGGCACACCAGCTTAGCGCCAGCTGCAGGATGCTGATTCCGGTGTCCGCGGCAATTTCCGTCAGCTTTTCGATGGCGGCAAAGTTTTCTTCCGACCAATAGCGCTCATAGTACATGGAGCTGTTGGCAAAGCGGGTGTTCTCCTGCGGTTGGCCCGGCTGGTGCTTACCGGCCAGCAGCCCGCCCGCAATCGGGTTAAAAGCCGCCATACCAAGCTTATGCGCTTGCAAAAACGGGACGAGTTCCGGCTCAACGCCGCGCGTGATTGCATTGTAAACATTTTGGGTAATAATCGGCGCGGCATACCCTCGCTTATCGCAAATTGCAAGCATATCCGCAATTTGCCACGCGGCATAATTGCTCACGCCGATATACCGTATCTTCCCCGTTTGAACAAGGCCGGACATGGTTGCAAGCGTTTCTTCCAGCTCGGTTTCAGGGTCGGGCAAATGCATGTAGTATAGGTCGATGTAATCGGTAGCCAGCCGCCGCAAGCTCGCGTCCACGGCGCTGAGTATATGCCGGCGGGAGAGGCCTTTGCTGTTTAGCCCCGTCCCCATCTGGCAAAATACTTTTGTTGCAAGGAGCACCTCGCTGCGCCGCCCCTTTAGCGCCTTCCCGACAATGCGCTCGCTTTCGCCCTGGTTGTAAACATCGGCGGTATCCCAAAAATTCACGCCGTGCTCATAGGCATAATTCAGTATGGCAAGGCTGTCGGCTTCATCGGTTTGCGCGCCAAACATCATGGTGCCCAAGCTCAGCTGTGATACCCTTAGGCCGGTTCCGGGCAGCTTGTTATATTGCATAGCGATTCTCCTTTATCTTTTTCTTAAAACAAATTCCCCTTTTCATCAAACGGGAGCGGGTAGCATGTATGGTTCAAAATTTCAACCTGCGGATGTGCAGCCGCTTCCTCCATATACGCTTCGGAAAGCTCAATTTCATCCATGTGCAAGGTGTCTTTAATCCTGATCAAACGCAGCTTATTCAAATGAACGCCAATGCTCGTTTGAACCGCCGCCTGCATTGCCAGCCTGTCGCTCTCCATGAAAATCGGCAAAAAACCGGCGGCGGCGTTGCGCCCGGTAAGCAGGTTGGGGTATGTCATTTCAAAACGCATCTTCTTAAAAATGCGCATCGTTCCAATATCCGCCATGCCTGCCCCGCACACATTCCCGTGCGATTTTTCGGTAACATCCAGCACCACAACGCGCTGCGCCGAAATTCCGCCGCTCTTATAGGGCGTTGTCCACCTGCCCACGATGTTGGGGTCCATCCCGTCGCCGCTGATGTCCTTCCCGATTTGATCCACCACCAGCACATCGGCTGTATCAAAAAGTATACGCGGCATCAGCGCTTTCGCTTTTTCGAGCAATTCCGGCTCCAATACGTCGATTTCTTCCCGCGTTAAGGCTTTGATGATGCAGGTTTTATCATAGGCGTTTTCTACCAGAGCCAACGCAAACAAAACATTTGTATTGGCAAGTATGGTTTGCCCAAACTCCCGTATCATCTTAGACATCTCGCCAAACCCGCCTTCATGGCACACGGACGCGCCATATTGCTTGCCCAGGCCAATCGCCATCATTTTCATGATACCACTCTCAAACGGGCCGGTAAAGCAGGTGTGCGGTTTCACGCGCCCAATCACAATGATGCCGTCCGCTTGCGCTGCATATTTGTCTATAAAAACGGAGGTGCCGGATGCGGATTTGCCGATATTCACGGTATCCATACAAGAAATAATGGGGCAGCCGCAATATTCTTCGGTTACGCCATAGCTGTTGGCAATCTCCAGTTGCCCTTCGGCGGTTGCGCCGCCATGGCTGCCCATTGCGGGAACAATAAATGGGAGCGCGCCTTTTTGCTTGCAAAACCCCGCAACCGTGCGCAAAACGAGCGCAAGGTTGTCTACGCCGCGGCTGGAGCAGGTTAGGCAGATGCGCCGATTGGGCTGTATCGAAGCCGCAATTTCCGCTCGCAAAAGCCCTTCTATTACCTTGGCGGGTACATCTTCTATTTTTTGGCTCTTAAATTGCTGTCGAATCCGAAACATTTTCGGAAGCTCTATTCCATTTAAAATCGTTTCAATCGCATTCATATCAGGCTCCATTTTTTGGTTTTGCAGCGAAAAGCAATTAACGATTACTCCCTGGCAAAGAGTAATCGTTAACTGCCGCACGATTGTTTTATTATTTCTTCTCGTTCAGATATTCCACCGTATCGTTATAGCGCTTGCGGAACTGCGCCATCGTCGCGGTCACACAAAGGTAATCATCGAATTCCTCCGCCGTCATGGCGTCATATTCATAGCCCTTGCGGAAGGTATCGCTGAGCGCCAGCAATTTGTTCAATGCTTCCTCGCAATATGGCCTGCCAATCCCGGGCGAAACTGGCCGCAGGATGGATTCATATTCTTCCGCCTGCGGGGGGAATATGCTCAGGAATGTCGGCTGCACATGATCGTTGTATACCGCTTCGATGTTGCCGATCACGCGCATGGAAGCCACCAAAAGCCATACGTTTTCAATTTTTAAATCGTTGTGAAGCATAGCATAGGTACGGTTGATCACCGCTGTGCTCGCTGTTCTCCCAAGCGCCACCGCCTCTTCCGCGCTAAGCCCCGCAGCTTTTAGTTCCTCAATGATGGGGTCGTCAAACCTGCCGGTCATCATAACCACGAGCTGCAGCTTTGCTTTCCCGTTTTTCATCGTTTCGGCAAACACCTTGTGCTGCGAAACCGATGCGCACGCCGTTACGGTTACGCAAATGCCCTGCGCCACCAGCCTTTCTATTGTAGCGCGCGCAGCCGAAACCGCGGGTATTTTGAAGATGATATTCGGCTTTTTGCCAAAATACTTTTCCAGCTCATGATAGGCGTATTCCGCTTCCTCCGCCATCTTCACGCTATCCTTTGCATAGTTCGGGTTCCCCTGCATATGTACATAGCCGACCCGTTCATCTGTGCACTCAAAGATGGGCATGAGCACCTTGCAGTTATACTTGATGACCTCTAATGTGAATATTTCCACCTTTTCTTCATTAGATGCATTCGGATGGTTTTTCGCAATCTCATCCCGCACCGGGTTCCAAACCTCCGGATACTTGCCGCGCACGGTGTCCACCATAACCGGGTTTGTCGTAGCTATACAGGTGCCATGCCGTGAGGAATGCACCAAATCCCACGCCGCGTCCGTTCCAATTGGCGTGTTCAGCAGGCCCAAGTCGTTTGCGCGGGAAACGCGTATCAGGTTGCTGTTCTGCAGCTCCCATACTTCCTTTTTTGTTTCGGACAGCTGATCCTCGGCGCCCCATGCTTTCAACTGCTCGGTAAGTATGGCGTACCCCGCTTTAAGGGCGCCCTCCGCGTTCCCACCCGTCTTTTTAAATTTCCAGTCCGGTATATAGGACATGGCGTCAATCGCCAGGTTGCCGATAATCCACTCGATTTCTTTTTTGCGCTTGGGAGCCGCGGCCGCCCATTCGGAGGCATACTGCCGCACATACCGTTGGCAGACGGCTTCAAAATCGGCCACTATGGTTTTAAAATAGAACTTCTCTCTCAAATCAAGGTATTCATTTCTCATTTGTTTACCCCTCCAAAAAATTATTTATGCTCTTTGTTATCCCTTTGCTGCGCCGTTTACCCGCCTACGTTGATGTGCAAATCCGCTGTACGGAGCAGACCCTTCGTGCGGTTAAAGGCATCCAAATCCAAACTAACCCTGCCGGATATTTTGCCATATGCATATTCCTGCCCCAGCGCAGCATATTTGTTGCGCCCAAATTCGTGATACGGCAAAAAGCTTACCTGCCCAATGCCCAGCTGTATCGCCAAATCCACTATGCTCTGCAAGGTTCCAACATCATCGTTAAAACCCGGGATTACAGGCACGCGCACAATAACGTTCCTTTTATTATCCGCAAGCCAGGCAAGGTTTTTTAGTATCAGGCCGTTGTCCTTCCCCGTGAACCGCTTATGCTTTTCCGCATCCGTATGCTTTACATCAAATAGATACATATCCACAAACGGGTCGATTGCCTGCAGGCTCTCCAGCGAATAATTCCCCGCCGTTTCTATCGCCGTGTTCATCCCTTCCTGCTTTGCGCGCTGCAGCAACGCGCGGGCAAACCCCGGCTGTGCCACCGGCTCGCCGCCCGAAAGCGTAAGCCCGCCGCCGGATAAGCTATAGAACAGCTGATCGCGCAAAACCTCGTCAAACACTTCATCTACCGACATCCTGCGGCCGCGCAGCACAAGCGCCTCCGCATAGCAGGTTTTGCAGCAATCCCCACAGTTGGTGCATAGGGATCGGTCACAAGCAATGCCCTGCTCCGACCAGCTCAACGCCCTTTGGGGGCATTGATCCATACACGCTTTGCAGGCAATGCACTTCTTTTGCCAATAAAACAGCTGTGGGTCCAAGCTCTTGGATTCGGGGTTGCTGCACCACATACACTCGAGCGAGCAGCCTTTTAAAAATACAATCGTCCGGATCCCCGTGCCATCGTGTAAGGAGAAACGTTGAATATCAAATACCGTGCCCTCTTCCATGCGATAATCTCCCCTTGCTTCCTAACGTAAATGTTCCGTCCGTGAAATAATATCTTCCTGTATCTCCGGCTCAAGGTCGGTGAAATATGCGCTGTAACCGGCCACGCGCACCACAAGCCCCCTATAGCTCTCAGGATTCTTTTGCGCCTTCCGCAATGTTTCGGTTGTGACAACGTTGTATTGGCATTCAAAGCAATCCAGCCTGGCAAAGCCCCGCAGATAGCTTGTGAAATTTTGGAAGCTGTTTTCACCGTTAAAAACCGAAGGATGGAACCTTTGGTTTAGCACGCAACCGTGCATCACATCGGCATTATCCAGCTTGCTGACCGATTTTGCGATGGCGGTGGGGCCTTTTTTATCCATGCCGTGCGATGGGGAGATACCGCCGTCGTTAAGCGGCATCGTGCTCTTCCTGCCGTCCGCCGACGCCGCCGTGGTTTTGCCAAACGGAATATACGAAGTCACATAGTATAGCCCGCCGATAAACGCTCCCCCTCTGTTGTTCTTGTGTTTGCCCAGCGCATCCACATAAACGTGCAGCACATAGTTGGACATTTCGTCCGCCGCATCCGAGTCATTGCCAAACTTGGGAGCCCGGTTGAGCAGCATTTGGCGCAGCGGCTCCTGCCCTACAAAATCGGCTTCAAGCGCTTCTATCACCTGCGGCATGGTGGTTTTCTTTTCATCAAACACCAGTGTTTTAATGGCCAGCAGCGAATCCCCCGCGGTGATTGCGCCTACACCAAGCGGCGACGATGTATTATAGCGGGCGCCGCCTGCGTTGAATTCCACGCCGGCTTTGATGCAATCCTGCGTGACGATGGAGTAAAACGGCAGAGGATAGTAGTTTTTATGGCAATATTCCAAAATGCTGTCATACTCCGCCAAATGATTGATAAAATAGTTTACCTGCTTCTCAAACGCGTCTTTTAGATCTTCAAAGCTAACGGCATTTCGCAGGTCGCCAGTATGCAAGCCCATCTGCTTGCCGGTGAGCATGCATTTGCCATCGTTTAGCGCAAGCTCAAGGCATTTTGTAAGGTTGATTTGCCCGCAGTTGCCCCAGCTGTTGGTTCTGCCGCAAATAACCGGCTCGCTGCAACCCAATATGGAGTAATTCGCAGCCTCATCCGGGGCAAGCGGCTTTAAGGAATCCACCACCACCTCATCGCCAAACACCTTCACCTTATTGATGCCGGCCTTTATACACACGCCGATTTCGTTTAAGAAGGCCTCGGGAGAGTTTTTTGTAATCCGGACGGCGATATCCGGCTGCACCATACGCACCTCATAATCGGCCTCAAGCAGCAAAAGGGAAAGGTCGTTGGTGCAATCGTTGCCGTCGGCGTCCACGCCGCCCAGTGTAATGCACTGGCCATGCGAAGGCCCCTGCATAAACCGCGTTGCGTCATTGGAGTAAACCTTGTCGATTTCGTTGCATTTTAGATAGAAGAACTCCGTAAGCAAAAGCGCTTCTTCCCTGCTCATGCCGTCTTTGAGGGATGCTTCATAATAGGGGAGCAGCGTTTGATCCGGCCGGCCCATGCAAATAGCCAAGCCGTTGCCCTCAATTTGCATGATAAGCTGTGTAAACCACATGAACTGAAGCGCTTCATGATAGGTCTTTGCCGGATTCCTTGGGATATTGCGGCAGACCGCGGCGATTTTCAAGAGATCCGCCTTCCGGTCCGTATTCTTTTCCGCCTGCGCCATATGCTCCGCAAGATCGGCATACCGCTCGGAGAAAGCGATTATGGCCTCGCAGGTAATAATGCACGCCTCATAGAAGGCTGTCTTTTCGATGCCCTCGTATTTTAGCTCATTCTGTTGCAGCTCGCTGAGCTTTTCGCGGCATTCTGAAATAATGCTCGAAAGCCCGCGTCGAATCAGCCTTTCATGATCCGGTGACATATGCCCGGGCGCGGACATTTTGTAGTTTTCGTTTTTAACCACGCCAAAACGCAGCACTTCCCTTAACGGGTCGGGCGTAATAGCCTCCGTCCGGTCATCCATGCTATAGCCCACCCATTTGGCCAGGCAGTTCCGCAATATCGTTTTTTGTTCCTCTGTGGTTTTAAACTTATCGCCAATCCGCGTTTCAAAATCGTCCATCTGTTCCAAAATCCATTTATAGCCATATTCCGGGAACAGCGGCACGCCCCTTTTGCCTCGCCCCTGGTTGCCCACGAACATCTCTTTGTCATAGATTTTGATCGTCATTTTCTCCAGAATATCTTTGAGCACCAAGGCGCGCTGCTTTACCGGCGGGTTGCCGATATGGCGAAAAAACGATTCGGTTACAATCTCCACGCGCTCCGTATCCACGCTACGCACCCACTTCTGAAAGAACTCATCCCGCAAAAGTTTTACGCTTTCTTTTTTCACTTTTAGAACACCTGCCTCATCAAGAAAATTATCGCTTTGCTTGTTTGTTTGTACGTCCCAATTATATCTCCACGAATAAAATTTGTAAAGTGATTTTCTTATATATTTAATCGCTAATTTTTTCGTTCCAAAAGCATGTCCAAAATAATTGGCCCCTCCTGACCGCCGGTTTATAACCCGATAGCACCCCTGATTTGCTCCACTCCCGATTCAAGGCTTGTGAGCACCGGCACCTTGATATGCCCCAGCAGCGGCATCAAATGATACATACTGCCCTGTGCCAGCACGATTACATCGTGTGTTTGCGCGGCCTTTTCGATTGTGGCAACCACAATTTGGTTGTGCTTCTCTCTGTTGTTTTCTTTTAGCAGCACATCATACGCGCCCTCGGCAAAGCATCCGGAAACGTGGACCTCCTTGCCGGCTTTCTTCCCCTCGCTTTCCACCAGCCGTGTGGAAGGCCCTACCGTGGATATAGCCGTTGCAATCACGGCTATGTTCTTGCCCAGTCGCACGGCTTCCCGCGCCATGGGCTGGTCAATTTTAAGATATGGGATTTTAATGAGCTTCTGCGCCGCTTCCGAGGCTTCTCCAACCGAGGAGCATTGGTTGAGGATGCATTTGCAGCCCATCTGTTCCGCCTCGACCGCATAGGCGCAGATTTTGCGGATGATGTTGGCCGTGATTCCCTTGTTTTCCAGCGCCTCCGTCAGCAGGGAATCATCGACGATGTTCACCATCTCCACCTCGGGCACCTTTTGAGCGAACTGCTTTTTTAAATCCTCCACCGAATACAGAAACGTATGAATGACCGCTACCTTATCTTTCACTTTTTACAGCTCCCTTCGCGCTTATTTTATTTTTTCTCTGATCCGAATAATAATCAAGTATCATAACGACCAGCAAAACCGCGCCCCACACCAGCGGCCTGTAAAAAGCGCTGATAGTGGGGAACATATTCAAGCTCGACGACACCATCTGCAATATAACGATTGCAAGCACCACGCCGGATACTTTCCCGAAGCCGCCGCTTGGGCGCACGCCGCCCAGCACCACAATCAAAATGCACAGCAGGCTGTAAGAGGTTCCATAATCCGCCTTTGCCGAATTATAATTTGAAAGCATCACCAAGCCGGCAATCGAGGCAAAAATACTGGCCAGCATGTGGGTTGCAATCAAAACCCTATCTACCTTCAATCCGCTGAACATGGCCGCTTTGCTGTTGGAGCCCAGCATCCTAAGCTTCGAGCCAAAGGTCGTCCAGGTGAGCAGAAAGCTTAAAACCAAAACGCATAGTATAAATATAATCAGCACAACCGGCAAAACGCCGAATACCCGAAACGTCATAAAATCCGAATATGCCATGGGTAGGCCGTTCACCATTTTCCCCTGGGTAATGGCAATGCATATCCCGGTAAACAGCTGAGAGCTTCCAAGCGTCCCCAGCATGGGCGGGATGCCGATTTTAGATACCAAGAAACCATTGAGCACCCCGCACAGCGCGCCGATGGCCATGGCTATGAGCATAATCACCAAAATTCCCCCCAGCGCGCCGGATATATCCGCATCGTGCGGTACAATCTCCAGCAGCACCTTTGCCGAGCAAATCGCCGCCAGGTTCGCCACCGACACAACGGAAAGATCGATCCCGCCCGACATCATGGTGAGCATCAGGCCAAACGACATAATCCCATACTCGGGAAACTGGTTGGCCATTGAGAAAAAGTTGTTTACCGTAACAAACCTTGGTTTTACAATGCCCATAATCACGAGGATGGTAATCGCCAGCACAACCAGCGAAGCAATATATCCATCGCTAAACAGGGCATTCACTCTTTTTTTGAAGCTGTATTTTGCAACGTTATTCATAATTAACCTCCAGTGCTGCATGTACCGTGGCGCAAATTCAGGTGCCGGGCGGCCGCGCTTTTGCTCGCATCCTTCTTTTCGCTCAGCTTGACTTCCCGTATCGGTTGCTCGCACGCTTAACCTGCAAGGCCGAAATGCCAACGCCAATCAATATAAGTAGACCTGTCGCAAATGTTTTCCAAAAGCTTGGCACTCCCAAAAGTATCAGCGAATTATCCACCAACACCATTAAGAAGGTCCCAATAAACACGCCAAACAACGAGCCTTTCCCCCCTGTGAGCGCGGTTCCGCCGAGTATAACGCCTGCGATAATCGTCATTTCCATACCAATTAGGTTTGTAGGTTCATACTGGCCCATTCGGCAGAAGTAAATGAATCCGCCAATGCTGGCGAGCAGACCGTTGAAAGAGTATATCAAAAACTTGATTTTTTTAACGTTGAACCCCGCTCTCTCCGCCGATACTTCGTTGCCGCCCGTGGCATAAATCCCTCTGCCAAACATGGTAAATCGCATGACCAAAAATACGAATACTATGGCAAGCACCCAAATAATCGCCGCAATAGGCATCACGGATGTTAGGCCGGATGTCCTGTTTACCACCTTAAAGAGCGGTTCCAAACCGAATTTCGCCATCGTTTCGGGGAGTATGGGCAGCTGCACGGCCCCGAGAACACCTTGGTTGATGCCGCGAAAGATGCTTTGTGTGCCAAGCGTAATAATCAGCGCCGGGAAATTGAATTTTACAACCAAGAAGCCGTTTAGCATGCCAAGTATCCAGCCAATTGCCCCCGCCATAATGAGCGGCACAAGTATCGAACCATTAAAGTTCGTGTCGATCATGACTTTGGTGGTAATATAGCAGCTTAAGGAAGCAATCGCAGGGAAGGAAATATCAATGCCACCCGTAACGATGATCATAAACAAACCCAGGCCAAACAAATGCGGCACAATCATTGCCGAAAAGATGTCGACAAGGTTATTGCTTGCAAAAAACTGGCCGCTTCGGAACTGAATCGCCAACCCCACAACAATAATGACCAAAAAAATGTAAAATTCGTTTTTGCGCAAAAGCTTATCAAAAGTTTTCTTCACGTTTTGCCTCCTCACTCGCAATATCAGATTCCTGCAAGCAGCAAGTCCGATATCTCCTTTTCGGTAACGTCGCCTTGTTGAAACTCACCCGTGAGCCGTCCGTCTTTCATGATGAGTATTCTATTGCAGAGGCGCAAAATTTCAGGAATATCATCAGATATCACGATGAGTCCCATTTGCTCCGCCGCAAGCTTCTTCAATATTTGGTGAATATCGTATTTGGAAGCGATATCCACCCCCACGGTCGGGCCGTTTAGAATGAGTACATCCAGGTTCCGCGACAGCCATTTTGCCAGCACCACGCGCTGTTGATTGCCGCCCGAAAGCGTTGTTACGGCATTGCTCGGGTTGGGCGTTGCAATCGCCAAGTTTTTTACCCATTTTTCGATTTCGGCTTTTCGCAGCTTTTTGTTTAGGATTTTTACTTTGTTAGTAAGCTGATCGATTTTAGATATAATGATATTCTCACCGATGCTCTGCTGCAAAAACAACCCTTCAGACAATCTATCCTCGGGAACATAGCCGATCCCGTTTTGTATGGCATGGCGTATTTTTCTTAATTTCACTTTCTTCCCGTTTACGCGGATGTCACCGTCGATTTCTTTTACCGCGCCAAATAACGAGAGCGCAAGCTCGGTTCGGCCGGAACCCAAAAGGCCCGTGATGCCGAGAATCTCCCCTTTATACAACGAAAAGTTAATATCCTGAAAAACATTATTTAATGAGAGCTTTGAAACCTCCAAAACCGGTTTTTCACTCAATTTAAGTGGAGCAAAGGTTTCGTAGGCAAATTCTCTGCCAGTCATATAATATGCAAATTTATTTTCATCCAACTCACCGGTTGTGCCGGAATAAGCATTCTCCCCGTTTCGCAATATCGTGAACCGATCCGATATTTCAAAAACCTCGTTTAGCTTATGGCTGACGAACAAAATAGAGATCCCCCGTTGCTGCAGATCTCTTATCGTCTTAAACAAAGAAGATACTTCGCGTTTTGTGAGCGCCGTCGTAGGCTCATCCATAATAATCAGTTTCGCGTCATTAATGAGCGCCCGGCTGATGGCAACAAGCTGCTTATCCGCCACGGATAAGTCGCCCATCAAAGCATCCATGTCAACCTTAAAATCGATCTTCTCCACCGCAGCCTGCGCAATGCTTCTGAGTTCTTTCCTGTTTACAAGTTTCTTTTTTTTCGCCAGTTCGGAATTGAACGCAATATTCTCAAACACAGGCAGATTTGGGAATATGGAAAGGTCCTGATAAATGACCTGCACGCCATTCATAATGGATTCTATCGGCGCAATCTGTGTATATTGCTTGCCAGCCAATTCGATGTGGCCGCTATCGAGTTGGTATATGCCCGAAATAATCTTGATGAGCGTAGATTTTCCGCACCCGTTTTCACCGGCAAGGCAATGTATCTCCCCTTTGCGGATTTCCAGATTTATGCCGTTTAAGGCTTTTACAGCCCCAAAGGACTTATAAACATCGACCACCTTCAAACAACTTTCCATAAAAACACCCTTTCCGTGGCAATATTGCTGTGCGACCCTCGTGTCTATCAGAAAAACCCTGGCGGAAATCGGCACAAAAGGCATCCTCCCGCCAGTGTTCCTCTTTTTTTGTTACCTATCGCGCAAAAGGTTTAGAAGCCAAACCCATCCACGTTTTCTGCCGTAACGGTCAGCCAACCCGTCCCCTGCAAAACCTTACCGGGGTACTTCGTGCTCCACGTCAGGTCTTGATACCCATCGGGCGTAAGGTCGATGCCTTCGGCGATTTCTTCACCGTTAAGCACCTTTACCGCAAGCTCAAGGCCCGCATAGCCGGCACGTGCAGGATCCCAAAGCGTTAAGGCCTTGATGGTTCCGCGCTTTAATACGGCCGCGTTTTCGTTGGGCATACCTGTGCCGGAAGCAAACACTTTACCTTGCAGGCCAAGTTCTTCGATAGCTCTTGCCGCACCGGGCGCATCGCGGGAGCCGCAGCCAAAGAAGCCTTTCACTTCGGGGTACTTCTTGAGTATTTCCTTAGCCTTTTGGTAAGCGATTTCCGCACTGCCTTCTACTTCAACCCTGGGTTCCGCCTCCAGCACGTGCATGTTCGGGTAAGCTTCTTGCTGCCGAGCCAGGCCCGCATCCGCCCATTCTTGGTGCGACGAGGTTGTAAAGTAGGAAACGAACTGCACATAGGTGCCTTCCTCTCCCATGGCATCCGCCAGATTATCCATAATGAAGGCGCCGTATTGCTGGTTGCTGAAGGCCTCAATATCATAATCGAGGTTTTCTACCGAAGAGCCTTCATGACCGATTACAACAATGCCCGCCTCGCGCGCTCTTTTTAGTGCAGGCTCTACCGCGCCCGGGTCAATGGGGCAAATAACAATTGCGTCAACCCCCTGCGCAACCAGGTCATCGACCACCTGTGCCTGCAGCGCCGCATCAAATGATTCCGGGCCTTTGAAAAACGCATTATGCCCGGTATCATCGGCAAATTGCTTCACACCAATATTCATGCGCTGGAACCACGGCTGCGTCGCATCCTTTGGAATCAACGCGATGTTATATACCTTTTCAGCCGTGTCCGCGGGCGCTGCCGGGGGAGCTTCCGCCGGGGTCTGAACCGCCGGCGCATCACCCGGTTGTGCGGGCGCAGACGGTGACGCGCAGGCAACAACTGCCAGCGCAAGCATAAGCGCCAATACCAATGCCAAGAGTTTCTTCATTTTCGTTCCTCCTTACCTTAATCAAGCTGATTTTTCCGTTGCAATTCGTCAAGTTCTTCTCCTGCTTTTCAATTCACTTTTCTTGTCTTTCCCTCCCCCTTTAAATTCTTTACTGCAGCATATATGCGATATAAAACTATAGCTCGCAAAGTAATTGCGGGTAGTTGCGACGGTGCTCGTTTGTGTTTTGCAGTGGGCTTATTGAATCGCTGTAAAGATTTCCATCTGAAATTGTTTGATAATTTTTAAATTTGCATGCCTATGTCTACGGTTAATAAAACTATAATAAAGTAAGGCCTTTTATTTGTCAATAATTTATTTATTATTTTATCTATTTTTTTCGTTCCAATTTTCGTTCCAATTTTCGTAAACTGATTTTGTTTGGACAAAACTTATTATTGAACATCCCCGCGCAATCATATATAATTATGGTATAATTATCGCGGTTTACAAAATAAGCGAATTGGATGGAAAAACACATGGCTACCATTAAGGATGTGGCAAAGCTCGCCGGGGTTTCGCACGGCACGGTCACAAACGTGCTCAACAACACCGGCAATGTAAATATAGAAAAGGTCCGGCGCGTGATGGATGCGGTGGAGGCGCTAAAGTACAGCCCGCAGGTTGCCGCCAGGAACTTAAAAAACAGCAGTATGAATGCGGTGGGCGTCATATTGCCCAACGTTACCGATTCCTTCTTTGCGCAGTTGTACTCTTCCGTAGAATCCACGCTGACGGCGGCGGGTTATTCCGTCATGCTGTTCCTAACGAAAGACATTATCGAAAAAGAGAAGCAGGCCGTTTCGGTAGCAATGACGCTGCGCCTTTCCGGCTTGATTTTGGTGACGTGCCAGCCCGACAATACAGAATTTTTTCAGGAGCTGATGAAAAACAGCACCATCATAGTTTTCGTCGAGCGTGAGCCCAAAGACATCGACTGCAATTTCATCTGTTTCCAAAACGATAAAAGCATACGATATGCCACATCGCTCATGCTCAAAAAGGATTTGGCGCCTGTCGCTTTAATTACGGGGCCGGATAATTATTCCTCCGAAAGGATGTGCCTGGAAGGCTATAAAAGCGCTTTAGAGCATGCGGACGAAGCGTTTAACGGCCAATATGTGCGCCATACCGACTATACGAATGAATCCGGCTTTAAATCGGCCATGCAGCTCATCAGCTTAGACCCGCCCCCGCAGGCCATCCTATGCACCTCTACGCAGCTTTTGGAGGGCGCCATCGGAGCGCTCCAGTGGTCGGGGCATCATGCAAACCTGGTAAGCTTAAGCGAGGCAAGCTGGAACGATAACCGGTATAAGGGCATCGACATGATCCCGCGCCTCAGCTATCAAATGGGCGAAAAGGCGGGGCAGTTATTGATTGAAAACATGCGCAGCCCTGTTTTTTATGACCACAAGCGCATCTTTATCAACAACATTCGCGCCGACCTTGAGGAGCCGGTCACCAAAAAGCCGGTGATTAATTTTGATGAAACCGTGCGCGTGCTGCTTCCGGCCGATACGTTTTCCACCGCATTCGAAATCATGCTGCCGGATTTAAAAAAGCGTTTTGGCATTTCAGCCAAACTCGAAGCATACAGCTACAACCAGCTGCACGATGAAATATGGAAAAAGTCGCACGACAACGACTGCGATGTATTCCTGTTCGATATTCCCTGGCTTGCCGAATTCGCCTCCAACGGGCTTATCTGCGACATGACTCCCTTTTTAGAAAACAGCGAGCTTGATTTGGACACGCTGCTGCTCAACAATATGGAAAAATACCTAAAATACGATGATATGATTCATGCCCTGCCGCACCGCATCGTAAACCAGCTGCTGTTCTATCGCAAAGACTATTTTGAAGACCTGAAGCTGCGGCAGATATTTTTCAGCCAATACCACAGCGAGCTCAACGCGCCGCGTTCCTGGCCCGAGTTTAACGCGATTGCGCGGTTTTTCACCAAGCAGTTCAACCCCGAATCGCCCACGACCTACGGCTATACGATGGGCGTGCCCGACCCCAGCGTAGTAATTACCGATTTTTTGCCCCGCCTTTGGGCCTTGGGCGGAGATGTTTTTGACCATAGAGGCCATATTCAGCTGAGCAGCCCCGAAGCGCTAAAGGCCTTAACCAGCTATTTAGAAAGCGCGGCGTATACCCTGCAATCCCAGCAGGAGGACGGCTGGGAGCGGGGTTCTGTGGAGTTTTCCAAAGGCGATGTTGCGATGATGATCGCGTTTTCCACAAGGGTGCCCCGCCTTTCCGACCGCAGCATTTCTAACGTGGTGGGCAAGGTTGGCTTCGACGAAATACCCGGCGGCGTTTCGGTGCTGGGCGGATGGCTATTTGGCATAAACAGCAAAAGCAAAAAAAAGGACATCGCTTTCGAGTTTGTGAAGTGGGCATGCAGCCGGGAGTGCTCCATCCCCATCACGATATTGGGCGGTTTTTCAGCAACGAGAGATCTCTATTCCAGCGGGCAACTGCAGGAGCTTTACCCTTGGCTGAATAAAACAATGGAAACTCTGGAGCGGAGCCGTATGCGGGCATTCCCCAAGGAGGCCGCCAAGCTGAGCATCAAGCACTATGAGTTGATTTTAGCGGATGCAATCAATAAAAGCCTCGTCGGCGCCGCAACCCCAAAGGAAGCGCTCGAAGAAGCCTCCGACCGGATGGATCGATTTATTAGAGGGCTGTAGCGGCGGTTTTGGCCGCGCAGGTTGCCCATAGCACGGTGCCAGGTACGCAGGGGCTACGCTATCCTGTTTGCCGGTTCCTTCTTCGATAGCACATCAACGATTGCCTGCGCCGCGGTAAGCCCTATTAAGGGGTAGCTTTCATACGTCACCCCCGCCACATGCGGCGTGCAGATTACGCCGCGGGTTTTAAGCAACGGGTCGTCTTTTTCTGCCGGCTCATTTTCAAATACATCCGTGGCATATGCCCCTATTCTCCCCGCCCGCAAAGCGTCGACAAGGGCCGCCTCCTGCACCAGCGCGCCCCTTGCCACATTCACGATGACGGCGTCCTTCTTCATCAACCGCAGCGTTTTTTCGTTAATAATATGCTTGGTTTGGTCATCTGCGGCCAAATGCAGGCTTACATAGTCACTTCGCCGCAAAACCTCTTCCAAATCCACCTGTGTGATGCCCAATTCTTTTGCAGCCTCAGGCTTTGGCGTCCGATTATACGCGAGGAGCGAGCAGTCAAACCCCTGCATCATTTTCGCAAAGCATTGCCCTACATTGCCCAGCCCCAAAAGCCCCACGGTTTTCCCGGCAAGCTCACGGAACATCACCCGCTCCCAGCTCCCGTTCTTTGTGCGCTCATCCAAACAGGGAATCTGCCGTGCGGCTGCAAAAAGCAGCGCCACCGCGTGCTCCGCTACCGCAGCCGCGTTCTTTGCCGGGCAGTTCGTTACCACAATGCCCTGCCGTTTTGCCTCCTCCAAGTCTACGGTTTCATAGCCTATCCCAAATCGGGCGATGACTTTTAGGTTTGGATACGCATCCATAGCGGCCTTATCCCAGCTTTCGAGGCCGGCAATCACCCCTGCCACCTCCGCCATATCCCCTGTTGGTTTCTTTTGTTTGCAGCCGCGGCCGCATAGGTTTAGTTCCACGTTTAAGCCATGGTCTTTTAAAAGCTTTATACCCGCCTCGCACAGCGTGTCATAGCTTTCGACAAGTATCAGCACCTTGTTTGCAGTCACACCGCACACCTCCCGCACTCTATAAATACTGCTATTATAGCCAAATCCGCCGACAGCGCCAAGGCTTTGCGGGCTGTCTATTTTCTATTATTCTTCTTTTTCAGGCAAAGCCCGCAAAAAGCGCATCAGGTTATCGAGGGCGATGGCAAGGTTTTCGGCGCTGTGGTGCTTGGAGATGGAAAAATCGACCGGCGCGCGGTTGATGCTGAATATGGCGCTCACGCCCTGCTCGTATATCGCCCCGATGTTATCGCCAATCTCCCCTACGATAGCCAGCACGGGCACCCGCTGCTTTTTGGCCCGCCGCGCCACGCCCGCCACGACCTTGCCGCCCAGCGTTTGGGAATCGAGCCGGCCCTCGCCGGTGAGCACCAGGTCGGCGCCCCGCAGCAGGGCGTCAAAGCGCACGGTATCCAGCACGGTCTCTATGCCAGGCTGCAGGCGGGAACCCAAAAACGCCACCATGCCGCCGCCCATGCCGCCCGCCGCGCCCGCACCCGGAAGCTCGGCAATATCCCGGCCCAGCTGCGTGCGGATGACCTCCGCCGCGGCGCGCAGCTGCGCATCCAAAAACCGCACCATATCCGCATCGGCGCCCTTTTGCGGACCGAATACATATGCCGCGCCGCGCTCGCCATACAGGGGGTTGTCGATATCGCACATGGTGGTGATTTCCGCACCCAATAGCGCAGACTCCAGCGCGGACATGTCGATGGAGGCAATGCGCCCCAGCGTGCCCCCTGTGGGCAAAAACACCTGCCCCTGCGCATCCAGAAAGCGTACGCCCAGCGCCGCCGCCGCGCCCGAGCCCAAGTCGTTGGTGGCGCTGCCGCCCAAGCCCACGATGATTTTGCGGCAGCCGCTTGCGAGCGCATGGCGCATGAGCTGGCCCACGCCATAGGTGGTGGTTTTACTTGGCTGCATGCGCCCATATACCAGCGGCAAACCGGCGCAGGCGGCCATCTCTATCACCGCCGTATGATCCGGCAAAACGCCGTAAAAGCTGTCGATTTCCTCCCCCAAAGGCCCCTGCGCGCGCACGTTGATCTTTTGCCCGCCCAGCGCCGACAAAAACGCATCTACACTGCCCTCTCCGCCATCCGCCACGGGTATGGAAACCACCTCGGCAGCGGGGAAATGGTGCAGGATGGCGCTCCGCATGACGGCGCAAATCGCGGCGGAGCTCATGGTACCTTTAAAGGAATCCGGTACGAGAAGAAATTTCTTCATTTTGGTTATCCTCCTGCTGTATGCGCCGAACTAGTATTATCATAAAGTATAGCACGCCGCTTTCGCCTTTACAATCTGGCCGCAAGCCCTCGCGCCGCAATATGGGCATCGACTTATTTTACCGAATCTGCTAAAATAAAAGTGCAAATGTTCCGCAGCAAACAGGGCCGCAGGCCCTGACAGGAGGTATGTGAAATGACAACGGTATTGCGGGTAGAAGGCATGTCCTGCGAACACTGCGTGCGGGCTGTCACCAACGCGGTGGGCGCGCTGCCCGGCGTAGAGCGCGTGCAGGTGGATTTGGCGGGTAAAACCGTAACGGTCGCGCACGATGCGGCGCAGTGCCCGGTGGAGCGCATAGCGGCGGAAATCGACGACCAGGGCTATGAGGTGATCGCTTAGCCTCCCATTTATAAAACCCGTGCCGCAGCCCGGGCCCGCCCAAGGGCTTAAAGGGTGCGGCTTCGCTTGCGCAAAACGGAGCCCGGGACTTTGGCCCAAGGCTCCGTTTGCAATTGAGGCATACTATTATCTTACTCCCGCACCTTGGCGTAAAGCTTCATATCCAATATCACACCGTTTTTTACCGCGTTTTTGCGCAATATGCCTTCCAGCGCAAACCCCGCCTTTTCGAGCACCCGGCAGGATGCCGCGTTGGTCGCAAAGGGTTCGGCAAATATGCGCAGCAGGTCGGTGTTTTCGAACGCACGCCGACAGGCTTCGGTAACGGCCCATGTGCCTATGCCCTTGCCCCAGTAGGGCTGGGCTATATAATACCCCATCTCGGCGGATTGCCGGTGTATGTTCCCCTGCCGAAACACGCCTATGCTGCCAATCGCCGCATCGTCCGCGGTGATGGCGAAGGCATACTGGCTGCCTTCGGGCGCGGCCAGCGTAGTTTGGATGTATTCCTCCGCATCCCGCAGGGTATAGGGGCAGGGCAAACCATCCCGCAGGTTGTTCTGTATGTTTTTGTTGTCGATGGCCTCCCGCAGCGCGGGCGCATCCTCGAGGCGCCATGCGCGCAGGCCATATCCCATTTGCTGCATCCGCGGTTCTCCTTACAATATCATCACAAACGTGCCGGCGGTGATGAGTATGCCGCCCACGATGGATTTTATATTTACTTTTTCGCCCAATATCACGAAAGCCAGCACCATGCTGATGACCACGCTGAATTTGTCGATGGGCACCACCTTGGATACCTCACCCATCTGCAGCGCCTTGTAATAGAACAGCCACGAAAGCCCCGTGGCGCAGCCCGACAGTATGAGGAACACCCAGCTCTTTTGCGCAATGTGCGTGATATCATGCTGCTTGCCCGTGATGAACACGATGCCCCACGCCATGATGATAACCACCACGGTGCGTATAGCCGTGGCAAGGTAGGAATCCACGCCCTCTATGCCGATTTTAGCCAGTATAGAGGTCAACGCCGCAAATATGGCGGATAACAGCGCAAATGCGACCCACATAAATACATACCTCTTTAAACTTTTATTTTAGATTTGCTCTTACAAAATCAATATTGGATACCCACGCCAAATGCGCGCACCTGAGCGGTCTGCTCAGCCAGGCCCTCGATGGGCAGGCTTTTCATATGCTGCGTGAACGGCAGCGCCTCCCCCGCCATCAGCTGCGCGCCCTCGGTAAAGTACCACACGCCCAGCAGGCCCCCCGCGTCATCGTAAAAGGCGGTGTATAACAGGTTAAGCGGGCAATCCCGCTCGGCGGTCACCCGCCCGGTCATGGTGGTAAACGCCGGGTAATTGTGCGCCAAAAATATCCTGTCCACCGCCAGCGCGTTGCGCGCGCCCTCGCAGGGCTTGCACGAAAGCTTGGCCGCAAGCGTCGCCTCCGTGCCGGGCGCCAAGCCGCTCTCGGCGCGCCATAGCGCCACATAGCTGCTTTCGCCGGGCAAAACCACGGTTTGCTCCGCAAAAACCGGCGTAAATACATGTATGATAGCGTTGCCGTCCGCCGTAAACGTAAACTCCGCATCGGTAAGTACGACAGGCGCGTCGCCGGTGTTTTCATAGGCTACCGCGCCATATAGCATGGTGCCCTCGGCGCCGCTGAGCACATAGGCCGCGGTATCGCGCACGGTGACCTGCGCGCGGGCGGCGGCGCTTGCGCCCTCGGCGGGCAGCTCGCTGCTCTCCACCGATACGCCGCCGGTAACATCCACTATAACGACTTCGTCTTTGGCGCAGCCGCAGGCGAATAAGCAAGCGATCATCAACATGCATATGATATTTTTTCTCATGGCTCGATTATACCATGGGCATTTCAAACCGTCTATAATAGGAAAGTCACAGGGTATTCAAATTCACGATATTGTAATCTCTATAAAGCGTGATACAATAGAAAATAGAGTGAGATACTGGGGATTTGCCGCAAATTGGCAGCGTTCCCATTAAAATTTACACTATGGAGGATTGCTTTATGGCTAAAATGACCGTGCAGGATGTGGATGTAAAGGGCAAGCGGGTATTGGTGCGGGTAGACTATAACGTGCCCCTGAGCGAGGGTGGCGAAGTGAGCGATGATAAACGCATCGTGGCCTCGCTGCCCACGGTGAATTACCTGCTGGAGCAGGGCGCAAAGGTTATACTCTGCTCCCATTTGGGCCGCCCCAACGGCGAGCCCAACCCGGCGTTTTCGCTTCAGCCGGTAGCGAAACGGCTGGCCGCGCTGCTGCCCGGCGTGCGCATCGGCTTCTCTTCCGATTGCATCGGCGCCGAGGCCGCGCAAAAGGCCGCCGCGCTGCAGGGCGGCGAAATACTGCTGCTCGAAAACCTGCGCTACCATAAAGAAGAAGAAAAGAACGACCCCGCGTTTGCGAAGGAGCTGGCTTCCCTGGCCGAGCTGTATGTATCCGATGCGTTTGGCACGGTGCACCGCGCGCACGCTTCCACCGCCGGCGTAGCGGCATACCTGCCGGCCGTGGCGGGCTTCCTCATAGGCAAAGAGCTCTCCATAATGGGTGAGGCGCTCGAAAACCCGCAGCGCCCCTTCGTCGCCATACTGGGCGGCGCCAAGGTGGCCGATAAAATAGGCGTCATTCAAAACCTGCTGCAAAAGTGCGACAGCCTTATCATAGGCGGCGGCATGGCCTATACCTTCATCAAGGCGCAGGGCTATGGCATTGGCAGCAGCATGCTCGATGCCGAAAACGTGGGGCTTGCCAAAAACCTGATGGAAGAGGCCGAGCAGCGCGGCGTAAAGCTGCTGCTCCCCACCGATACCGTGGTGGCCACGGCGTTTGCGGCGGATGCCGAATATAAAACCGTGCCCTGCGATGCCATCCCCGAGGGCTGGCTGGGCCTCGACATCGGCGAAGAGAGCGCCAAGCTGTTTGCGCAGGAGATACGCAATGCCAAAACCGTGATTTGGAACGGGCCCATGGGCGTGTTCGAGTTCCCGGCGTTTGCCAAGGGCACCGCGGCGGTGGCCGAAGCCTGCGCACATTGCCAAGGCACCACCATCGTGGGCGGCGGCGACAGCGCCAGCGCGGTAAAAAAGCTGGGGTATGCCCAGCAGATTACCCACATCTCCACCGGCGGCGGCGCCAGCCTGGAGTTCCTCGAGGGCAAGATATTGCCCGGCGTAGCGGCGTTAAACGACAAATAATTATATATAAATAGGAGTAGAGTTTTATGCGTAAACCCATCATTGCAGGCAATTGGAAAATGAACCTGACGCCCTCCGAAGCCAAAGCGCTGATTACCGAGCTGATTCCACTGGCGGCGAACGCCGCGTGCGACGTGGTTGTTTGCCCCCCGTTTGTGGATTTGGCGCTGGCGGTGGAGCTGACCCGCGGCACCAGCATCGGCGTGGGCGCGCAAAACATCCACTGGGCGCCCAAGGGCGCGTTCACCGGCGAAATTTCCGCCAGCATGCTCAAAGAAATCGGCGTAGGGTATGCCATCATAGGCCACAGCGAGCGCAGGCAATACTTTGGCGAAACCGACGCTACCGTAAACAGCCGCGCCAAGGCCGCGATTGAGGCTGGCATCACCCCCATCATCTGCGTGGGCGAGAGCCTTGCGCAGCGCGAGGGCAACGAGACCGAGGCCATCGTATCCGGCCAGGTGAAGGCCGCGCTGGAGGGCATCCCCGCACAGGCGGTCGCGGCGCTGGTCATCGCCTACGAGCCCATTTGGGCTATCGGCACCGGCAAAACCGCAACCGATGAGCAGGCCAACGAAACCGTAGGCACCATACGCGCAACGGTGGCGCAGCTGTATGGCCAAGCCACTGCCGATGCGCTCCGCATACAATACGGCGGCAGCATGAACCCCAAAAACGTGAAGGGCTTGATGGCCCAAAGCGAAATCGATGGCGGCCTGATTGGCGGCGCCAGCTTAAGCGCAGCGGATTTTGCCCAGGTAATCCATTACTAAAACCGATTTTGCGGGGCGGGGCGGTAGTATCCCCGCCCTGCCCATAAATTAAAAAAGTTGAGGCAAACTATGACTAAGAATTTAACCGCGCTCATCATACTGGATGGCTTTGGCTGCCGCGAGGACGCGGCCGGCAACGCCATCAAAGCGGATGGCGCTAAAAACATAACCGCGCTGCTCCGGGCCTATCCGCACACGCGCATCGCCGCATCGGGCGAGGATGTGGGCCTGCCGGAGGGGCAGATGGGCAACAGCGAGGTGGGGCACCTGAACATCGGCGCGGGGCGCATCGTATATCAGGAGCTGACCCGCATCACCAAATCCATCAAGGATGGCGATTTTTTTGAAAACCCTGCCTTTTTAGGCGCGGTGCAAAACTGCAAGGCGCACGATTCCGCCCTGCACCTATATGGCCTTTGCTCCGATGGCGGCGTGCACAGCCACCTCACGCACCTGTTTGCGCTGCTCGAGCTCGCCAAGCGACAGGGGCTCACCAAGGTATTTGTGCACTGCTTTATGGATGGCCGGGATGTGCCGCCGCAGAGCGGCAAGGGGTATATCCACCAGCTCAACGAAAAGCTGCGCGAGCTGGGCATAGGCAAAATCGCCACCGTGATGGGGCGCTACTACGCTATGGATAGGGATAACCGCTATGAGCGCGTGCAGCAGGCCTACGCGGCGCTGGTATATGGCGCGGGCACAAGGGCCGAGTGTGCCGAAGCCGCCATGCAAGCGAGTTACGATGCGGGTGTGACCGATGAATTTGTGCACCCGGTGGTGATTGTGCAAAACGGCGCGCCCGTGGGCAGCATAAAGCCCAACGACAGCATCATATTCTTCAACTTTCGCCCCGACCGCGCCCGCGAGATCACGCGCAGCTTCATCTTCGAGGATTTTGACGGCTTTGCGCGCGATAACGGGTATTTCCCGGTACACTATGTATCCTTCACGCAATACGACAAAACCTTCGGCGATAGGCTGCACGTCGCGTTTTTACCCCAAACGCTCGCCAACACGCTGGGCGAATATTTGGCGTCGCTGGGCAAAACGCAGCTGCGCATTGCCGAAACCGAAAAGTACGCGCACGTTACGTTCTTTTTCAACGGCGGTGTAGAAGCGCCCAACGAGGGTGAGGACCGCGTGCTGATACCCTCGCCCAAGGTGGCCACCTATGACTTAAAGCCCGAAATGAGCGCCTACGAGGTGACGGAGGCGGCGGTGGAGCGCATCCAAAGCGGCGCATACGACCTGATGATACTCAACTTCGCCAACCCGGATATGGTGGGCCATACCGGCGTGATGGAAGCCGCCACGGCGGCCGTGCACGCGGTGGATATCTGCACCGGCAAGGTGGTGGACGCCCTCCGCAAAGCGGGCGGCCGCGCCATCATCACGGCGGATCACGGCAATTGCGAAAAGATGTACGAGGCCGATGGTTCCCCCTTTACGGCGCACACCACACAGCCCGTGCCCGTCATTTTGGTGGATGACGCCCGCAAAGGCGCGAGGCTGCGCAGCGATGGCCGTTTGAGCGACCTCGCGCCCACGCTGCTCACGCTGATGGGCCTGCCCATACCCGCTGAAATGACCGGCAAAAGCCTGATACAGTAGCTTTGCGGCGCCGCCCCCTCTTAGGGATTGGGGCAAAACCCAACAGGCAGCATGCCGACATATACAAAGAGCGCGCCGAGGTTTCGGCGCGCCTTTTGCTGTAAAGCTTTTTTAGTCCAAATTGTAGCGCTTCTTAAAGCGGTCCACACGTCCGCCGGTATCGACCAGCTTCTGCCGGCCCGTAAAGAACGGGTGGCATTTGGAACAAATTTCCACGGTCATTTCGCTTTTGACGGAGCCGCTCTTAAACGTTTCGCCGCAAGCGCAGCGGATGACGGATTCGCCATACGCGGGATGGATATCCTTCTTCATTGCGTTTTCCCTCCATAAATATTTGCTTGGCGCAGGGCGATTAGCCGCCCTCCTGCTGCATGGGCACATTGCGCGTGCCCGTTTGAGCCTTTACACCCAGACTGTGTTATTATAGCGTAGACGAAAGTGCAATGCAAGCGATATTTATATGGCCGCACCAGGTTTTTTCGTGGCGCATCCCAAATGTTCGGCACAGGCGGCAAATCCACCGCATTCGCCAGCGTTTGCGCTTGCGCCGCGGAGGGATATTCTCTATAATGTAATCAAAAGCAATCGGCCACTTGGCCGAGAAAGGTTGGCCCATGCCGCGTAAACACGGGGCGTACGGCAGCGTGCGCGAAGCCATATTGGATACCGCCGCACTGTTATTTACCCAGTGCGGCATACACGCCACCAGCTTGGGGGATATTGCCGAGGCCGCCAAGCTTAGCAAGGGCACGCTCTACTACTATTATCCCGCCAAAGAGGAGCTTGTGCTCACCATTGCGGATAGCTGCCTGGCGTACATGACGGATGCGGTGCTCACCTGGGCTGACGGGCTTAGCCGTCAGGAGGATTTGCGCACCGCGCTTTTGGCGCTGCTGCACGCGCTGCAGGCCGATGAACGCCAGGCGCGGCTGTACATCGCGCTGTGCGGGGAAAGTGCCGTGGGCAACCTGCCGCTGCGCAAGCTCATGCAGCGTCGCCTGCGCGAATGGGTGATGCTGCTGGAGGTGGGCGCGCTCAAGCTGCAAGATCGCACCTCGCCCATGCTTGGGCAGCAGGCGGAGCTGTTTTTTGCGCTGCTTTCCGGCTGTATGCTGCAGCGGCTGGCCGGCATAGGCGATATTTCGGAAGATGTCATGATCGACGCGGTTTTGGGGAAGTAAGGGCTTCGCCCCCACGCCCCCGCCGGAGAAATTTCAGCTTACCATGAACGCAACATGAACGCAAATTGACTTGGAACAACTTCTCCCCAAAAAAATTCCCCCTCCTTTGGTAAGGCGGGGGGAAATCTCTAGGGGCAAATCAGCCCATTACTTCATAAAGCTCTTGCCGGTGGTGTAGCCATTCTTTTCATACACATTCATCCAGCCCTTAAGCCGGGCGACAAATTCTTCGTTGTTGGCGGTTTTCGCCAGCATGGCGATGAGCTGTTCCGTCACCTCGGCAGGGTTGCCCGCGCTCAGGTTGCGCCGCATGGCAAACACGGCTTCCCGTTCATCGTTCGACAGCAGCAGCTCCTCGCGGCGCGTACCGCTCTTGTAGATGTCGATGGCGGGGAAAATGCGCTTTTCGCTCATCTTGCGGTCGAGGTGTATTTCCATATTGCCGGTGCCCTTAAATTCTTCGTATACGATATCGTCCATGCGGCTGCCGGTCTCTATTAGGGTGGTGGCGATGATGGTGAGGCTGCCGCCGTTTTCGATATTGCGCGCCGCGCCGAAAAAGCGCTTGGGTTTATGCAGCGCGCCCGGGTCCATACCGCCGCTGAGCGTTTTGCCGGTGGCGGGGATGGTGAGGTTATAGGCGCGGGCGAGCCGGGTAATGGAGTCGATTAACACCACAACGTCCTTGCCCTGCTCCACCAAGCGCATGGCGCGCTCCTGCGCCATTTCAGCCACGCGGGTATGGTGCTCGGGCAGCTCATCGAAGGTGGAATAGAGCACCTCACCCTTGATGGAACGCTGCATATCCGTTACCTCTTCGGGCCGTTCATCTATGAGCAGCACGATGAGCGTCACACCCGGGTAATTGGCGACAATGCCGTTGGCGATATTTTTGAGCAGCGTGGTTTTACCGCTTTTGGGCTGGCTCACGATAAGCCCGCGCTGGCCCTTGCCGATAGGTGCGATAAGGTCGATGAGCCGTATCGCCATGCATTGATCCAGCTCTTTGTTGTCGTGCTCAAGCGTGAGCCGCTCGTTGGGATAGATGGGCACCAGCTCCTCGAATTGCTTGCGGTGCGGTGCGGATTCTGGATCGTCCCCATTGATTGCGGTGATGTAGAGCAATGCCAAAAAGCGCTCGCCCTCTTTGCTGGGGCGGGTTTTGCCGGTAACCAGGTCGCCGGTGCGCAGGCCAAAGCGGCGTATCTGCGCGATGGATACATAGATATCATGCGTGCCAGGCAGGTAGTTTTCGCTGCGGAGGAAGCCATAGCCATCCGGCAGCACCTCGAGCACGCCCTCGCATTCGCCGCACTCGCCGCCCTCGAGCAGCTCGGGCACGGCGGGGTTGCTGGTGCCGTATTCTTTATTGTAATAGCCATCCGCACGCTGTTCGCCGCGGTCGTTGCGGCGGTAAGCGCTGTCGTCTTCATAGGCGGGGATGTAGCCGCCCGGCTGGCCGCCCTGCGCGCCATAACCCTGGCCGCCATAGCCTTGGCCGCCCTGGTTGTTGTAGCCTTGGTTGTTATAATCTCGGTTATATGCGTTGTTATTATAACCACCGGCGTTGTAATTGCCTTGGTTATACCCGCCCTGCGGAGAATAGGAATTGCGGTTGTTGTTGGCGTTGTTGTTGCCGTATGGCTGCCGCTGCTGGTAGGGGCGGCGGGCCGCATATCCATTATTTTGCTGGTAAGAATTGCGCGGCTGATACGCGGGGGCGGAGTAGCGCGGTTGGTATCCGCCCTCTGCGGCGGCGGGCGCCGCTTGCCGCGCGGGGGCGGGTTCCGGCTCGGCCGGGGGTTGTTCGCTCTCCTCGGTGGCGGGCAATTTGCCGCCGTTCATAATGATATCGACCAACTCATTTTTACGGTATTTGGTGAGGGATTTTACGCCCTGCAGCTTTGCGATTTCACGCAGGTCGTTGAGGCTTTTTTCTTGAAGCATTTCTCTGGTCACGGGGGGCTCCTTTCGGGTGGCTATAATTAATATTAATATCTAGCAGATTCGGCAATAAAGCGACGATGCACATATGAGTATCTTTAAGTATACCCGTAAAAGGGTAAAATATACCTAAAAAGGAACTGCCTGCCTGTTATATTAAATTTTATACAAGAGTTTAGTTAATATGCTGTGCATGGTGAATTGCGCAGAAATTACCATATCCACATACTACCCGTTATACTTCGAAAAGTCAACCCAAAATAATGGCGAATAAGCAAATAAATTATTAACATTTTATGTAAGCGTATGCAATTTTTGGCAATTGTTGAAATTTTGTATACATAATAAGGTAATATTATGGCTGGGAGATATTATTATGGTTAACCGGGTCTGTTTTGGCACATTGCGGCGTATATATCAGCAAGAGCCACAAGAAAGGACGGGCCGGCATGATCGAGCAAAAAGCAATAGAAAGCGGGCGTATCCGCGCGCATTCCATCCATATCGACGAGCGGCAGCTGATGAGCATAAGCGGTGTGAAGGATGTGGACAGCTTTAACGAGCAGGAGGTACAGCTGCTTACCGAAGCGGGGGAGCTGCGCATTGAAGGAGCGGAGCTGCACCTGACCAAGCTGGACTTGGACGCGGGGCAGGTCATATTGGAGGGCGAAATCTTTGCGCTCGAGTATGCAAGCGAGCAGCAGGCGAGCAGCGGATCGCTGCTCTCGCGGTTGTTTCGCTAACGAGCGCCCAGCATGGAAAGCGAGGTGGCGGCGTTTTGCGCGGCGGTATACAGCGGCTTGGTGATGGGCGCGCTGTATGATGTGTTCCGCCTGCTTCGGCTGCCGCTGCGGGGCCGCGTATGGAACGCCCTGCTGGATGCGGTATACTATGCGCTGGTGCTTTGCTTGGCGGCGGGCGCGCTGCTGTATATCAACGGCGGCACGGTGCGCATGTATTTATTGTTGGGCATGGGGCTGGGATTATACGCATATATGCGGTTTGTAAGCAGGGCGCTGGTAGCCTTGGCAGGGCTAATTTGGAACAAATGCAAAAAAATAGTTGCACATAAGCCGCCGATGGATTAAATTATAGGTAGGAATATACATTCGAGGCGGTATATGGCAAACACGATGCAGGGGCAGGCGCGGGAGACCGCGCGGCGAACCAAACACAAAAAATTGCGGCTGGCGGTTTTTGCGAGCCTGGTTTGCGTTGCCATGGTGGGTATGGTGCTGTATTCGCAGCAGCATAAGCTGCGCGTCATTGCGGCGGAGCAGGCTGAACTCGCCCTGCAGCTGCAAGACCGGCAAACCGAAAAGCGCCGCTTGGAGTATATGATAGAGTATGCGCAAAGCGAGGAATATCTGCTGCAGTTTGCGCGCGAGAAGCTGGGGTATGTAAAGCCCGGCGATGTAAAATTCGACATCGGCGAATAACATCTATATAAAATATTTAAAAAGTGGCATATGCCACTTTTAGTTTTTTTGGAGGATAGGCAATGAAGCAGGCCGCGGTACTCGACATAGGCAGCAACTCCATACGCTATGCCTGCGGCGGGGTAAGTGACGCGGGGCGGTTTACGCTGGAGCCCAAGCGGCTTGCAACGACCAAGCTGGCGGAGGGGTTAACCCAAACCGGCCTGCTGGGGCAGGCGCCTATCGCGCGCACGCTCGAAGCCATACGCGGCTTTGCGGCGGATGCCACGGCGCGCGGTCTGCCGGTGTTTGCATATGCCACCAGCGCCGTGCGCGATAGCGCCAACCGGGAGGAATTGCTCTCCCCGGTGCGGGCGCTGGGCATTGCGGTAGAGGTACTGCCCGGCGCCGACGAAGCGCGCTACGCGATGCTGGGGGCTACCGGCGGCAAGGCGGGGCTCATCGACATCGGCGGGGGCAGTACGCAGGTGTTGCAGGGCGGCTTCAGCGCGAGCTGGCCCATCGGCTGCGTGCGCGCGGGGGAGTATGCGCAAGGCGCGCCTACGCTTGCGGCGCTGCGGGAACGCGTGTATGCCGCGTGTGCGGTCAGCCTCATGCGGTTCCCCGCGCCGGGGGGCGAATATGTGGGGGTAGGCGGCACCATCACCACGCTGGCCGCGCTGGAGCTGGGCCTTCGCGCCTATGCGCCGGGACGAATATGCGAGGTGACCCTTAGCCCGACCATGCTGGCGGCGCGCATCGAAAGCCTGTATGAAATGGGCGCACAGGCACGGCGGGCGCATCCGCTGCTGAAAGACCGGTACGATACCATATTGCCCGGCGCGTGCATACTCGAATATGTGCTAAAGCAGGCGCGCATCGCGTTGCTGCCGGTATCCGATCGGGATGGGATGGAAGGGTATTTGATGGCGAAGCTGGGGGTTATATAACGGGCTGAAGGTGCGAGGGCGCTTCAATCCACGCTCCCCAGGCGGTGAGCGGCGCAGCCGTTCAACATCCACCGACGCTTCAGGGGTGGTTTCCTTGCGCGAAAAGCGCTTGTCAGAACTGGTTTTTTTGGATATACTATTTTTAGGAGTAGATTCAGCCTTCGTTTCGGACGTACTATCGCCTAAGGCATCCGCATTGGGCTCCTGAACTGCTCCTTCAACAGGTGGCACAGCATCGACTCCAGCCTCCGCCCCTTAAGGGGTGCGCTGGTCTTCAACGATTGCTGGCCACCTTCCTTTATTGTCAAAACATCATGCGCATCCGGCGGCTCCTGCGGCACCCATATATTCGGGGGCAGAGTAGGCGCAGGTTCAAGCTCTGGCGACGGGCTGGGCGTTGGCGAAGGTGCAGGCGAGGGCGTAGGGGTCGGCGTATAATTCGGATACCAGGTCTCCGGCGGGAGCGTTTCCTGCGGCACCCAAATGGTGGGCACGGGCGTTTTCGTTGGCTTGGGCGTTGGTTTAGGGGTTGGTTGGGGCGTCGGTTTGGGCGTCGGTTTGGGCGTCGGGCCCGGCGTAGGCACGGGCGTTGCAGTCGCCACAGGAGAGGCCGTGGGCGTGACCATGGGTGTTGGCTTGGGTGTGGCCGTAGGAGTCGGCACAGGCGCAATCGTGGCCAACGGCGCAGGTGTGCCGGTCGGGATTATCACCGGCGATTCCTGCGCCTGCTGCGAGGTGTGCGGCGTAAGTGCCCACCACAGCAGGCCGCCGGCCGCCAGCAGCAATGTGCCAGCCGCCAGCGCGATGGCTTTTCTGCGCACATGCCGGCGGGCCCTCGTTTTACGCACAAGGCGGGCCCTTCGCGCGGCCAAGCCGCGGGATGCCCGCCATGTTTCATACCCATATTTCAGCCGCGCTTTAAAACCCATAGCCCTAGTATGGGCAAAAAACGGCGCTTTTACATATCCATCACAAAATGGTAAAGCGGCGCAAACGCCTCGAATGCCCGGCGCACCTCATCGAACAGCTCGGGGCTCAGGGTAGGCGCGAGCGTATCGCAGCTATAACACCAGCTTAGGCCCTTATGGTTCAAATACGACTTGAGCGCGAGGGGCGCTTCCGGCACCCGGTCTTTTTTATATTCCGGCCCCTCCAGCACAAATTTTTGCAGCGGCTTGGCCTCTACGATGGATAAGAACCTCGCCGGGTCGGCCAACGCGTGCGCGCGCAGCGCATTCATCATCTCGATATTTTCGTTGTACATGCCCAAGCCATAACCATAGCTTTGGGGTGTGATTTCAAAATACATCGTAAACCCCTCGCTCAGGCGGTTCCCCGGCCGGCGGAAGGCCAGCCAAGCATGGTCGCGGTACGGCATCTTGTTTTGCGAAAAGCGGGTATCCCGGTAAATGCGGGATACGATATTGGCCGTGCGCGGGTTGATATCCGAATCGATGGCCAGCACGGTGGGCAGCAGCGCCTCGGCAAGCTGCAGCATCGGCTTTTGCACGCTCTCTTTATACCGCGCGCGGTTCTCCTCAAAAAAAGGCTTGTTATTATTGAAAGCAAGCTCGATTAAAAACTTATAGGTATCCTCTGTGAACCCGGCAAATGCAGCTTCCATATCGTCCTCCATCTATGTTTTCTTAAATTCCATCTGGGAAATTATGAGCCCCACCAGTATGAGCGCGCAGCCTATCGCCATACGCCCGCTAAACAGCTCTCCCAAAAACAGCACGCCAAACAGGCAGCCAAACGCCGATTCCGTGCTCATAAAAAGCGTGGCGTACTCCGGCGCGGCATACTTGATGCCGATGTTCATCATGGTGAGCGCCAGCAGCGTGGCCGCGAGGCCGCAGTATGCAAGCTCCCCCAGCATATTGGGCGTAAACCGCGCAGGGAAGGTTTCGAAGCACCCGCCTATAATCCACGCGAACGCCGCCGCAAACGCAAACTGCAGGCAGGTGAGCTGCATCACATCCTGGTCGGCAAAGGAATCCACCGCGTTGATGTGCAGGGCATAGAGTATGCCGCACAGGAACGTGAGCACATCGCCTATGTTCACGGCGCTCCTGCCCTGTATGCTCAGCAACCCAATCCCCAGTAGCAGCAGTGCGCCCGCCAAAAATATTTTGGCCTGCGGACGCTCCTTTTTACGCACCCATAGCACGAGCGGCACCAGCACCACATACACGGCCGTAATCAGCGCGTTTTTGCCCACGGTGGTGTAGAGCAACCCATAGGTTTGCGCCGCAAACGCCGTATACAAAAAAAAGCCCGTGACCAGCCCTCCCAGCAGGGTACGGCGGCTCACCTTGTGCGTTTTGGAAAACAGCGTATAGCTAAGCCCCAGCGCGCCTATGCTGAAGCGGATGGCCAGCAGGTAGTTGGTGGAAATAGAGCTGAGCGCGTTCTTCATCACCACGAAGCCGCCGCCCCATAAAGCGCCCGTCACCAGCAGCATGCCGTTGGCCACATTGCGCCGTGTTTTTTCGGGAAGATTTAGCATATTCATGCGTAATAGTGTAACATAAACGAACCGGACCACGCAAGATACACGCCGCCATAACGCGCACATCGAACAAAACAAAACGCCCCCATAATGGGGGGCGTTCAGGAATAAATGGATCCGGCAGCTACCTATGTTTCCAAGCCGTTGCCAGCTCAGTATTTTCGGCGTATAAGGGCTTAACTTCTGTGTTCGGGATGGGAACAGGTGGATCCCCTTAGCTTAACCA
>JAISKB010000001.1 GCA_031261085.1 Christensenellaceae bacterium
GTCTTTGCGTTGACGTGGGTGTGTTGGTTCGCGGCGGCAATCGCGGGTACAAATGGTGCCGGGGAGGGACTTACAACTACGCTTATGCTGTTAGGGTTGATTACCCCCGCAGTTACCGCAATCGTCACGATTTGCACATCGAAAAGCCCCGAATTGAAGAAAGACTTCAAAGAAAAAATGCTCGGAGCGTTTAGGGTAAAGCCAATAATCGTGCTTCTGTCGATACTGATTTTCGGCGCGGTAATTGCAAGCTCAATCCTGCTATCTACGCTGTTCGGACAGCCGCTGTCGCAATTTTCTTTTGTAGGCGAGTTTTCATTCTCCATCGGCGGGATACCGACACTCTTGACACTAATCGTCACAGCTTTACTGGAGGAACTCGGTTGGCGCGGGTATGCGGAGGACGCTATCGGTTCGTATTGCAATTGGTGGAACGAATCCTTAATATCCGGCAGCCTTTGGGCGTTGTGGCATTTGCCGTTGTTCTTCATTCCCGGTTCGTATCAATGTGGATTATTGCAACAAAACCCTTGGTATGTGGTTAACTTCTTTGTCGGCATTTTGCCCCTCGATATCCTATTTGCATGGGTGTATATCAAGAACAAGCGCAGTATCTTTGCCTGTATGTTTTTCCACTTCTCCGTGAACTTCCTGCAAGAACAAATTGCCATGACGCAGGTGACAAAGTGTTTGGAAACAGGCGTGTTGTACATTGCAGCGGCGATTATAGTTTTGGCTAATAAGGATTTATTTTTCGAGAAACGGCATATTGGAAATTTACTTGGAGAGGTGCAAGCTGTGCCGATAGAAAACAAGTTGAAGCAACGCAAAACGTTATGAAAATTCGAAATGCCCCAAAACATCTAGATTATTGTTCACGCTTGTGCTATACTATTTATGCAAAACATTTCAGGATTTACGCAAGGGAAATATAAGGCGGTATTGATATGGGCGCAAGCTACATACTTTTTTCAAAATCAGCGGCGCGTCCATTGCCAAGCTGGGCAGAAGGGATGGATGAGTGATGAAAATAGGCGTATGCTTTGTTGCGATTGGTTTGGTTTTAGTTATGCTGCTGACCGGGTGCGCGGCGAGCAATCCCCGCTCGGACGCGGCGGCTTCTTCGGTTTCTCCGGAAAAAACAGGAGAGGAAGAAACGGATGTCTACGAGCCTCTCGATGTCCCTATTGAGGAAGAAACGGATTCGTACGAGTATATCGATGTTCCCATTATGATAGGAGGCGACGGCGGCCTTTTTGAACCGTTAATCTCTGAAATTGAGGAAGGGTATTCCGGCGTATTTGAGAATGGTTTAATCGTCTGCTTCGGATTGGGCAGAGATTACGGAGCGATTGCTTTCCAAAGCCCTGAAAGCGGCGCGTCGGGCTGCTATGTCGGCGAGCTTACGAAAAGCGGAAGCTCACTGACCATTGTGCATATTTCAAGCGACGATACATACACATTCGGCGCGAATCAACACGGCGATGGCTATCGCCTTGACCTGGGGGATTTGGGCGCGGGTTCTGTCACTGCCGTACCTGTTATGGATTTGATATTTGACATACTGTCCATTGCGGATGAAACCGCTTCTGAACCTTAAACTATTCCTACAGAAGATGTATTAATCCCAGCAAATCAACTACCATCTATTGATAACGTAACGTTTATTGGTGGATGGTTTTTTTAATTGAAGGAGCCACTATTTTGCGCATATTCCCACACATCAAGCATTAAAAACTGCTGTTCCCCGCCCTTATCGGGGTTTTATTGGCGGTTTTGTTATGCGCGGGGCTTTATAACGGGCTGACCGTAAGCAACATCGTTATCGAAAGCGATAAAATCGACGCGCCCATAAGGATTGTGCTGCTTACCGACCTGCACAGCTGCAAATACGGCCAAAACCAAGCCACGCTGCTAAACGCGATTGACGCGCAACACCCCGACCTTATTTTGATGGCGGGCGACATGGTAGACGATGGCTTGCCGCAGGAGCCCGCTTTTGCGGTATTTCGCGGGCTTGCGCAATACCCGTGCTACTATGTTACGGGCAACCATGAGTTTTGGTGCGAATCGGTCGATACGGTTAAAAGTGACATCCGCGCGTGCGGGATAACCGTTTTGGAGGGCGAAGTGGAAACGCTTAGCGTGAATGGGCAGCGGCTTGCTATAGCGGGCATCGATGACCCGGAGGTAGGGCAAGCCCTATACGATGCGCAGCTCGCCGCCGTCGGCGCAAAAAAGAACCCGCAGCTTTATACGATTTTGCTGGCGCACCGGCCCGAAAGATTGGAAAGCTATGCCGCATACGGCGCTTTTGACCTGGTGCAATGCGGGCACGCGCACGGCGGGCAATGGCGCGTTCCCTTCCCGATATACGCGCCAAACCAAGGTTTTTTACCCAAATACACCTCCGGCCTATATGAGTTGGGCGGCACCAAGATGGTGGTAAGCCGGGGCCTTGCGCGGGAGTCCACCCCCATCCCGCGGTTATTTAACGCGCCCGAAATCGTGGTAATCGACCTGATGCCATCCTCCCCCGCCCCTTCTAATTAACCGATGCAAAGGCGCTGGCAATTTGCGCAAGCCCCTGCAGCAGCATCTCCCGCGAGGTGCCGATGTTGAGCCGGGCAAAGCCTATCCCCTCCGGCCCATAGTGGCTGCCATCGTTTAGGGCGACCTTGGCCTCGGCCTGCAGCTTTTGCATCAGCGCAGCCTGGGGCAGCCTGTAGTCAGAAAAATCGAGCCACATCAGGTAGGTTCCCTCGGGCACGAAGGTTTTTACCCGGGGCAGGTGTTCGGCGCAAAAGCGCACCACCGTTTGCGCGTTTTTAAGCAGATAGTCGGTCAACTCACCCACCCATTGCGCGCCGGCGCCATAGGCGGCCTCGGCGGCTTTTAGTCCAAACAGGTTGATATCCAAGTGAAAGGATTGCAGCGCCTTGTGCACCTTTTTGCGCAGCGTTGGGTTTGCAATCACCAAGTAAGAGCTGTTCAACCCCGCAATGTTGAAGGTTTTGCTGGGCGCCATGGCCAAAACGGTGTTGTTTTTGATCGCTTCGGACAAAACCGGCAGCGGCGTATAGGTGCTGCCCGGCATAATCAAGTCAGAATGGATGTCGTCGGAGAATACGATTACCCCATACCGCAGGCACAAATCGCCCAGCTTTTTTAGCTCCTCGCGGCTCCACACCCGGCCTATGGGGTTGTGCGGGTTGCTCAAAATCAAAAGCTCCACGCCCCCGGCCAGCTTTGCTTCTATATCGGCCCAGTCCATCTCGTAGCGCCCGTTGTTTATGCGCAACGAAGATGTGACCACCTGCCTGCCCTGCTCCTTGGTCACGCTGTAAAACGGGGTATATACAGGGGAACAGAACATCACTTTGCCGCCCGGCGATACCAGTGCGTGGATGATAAAGGCGCTGGCGCACACAACGCCCGGCACGCTCAAAATTTCTTCCCGCAAAATATCGTACTGGTTGCGCGCGCTGTTCCAGTCGATAAAGTTTTGATAATACTCCTTCGAGGCAAAGCTGTAACCATAGCTGGGGTGCGCGGCGCGCGCCGCAATGGCCTCCGCCAGCTGGGGCATAACGCGAAAATCCATATCCGCCACCCAAAATGGCAGCAAATCCGCATCGCCGTATCGTTCCTTCAGCTTATCCCACTTTAGGCTGTCCGTGCCGCGGCGGTCTACTATAGTGTCAAAAAAACCATGCATATGGGGCCTCCTGCATTTTCACACACATCCTACGCACGCTATCGGCACGCGCAGGGCGCTGTATCCATTTAGTATATCATACAAATTAAACCCGGTTCCTGCAATAGCCGCAAAAGCAAAAAAACCTAAAAAGAACGCCGCTGGTTTGCCGTAGCGACGTTCGTATTATGGCTTTAGCCAAGCTTGGTTGTTTTATCATAGTCACCGCGCCCCATCAGGCTCTCGGCGTATCGGTTTTCGCGTCAGTATTTTTAAAGTCTGCTCCGCAGTTTCCGCAAAACTTAGCTCCGTCGGGCATATTCTTCCCGCAGTTTGTGCAAATCTTCATTAATTTATCTCCAATCTATCTCCGTCAGAATCATTACAAACAGCTTACAGATTTAGCCACAAAGCCGGACGAACGCCGAAGCCATGGAGGCTCACACCGCTGCCATAGACGACGACGAAGCCGTCAATGAAGACAGTCGCGGCATAATAACTAATGTAGCCGGGTGACCGCAGCCACCAATGCCACGATTCTCCGTTTATTTTAGGTACAATATCCAAAGCCTCTTCGTAAGTGTAAAGATTACCGTAAACCGGATTTGTATCTATTCGCCGCGCCGCGTCTTCGATCTGTGCTTGCGTCACATTTAGGTTGGCAATCCGCGCTTCCTTGTACTGGTCGTCAAAAAAGGAGCCATCCGATGACGCAAGCTCGCCGCTGTCGCCAAAATACAGCGCAAACTCATCAAGGCTTAGTAGAAAAATCTTGTCGGTAGTGTCGTTGCCGCCATCCGTACCCTCCCACGGGTTGTCATCGTTGACGACCTTCGTATTGGCAATCAAAGACCTTTCCGCCGCGCCGAAACGATTGTAGAACTCGCCGTTCAGCCACGCGCGCAATGTGCTTTGCTCCCATGTGACATCTGTGTATTCCTCGTTGTACGCCCGCAGGTCAATGATATCCTTGGTGATGATGAGCGCCTTGCCCTCTTGCTTGTCGAGTACGACCCACTCATACCCGCCGAACGTGTAGGTGTCGCCGATGTTCAGCACAAACGCCGAACACTCATCTATGCGTTCTTTTGCGTCCTCGTAACTACGAATACTCTTGAACTGCTTGATTGCGCCTTCATAGTCCTCATTCTCCATCAGGCTCTCGGCGTACTTGTATATCGCGGCGTTTGCCCGATCGTATGAGGATTTCCCGCCAAAAAGCGGCGCGTAATCGCCAAGTTCATTGAAAACCTCGGCGGCTTTGGCGTATTGGCCCGACTTTTCGAGCTTGTCCGCGCCATTATATGCAAGCATCGGCCGACCGACAAACCAGTACCCCGCGCCAAGTCCCGCAAGAACGGCAAGGCATACAAGCACCGTTACGGTCGCTTTGACCCAAAGGTGAAGTGCTGTAAGTCCTTGATTATCGTGATGGTCAACATCCGCACCAGATGTAGCACTACTCTCACTTGCTTGATGCTCGTTGTCGTCTTTTTTCTTTAAATTGTCCTTAAACAAACCCATGATAAGTCCTCCTCTCAAAAACAATCTGTCTTTTTATTAATAAGCTATTTCGCAATCGGGTATCGAATCACCGTTTTTAGCTTTTCGGGCGCGGTTTTGCGCTGCACAAGCTTCACGATTTCCACCACTGGGATGACCATAAACGCCAAGCCCATCGCAACCGCATATTCGGCGGCGCTGATGTGCGTGAAGCCGAACGCGCCGGATATGCCAGGCAGGTAGATGACCGAGGTGGTGAGCAGCAGGCTGAGCGCCATAGCGCCCCACAGCATGATGTTTTGCGAGCCCAGCGCAAACACGCTGCCCCGCTGGCTGCGCATGTTGAAGCTGTGGAATATCTCCGCCATAGACATCGTGAGGAAGGCCATGGTCATGCCATCCGCGCTGTTGGTGATTTGCCACAGGCCGCTCTCCATATAGTGGCCAATAAAGTAGGCCAGCAGCGTTACCGCCGTAACCAAAACGCCCTGGTATATAACATCCACGCCCAGCCCGCCCGAGAATATACCATCCGTGGCGCTGCGGGGTTTGCGCTGCATCAGGTTGGGCTCGCCTTTTTCCATACCCAGCGCTAACGCCGGGAAGCAATCGGTAATCAGGTTGATCCACAGCAGATGCACGGGTTCCAATATCACAAACCCAAGCACCGTGGCGGCAAACACGCTGAGTACCTCGCTCATATTGGAGCCGAGCAAAAACTGAATCGCCTTGCGGATGTTATCGTAGATGCGGCGGCCTTCTTCCACCGCGCCCACGATGGTGGCAAAGTTGTCATCCGCCAGCACCATATCCGCCACGTTTTTGGTTACATCGGTGCCGGTTATGCCCATGCCCACGCCGATATCCGCGCTTTTTATGGAGGGCGCGTCGTTTACGCCATCCCCGGTCATGGCGGTGATACAGCCGTTTTGGCGCCACGCGTTCACGATGCGCACCTTATGCTCGGGCTGTACGCGCGCGTATACGCTGTAGTTTTCTATGGTGGCGGCCAGCTCCTCATCGCTGATTGCATTGAGCTGCGCGCCGGTGATGGCGCCGCTTTCATCTTGCAGGATGTTCAACTGCCTGGCGATAGCAACAGCGGTATCCCGGTGGTCGCCCGTTATCATGACCGCGCGTATGCCCGCCTGCTTGCACAGCGATATGGCGTCCTTCACCTCGGGGCGAATGGGGTCTATCATGCCGGCCAGACCTATGAACGTGAGCGAACGCTCCAGCACACTTGGGGCCACGCTTTCGGGCAAGCCGCTATAGTGGCGCTGTGCCGCGCAGAGCACGCGCAACGCCCGGTCGGCCATGGCCTTGTTGGCAATTAGTATTTCGGCGCGCACCGCGTCCGTGAGGGGGTGTGCTTGGCCGTCTTTTATATAGTGCGTGCAATAGTTCAGCACCTCATCCGGCGCGCCCTTGGTATATTGCAGCACGCCATCTGCGGTTTGGTGCAGCGTGCTCATCATCTTGCGGACGCTGTCGAAGGGCGCTTCGGCAATGCGGGGCGTTTGCGCCTGCAGCTGCGGCTTGTGCAAGCCTTCCTTTGCGGCCCAGTTTACCAGCGCGCACTCGGTGGGCTCCCCCACCGCCTCGCCGTTTTCATCGGGCAGCGCATCGGAGCAGAGCGCCATGGCCCGCGCTACCTCCCGCGCGTCGCCATAATGCTCCAGCACGGTCATTTTGTTTTGCGTGAGCGTGCCGGTCTTATCGCTGCAGATGACCTGCGCACAGCCCAAGGTTTCTACCGCGGTAAGGCGGCGAATGACCGCGTGGCGGCGCGACATATTGGTAACGCCTATGGAGAGCACGATGGTCACCACGGCCACAAGCCCTTCGGGTATGGCTGCCACCGCCAGGCTTACGGCCACCATAAACGTGCTGACGACGACATCCAGGTGAAAGTCCCCGGCCTTTAAGAGCGCAAACGCGAATATAAACGCGCAGATGCCCAGCACCAGCCAGCTTAGCACCTTGCTCAGCTGCTCCAGCTTGATTTGCAGCGGCGTTTGTCCTTCTTCGGTGCGCGCCAACGCATCCGCGATTTTGCCCATTTCGGTTTGCATGCCGGTGGCTACAATCACCGCGCTGCCCCGCCCATACACGATGGTACTGCCCATATATACCATGTTATGGCGGTCGCCCAGCGGCACATCCGAATTTTCGAGGGCACACGCAAGCAGATCGGCAGATTTTTCTACCGGCAAGCTTTCGCCGGTGAGCGCGGCTTCCTCGGCCTTTAGGCTGAAGCTTTCGAGTATGCGGGCATCCGCCGGCACGGCGTCCCCCGCCTCCAGCAATATGACGTCGCCTACCACAAGCTCCTCGCTCTTTAGGTGCACCGCCTTGCCCTCCCGCAGCACTTTGCTGGTGGCCGCCGTCATGGCCTGCAACGCTTCTATGGCCTTTTCCGCCTTGTTCTCTTGATATACGCCCAGCACCGCGTTGATGAGCACCACGATGAGTATGATGAACACATCGGCAAAGCTCTCGCCGCTGTAGGCGGCCGTTATGCCCGAAATCGCCGCCGCCACCAGCAAAATGATGATCATCGGATCCTTCATTTGCCCGAAGAAGCGCTTGAGCAGGGAGGGTTTCTCCGCTTCATTCAGCTTGTTGGGGCCATCCTTGTTCAGCCGGGCAGCAGCCTCCGCTGCCGCCAGCCCATCTTTGCCGCTGTTAACCTGCTTTAGCACGGCGCCGGTATCTTCACAATAATATCGCAAGCTAGTTCCTCTCCTTCTATTGTAATTTCCATGGCGAGCGCTGTCTCTCAAAAAAAGACCCATGCACAGAATAAGGGAAGTCCTTACTATCTGTACATGAGTCTCGTTATTTAAGTTAAGCCAGACCGCCCCGCGGCCATGCTTGTTGACTTAACGCGCACGCATTCGCATGCGCCAACTACTCCCCCATGGATGAAATATGAAGTTGTCAAATTAATGGTTTGGTGTAACTGTTACAATATTATTATACCGTTTTTGCGGTGGGGATGCAACAGGTAAAAAACAATCCGCAATACACCGCTCCCCTGAAAAGAGGTATCTCCCCTATCCCTTTATCAGCTTGCCCTGCCGCACCGAATACACCACCCCCGCATGCTCGCGCAGCGCCGTTAAAAAGTCCGGCGCGTTTAGCACCACCAGGTTGGCCGTGTTGCCGGCGCAAATGCCATAATCCTCCCCCAGGTGCAGCGTTTTGGCGCCGTTATGCGTTACGATGCGGTAGGCGTTCATCAGCTCATCATACCCCAGCATTTGGCATACATGCAGGCCCATCAAAAGCACATCCAGCATGTTGCCGTTCCCCAGCGGGTAATATGGGTCCGACATATCGTCATGGCCGAAGGATACGTTCATGCCCGCCTCCAGCAGTTCCTTCACCCGGGTGAGCCCGCGCCGCTTGGGGTAGGTATCGAACCGGCCCTGCAAATGGATGTTGACCAAGGGGTTGGATACGAAATGGATGCCGCTTAAGCCGAGCAGCCGAAACAGCTTGGAGCAATATGCCGAGTTGTAAGAATGCATGGCCGTGGTGTGGCTGGCGGTCACGCGCCCACCCAATCCGGCCGCATAGGCGAATGTCGCCAGCGATTCCACAAAGCGGGATTGTTCATCGTCTATCTCATCGCAATGCACATCCACCAGCTTGCCGGTACGCTCGGCCAGTTCTATCACATACTTCATGCTCTCCACGCCATATTCCCGCGTGAACTCAAAATGCGGTATACCGCCTATCACGTCCGCGCCCATCTCCAGTGCGGCCTCCATGCGGCTTTTGGCGCCGGGGCTGCTCAAAATGCCATCCTGCGGGAAGGCGACCAACTGCAGCTCCACCAGGTCCTTTACCTCATCCTTAAGCTCCAGCAGGGTTTCCATGGTGGTTAGGCCGCCGGTAATATCCACATGGGAACGTATATACTGCACGCCGTGCGCGGCGTATAGCCGTATGGTGCGCAGCGCGCGGTTTCGAAGCTCCTCGCGGGTGATGCCCTGCCGGTATTTGCTCCATAGCTGAATGCCCTCAAACAGCGTGCCGCTCTTGTTCACGCCCACTTGCGGCAGCGTTAGGCAGGTATCCAGGTGAATGTGGGATTCCACAAAAGGCGGCAGCGCCATTTTACCTTCGCAATCGAGCACCTGTTCGCCGGGCTGCGCCATAAGGTTGGGGGCGATGCTGGCAAAGGTTTGGCCGGTGATGCGAATATCCGTTGCCTGCGCCGCGTTTTCGATGCGGATGTTTTTGAGCAGCATGGGTTCTCCTTTCGATGATGCGGATGGGTTACAGGCATAATTATAGTAGCATCGCGCGCGCTCTGCAATGTATTTTGGTGAAAACGCCTTGGATATAGCGTGATTTCGTGCTATACTCAAACCGCGAAATGCCAAATTTTATAAGCAAAAAACACATAAGGCGGGATGTACGGGATGTATATGAAGGACATTAAAAACGCGGTGTTTAACCTGATTCGGGAGGACGACCAAAACAGCTTTGCCAGCAACGTTTTTGACGGGTGTATCATCGGCTTTATCGTAATCAACGTCGCCTTGATTATACTCGATACGTTTAACGGCTTTTCGCCCCAGGCGCTGGTGGTGTTTAACGTGATCGAAACCGTATCGGTGGTGATTTTTACCATCGAGTATGCGCTAAGGATATGGGTTGCGGATTTTCGCTACCCTGATTTGCCGCCCGCGCGGGCACGGCTTAAGTATATAACCTCCTTTTTGGCGCTCATCGACCTGTTGGGGATATTGCCGTTTTATATCCCGTTTATACTCCCCATCAACCTGGGCATACTCCGCTTGCTGCGGCTGTTTCGGATGCTGCGCATTTTTAAGACGAGCCGCTATACCGATGCTTTAACCACCGTTGGTACGGTCATAAAAAATAAAGCTTCGCAGCTGCTATCCTCCATGATGGTCGTATTCGTATTGATGCTCATCGCATCGGTGCTGATGTATAATATCGAAACCACCGCCCAGCCCGAGGTGTTTCAAAACGCGTTTTCGGGCTTTTGGTGGGCTATGGCTACCATAACCACCGTTGGGTATGGAGATATTTACCCCATAACCGTGCTGGGCAAGTTTTTGAGCACCGTCATCGCCCTGCTGGGCATTGGCTTTGTCGCCATCCCGACCGGCATCATCAGCGCGGGCTTTACCGAGCAATATAAAAAAGAAGAAGCCGCAAAAATAAAGCGTAGGGGCAAACACTATTGCCCCTACTGCGGTGAAAAGCTCGATTGACTATCGATTCATTATTATATTATACATATTCCGCCGGCTGTTCCTGCCCGCGGAGCACCCGCAGCACGCCGTTCATAAGCGCCAGCATCTCATCCTCCCCCGGGAACACATGCACCGGCGCCAATTTATCGACCCGCTGCTTGATTGCCCCGGTAAAGCGGTTGGAATGCGCCATGCCGCCGGTTAATATGATGGCGTCCACATTGCCCTCGAGCACAGCGCACATGGCGCCGATTTCTTTGGATACCTGATACGCCATCGAATCCAGCACCAGCGCGGCAAACTCATCGCCGTCGTTGATCATCTTCTGCACGGCGTGCAGGTCGTTTGTGCCCAAGTACGCCTGCATACCGCCCTGCTTGGTCACCTTATCCACCATCTCCGCCTCGGTATACTCGCCCGAAAAGCACATGCCAATCAGCGGCAGCAGCGGTATGCCGCCGGTACGCTCCGGCGTAAAGGGCCCTTCGCCCAAAAGCTCGTCGTTCACGTCTATCACGCGGCCATAGCGGTGCGCGCCCACGGTGACGCCGCCCCCCAAGTGCGCAATCACGAAGCGGGCATTTTCGTAAGGCTTGCCTATTTCGGCGGCAAGGCGGCGGGCAATCGCCTTTTGGTTGAGGGCGTGGAACACGCTGGAACGCTCTATGCCGGGCATGCCGGTGAGCTTCGCGTTGCGGTCCATCTCATCCACCACGATGGGGTCTATGACATACGCCGGGATTTTTAGCGCGTTGGCAAGCTCGGCGGCGATGATGGCCCCCAGCGAGGAGGCGTGCACCGATGCGCCGGAGGACTGCAGCTCGTGCAGCATGCGCGCGTTGATTTGATAGGTGCCGCTTTCGATGGGCTTTAGCAGCCCGCCCCGCCCGGCTATGGCGTCGATGGAGTGTAAATCGATGTTTAAAGCCTTTAGGCATTCCAAAATGCACTCTTTGCGCAATTCCTTTTGGTCGAGCACGATGCCGCCGCAATCATCCAGCTCCTCTTCGGTGTGGCGCACGATTTGCGTTAATACGGCGGTTTCGTTATCGTAAAGCGCAAATCTGGTGGAGGTTGCGCCGGGGTTGATGGCCAATATGCGAAATATGCCCTCCCCCTTTTGCGGTATAACGACGGGGGCATCCGCTTGCACGCTCGCTTTGGGCGCGGCGATTACCTTTCGGCGGCGGACGATCTTCTCCTCCCCCTGCGTCATGATGATGCTGGTGACGCAATCGAGGTTGAGCAGCCGCTCCATAACCTGCGCCAGCTTGGTATGCGTGCCTTCGATGTCGATTTCCATCAAGGAGATATTTTTGGAAGACATCTCATCTACGAGCAGCCGCTTGATGTTCCAACCCTCATGCCGGATATGCCCCACGACGCGGCCCAATACACCCGGTAGATTGAGTACCGTCAACTCTACGCGCTCCACCTGTTTTTCACTCATAACCGCACATAAATCCTTTCTGAATGTATAAAAATAACAATATGCTTATGCCTACGATTATAACATAGCGCGCGAAGAATCAAAACCATCAGTTTTGCGTTTTAGCGCTTTATATACCCTTTTATGGAGCAAGGTGCGAAAATCACAGGAATGGGACGCAACTAAAATCATTGACTTGATTTTATGCAAATGCTATGATTACACTATCTAATTCCAAAGGAAGTGAGAAAATGGACGGCCGACCACCAAGTACAATCGAAGGCGTTCAACTTCATACGAGGACACAGCTCGACTTGCCGGCGTTGCCTGGGGTGTTTTATCCGTCTGCTTTAAAAGGATAAATATCCATAGCATTTCACCGTCTCGTTGAGGCGGTTTTTTTATCGCTTGTGTGTTCGTTTTGAGGGCAGGCGCATACCTCAAACCGAAAGGAGAATATCTCATGAAATTTGCGCTGAAATTTTCACCCCGCAACACGCAAAGCAAGCAAATCCAAAAAAACAAAAACGAAAGCGAAGCTCTGCTCCGTTCCTACGCCTTTATGGAGTCGGGCGCGCTGTATGAGGCGTTGTCCTCTTCCCCGCAGGGGCTTACCGCCGAAATGGCGGAAGAAATGCAGGATGAGCATGGCAAAAACATCATTACGGCTGGGAACCATAACAGCGTATGGCATCGCCTGCGGGAAGCGGTTATCAACCCGTTTAACGTGGTGCTGCTGCTGATTGCCGTTATCACCCTGTTCACCGATGTTATTTCTTCTTCCAGGCCCGATTATCTCACGGTCAGCATCATACTCTCGCTGGTCATACTATCCAGCCTGGTGGCGTTTGTACAAGGTCAGCGCTCCAATGCCGCCGCACAGCGCCTTTCCCAAATGATATCCAACAAAGCCGACGTGTGGCGCGAAGGGAAGCTGATTGAAATATCCATGGATGCGGTGGTGCCCGGCGACCTGGTAAAGCTATCGGCGGGGGATATGATACCGGCGGACGTCCGCTTCCTATCCACCAAGGATACCTTTGTGGCGCAAGCCGCCCTCACCGGGGAATCCAACCCGGTAGAAAAATTCAGCAAGCCAAAAAACAAGCCCGATGACCCGCTGACCGATTTGCAGAACATCGGGTTTATGGGATCCAACATCGTGAGCGGCAGCGCGACCGCGTTGGTGCTGACAACCGGCAACGACACCTATTTTGGCGCGATGGCAAAGTCACTTTCGGGCGACCGGGCGAAAAACAGCTTTGAGCGCGGCGTGGATTCCGTAAGCGGCCTGCTCATTCGGCTCATGCTCGTGATGATCCCCATCGTGCTGCTCATCAACGGCTTTACCAAAAACGACTGGGCGGGCGCGCTGCTGTTCGCCATCTCCATCGCGGTAGGTCTCACGCCCGAAATGCTGCCGGTCATTATGACCTCTACGCTGGCAAAGGGCGCGGTATCCATGTCGAAGCACGAGGTAATCGTGAAGACACTGGGGGCAATCCAAACCTTTGGGGAGATGGATGTGCTCTGCACCGATAAAACCGGCACGCTCACCGATGATAAAATCATATTGGAAAAATATATGAACCTATATGGCGAGGACGACAGCCGCATTTTAAGCCACGCCTACCGCAACAGCTACTTTCAAACGGGGCTGAAAAACCTGATTGACCTCGCCATCATCAACCGCGCCGCGCAAAACGGCCTTGCGGAAACGGTGAGCAAATATACCCTTGTGGATGAAATCCCGTTTGATTTTGCCCGCCGCCGTATGAGCGTGGTGCTGCGGGATGTAAGCGGCAAGCGCCAGCTCATCACCAAGGGCGCGGTAGAAGAGCTGATTGCCATTTCTTCTTATGTAGAGATGAACGGCAGCATTTTGCCGCTCGATGAAAAAAACAGGCGGCTCGCCCTGGAAACCTACGAAAAGCACAATGCCGAGGGGCTTAGAATGCTTGCGGTAGCGCAAAAAAATGAGGTCCCGGGCATAGAGGCTTTTAGCGTGGCGGATGAGTGCGACATGGTGCTACTGGGGTTTGTAGGCTTCCTCGACCCGCCCAAGGAGAGCGCAAAGGCCGCCATCGCCGCGCTCAAGGAGCATGGCGTGCGCACCGTGGTGCTTACCGGCGATAGCGAGGGCGTGGCCGTGAAGGTATGCAACAAGGTGGGCGTGCGCACAGAACGATTGTTTACAGGCAAGGATGTGGACGCTTTAAGCGACGCGGCGCTCGCGCAAGCGGTGGAAGGCTGCGATCTGTTTGCCAAGCTCTCCCCCGCCCAAAAGGAGCGCGTGGTAAAGGCGTTCCAAACCGCCGGGCATACCGTGGGCTATATGGGGGATGGCATCAACGACGCGCCCCCGCTGCATCAGGCGGACGTAGGTATTTCCGTTGACAGCGCGGTGGATATCGCCAAGGAGACCGCCGACATCATACTGCTTAAAAAGGACCTGATGGTGCTGGAGGAAGGCGTTATGGAGGGCCGGCGCACCTTTGGCAACATCATCAAGTATATCAAGATGGCCGCAAGCGGTAACTTCGGCAATATGATATCCGTGGTGGCGGCCAGCATATTTTTGCCGTTTTTGCCCATGCTGCCCGTGCAGATACTCACGCAAAACCTGCTGTGCGATTTTTCGTCCATGGGCATACCCTTCGACCGGGTGGATGAGGAATACCTGCAAAAGCCCCGCAAATGGGAAACCGGCTCCATTAAAACATTCATGGCGTTCATGGGGCCGCTCAGCTCGATATTCGACATATTATGCTATGCCATTATGTGGTGGGCAATGGGCGCAAACCGCATGGAGTTGGCGCCGGTGTTCCAGTGCGGCTGGTTTGTATTTGGTACGGTTTCGCAGGTGCTGGTCATCTATATGATTCGCACAGCCAAGGTGCCATTCCTGCAGAGCAAGCCCGCCTTTGCTCTGCTCCTCCCCACCCTGCTCGTTGCGGCGGTCACATTGCTGGTCGGGTTTACCGGGCTGTCCCGAGGGCTGGATTTGATGCCCTTATCGCTCGGGTTCACGCCATGGCTGGCCGCGCTTTTGGCTGGGTACTGCGTTTGCGCGCAGGTCGTGAAAAAGGTCTATATCCGGCGTTTTGGGGAATGGCTGTAGGCCGACGACGATCATCAACAAAAAACCGCTTCACTGCTGGGTGAGGCGGTTTTAAAATTATACAGCGCGCAATCAATACCCCAAGGCTTCGCCAATAAGGAGCACGGTAATCCGCCCTTTTATAGGCGCCCTGTGCGTGATTACAAACTGGCTTTGCGCCAGCTCTGCGGCGGCTTGCAGTTGCGCAAGCGTTGCGTAGTCGCGTTTAAAGATGAGCATCGTCTTGGGCGCCGCGCAGGTTTTAACCCGTGCAATCGCATCTTCTAAGCTGGGCGCAACCTTGTTCATCCCCGCTATCACAATCACCTTTTTGGGGCCAAATATCAGCGCGCCCACGCGGTTGCCATAACCATCCGCATTCACCAATTCGCCTGTGGCGGCGATGGCATTGGAGCTCATCAAATAATAATCCACACCCAACGCCTCATGCGCTATCGCGTCCTTATCCGCCCCCGTTTTCCCGTCATCCGGGTCGAGGAACCTGTAGTCGCCGTTTTTCAATACGGCTCGCAGGCCGATTTGATGAAGGGTAGCGGAGCCGCCGCAAGAAATGCTGCTGCCCGCCGGGATAAGCTCCGTTATCTTCTTTCGAGCTTCCTCCGCCCCTTCACAATAAAACCCTTCCATATTGCGCGCTGCCAAATTGGCAATCAAGTTTTGAGCTAAAAGCTGATTATATAGGCTGTGCGGCGTTTGCATACCGTAATTCCCCCTTATCCCTCTGCATCCTCCATGTTTGTCATCACGGCGGGCTCGCCCTCGCCCAAGGGCACAAATACCGTGATATACACATACCGCTCCTGGGCATCCGGCGCTTTGCAGTAGAACCGATAATTCGTGCCGGCCACCACCTGCGTGGCAACCTTTAAAGGCTCATAGCTTGCGTCAACCGTTGCGGCAGCCGCGGCAAACAGCGCGGCATCCTCGGCGGTTAAATCCCTTTCTTCGGTATACCCGCCCACCACCTGCGACGGCGCTTTTTTATGCGCGCACGCAAAAACGGCAAGGCACAGCGGCAGCAGCAAAACAACGGCCAGTATTCTCTTCATTTTCAACCCTTCTCTCCATTTATTTTTATATTCAAATCATCTTATCACTCATGAAAGCTATTGGTTTTATTCAAAATAAATTTATCCAGCACATAGGAGAACGGCTTACCCAAAAATCTGCCGCATACACTTACAAATATAAACAAGAATAATTTTGCATATAGAATTTTTGAAATCAGGGCTAATATTCTAAATTTTAATTCCACCTTTTTCAAGTAACCAAGATATATTTCGTTGTCATTATGCACGATGCTTTTGGCAACGCATTCCCCACCTATAACAGCATAAGAAATACCGGCTAAAGTGAGCGGGTCGACCAAACCTACCGAATCCCCCACCAAATATATGGTATCGTTTATGATTCTGTTTTTCTTAATGGAGAAGGGGACGAAAAATCCCCTGGCGTTTTCCGCATGCTCTTGAAAGCCCAATTGACCGCAAAAGCCCTCAAATATTTTTTTGTAATCGACAGCTTCATCGTAGATATCGCAAAAGCCGATATTGATATAGGCCCCGCTGCTGGCGCACCAAGCGTACCCTTTATGAACAATGCCAAAAAACATATCTATTTTGGGCGTGCTTTCATATTCAAAATTCACCTGCATGCAAAAATATTTTTTATTCTCATCGTTGAATTTGCTGCTGTACCCAGCTTCGCCATCCGAAAAAATAATGCTGGCAAATTCGTGCTGACTGCCATCGCTTAGCTCTGCAGTGGTATCATGCAAGGATTTTATGTTTGTATTTTCTAATATATCCACATCGTTCAGCTGCTGAAACAGCGCATAATCGAGCACCGTTCTGTCGACCAATTTTTGGCAATAAAGCCCGTGATTTTTAGAGTGTATTCTCGTCCTGCCCTTGTATATGATAGATAACCCCTTAACCAATTTGTAATCCAGGGCCTCCACATCTATGCCTAATTTCCTAAAAAGCACCGTGCTCTTTTTGGTTAAATATCCGGCGCAAAGCTTGCTCCTTGGGAACGTATACTTCTCTATTACCAGTATTTTTAATGTATCGTCAAGCTTCTTTAAATTGATTGCGGCGCTTGTACCGGCAATCCCCGCTCCCACAATGATTACATCATATTTCATGAACTCTCTCCTTACTGCTTAACAGGCATGAGCGATTATCTTTATAAGACGCAACCACAGGGTATAAACGCGCAGGCAACCCGCGATAAACTCAAAAGAGTGGTATCCACCACTCTTTTGAAAAACGAAATTTTGGTCTGGGTGAGAGGATTCGAACCTCCGGCCTCTTGAACCCCATTCAAGCACGCTACCAAACTGCGCCACACCCAGATATTTACTCCACTCGAACGCAAAGTATCATATCATTTTGCGGGTAAATTGTCAAGGCGCGCGCACAAAAATAGTGCTTTCGTTTTAGCGTTGCAACGCGATAAACCTTTTGCTATACTATTGCTTGTGTTTGATATAAACTGCACAAAATCTTAACGCACATAACAGTATATTTATATGAGGAGGTACTTTTTAAACCCATGCGCATAAAGATAACTACCGATAGCACCTGCGATATAGCCCCTGCCTTGCTGGCGGAAGAAGACATCGGCACCCTCCCGCTCTACGTTGTAAAAGACGGCGTGGATTATAAAGATGGGTTGGAGATCAACTCCGCCGATATATTCGCGCATGTAGAGGCGGGCGGCGCGCTTTGCGGCACCGCCGCAGTGGGCGTGGCGGATTATCACGCCTACTTTTCTGAACTGCTTACCGGGTATGACGCGATTATACATGTGAATATAGGTTCCGAATTTTCAGCCTGCCACCAAAACGCGTGCCTTGCGACGGAAAAAATGCCGAACGTATTCCCCATCGATTCGTGCAACCTTTCTACCGGTCAGGGCATTGTGGCGCTGGAAGCCGCGCGGCTGGCGCGGGCGGGCCAGCAACCGGCAGAAATAATAACCGCTCTAAAAAGCCTTATACCGCGGATAGAGGGCAGCTTTTTGATCGACCGGCTGGACTATTTGCACCGCGGCGGCCGCTGCAGCGCCATTGCCGCGCTGGGCGCCAATGTGCTCCGCTTAAAGCCCTGCATTCAGGTGGCAGGGGGCCGCATGGGCGTGGGCAAAAAATATCGCGGCCAGTATGATGCCTGCATCCGCACCTACACGAAGGAGCGGCTGCAGGGCCGCACGGATATCGATACCAGCCGCGTATACCTCACCTATGCCGGGGCGACAAAACAGACCGTAGCCGCGGCGGAAGAGATCATCCGCGCGTGCTGCCCCCAAGCGGAGGTTATACATGCAACGGCGGGCTGCACCATCGCCTGCCATTGCGGGCCCAATACGCTGGGCATGTTCGTAATCAAAAACACTTAAAAGCACGCGGCACCAGCCTGCGACGCAAAAGCATCCCCCGCAAAAACGAGGGATGCTTTTTTGACGAAAACTTTATGACAGCAACGCCCTGTCGTTGGCGAATTCCTGCCCGCTTACGGCGGAGAATTTTTCTATCAGTCCCTCCACCGTGAGCTTCTTTTTGGCTTCTCCCGCAATATCCAGCACAATAGCGCCCTCATGCATCATAATCAGGCGATTGCCGTGCTCTATCGCATCCCGCATGTTGTGGGTCACCATCATGGTGGTGAGCCCATGCTTTGCTATGATACGGTCCGAAAGCTCCAGCACCTTGGCGGCGGTACGAGGGTCCAGTGCGGCGGTGTGCTCATCGAGCAGGAGAAGGTTTGGCTTTTGCAGCGTTGCCATAAGCAGCGTGAGCGCCTGGCGCTGCCCGCCGCTCAGCAGCCCCACCCGGGTCGAAAGCCTGCCCTCCAGCCCCAAATCCAACGAGCGGAGCTTTTCGCGGTATTTGTCGCGCTCCTGGGCGGATATGCCCCAGCGCAAGCTGCGTTTCTTGCCGCGCCGGTACGCCATGGCGAGGTTCTCCTCTATGCCCATGTCGGAGGCCGTGCCCATCATAGGGTCTTGAAATACCCGGCCCAGCATGCACGCGCGCTTATGCTCCGGCATTTTTGTTATATCCCGGCCATCTAAAATGACCTTGCCCGAATCGGCGGGGTATACGCCGGCAATCAGGTTGAGCAGGGTGCTTTTGCCCGCGCCGTTGCCGCCTATCACGGTAACGAACTCCCCCTCCTCAAAGTTGAGCGAAAGCTGATGAATCGCTACCTTTTCGTTGATTGTGCCCTGGTTGAAGGTTTTGTTCAGGGCTTGAATCTCTAATTTATGCATGGGTCGACCTCCCATTTTTACCGTTCAGCGCCCACGTTTTAATCGTGGGGATTGCCAATGCAACGGCTACCGTTGCGGCGCTGAACAGCTTTAGGTCGTTGGTGTTTAGCCCGGCCTGCAGTACCAGCGAAATGATGATGTAATATATCACCGCCCCCAATATCATGGAGCTCATGCGCACGGCAAAACTGCTGTGGGTGCCAAGAATCACCTCGCCGATGATAACGCTGGCCAAGCCAATCACGATGGCGCCGCGCCCCATCTGCACATCCGAAAAGCCCTGATACTGCGCCAGCAGCGCGCCGCTTAAGGCCACCAGCCCGTTGGAGATGATAAGGCCCAGCATCTTTACGTTATCGGTATTTACGCCCTGCGCGCGGGCCATGTTGTCGTTATTGCCGGTGGCGCGCACGGCGCAGCCAACCTCGGTGCCAAAAAACCAATATAATACGCTTATAACGAATACGGCAATGATGCCGCTCACTAAAATGGCGTGCGGAATATTCTGCAAAGAGAGCGCCACATGTTTCCCCAACAGCGTGACGTTAGCCCGGCCCATGATGCGCATATTCACCGAATAAAGCGCCAGCTGCGTGAGTATGCCGGATAGAATGGCGGGTATGTTCAGCTTGGTATGCAGCAAGCCCGTAACAGCGCCGCACAGCATACCGGCCAGCGTGGCAAAAACCAGCGACAGCATAGGATCCATACCGCCGGTGATTAAGATGGCGCTCACGGCGCCGCCGGTGCAAATGCTGCCATCCACGGTAAGGTCGGCACAATCGAGCACCTTGTAGGTAACGAATACGCCCAATGCCATGATGCCCCATATGATGCCCTGCGATATGGCGCCCGGGCAGGCAGCCAAAAAGGAATTGAAACTGATATGCATAAAATCACCTAAACATCACAATTCTCCCCGGCCGGCCCTTACTGCATGCACAGGCCGGCGGGGAGAAAGTGAGAGCCTTTTTATTACTTCAGGTCAGCGGGTACGGTAATGCCGAGCTGTGCGATGATATCCGGATTGATGACCAGTTCGAGGTCGGCGTTGCAATATTCAATCGGGATGGTGCCGACATTCACGCCCTCGCCCAGTATTTTGATGGCCTGCGCGGCGGTCTGCAGCCCAAGCTGCTTATAGCTGATGCCATATGTGGCGGTGCCGCCGCCATTTACCATGTTGGATTCGCCGCAGATTATCGGGATACCGGCGGGCGTGGCAATCATGGATACGGTGGCGATGGTATCGGCCAGCAGGTTATCGGTGGGGATGTAAAGCGCATCCACCTTGCCCACGGCGGACTGCGTGACCGCCTGCACATCGTTGGAATCGGCTACGGTGTATTCCTGTACGGTAAGGCCCAGCGCTTCGAGCGCGGTGCGCGCCAGATTCGCCTGTATGATGGAGTTATCCTCGCTGGAATGGTACATGATGCCTACGGTTTTCGCTTCCGGCACCAGCTTGTATAGCAGCGCCGCCTGCTCGGCGACCGGGTTCATATCCGAAGTGCCGGATACGTTGCCGCCAGGCGCTTCGTTGCTAAGCACCAAACCGGCGGATACGGGGTCGGTCACCGCGGTGATTAAAATGGGGATATCCTTGGTGGCCTGCGCGGCGGACTGCGCGGCGGGGGTGGTGATGGCGAGTATGAGGTCTACGCCATCGTTGACGAACTTGGTGGCGATGGTAGAACAGATGGATTGCTCACCCTGCGCGTTTTGGATATCGATAATCACATTTAAATCCGAGGCGTTTATGCCATCTACAAAGCCTGAGCAAGCCGCATCCAGCGCCGCGTGCTGCGTGAGCTGAATGATGCCGATGGTATAGATTTTTTCTTCGGGAATCTCCCCGGCCGGCGCGTCCGGCGTAGCCGGTTGGGGCGCTTCCGCAGGCAGGGTTGCCGGTTGCTGTTTGGCGCAGGCGACGATGGACAGCGCCAGCATCAGGGATAATACGATACAGAGTATCTTCTTCATGGTTGTTTCTCCTCCAATATAATTTGTGTCAGTTAAATTATTAAAAAAGCAACTCCGCTTTTAGACAGAGCCGCTTATTTAATCAAAAGATTGTATCAGCAAGCCGGTTGTCTTTGCGGGCGACCGTGCGCGGCATTGGCAAAATAATAATAGAAAAAGAGCTCGCCCCAATAACGAACTCCGCTGGTAAAGATGAAGGCATAGGGAGAAACACGGGCTGCCGCTATACTTTGGCGCATCATTTTGCCCTTTAACGTATGCATAATTTTCACAGCGATACCCTCCCCTTCCATGCCAGCGGCAAATTTTATCTTGCGATAGATTATATATTGTATCTTATTTGAAGTCAAGGGTTTGCGGCAAAATAATATATTTTTTTGGAGAGGGATTTTGGGGGTAACGTTTTTGCGGGGATTTCAACTGGGAGCAGGACGAAGTTTTCTGGGGGAACATTTCGCGCGGGGTGCGGGGGCTTGCCCCCGCTTGCTGCGGCGCAGCCGCAAAAATTTCCCCTTCCCTGGGGAAGGGGTTAGGGGATGGGGTAAAGCTGCCATGCAAAAAGCCCCCAAAAGAGGGCTTATTCGCATAAAAACTATATTTCATTCAACTACAATCAACTACAACATAATGCAGATCAACCCGTTGCACCCATCGTTTACCATGCGCTGCACGGTCTCCTGCAGCTTTTGCTGCACCTCCTCGGGCAGGCGGTTCACCTTGTTGGCCATGCCCTCCCGCACCAAATCGTAGAGCGGTTTGCCGAATATATTGGTGTGCCATATCTCCTCGGGGTTGTTTTCGAAGGTGTCGGTGAGATAATGCATAAACTCGGCGCTTTGCTCCTGCGTGCCCACCAAAGGGGATACCTCGCTTTCGATATCCACCTTTATTAGGTGCAGGCCGGATGCCCGCGCCCGCAGCTTTACGCCAAAGCGGCTGCCGTGCTGTACGATTTGCGGCTGATCCAACTGCATGGCATCCATCTCGGGCGGAACCATGCCATAGCCGGTGGTATATGCGCGGTCCAAGGCATATTGCAGGCGGTCGTACTCGCGCTTGGCGGTCACAAATTCCTTTATGGTGGAAATCAGGTGCGCGTCGTCCTTGATTTCGTAGCCGCACTCCTCCCCTATCACCGTGTAAAACATGCCGTTTTGCGGCTTAAGCTCAATTTCCACATGGCCGGCGCCCAGCTCCACGCGCCGCAGGCTGGCTTCCTCAAAGCCCTCCACATCCTGCAGCGACTGCAGCACACTTTGATAATCCCGCATTTTTGATATGCTGCCCAGCGCATTGCCCAGCGGGGACATGGCGCGCTGCACCAGCCAATGCTCCAAGCCCAGCGCACGCACCCAACCGGGCACGCGCAGCTGCAGCATGCGCATAGGGAATTCATACAGCACACGCTCCAAAATATCCGTGGCGGATTGCGCGCTCATGTTCATAACATCCATAGGCAAAACAGCGGTATTGTGCTGCGCGGCGAGAGATTCGGCCAATCGTACGGTTTCTTCCAATTCGGGGTGCGTGCTGTTTAGCACGATGACGAAGGGCTTGCCATGCTCCTTAAGCTCGGTAATAACGCGCTGCTCGGCGGGCACATACGCCGCGCGGTCTATCTGCGCAATGCTGCCATCGGTGGTTACCACCACGCCGATGGTGGAGTGATCGGTAATCACCTTGCGGGTGCCGATTTCCGCCGCATCCTCAAAGGGGATGTCATAATCGTACCAGGGCGTGCGCACCATGCGCGGCACATCGTTTTCCATATGTCCTTTGGCGCCGTTCACCATATATCCTACGCAATCCACCATGCGGATGCGCACATCGGCATCCTCCCCCAGCATGATGCGCGCAGCCTCGTTGGGTATAAATTTGGGTTGTGTGGTCATGATGGTATTGCCCGCCGCGCTCTGCGGCAGCTCATCCACAAGCCGCGCCCGCGCGAATTCATCCTGTATGCCGGGCAGCACCAGTATATCCATAAAGCGTTTGATGAAGGTGGATTTGCCCGTGCGCACCGGCCCCACCACGCCCATATAGATGTCTCCGTCCGTACGCTCGGCAATATCCCGATACAGCTCTATGCGATCCATATACCGCTACCTCCCTGCAATTTGCATATCAAGCAATAGATATATATGTGTGAAGGTGGGCAAGTATTACAAAACGCCGCCTTGCAAATTGAAGGGCAGCGTTCGTTTTTTAAAGGATGCAACGATTCGGCAAATTGGAACCTATAAAGCTAAATCACAAACATAATAAAGATGATAGGGAAGGCAATTTTCAAATTTTTGCCTGTTAGGACATATACGATTCCATAAAGAAACCCACCGAGGGCAGCCAATATACCAATGAGCAAGGTTCCTTTTGAGAGAGCGTGCGCCAGCCCCCACGTTAAGGCGACAACAACACTGCCCCAGGGAACATTTGCCGCCTTAAACCAAAGCTCGCCCGCTTTTTGGGTAAAGACAATGACCAAAGAAAATAATGCGGCTTCAAACAGGTAATACATATATTGAAATAGGAACTGCAAATACCCCAGGCGTTCAAATTCGATTGCTATTTTAAAACCATCCCAACTAAGGAATGAGATGACAGCGGTAAAAATGACACAGCCAACGATGCCCAGCCACTGTAACAGGGATATGTGCGCCTTTTCGGAGCTGCGGGGCAGCAAATTAAACCCATATCGGTTGCGCGATTGGCAAGCGAGCGCAACCACAACAATGCCCCATATTAAACATGTTAAAACCCAATGGCAGATATATTGCCGCAAGCCCCATTGCGCCATGGGGCTTCGATATAAAACCGGCTCAATGAAAAACGCGAGTAAGGCTTCGAGCCCCAACCCCGCAAACGCCAGCAAACCTAAGATAAAGTAGGCCAACCCGCTTTCTTTCTTATTCGGTTCAGGAGTATTTTCGTTCATTATTCTTTAACCTTTCATCGGGTTCAATTGCTTGTATTGAATAAGATGCAACAACTTAGAATTTGGAATTATCATAGTTGTAAGGGATGCTTGTGCCTATGACAACATCGGCAATTTTCTCAACAATCAACCAATCGTCCATGTTATTTTGATGGGCGAAGGCTAAGGGCTCAATCTGCTCGACATGATCAAACGCAACCAAGCATAAACACTTTTTATGCCATCTTTCCCTCTGTTTATCCGATAGATTCAGCGCTGATTGATTATCCTCGAATACTTTGTTGATCTCATCTTCCGTCAATTTGACGTAGTTTTGAACGTTTTTTACAATCGCTTTTGCGCTAATACTCGTGGTGCCTTTTTGCATAAAATATAAAGCTTCGCCCTCAAAAACACGGCTGTGAGGAATTTTTCTCCCGGCGGCTCCGCGAACCACCATTGTTTTTGTCCCGGCAAGAATCTTGTCGAGAACTTTTTCTCCTGCCTTTCCGGCGTTGTCGCAATAAACCAAATGCTCCATTGTTATGTCCGTTCCTTTCACTGAAATTTACCGCTCCCGTTTTAGGTATTTGTCTATCATCGTTTCCTGCTCGTCAGCCAATAATAGCAAGCCGATATATGCCTTTTTGTCGTTTGTAACTTTCCGTATATTCACAAGCGGACACCATCCCACACTCCAATTTATCGAGCCAAGCTATGCTGCATATCCATTTATTTTGCAGCAAAACAACGATGCCATCTTCATAAAAAGCATATTTGGCGCCTTCACTGCCAAAATTGCTCTCTCCATTTTTTGTGGGGATTTCCGAACTGCCCACAGAGGAATCAATCCTTCCCAATATTGCTGCGTCGTCATAATCGACCGGTATTTGCTTCCCGGTATCCAGATAGATTTTACCTTCAACCATAAGCATAGGCCGTCTATCCGTCATTTTGGCCGTTTCGTTTTGTGCGCAGCCAGCCATTGCCAAAAGGCCAACAATAATGAAAAGAGAGTATATAGCTTTTTTCATTTGAAAAACCCTCGTCAAATTCTTGATTTTCGCGTGGTGAGCTTATCTTTTCTTCACCGCAATGCCCACACTGAATTAAATCATCCAGCTAAGCGCATTCAGCAGCGCGTCATACAGCCCATGAGCCAACGAAACGGATACTATGGAACAGGTTTTCGCATAGGCTCTAGGCAGCGCAAGAAGAACCCCTATAATTGCGGTGACAAGGACCTGAAAAATACTCCCGGACAAAATAAAGTGCCACAGGCCAAATAATAACGAGGAGAGTATAACCGCCGCAATTTTTGAGCCTGTCAGCCGCATGAAGCTGTTGAGAAAATACCCGCGAAACAGCAACTCTTCCGCAAAGCCGACAAACAGCAGCTTATAGGGGATGGCGAATAGGAGGCTGTCTTTTGCGGGCAGCATATCGCCCAACGCCTGCCCGAGCAACACGGGCAGCCCAACAAACAAAACGGACAGCAACGCAAATAGAGCAACCGCCCACCCAAGCTGCAACAGCGGCTTCTCGCCGAAAAACCCCAATGCGCGCAACGGCTGCTTTTCGATGGCGCAATGGCATAGGACGGCCAGCAATGCGAATACGACTTGAAAACTCAAAAGCGCCGCAAGCCGAAATGGAATATTATTAAAAAGACTATACCAAAAAGGTGCGATGCTCGTTAGTATAATGGAAGCTACGGTTGCCGTAACCAACCCGAATATCGCTCGTTTTTTGCTATCTGCAAGCATTCGTTATCTCCTTTGCAAATTCCAATTTGTAAAATCAAACAATCTGATTATACATTAAATAAGACAAAATGCAACATCGATAGCAACAATATACAAAAACGCCAAAATAATTCTATTTTCTTAGTTTTTGCGCTTTTTTCAGCCCGCCTAAATATTGATTTTTTACGCCGTTTTCGGTCTCCCGCTCGGCCAAATCGGTTAAAGCAGCAAATAAATCGCTGTTTGCATATTGAGGGATACAAACAATCCGCCCAAGCGCATAGGCGCTTCCCCAGCGCACAACGGTTCCGACATCGTTCGTGTTGCCCATCAGCATTTCAATTGCGCTGCCCAAATTTTCGGGGAACAGGTGAGCAATGTTCCCAACAACTCGGGAGGCCTCTCTTTTTAGACTGTTGGAACTCGATGAAATATAGGCTTCCGCATAGTGCAGCCATTCGACATCCGCTATATCCGGCGTAACCCTTGATATGGCCTCCATCGCTTCCAGTATTACTCCGGTTTGTTTTTCATCGAATTCGCAGGCTGCTATTTGTTTAACGGAAATTTCACCGCCCCGCATTGCATTGGCAATTCGCTCACGCTTATCGGTTGATTTGATGGATGCATCCTTTAATAACGCGGCAATATCCATACTTTAAATCCTTCCCGTGTTTCAACACAACCCTGCAAGCTCCCATTTATCGTGTATTGATATTTATCGTCTTTTCACTGCAATACCCACGAAGTTGGAATATTTACGAATGACGGATTCAAAAAAAGCGCGGTCCTCATCGGCATATTGGCTGTCGATTTTCAGCCATTCCTCCCAGGCCGCTGCAAAGCAGTGTAATTCCCATGTTTCCACAAATGCAATATCCGCATGCTCGCCGATTATATGTTTCCACCAGCTACAGCTATGGAACATATGCGCATCTTCCCCCACCCACGCTTGCAGAACATCATTTTGTCTGCCCTCGTATTCTTCTTTCACCCCGGGGACCGCAAACAGCGCCATGCCGCCGCCTTTGAGGAAGGGTAATATCTTGCCGCAGAAAAACCCCTCTTTTGCGGCAAAATAATGGTAGGCATCCACGCTGAGTATGGCGTCGAAGGTGCTTATATCAAAATGGAGCTCGTTTGCGTCCTGCTGAAACGGGATTACGCTGCCCTCCACGTTCCAGCTTTTAAATCTATCAGAATTGTCTTTTGCCGCTATCCACAAATCGTTGGCATAAACGGTCGCGCTCGTTTCGGCCGCGATAAAAAAACTTGTCAGCCCCGTTCCGCATCCCAAATCCAGCACTTTGCTCTCTTTATTTAAATGCAGCGGGTAGGCGGACAGCAATTCGTCGATGAGGCGAATGCTGTTTGGCCCCATCAAATATTCTTCGGTAAAGTAGGGTTTATATTTTTCGGCCCGCATCATGCATCTCTCCCAATTACCGCTTCAGCTCGTCATCCTTCCCCCGCTGCCTAATAATCAGCCGAAGCGGCGTGGCGTCCAGCCCGAAGGATTTGCGCAGGTAGTTTTCGAGGTAGCGCTTATATGAAAAGTGCATCAGCGCCGGGTCGTTTACAAACAGCACGAAGGTGGGCGGTTTTATGGATACCTGCGTGGCATAGTAAACCTTAAGCCGGCGGCCCTTATCGCTGGGCGGCTCGGTTATGGTTATGGCTTCGCTTATGATATCGTTGAGCGTGCCGGTGGATATGCGCATGCGGTTTTGCGCATAGGCGTATGTCACCATTTCCAGCACCTTGTTTACGCGCTGCCCCGTTTTGGCGGAAATAAACAGCATGGGCACATAATCCATAAACGCCAAGTCCGCATACAGCTTTTGCTTAAATTGCTGCATGGTGTGCGTATCCTTTTCGATGAGATCCCACTTGTTTACCACCACCACCGATGCTTTGCCCTCCTCGTGCACATACCCGGCAATGCGCACATCCTGCTCGCTCATGCCCTGCGCCGCGTCTATCACGATAAGCGCCACATCCGCGCGGCGAATGGCGCCCAGCGAGCGTATGACGCTGTAGCGCTCTATGGTTTCATCCTCTATGGCGCGCTTGCGGCGTATGCCGGCGGTATCCACCAGCATGTAGTGCTCGCCATTATGGTCAAACGGCGTATCGATAGCATCCCGCGTGGTGCCGGATATTTCGCTCACGATGGTGCGCTCATAGCCCAGCAGCGCGTTGACCAGGCTGGACTTCCCTACGTTGGGCTTGCCCACGATGGCGATGCGCGTGGTTTCCACCTCTTCCTCGGCCTCGCCTTCGGGGAAGTACGCCACCACTTCATCCAGCAAATCGCCCAGCCCCAGCCCCTGCTCGCCGGATATCGTGATGGGCGTGCCAATGCCCAGGCTGTAAAAATCGTATACAGAATCCTCAAACTTTTGATTATCCACCTTGTTTACGGCCAGCACCACCGGCTTTTTGGAGCGGCGGAGCATATCGGCCACATCCTCATCGGCGGCGGTGATGCCCTCCCGCCCATCCACGAGGAATATAATCACATCCGCCATGTCGATGGCCAGCGCGGCCTGCCGCCGCATCTGCGTGCTGATGATATCCTCCTTCATGGGCTCGATGCCGCCGGTATCCACCAGCGCAAACTCATGCGTAAGCCAGGTGGCGTCGCCATAGATACGGTCCCGCGTAACGCCGGGCGTATCCTCCACAATGGCGATGCGCTTGCCTACGATTTTATTAAAAAACGTGGATTTGCCCACATTTGGGCGGCCTACGACTGCCACCAACGGTTTTGCCATACTTACCTCACAAAAAAAGCCTGCCGCATTATGTGCAGGCCTTGTTTCTTATTTAGATTAGAATATCACGGAACTCCGCATTTGCGCAATGCCAACGCGCAAGATAATCGCATACATGTCAGCTGCGCCACAACTATTTATTTGAAAGTCGGCGTCGCAAAATAAAGTATTGTTGACAACCGGCAAAAATATTATAAAATAGTATAAAATATATTTGAATTAAAGGTTGACAAAGAAAAGCGCGGCACCTATAATACATATTAAACATATAGACATTATAATTAATTGGAGGCATGAACGTTATGACAGCTTATTTCGCTAAGTTAGCCCGTGAAAACTACCGCAATGGACGAATGCCTATGCCTATGTGTACAATGCAATAAATCGAATTCACGCCGGGCCGCGATGCGGCATAAAAATAAAATTTAATTAATTTTTGAAAGAGGTACATACAATGGCAATCGATAGAAATAAATGGTCCTTTGAAACCAAGCAGCTGCACATTGGTCAAGAATCGCCCGATCCCGCTTCGGATGCGCGCGCGGTGCCGATTTATCAAACCACTTCCTATGTTTTCCACAACAGCGCACACGCGGCGGCACGGTTTGGCTTAGCCGATGCGGGCAACATCTATGGCCGGCTCACCAACAGCACGCAGGATGTATTCGAACAGCGCATCGCGGCGCTGGAGGGCGGCGTGGCGGCGTTGGCGGTTGCTTCCGGCGCGGCGGCTATTTCTTACACCTTCCAAAACCTCGCGCAAGCGGGCGACCATATCGTATCCGCAAAGACCATCTATGGCGGCACCTACAACCTGCTGGCGCACACGCTGCCGCAGTATGGCATCACCACCACCTTTATCGACCCCGATGAAAAAGGCGCGTTCGAAAAGGCGATACAGCCCAACACCAAGGCAATCTTCATCGAAACGCTGGGCAACCCCAATTCCAACATCATCGACATCAAGGCCGTGGCCGACCTTGGCCATAAATACGGCATACCCTTGGTGGTAGATAACACCTTCGCCACCCCCTTCCTCGTGCGTCCCTTCGAATTTGGCGCGGATATCGTCGTGCATTCGGCCACCAAGTTCATCGGCGGGCATGGCACCACGCTGGGCGGCGTCATTGTGGATAGCGGTAAATTCGATTGGGCCAAGAGCGGCAGGTTCGACTCCCTCACCAAGCCCAACCCGAGCTACCATGGCATCAGCTTTACCGAGGCCGTAGGCCCCGCCGCGTTTGTAACCAAAATACGCGCGATTTTGCTGCGGGATACCGGCGCCTCTATCTCCCCGTTCAGCGCCTTCCTGCTGCTGCAGGGCACCGAAACGCTCAGCCTGCGCGTAGAACGTCATGTAGAGAACGCGCTCAAGGTCGTGGAGTATCTTTCCAAGCACTCCAAGGTCGAGGCAGTGCATCACCCCGTGCTGCGCAGCCATCCCAACCACGACCTGTATAAAAAGTATTATCCCAACGGCGGCAGCTCCATATTCACCTTCGAAATTAAGGGCGGCGCCAAAGAAGCGCAGGATTTCATCGACCGCCTGCAGCTGTTCTCCCTGCTGGCCAACGTGGCCGACGTGAAGAGCTTGGTCATCCACCCCGCCAGCACCACCCACTCGCAGCTTTCCGAAGAGGAATTGCTGGATCAGGGCATTAAGCCCAACACGGTTCGCCTTTCCGTCGGCACCGAAAACATCAAGGATATACTCGCCGACCTCGAGCAGGCTTTTGCGGGCTAAACCAAAAGTACCTCCAGTTGCGCCCTTTATCTTGCGGGATAGAGGGCGCATTTTTATGCGCAAAACCACCGCAACGATTGTGAAAAGCACGAGCATGCTATATACTTTAATTGTCATTTTATTAGTGAGGCTTTGATTATGAATAAGACTGCGGCGCGTTGGTGCTATGGCATTACGTTTGCCGCCTGCATAGCGATGGTACTGTTTGGCAGGCTTGGGCAAATCACCGGCAACGAATTGGGCTTCACGCTCCTTTGCCTATTTATACTCCTCCCGGTTTTGGCGGCAGTGACGGGCATTGTGCTGGGCATCCAAAATGGGCGTTGCAAATGGCTCTACCCCGTGTTCGCTGGGTTTTGCTCTCTGCTGACGCAAGCGGCCGTGTTCGTAAACCCCCTGCGGGCTTATTTGGAATGGAACACGCTGGTGCTGATACTTCCTTCTCTGGTACCGGCGGCTTTAGGCGTGCTGGCAGGCATAGCGATAGCCGCCAAGCGGCGCAAGCAATCCAGAGCCTGAACAGAAATAAAGCCCCGTGAGCGGCATGATACTGCACACGAGGCTTGCTTTATGCAAAGAGAGCCGACTAAATTTCTTCTATATAATGCACGCCGGGGATTGCGGAAATGTGCGCAATCATCTCATCGTGGCTCACCTTGGCCGAACTGCTGCTGATGGTCATAATCACGGAGGTTGGCAAATCGGTATCCATCTTATTTTTGACTATCTGCAAATCCGAAACATCAATGCCCATATGCCGCATCGCCTCGATGAACTCGCTGAATTTATGCCCGCTGCCATATTCGAGATATACCTCGATATACTTCGCATGCTTGCGTATGCGCCGATCCAGCCGCTGCATACCGCTGATGATCAGCAGCACCAGCACGGTGCCAAAAACGGCCAGCTCATAAAAGCCCACGCCAATCGCCAGCCCGCAGCAGGCGGATACCCACAACCCCGCGGCGGTGGTGATGCCCTTGATTTTATTCTTACCTGTCATCACAATGGTACCGGCGCCCAGGAAGCCGATGCCGCTGATGACCTGCGCGCCCATGCGCACCGGGTCGGAAAGGTTGTAGAGCTGCTGCACAAATTGGTTTGTTAGCATTACCATGGCGGCGCCTACGCATACCAGCATATAGGTACGAAAGCCCGCCGGCCGGTTTTTGCGCTCACGCTCCATCCCCAGCAGGCCGCCGGCCAATGCGGAAAGCAGCAGCCGCAGCAAAACCGATGCCATGGATATGGACCGCAATGAATCAAAAATCTCTAGCATATGACGAATCTCCTTATCAATGAATTGGCGGCTCATTTTTGTGAACTTATGATGAACCGCAGCTTATTGTTTTATATATGTTACCCTATGCCTTTTCGCAGCGAACCAGTACGATGTCATGATCCGACATCTCTTGGCCGTGGAAGGCGTTTACCGAGCTTGGCGCGCCTTCGAATGCCTGCAGGTGGAAAATGCTCTCCACCTTGCGCGGATCGCTGCACCTAAGGCCGCGCTGGAAGAACCAATCGAGGTTGAGCGGCGTGGTGAGGCCGTCGAGGGTGGGCTTGCGGCGCGTGGTTTTGGCGAATATGTTGCAATCGCGGTAGCTTAGGCCCAGCTCCTCCGCCGCCCCCATCAGCGGCTCAAACGCGGGTATATCGCCAATCCTGCGCCAGGCTTCATCGGGGTTTGCGCCCAAATCCTTCATCTCGTTGGGGCTGTCGCCATCCACCGTGTTGGTGTTCATATCGCCGCCCACCAGCAAGGGAATATCCCCAAAATGCTCCTGCGCGCACTGCAATATATACCGCAGCTGGCGCTCGCGGCCCTGGGGCGTGGCGCGGTTTTCGAGATGGACGCAAATGAGGCCAATGCGACCTATTTCGGGCGGCGCAATCTCGGCAAAGATGGCGATACGCGTGCCCAGGCGGCTATCCCCCTCTTTGTGGAACCATTCATATTCAACCGGCAGGTTGATGACCTTGGCGTTGCTCAGCGGGTAGCGCGAAAAAATCGCGTTGCCATGCTGGCAATGGTCGTTTTGCCCCTTATCGACCTCGCGCACATAAAACTCCATGCCGTATACATAGTTCATGCCTATCGCCTTGGCGAATTCGTGGCTTATGTTTAAATTGCCGGAGCGTTTCATGCCATAGTCCAGCTCGTTGGCGAGTATAACATCCATTTCGCGCAGCCGGCGGTGATATTTGAAATACGCAATCATCTGCGCCAAGTACCGGCCCTGCTCCAGGTTGAACACCGCGCAATTGAGCGGGTACCCGCCCGAAGCGGAAAAGGAATTATCCACCATGGGCAGAAGCAATTCCGGCAGGTAATGCTTGAGTATTTCATCATGCGGGCGGGTGCCTATTAAGCTTGCCGCTTGCTCAAGCCGAATGTTGATATCCTGATTCATGTTTGTACCTCGAAAAGTAATATTTACGCAAACGCTTGCGTTGAATTGTACAGACCTAGATAGTATTATATCGATTGATTTATGCGCTGTCAACAGCGTATGTATTGCCGTTTCGCCAAGCTTCGCCTAGTATTGACAACGTCACTTTTATCGGATATTATTATCAATGGCAGTAAACGTTTACGAAGCGGAGGTCGTCCATTTATTATGTCATCATATGCTTATGATTTACACGTACACACCAAGGATACCAGCAAGTGCGGGTGGGTCGATGCGGTGGAGCAGGTCGAGCGCTACAAGCGGCTTGGTTATACCGGCATCGTCATTACCGATCACCTGCATGAGGCCTATATTCAAACGCTGGATTGCGCCGAGGATTGGCCCGCCTGCGCGGAGCTGTTTTTGGCGGGGTATCGCGCGGCCAAGGCGCGCGGCGATGCGATTGGGCTGGATGTTATACTTGGTATTGAGCTGCGCTTTGACTGTGTGAACGAGTATGACTACCTCGTTTATGGCGTGGATGAAGATTTTTTGCTGCGCAACCCCTACCCCTTCCGTAGCACGATTGCCGAATTCTATCAACAGCACGGCGATGAAACGCTCATCATACAGGCGCACCCCTTCCGCAAGGCGCTGGATCCTATCGACCCCGCCTGCCTGCACGGCATCGAAATCGTAAACTGCAACCCACGGCATGACAGCCACAATTTGGATGCGTTGGCGCTCGCGCGGCGCGCCCCCCACCTCATCCGCTCCGTGGGCTCCGATGCGCACCGGGACGGCGACGAGGGCATTGCGGCGGTGCTGTTCCATGAGCGCATACACGATTCCTTCGAGCTGCGGCGCGCGCTGCTCGGCGGCGATTTCGAGCTAAGGTGCGATGTTTTTGACGATATTATCCGGCAGTCCGCCGGAGATAAAAAATAAATATAGGAGCGCATTATGGAACACAAATACGATTTGCTCATCATAGGGCAGCCATCTTTGGATGTCAATACGGACCATACGGGCCAAACGGTGCGCGAGCTGGGCGGCGCCGTCACTTTTTCGGCGTATTCGGCGGCCTCGCTGGGGCATAGCGTGGCGGTGCTCCCCCGCGCGCAGCAGGGCGATATCCCGGCGGGGTTCTTTTCGCAAAACCCGCTTATCACCGAGCTGCCCATCAACAGCAACCACAGCACCTCCATACAGAACATTTACCACACGGCGGATAAGGAACGCCGCATCTGCAGCGTTTTAAGCCGTATCGATTCTTACACCGCGGCGGATATTCCCCCGGTGGATGCCGCCATATACCACATTGCCGGTTTGATGCGCAACGATATCGAGGAAGCCGTGATTGAGCTGGCCGCGCAGCGGTCGCTTGCCGCTGTGGATGTGCAGGGCTTTTTGCGGTGCGCGTACCCGGATGGGCAAATGATTACCGAGGATTGGCCCAATAAGCAAAAGCTGCTGCCGCTCATACGGTTCCTCAAAGCCGATGCCGCCGAGGCCGAGGTGCTCACCGGCTATGCCGACCGGCGCGAGGCCGCGAAAAAGCTGTTTTCGCTGGGCGCGCGGGAGATTATGATTACGCACAACACCGAGGCGCTTATCTATGACGGCGGCACTTTTTATACCCAGCCGCTCAAGCCGCGCAACCTATCCGGCCGCACCGGGCGCGGCGATACTTGCTTCGCCGCCTACATCACGGAGCGGCTCAACCACTCCATCGAAGAAGCGCTGCTGACAGCCTCGGCGCTGGTATCGCTCAAGATGGAAACGCGCGGCCCGTTCTTGGGCAGCCGTGCCGATGTGGAAGCATATATCAAAGAATTCTATCAGGCATAGGGTTAGCATTCCCCCCATTATTGCCGCAAAAGCGCGCCTTAACCGGCGCGCTTTTAGCATGCAGAAAGAAATAGAATTAACCCGCCGTAAACTGCGCATGATACATATCGTAATAAAGCCCTTTTTGCGCGAGCAGCTGCTGGTGCGTGCCGCTCTCTATGATGCGGCCGCCATCCAAAACGATGATGCTGTCGGCCTTTTCGATGGTGGAAAGCCGGTGCGCTATGATGAAGCAGGTCTTATCCCGCATAAGGCGGCGCATGGCGTCGCTGATTTGCAGCTCGGTATCGCAATCCACATTGGAGGTCGCCTCATCCAGTATCAGCATATGGGAATTGCTGATCATGGCGCGCGCAATGGCCAGCAGCTGCCTTTGCCCCTTCGATAGCGAAGCCATATCATCGGTAACCTGGGTATCGTAGCCCTGCGGCAGCGACATGATAAACGCGTGCATATGCGCCGCCTTTGCCGCCTCCAACACCTGCTCCCGTGTGGCGCTTTGGTTGCCGTAGGCGATGTTTTCGTATATCGTGCCGGAGAACAGCCACGTCTCCTGCAGCACCATGGTCCAGGCGCCGCGCAGGCTGCCGCGGGTAATGCTTGCTATATCCTTCCCATCCAGCAGTATCCTGCCGCTTTGCGGCTCATAAAAGCGCATCAACAGGTTTACGATGGTGGTTTTGCCCGCGCCCGTGGGCCCCACTATGGCCACCACCGAGCCGCGCTTTACATCGATGCAAAAATCGCTGAGTATGTTTCGTCCTTCTTCATAGGCAAAATCCACATGCTGGGCGGTCACATCCCCCCCTACCCCGCGCAGCTCCAAAGCGTCCGCCGCATCCGGCGGTTCGGGCGGCTCGTCGATCAGGTTAAATACCCGATCGGCAGCCGCGCCGGCGGATTGTACATCGCTTAAGATATTGGCGGTTTCGCGCACAGGCCCCGCGTATTTGCGGGAATACAGCACAAAGGAGGATACCGCGCCCAGCGTCAGCCGCCCGTTTAAGCAGAGTATAGCCCCCAGCATGCTGCCCAGCGACAGCGCGATATTGCTGAACAGGTTCACCGTAGGCCCGGTTATGCGCGCGGCGGCTTCGGCGGCATAGTTGGCATCGGCCGCGGCGGCGTTGCTTTTGGCAAAGCGCTCCATAACGCGCTGCTCCCGGCCATAAGCGCTTACGGTATTCATGAGGGAAATGCTCTCCTCCGCCTGCCCGTTCATTGTGCCCAGGCTGGTGGAGCGGCCTACAAACAGCGCGCGCATACGCTTGGTTTGCCAATTGATGAAGGGTATGGTAAACCCAACGGATACGAATATGATGGCGGAAAGCACGGGTGAGAGTATGACCAGCATGGTGAGCGCGCCCGCCACCGTAACGATGCTGGTGAGCACCTGCAACATATCGCTGGAGATGCTGCTGTTTAAGGTATCAACATCGTAGCAGATGCGGCTGAGTATATCCCCCACCGGGTGTCGGTCGAAATAGGAGGCGGGGAGCTTGCTGAGCGCCTTAAACACATCCCGCCGCAGCATGAACGAGAGATTCTGCCCTATCTTGATGAGCCACAACGATACAAAATACGAAAGCAGGGAGGAAAGCGTAAAGCAGGCCAGCATGATGGCGCAATATTGAAACACGGCGGTGAAGTTAACCCCGCCCGGCGCCACGATGCTATCGATTACCTTGCCGGTCAGCATGGGTATGGCCAGCTCGAGCAGGTTGGAGGTGATGAGCATACACAGGCACAGCGCGACCGTTGCACGATCCTGACACAAGTATTGCCACAGCCGCTTCAAGCCATATTTGGGGGCAGGCGCGCGTTTTTCCTTCTTCATACGGCCGCCTCCTGCATCTCGCACAGGCGCCGGTAATACGCGCAGCTTGACTTAAGCGCCGCATGCGCATCCAGCCCAATCACTTCCCCATCCTTTAAAACCAATATCTGCTTTGCGCCCTGCACGGCGCTCACGCGGGGGGAAATAACGATGCTCGTAATGCCGCTATAGTTTTTTGCAATATCCTGCCTAAGCTGCATCGAGGTGGCATAGTCGAGCGCGCTCTCGGCGTCGTCGAGCAGCAGTATATCCGGCTGCCCCGCCAGCGCGCGCGCAATGAGTATGCGCTGCTTTTGGCCGCCGCTCAGGTTGTTGCCGCGTATATCCAGCGGCGCGTCATAGCCCCCGGGCAGGGATTCGATAAACGCTGAAATTTGCGCGGTTTGGGCGGCTTTGCAGATGTCGTCATCCGAAATATCCCGAAAGAAGGCGATGTTATCCCGCACGCTGCCCGATAGCAGCAGGTCGTTTTGCATCACCGTGCCAAAGTGGGTGCGCAGCTCGTTAGGGTTCAACCGCAAAATATCGGCCCCACCCAGTTGAACCTGCCCGCGCGTAGGCTGATACAGCCCCAAAACAAGCAGCAACAGCGTGGTTTTGCCGCTGCCGGTAGGGCCAATAATGCCCAGCGTCTCCCCCTTGTTTAAGGTGAAGGATATATCGCGGAGCGAATCCGGCATGCCATCATTATAGGCGAAGGAAGCGTGCTCCACACAAATCAGGGGGTTGCAATCCTTATCGAAGCGCGCCGTGCGCGAGGGGGCGGCTTGGTGGGTAACCTGCTCCTGCATCACCTCGCTGATGCGGCGCGCCGAGGCGGAGCCCTTGGACCAGGCGAGGAATACCTTCATAATGGAAAGCACCGCGCTGAGTATGATATTGAAGTAAGATAAAAACGCGATGATGCTGCCGGGGCTGGTTATCCCCCGGCTCACCCGCACCGCGCCTATGGCGATTACCGCCGTAACGCCCAAATTCAGCAAAAACGTCATGGAAGGGTTGGTGGCGGAAAGTATGCGCCCGGCGCGCAGCTCGGCATCACAGGCGCTTTGGTTAACGGCCGTAAAGCGGCTTATCTCGTAGTCGGATTTGCGCAGCGCCCGTATCACGCGCGCGCCTATGGCGTTTTCGCGCACCACCCGCACCAGCTTATCCACACATTGCTGCGAAAGGATATATAGGCTGAGCCCGCGCGTGGTAACAAAATAGGTGATGCAAGCGAGCAGCGGCACGATGAGCAGCTGCACCAGCGCCAGCCACGGCTCCAAAAAGAACGAGAATATGATGCCGCCCAAAACCAAAAGCGGCGCGCGGATGCCCACGCGCTGCACCTTATCCACCATGGTATGCACGTTGTAGGTGTCGTTTGTAAGGCGGGATATTAACGAAGAGGGCGTAAAGCGGGCACGCTCCGCGGCGCTGGCGGCGGCGATATTCGCAAACAGCGCGTCGCGCAAATCCTTCGAAAACGCGCAGGAGGTAGCCGCAACCATTTTATTGGCTGTGATGTTGAAGGACATGGAGGCGATGGAGCAAAGTATCATCAGCCCTCCCACGGCGTAAACGTATTTTTCGCCGCGCGGCATGGCCGTATCCACAATATATGCCAGTAAAAACGGCACGACCAGCTCCAACATAGCGCCCGTAAATTTTATAATGATACTTCGGATAACGCGGCGGCTATATGGCTTGAGATAGCTTAAAACAACCTGCATGTTTTAAATCCAATCCACAAAATTGACTTCATCATTAAGTATACATCTTCTTTATATGTAAGACAATTGTGTATTTAATAGCAAAGTTGCACCTCATTCTAGCGAAACTTTGTCAAATTATAGACAAACGCCCGAATTTTAACGATTTACATATGCGTGAGCCGCGAAAATTAACGAAACCTGTAGCCGTTTAACGGCGTCGTCATGATAAAATATTATGAAATAGCAAGTAAATTGTTTTGAGGTGACTGCCGGTGAGGAAATTTGATACAAAAGTACAGTATTTAAAATATAGAGTGCTCTGCGAAGTGGCCAGGCAAGAATGGGAGGATACCCTGCTCGAAAATTTGTTACAAATACCACAAACCATCATGCCCGGCAACACGCCCACCATGCGCTGCTGTGTATATAAAGAGCGCGCCATCGTGAGCAAGCGCATCAAGCTGGCCATGGGTGGGAATAAGGATAACCCCAATGTAATCGAGGTAATCGACATCGCCTGCGATGAATGCCCGATGGGCGGCTATGAGGTGACCCGCGCCTGCCGCGGCTGCCTGGCGCACCGCTGTGAGGATGCCTGCCGGCGGGACGCCGTTTCTATCGACAACAACCATACGGCGCATATAGATAAAACAAAGTGTGTGGAATGCGGCCTGTGCGCAAAGGTATGCCCCTATGGCGCCATCACCAATCACAAACGCCCCTGTGAGCAGTCGTGCAAGGTAAAGGCCATCTCCATGAGCGAAACCACAGCCGCGCAAATCGACAACAATGTGTGCATCGCCTGCGGCGCTTGCGTGTATCAATGCCCCTGGGGCGCGATTATGGATAAATCCTTCATTTTAGATGCGATTCGCCTTATAAAAGCGAGCGAAAACAACCAAAGGTTTCAAGTATATGCCGTCGTTGCGCCCTCCATTTCCAGCCAGTTCACCTATGCCAAATTGGGCCAGGTCATCAACGGCATTGAGGCGCTGGGGTTTTATACCGTGGTAGAGGCGGCGCTGGGCGCGGATATGGTCGCCTACGCCGAAGCGGCCGAGCTTGCCGAAAGGGGCTTTTTATTGAGCTCCTGCTGCCCCGCGTTTGTGGATTATGCGCAAAAGCAATTCCCCGATGTGGCGCAGGATATCTCCAGCCTCCTCTCCCCGGCCGCGATGATTGCCCAGCGCATAAAAGAAACGGCGCCAAACGCGAAGGTCGTTTTTATAGGCCCCTGCACCGCAAAAAAGATGGAGTTCCAAAAAGAACATCTGCATACATTGGTGGATAGCGTGATTACCTTCGAAGAATTGCAGGCGCTTTTTGACAGCAAGGAGATCGATATAACCACCCTGCCCGAAGCCGCGCTGGACGACGCTTCGTACTATGGCAGGATATTTGCCCGCAGCGGCGGGCTTTCGGACGCGATGGCGGAAGGCCTAAAGGAGCGCGGCCTCGATGATTTTGGGCTGTGCGCCCTGCCCTGCGATGGGATTGAAGCCTGCCACGCGGTGCTCCAAAGGGCGAGCAAGCAACAGCTTGACGCCAATTTTATCGAGGGTATGGCTTGCATAAATGGCTGCATCGGCGGCGCCGGCTGCCTAACACACGGCGCTAAAAGCAAGGCGGAGGTTGATAAGTATGGCGCGGAAGCGCTCAAGCAGAGCATTGGCGACGCGCTTAAGGCGTTATAGTAGGCGTATTCCATAGTTGACATAGCGCTTATGATGTGGTATTCTTATAAAAATTTATTTATAGGGTAAATTATGAAGCTACAACCGTTCGCAACCAACTATTTTTACTTTTTTTACTTTGCCAGCTACTTTTGGGGCAAGGTTAAATGGTGTTTGTTGCAAAAACGGGTTGCTCTAAGCTACTAAGCTGATTTAAAAGAGTAAAAGCCTTGCAGTGAACATCGCTGCAAGGCTTTTTTAGTAGAGTTAAATTAAATTTTATAAAAGAGTTTCGTTGCAAAGCAGAAAGGAAGTTAATCGTGATCGTTGTATTAAAACCAAACTACCAGGAGGCGCAGCTAAACAGCCTTCGCAAATGGTTAAAAAGCCTATCCATCGATATTCAGGTAAACGAGGGGCACAGCCAAACCGTATTGGGCCTGCTGGGCGATACAACCACATTGGATTCCGACCTGATTCGGGCGCTGGAATTTGTGGAAAGCGTGACGCAGGTGCAGGAGCCCTACAAGAAAGCAAACCGCAAATTCCACCCCGACGATACGATTGTGCGGGTTGGCGAGGTGGAAATAGGCGGCGGCAGCGTCACGATTATCGCCGGGCCCTGCTCGGTAGAATCCCCCGACCAGCTGTGCTCCATTGCGCAAAGCGTAAAAGCGGCCGGCGCGCAGCTGCTCCGCGGCGGCGCGTTTAAGCCCCGCACCTCCCCCTATGCCTTTCAGGGCATGCGCGGGCGCGGCATCGAGCTTCTGCTGGAAGCGCGAAAGCTGACCGGCCTGCCCATCGTTACGGAAATCATGGACCTATCCCAGCTCGATTTATTCGCGGAGGTCGATGTTATCCAGGTTGGCGCGCGCAACATGCAAAATTTTGAAATGCTCAAAGAGCTTGGGAAAAGCGATAAACCCATACTCCTAAAACGAGGGCTGTCCAGCACGATACAGGAGCTGCTCATGAGCGCCGAATACATCATGTCCGGCGGGAACTCCAACGTGATACTGTGCGAGCGCGGCATACGCACATTCGAAACCGCCACGCGCAATACCTTCGACCTTTCCGCAATCCCGGTCGTAAAGGAGCTGGCGCATCTGCCTATCATAGCGGACCCGAGCCACGCAACGGGGTTTTCTAAGTATGTGGCGCCCATGGCGCTTGCGGCGGTGGCCGCGGGCGCGGATGGCCTCATCATCGAGGTGCACAACGACCCGCCGCACGCCATGTGCGATGGCATACAATCCCTCACGCCGGGTGATTTTGCCGAGCTGGCCACCAGGATACGCGCCACCGCGCCCTATGCCTACAGGCGAGGCGCCGAAGGGGGCACAAACCTATGAATATAGGCATTGTAGGGCTGGGGCTGATTGGCGGCTCCATAGCGAAGGCGCTGCGCAAAAATACGGAGCATGTGGTGTGGGGCTGCGACAGCAACGACTCCATCTGCCTGCAGGCACAGGTCGTGGGCGCCATAGACGATGTTTTGCAGGAGGATAAGCTGGCGCTATGCGACCTTGTCGTGATAGCGATATACCCGCAGGATGCCGTGGAATTCGTTAAAAAACACCGGCATCAGTTTAAAAAAGACGGTATCGTGATGGACTGCTGCGGGGTGAAGCGCGTCGTATGTGAGCCGCTGTTTGCGCTTGCGCAGGAATGCGGGTTCAACTTCGTTGGCGCGCACCCCATGGCGGGCATCGAGTTTTCGGGCTTCAACCATTCGCAAAACTCGCTGTTCGACAACGCCTCCATGATTATGGTGCCCAGCCCCCATACCGATATAGCCATAACCCATTGGGTAAAAGCGCTGCTGCTGGAAATCGGCTTTACGCATATCCAAATATCCACGCCCGAGGAGCACGATGAGGTAATCGCCTGCACCTCCCAAATGGCGCATATCGTTTCGAGCGCCTATGTAAAAAGCCCCACGGCGGCAAAGTATAAAGGATATTCCGCCGGCAGCTTTGGCGATATGACCCGCGTGGCAAAGCTGAACCCGGCCATGTGGGCGGAGCTGTTTATGGCCAACAGCGACAACCTGCTCGTGGAAATAGACGGGCTGGTGGCGCGCCTGGCCGCGTATGGCGACGCGCTGCGGGCAAAAAACCGCGGTGAGCTGGAAGCCTTGCTAGAGGACGGCAACCGGATTAAAATCGAACTTACAAAATAACATCAAGGGGGTGCGCCATGCGAACGGTGAACGTGCAAACAAACCATACCGCGTATGATGTGATGATCGGTCGAAATATACTCCTTGACGCGGGCGGGCTTATGCGCGCGCGCATACCGGCCTGCCGCGCCATGCTGGTAACGGATGATATCGTGGACGCGCTGTATGCCGATTCGGTTTTGGCGGCGGTGCAAAACGGCGGGTACGAGGTATGCAAATATGTGTTCCCGCATGGCGAATGCTCGAAGAATATGGAATCCTACCGCGCCCTGTTAGAAGCCATGGCGCAAAACGGGCTGACGCGCGGGGATATCCTCATAGCCCTGGGCGGCGGCGTCGTGGGGGATTTGGCGGGGTATGCCGCCGCAACCTACCTGCGCGGCATACGGTTTGTGATGATTCCCACCACGCTTTTGGCAGCGGTCGATTCCTCGGTGGGCGGCAAGACCGGCGTGAACCTAAACGCGGGCAAAAACCTGACGGGCGCTTTTTGGCAGCCCGAATTGGTGCTTTGCGATGTGGCCATGTTCGCCACCCTATCAGACGCAATTTTGGCGGATGGCTATGCGGAAACGATCAAATATGGCATGATACGCGACGCGACGCTGCTTACAGGCCTTCAGCCCGGCACCTTTATGGCGCAGGCGGAGGCTATGGTGGAGCGGTGTGTAACCATAAAAAGCGAAGCCGTTGCGCTGGATGAGCGGGATACGGGCGCGCGGCAGCTTCTCAACTTTGGGCACACGGTGGCGCACGCCATCGAAAAGCTCAGCGGGTATACCATCACGCACGGCCACGCCGTGGCGGCCGGTATGGCGGTTATCACGCGGGCGGCGGAACAACACGGGCTGTGCGCCGGCTGCCTTGTGCCGCTCATCGATGTTCTGGAACGCTTCCAGCTCCCCACCGCCACGTCCTATACCGCCGCGCAAATCGCCGGCGTCGCCGCGCAGGATAAAAAGCGCCTTGGCGGCACGCTGACGCTGGTGCTCCCGAAATCGCTCGGCGTCTGCGTTTTATACCCTATAGCGGCGGATGATTTTGAAGCCTTTCTCCGCCCGGGGCTGTTAGCGCCCAAAGAATGTTGAGGTATGCGGCCCATGCATATTATGATTGAACCGGCGCAGCTATTTGGCCTGGCCGACAGCAACCTTTCCAAATCGGATATGCACCGCGTGCTGCTGTGCGCCGCGCTTTCGGCGGGCGATACGCTGGTGCGCTACCATGGTGAACGCTCCGCGGATATTTTGGCCACCATGGGCTGTTTAACGAATATGGGCGCCCTGCTCTCCCCCGCCAGCTCCTGCATACAGGTGCGGGGCATTGCGGGCACACCCGCCGATACTATAGAGCTGGACTGCGGCGAAAGCGGCTCCACCTTGCGGTTTATACTGCCCGTGGCGGCGGCGCTCGGCTGCCGGTGCAGGGTGCATGCCCAAGGCAGGCTGCCGCAGCGTCCCATCGAGGGGCTGCTCGCGCTGCTAAGCGAACACGGCTGCGATTGCGCATCGCCCCTCTACCCCCTTTCCCTTTCGGGCAAGCTAGCAGGCGGAACCTACCGCATAGAGGGAAACATCAGCTCGCAGTATATATCCGGCCTGTTGTTCGCGCTGCCCCTGCTGGGTGAGGATAGCCGCATCGAATTCCTCTCCCCGCTGGAATCGGCGGCCTATGTGGATATGACGATACGCACGCTGGCGCGCTTTGGCATACATATAGAGCGCGCCCCAAACGGCTACGCCATACGGGGCGGCCAGCAATACCATACGCCGGGCGCCGTCACCATAGAGGGCGATTGGTCCTCCGCCGCCTTTTGGCTGTGCGCGGGCGCGCTCAGCGGCCATGGCATAACCTGCCGCGGCCTGAGTGAAGAATCCTTGCAGGCCGATAAGGCGATTATAACGATACTAAAGCAAATGGGCGCACAGGTCACCGTGAACAATCAGGGCGTTTCGGTGCAGAAAAAAGCGCTCCGCGCGCTCGATTTGGATATGTCGCAAATGCCGGATATCGTGCCCGTTACCGCTGTGCTGGCCGCCGTGGCAAAGGGTACGTCCGTTTTGCGCAACGTGGGCAGGCTGCGGCTAAAGGAAAGCGACCGGCTGCAGGCGATGCTCGACAACCTGACGGCGCTGGGCGCGGAGGCCAGCATTTACGGCAATGACCTGGTTATTACAGGAACGCCAAGGCTAAACGGCGGTGTGGTAAACGGCATGGGCGATCACCGCATCATCATGTCGATGGCGATAGCCTCCATCGCCTGCAAGGGCAGCGTATATATCCCCGACGCGGGCGCGGTACAAAAATCATACCCCAATTTTTTTGATGAATTTAACAAGCTAGGAGGTAAAGCCCGTGTCCTTTGAATATGGCAGCAAAGTCAAGGTGGCGATATTTGGCCAATCCCACTCCCCCGCCATCGGGGTGGTGATAGACGGCATACCCGCGGGTGAGGCGGTGGATATGCGGACGATTCAAGCGTTTATGCAGCGCCGCGCGCCCGGCCAATCCGCCTACAGCACAAAGCGCAGCGAGGCGGATGAGGCGACGATTTTAAGCGGCATCGTAGGCGGCGTGACCTGCGGCGCGCCCATCGCGGCGGTGATACAAAACACGGATGCGCGGCCCGGCGATTATGCGGGGTTCATGAACACCCCCCGCCCCTCGCATGCCGATTATCCCGCCCTCGCAAAGCACGGCGCGGCGCACGATATACGCGGCGGCGGATACTTTTCGGGCCGGATGACGGCGCCGCTGTGCTTTGCCGGTGCGCTGGCGGAGCAGATATTGAACCGCAAAGGTATTTTTGTGGGCGCGCACATCGCTTCCATCGGGCTGGTGCAGGATGAAGGGTTTGACCCGGTGCATGTCTCGAAGGAGGAGCTGCTATCCACCAAGAATAAAACCTTCCCCGTGCGTATCGATGCGCAGGGCGAAAAGATGAAGCTGGAAATTGCCGCCGCCGCCGCGGAGGGCGACTCCATAGGCGGCACCGTGGAATGCTGCGTTGTGGGCTTGGCGGCCGGCATGGGGGAACCCATCTTCGACGGGCTGGAGAATAAGCTGGCGCAGGCGGTCTTTGCTATCCCCGCGGTAAAGGGTATTGAATTTGGGAGCGGGTTTGCGGGCTGTGCCCTGCGCGGCTCGCAAAACAACGACGCCTATCATATTTTGGATGGAGCGGTGCGCACCCAAACCAACAACAGCGGCGGCATATTGGGCGGCCTGTCTACCGGCATGCCGGTGTTGTTTCGGGCGGCGTTTAAGCCAACCCCCTCCATTGCTCGTAAACAGCGCACCATCGATTTAGCAACCGGGCAGGATACCGTCATTTCCATCAAGGGCCGGCATGACCCCTGTATCGTACCGCGCGCCGTGCCCTGTGTGGAAGCGGCCGCCCTGCTTGCAATATTGGATTTATTATAAGAAAGGTGAATGCTATGAATCTTACTGACCTACGCACGCAAATCGACACCACCGATGATGAGATCGCCCGGCTGTTTAAACGGCGGATGGAGATCGTGAACCAGGTGGCGGAGGTGAAAAAGCAGAGCGGCGACGCCGTGCTCAACAAAAACCGCGAGCGGGAGATACTTTCCCGCCTGACGCAGGATGAAACGCCCGAAACCGCGGGCCAGCTTCGCCTTTTATTCTCCACCCTGTTTGGCATAAGCCGCAACCAGCAAAGCGCGCAAATGACGCGAACCACCGAGCTGTCCGACATGATACGGCTGGCAACGACCGGCGCCGAAGCGTTCCCGCAAAACGCGGTGGTCGCCTGCCAGGGCATAGAGGGCGCCTATTCGCAAATAGCCTGCGATAAGATGTTCACGTTCCCGAGCATATTATATTTTTCCAGCTTCGACAGCGTGTTTCGCGCGGTGGATAAGGGCATGTGCCGCTATGGCATACTGCCCATCGAAAACAGCGCCAACGGCTCGGTGGCGCAGGTATATGAGCTGATGAAGCTGTATGATTTTTTTATCGTAAAAAGCCTGCGCCTGCGCATCGATCACTGCCTGCTGATGCGCCCGGGCGGGAAGCGCGGCGACATAAAGGAAATCGTATCGCACGAGCAGGCGCTGGGCCAATGCAGCGCGCTTATTGAAAGCATGCCCGGCGTGCGCGTAACGGTATGTGAAAACACGGCGATGGCGGCAAAATTCGTATCCGAATCGGACAGGACGGATATTGCGGCCATCTCCTCCCCCGACTGCGCCCTGCTCTACAACCTTTCGGTTGTCGAGCGCAACATACAAAATACCGAGCACAACTACACGCGCTTTATCTGCATATCCAAACGGTTGGAGATATACCCCGGCGCGTGCAAAACCAGCGTAATGCTCACCATCTCCCACCGGCCCGGCTCGCTGTTCGACATACTCTCCAAGCTTTCGGCGTTGGGGCTGAACCTCACCAAGCTGGAAAGCCGCCCCATTGCCGGGCGGGATTTTGAGTTTATGTTCTACCTCGATTTTGACACGGGCACTTATACCGAGCCGGTACTGCGGCTGTTTGATGAATTGCAGGAAAGTTTGGAGCAGTTCAAATTCATCGGCAGCTATGCGGAAATGTGATTTGAGGTACGATATGGAGTATGCGCTTATCGGGCACCCGCTTTCGCACAGCCATTCCAAAAAAGTCCATGGCTTGCTTGGCGATTATGCGTATGACATCCTAGACCTCCCCGATGAGCGCCTGGATAGCTTTTTGAAGGAGCGCCGCTTTAAGGGCTTAAATGTCACAATACCCTATAAGCAGAGGGTCATACCATACTGCGCAAGCCTTTCCGCCACTGCCCAGCGGATAGGCAGCGTAAACACCATCGTCGTGCAAGAGGACGGCGCGCTATATGGCGACAATACCGATTACAAGGGGTTCCTGTATATGTGCAGGCGGGCGGGCGTGGCGTTTGCGGGGCAAAAGGTAATTATACTGGGCAGCGGCGGCACCAGCCTTACCGTGCAAGCCGCCGCGCGGGATGAAGGCGCCGCGCAGGTGGCGGTCGTATCCCGCAATGGGCAGTATAACTACCAAAACCTTTCACTGCTCAAGGGGTATGATATACTCATCAACACCACGCCGGTTGGGATGTTCCCCCACGCCGGGCAAGCGCCGCTCGCGCTTAGCGGCTTTTCAAGCCTGCGCGCCGTAGTGGACGTGATTTACAACCCCCTCCATACGCGGCTGATACAAAGCGCGGCGCAGCTGGGCATACCCTGCACCGGCGGGCTGCCCATGCTGGTGGCGCAGGCCGCATACGCGGCGGAGCTCTTTTTGGGTAAGCCGCTCGGCGATGCCGCGATCGGCAGCGCGCTTGCGCAGCTGCGCCGCGAGCTTGCAAACATCGTGCTCATCGGCATGCCGGGCTGCGGCAAATCCACAATCGGCGCGCAGCTCGCAAGGTCGCTCGGCCGCGCGCATATCGATACCGATGCCGAAATCGAGGCGCAGGCAGGTATGTCCGCCGCTGATATTATCCAAGCCAAAGGCGAGCAGGCATTCCGGCAATTGGAAGCCGAAGCGGTGGCGCGCGCGGGGCGCTTAAGCGGTACAGTCATTTCAACCGGCGGCGGAGCTATACTTTTAGAGGAGAACCGACTGGCGCTACGGCAAAACGGGTTTGTGGCCTGGGTGCAGCGCCCGCTCCCCCTGCTGGAAACGAAGGGCCGCCCGCTCTCCCTAAGCGGCGCCGCGCTCCAAGGGCTGTATGAGGAACGCGAAGCGTGGTATCAGGCGTGCTGTGACCATATCATAAAAAATGACGGCGCGATTCCACACGCCGCCAAACAAGTTGAGGAGGCATTTTATGAAGCTGTTGGTGATTAACGGCCCCAACCTAAATATGCTGGGTACGCGGGAGCCCGCTATATATGGCACGCAAACCTATGCTGATTTGGAGCGCTATATACAGGATTGCTGCGCGCAAGCCGGTACGGAGGTGGAATTATATCAATCCAACCACGAGGGCGATATAGTAACAAAAATACAGCAGGCGTATGGCGTGTTTGATGGAATTATCCTAAACCCGGCGGCCTATACCCACACCAGCATCGCCATACTCGACGCGCTAAAATCGGTTGGCATACCCACGGTGGAGGTGCATTTATCGGACATCTACCAACGCGAGGCGTTTCGGCATATCTCCTATGCGGGCCAAGCCTGCGTGAAAAGCATTATGGGCTTGGGGTTTGAAGGGTATAAGCAGGCGGTGGAATTTTTGGTTGCGCTGGGGTGCGTGTGGTAAGTCGTATATAACCCGCGTCAAATGTGTGGCATCCAGTTCGTTTTTCATCAAACCACCCTGCCTTTCTACGATGCGGTCAAATATTTTTTCTCAACCACAGGCATAACAAAAAGGCTCATCACCGCCCGCTGCGCGCACACGCAAATACAAGCGACGCCACCCCCAACTTGCCCTAAGAGGATAAGCGTTACGCCTCCCGCAATTAAAGCGACTGTTTCCAATAAAAGTTTCGCGCAATTCATCGCGCGGCTCGGCTTCGGGTGGCTCTTATGTGTAATCTCCGTAAAAATCCCCAACATCCCCGCAAGCATACAAAGGGTACCCCAAAACGGGTACACCAATATAATCAGCACTATGCCGCCGCCAATGACCGGGACGCACTCCGCCATAGCTTTGATAGACAGAGCCTGTTTTACTTTTTGGATGTCGGCTTTTTTCTTTTCCATATCGGGTTCCCTCCTGCAAAATTTAGTATTCCTTGATAGCTTTAAACACATCACGCCAGCTTAATCGCCAAAAATTGGTATTCATGTTCTCAGCACTTCCCTATCGATTCATCTTTTACTAATAAAATATACCAAAACCAAATATCCGATTGCAAATACTTTTGCAAAAAAATTAGTATTCGCCGGCAGCGGTATCACGTTCGCCTGTTTATATCCCTTTTTGTGTTTAATAAGTTTTGAGCATAACATACAAATTTTTATTTACATTTAATTGGCTAGCGGGTATAATGAACGAACACTGATAAATTAGTATGACCTTTAAAAATAAAGATATGATTTATTTTAATATGATTGGTTGCTCTATTGGCGGCATTTGCGAACGGAGAGATTGTATGGGAATCGGCAGGGCCATTCCTCGGTTGGACGCATTAAAAAAAGTGACCGGCATGGCACGTTATATGAAGGATTTGCTTCCTCGCAAGTTGATTTTTGGGTATTTATGCCGTTGCACCGGGTATGAAAACATCTTAAACGCTATTGAAAGGGCGAGTGAAAGTGGAAATGGGTGAACAAAAAATGGAATGGGCCTCTGTGCGCAGCCGGTTGCTGTATGAAATGAAAGAAGGCATATTCAAGGACAAAAAACGCTTGCCTTCCGAGGCGGAGCTTGCCACGAGTATGGGCGTTAGCCGTACACTGGTTCGTGACAATCTTGCCCTGCTTGAACAGGAGGGTTTCATCACCCGTCGGCAGGGCATTGGCACCATGATCAACAAGCATGTGCTGGACGTAACAACCCGCGTGGACCTTGAAATGGAATTTTCAGAGATGATTGCTGAAGCCGGAGCCGCACCGGCAGTGAAAATCCTTGAAATTAATACCATTTTTTGTGACGAACGCATTGCCGAGAAACTGGGCATACGCGAAAACACGCCGGTATTTTTGGTATCGCGCCTGATAACAGCCAACGGCAAGCCTGCCATTCACTGTGTGGATTATCTTTCGTTCCAGTTAATCAAAGACTATACATACCAGCGGGAGGATTTGGAAAAGCCGCTTTTCTATTTTCTTAAAAAATTTTGTGATACGGATGTCTACATGGACCTCACCATTGTACGCCCGGTGCTGACGGATGAGCGACTGGCCAAAATTTTCAATGCCGACGTGGGCGTGCCGCTGCTGCGTATGGATGAAGTGGGATACAACATTGACGGACAGCGGGTGTTATATGCAGAGGAATATTATATCGATGGCGTGTTGGAACACACCATGTTGCGCAAAAAAATATAAGTATACGGCGGAGGAACATGGCGATGGCTTATGATGCGAAAACCCTTGTGCGGGAGCTGGAGGCAGCTTCCGGCAAGATACCGGTGGATTTGATTTTTGAAAACCTGCGTCTGGTGGATGTATACACCGGCGAAGTGCGCAAAACGAATCTTGCCATGTTTGGCGGCAAAATTGTGGGTGTGGGTGTGGCAAAAGATACCGAATGCGCTGAACGTGTGGACTGCGGAGGCCGTTATGCCGTACCGGGTTTTTTGGACGCGCATGTGCACATTGAAACCACCTTGCTAACCCCCGAGGCCCTGGGGCAGGTGATTGTGCCGTGGGGTACCACCACATTGTTTGTGGATGCAATGGAAATAGCAAACGTAGCCGGTAACGAAGGCTTGCTGGCTTTGGTGAAGGATGCCCACAATCTGCCTTTCCGCATCTTTTTGGAAATTCCTTCCCGCGTGCCTACGGCGCCGGGGCTCGAAACGGCGGGCGCCGAGCTGGGCGTGACTGAGGTGGAGCAGCTTTTGACCCTGCCGGAGTCCGTTAGCCTTGGCGAGTTGGATCCATCCAAAATTTTGGACATTCGCGAAGAATATTTGCAGAAAGTGTGCGTGGCGCTGAACCTTGGCAAAATATGCAACGGCCACGCCATTGGCCTGTCGGCGGATGCGCTGAACATTTATGCCACGGGGCATTTGCATGACGACCATGAGTCCGTCACCTATGAAGAGCTGTTGGAACGGCTGCGCGTGGGCCTGAAGGCGCTGGTGCGTGAAGGTTCCAGCGAGCGCAATGTGCTTGCCCTGATAAAGGGCGTGGTGGAAAATGGTTTACCCACGGAAAATATCCTGTTTTGCACAGACGACAAACATGTGCAGGACATCCATAAAGAGGGGCACATCAGCTACAACATTCAGCAGGCAATCAATTGCGGGCTGGACCCGGTGAAGGCGATACAAATTGCCACTGTGAACGCGGCAAAGCACTTTCGTCTTGACCATATGATCGGTTCCCTCACGCCGGGACGTCAAGCGGATATCGTGCTCTTGGACGACCTTAAAACGATTCGCCCGGCCGCTGTTTACAAGGACGGAAAGTGCGTGGCTGAAAATGGAAGCGCACTTCCCACAGAGCAAAAATCCTACCCGGATAAGCTGTTCAACACCGTTCACCTGCCCGCCGGTTTAAGTAAAGAATCGTTTGCCATATATACACAGGGCAAAGAGGCGAAATGCCGTGTGATTTCGCTGATACAAGACCAGATTATCAATGAAGAAAAGCAGCTGTGGATGCCCATTGCGAACGGCGAAATCTCTGCCAGTGTGCCGCGGGATATCCTGAAGCTTTCCGTGGTGGAGCGGCATGGTAAAAACGGGCATATTTCCACCGCGCTGGTTATGGGGTTTGGTCTGCAAAAGGGGGCGCTTGCTTCCAGTGTTTCGCACGACCATCACAATATCGTGGTGATGGGCGGCAACGATGCAGACATGCTGCTTGCCGTACAGGAATTGGGCCGGATACATGGTGGCTTTGCGGCGGCGTGCGATGGCAGAATTTTGGGCAGCGTTGCCCTGCCGTTGGCCGGGCTGATGAGCCTGGAAAACGCCGATGAGGTGATGCGCCGGATGGATGTGTTGAATGAAGAGGTCGAAAAACTTGGCTGCCCGATGGCGTCTCCATTCATGTCCCTGTCGTTTATATCCCTGCCCACTGTGCCGCAGCTGGGGCTCACAGATTACGGGCTGATAGATGTTTTGGGTCATAAAATCACAAATTTAGTGCTTGAAACAAAGGCGTGATATTTTCTGCGAATCGCCGCAGAGGTATATAGAAAAATTTTTGGGAGGGAAACTATGAAAAAGGCAACGAAAGCATTATCCTTGTTCCTGGTAAGTATTTTGGCAGTAGGTCTGTTCGCGGGCTGCGGCAGCACCGGTGGCGACACAGCCGCCGGTGACGGCGAAAAGCTGCGTGTGGCCCTGATACTGCCAGGCCGGGCAGACGATGTATCCTTCAACCAGGCAATGTACGAGGGCGTGATGGCTGTTGCCGCGGAATACGGCGACAGGATGGAATTGAAAGTGGTTGAAGAAGTGTACGAGGTGGCGGATATTGAGCCGGCCTTGATGGACTTTGCAAGCGAGGGGTACGACGTCGTGTTTGGCCACGGCTTCCAGTTTATGGAGCCAATCATAAAAGTCGCGGAAAAATATCCCGACACCATGTTCTGCCTTGGCACCGGATACAAAACATTGGCAAACACATGTGTGTATGACGTGCACCTGCAGGACGGTGGCTATCTGATGGGTGTGACGGCGGCTCTGTTGAGTAAAACCGGCAAAATCGGCGTTATTGGCGGTGCCGATGCCTCTGAGATTTATCGTGGGCATGAGGCGTTTAAATTTGGTGCACGCTCCATCAACCCGGATATTGAGATTCAGGAGGTGTATACGGGCGACTGGACCGATTCTGCAGGAGCAAAAGAAGCCGCTGTTTCCATGTATGATTCCGGTGTGGATATTATCTGGCATTCAGGTGACGGCATCGGCCTGGGCGTTGTGGAAGCCGCGAAGGAGAAAAACCAGATGGTGTTGGGCAACGTGGCAGACCAAAGCGTACTGGCTCCCAACAGTGTTGTGGGCGGCGTAGTATACGAATGGAAGAGCGTCATCCGCAGTATGTTTGAGGACGTACTAAACGATAACTTCACAAATCGTCAAGACAAATTCTACTGGATCACTGCTGAAAACGGCGGCCTTACCTATGTTCCCCTGACCGATGTGGCCAGCCAGGAAGTAAAAGACCAAGTAGAAGAGAGTTATCGGAAGCTGGCCGCAGGCGAAATTGAAATGCCGGATTTTGATGCTGACAAAACGGCATAAAGAAAACGGTTCATAAATGACCCGCGTGGCGGGCAAAGGTGATGGCGCCCCGCGCATTTTGATGACAAAGCCAAAAATGCGCGAGGCACGCTATGGATTAACATCTGCCGGTGCATTACGGTTCGTTCGGCTTGTGCTGCAGATTCCATCATGGTGGAAGGAGAAACGTTTATGGCGGAGCTGGCTGTGGAGATGCGCGGCATCACCAAAATTTTCTTTGAAAAAAAGGCCAACGATAACGTGGATTTTAAACTGAAGCAAGGCTCCATCCACGGTCTTCTGGGTGAAAACGGTGCCGGAAAAACTACACTGATGAATATCTTGTATGGGCTCTACAAGCAAGAGGGCGGGAAAGTTTATATTCGCGGCAAATGTGAGGAAATCGACACGCCTACCAAGGCCATCAGCCTCGGCATAGGGATGGTACACCAACACTTTATGCTGGCGAGGCCGCTGTCTGTGACGGAAAACATCATGCTGGGGCATAAATCGAGCAAGGGCATCTTTTTGGACACGCCTGTAGTGGCCAAAAAGCTGGCTGAGCTGAGCGATAAATACGGCCTTTCCGTGGACCCACAGGCAAAAATCTGGCAGCTTTCCGTGGGAGAGCAGCAACGTGTGGAAATTTTGTCCACCATTTACCAGGGTGCGGAAATCTTGATTTTGGATGAACCCACCGCCGTGCTTACCCCGCAGGAGGCCGACGCCCTGTTTGATATCCTGCGCAGATGCGCGATGAAGGAAAAAGCATTATCCTCATCACCCACAAGCTGGATGAGATTCTGCGGGTGGTGGATGAATTGACCGTTCTGCGCGACGGCAAGCTGATTGGCAGCATGCCGGTGACGGAGAAAACGACCAAAGAAGAACTGACGTGCATGATGGTAGGCCGTGAAGTGCTGTTTGAATTTGTGCACACGGACGCCGTAACAGGGCAAGCTTGCCTGGAGATGGTAAATATCTGCGCAAACAATGACAAAGGCATCCCCATTTTGCAAAATTTCAGCCTTTCCATTAAAACGGGAGAAATTTTGGGGCTTGCGGGCGTGGATGGCAACGGCCAGAAAGAACTGGCCGAAGTGCTCACCGGCCTGCGTTTATCCACCGGCGGTGAAATTTCGCTGTGCGGCAAAGCAGCCACTTGCCGGCCGCCGCTATATTACATTCGCGAGGGGGTGGCGCACATCCCGGAAGACCGGCATCATACGGGCCTTGCCATGGGCTTTTCCATCGCAAAAAACCTGATTATCAAAAACTACAGCCAACCGCCCTATGCAAAGCATAAGCTATTGGAGTATAAACGGATAGAATCCCACGCAAAAGACATGGTGGACAAATATGCCATCAAGTCGAACTCGGTGGAGGATTTTATAAAAGACCTGTCCGGCGGCAACCAGCAAAAGGTGATATTGGCGCGGGAAATTTCCGGCAACCCCCGCGTACTGATTGCGTCCCAACCCACACGCGGCCTGGACATTGGCGCGACAGAATATGTGCGCGAGCGCATTATGGATACACGCAATAAGGGCACAGCGGTATTGCTGATTTCGGCAGACCTTGAGGAGATTTTGCAACTGTCGGATCGCATCGCCGTGATTTACAGCGGCAAGCTGATGGGCATTTTGCCCCGCGGCGCGGACGTGCAGGAAATTGGCATGATGATGATGGGCAAATGCCAGGAGGTGCTTGAATATGCGCAATAAACTGACGTCCGGCCTGAAAGCAGTTGGCTCTGCGGCGCTTACCATCTTCATTGCGTTGGCCATTGGCGCGGTGCTCATCTCTATATCCGGAGAAAACCCTGTGACCGCTTACCGCCTGATGATCAACGGGGCGTTTGGCTCGGCCCACAAAATTTCTGAAACGCTCGTGAAGGCAGTGCCCTTGATGATTATGGCACTGGGGACATCCATCGCATTAAAAAACCAGCTGTGGAACATCGGGGGCGACGGGCAATTCACCCTTGGCGCTATTTTCGCCCTGGCCGTGGGCATTTACGTTCCACTGCCGGCCGTTATTGTGTTTCCGCTTTCCATTGTTGCCGCGTTTATCGGCGGCGGGTTATGGGCGGGCATTGCAGGTTGGCTGAAAACCCGGTTCAATGCGAACGAAGTAATCACCACACTGATGCTTAACTATGTGGCAACCTATTTGCTGGCCTATCTTGTGTATGGCCCGATGATGGATCCGAAGGGTTTCGGCTTTCCGCAGACACCTCTTTTGCCGGAATCCGTCCGTTTGCCGCTGTTCAGCGCCGCCACGCGCATCCATATGGGCATTTTTATGGCACTGATCCTGCTGGTGTTGATGATGTTCTTCTGGCGGTCAACGTTGGGGTACAAAATAGAGTTGATGGGCCAAGGGCAGCAGGTGGCGCGATATGCGGGTGTGAACGCGAAAAGTACCATGATTATTGCAATGGTGCTTTCCGGCGGCCTTGCAGGTATTGCGGGTTGGAATGAGGTTTACGGTCTACACCACCGCCTGATGACCGACATTGCAAGCGGCTACGGCAGCCTTGCCATCGTGATTGCGCTGCTTGGCAATTTGAATCCCATCGGCATCGCGGTTTCGTCATTCTTCTTCTCCGTGCTGTTAGTGGGCGGCAACACCATGCAGCGCATGACCGAAATCCCTTATTCCATCGTAGATGTAATTGAGGCGCTCGTGATCATTTTTGTCATCACGCGCTCGATGATGAAGTTGGATGTGATGAAGAATTTCTTCACGCGACTTGGGATTGGAGGAAAAAAACATGTTTAACTCATTGTTGAGTGCGGATTCCATCATCAGTGTGTTGGCCGCCACAATCCGTTTGGCCACGCCAATTTTACTGGCTGCGCTCGGCGGCGTATACGCGCAGCGCGCGGGCATTTTAAACCTTGGCATGGAAGGCACCATGACGATGGGCGCCGCCCTGGCGTTCATAACCGCGTACCATAGTGGCAGCCTGCTACTGGGCGTACTTGCCGCTATCGTCACAGGGGTTGTTTACAACCTGATTATGGCGTGGATTTCCGTAACCATGAAAGCGAATCAGGTAATTGCGGGCACGGCGCTCACCATTCTGGGCGTGGGACTTGCGGCGTTTATTTACCGCAATGTGTTTGGCATCCAGTCGCTGCCGCCGCAGGTGGAGGCCTTTTCGGTTATAAACATTCCGGCGCTGTCAAAAATTCCGGTCATCGGCCCTATCCTGTTCAAGCACAATATTCTAATTTATATTGCCTATTTGCTTGTGCCGTTCACCTGGGTAGTGCTGGAAAAAACAGTGTTTGGCCTTAACATCAAAACTGTGGGCGAGCACCCCCGCGCGGCAGATTCTAAGGGCATTGGCGTGGCTAAAACGCGTTACGCCGCAATGATGATTGAGGGCGCCTATGCAGGCATGGCCGGTGCTTTTATGTCCCTTGGGTATATGAACATTTTCCTCGATGGTATTGTTGGCGGGCGCGGCTTTATCGCTGTGGCGGTGGTGGTGTTCTCCCGTTGGCATCCGGTGCGCGCCATGTGGGGCGCGTTGATTTTTGGCTTTGCCAGCGCTTTGCAGCTGCGTTTGCAGGCGGTGGGGGCAAACATCCCAAATCAGTTTTTGCTGATGCTGCCGTACTTGTTGACGATTCTGGTGCTGATCAGCGTGTCTAAAAAGGCCGAGTTCCCCTCTGCCTACGCAAAACCCTATTCCAGGATGGAACGATGAAAAAAACCGTTATCATCGCCTGTGCTGCCGTCGCCGTCTTGCTGTGCGCGGCGCTTGTTTTTCTGCTTGGCCCGTGGGGTTTACCCACGCCGCGCAATGCCGAAAAGCGCGTGAGGGATTTTACGGAGCTTGTTGATTACCATGCGGATGAACCAGGTAAAATCTATGATTACCTGGCCGAAGCGTACCGCGAAAGCATCACCCGCAAGGATTTTATCGCGGCTTTTGAGAAAGAACGCAGCTATCCATACCTGACGCCGTTTTTTATCAATTTGGTTTTAATTGAAATGGGCGACGACAACAAAAGCGGTGTGGCAATTTTCTCACAGGCCGCGCGCCTGCCGGGCATGGTGTATGAGATGCCGTTTTTGTATGAAAACGGGAATTACTATATGATAATGGAAGAATATGCGGGGTTCCCGGATGGCGGCTATCTTGAGAAATTTGAGAGGATTCCGCATTACCTGACGGAAGGGTGGGACGAGTGATGGCCAAAACTTTGGAACAAGTGATGCGTTCAAATAGAAGCAGATGCGCGCCCCGATCTATTCGCGTTTCGGCATATCTCCTAATGGCCTTCAATGGCCATTAAGCATTGGCAAAACTGTAATCGCCATAATAATAGACGAACTCAGATTTGCCAAACAATGTATCGCTGCGCTGAGGTAAAAACTCTTTTTCCACCATGCTGTATACGCAATTGGTGCAAAAGCAACAAATCTGAATATCAATTCAAACGGATTGAAAAAGTGATAAATTGTAAAAAGTATGGAATCTAAAAGCGGTGCAAGCTTACCGAGCCGCTCTATTCTCGGCAACAAAAAACCTCTAAAATAAAGTTCCTCCGTGATAGGCCCGAGTACGCCGTTGAAAATCAAATTTATTACTACAATTATAACAATTAAATTCTGCGGAATTGCATCATAAGTTATTTTGTCGAAGCGAAACCAATCGGGCAACCAAACAAAAATCGGTTGCCAAAATTCGTGTTCAATTGCGGGCAAAAATGCCGCAAGCCCGATTATAAAAACGAAAATACCCAGCACAATTGGCAGTGCCTTTTTGAACGGAATTTCAACTTTATTACCGACTGCTTCCATAAATTCCACGCCTTCTTTTCGTGAAAAATACTTGATAACAAGCAAATCTACGGGGATTAACCCCAGCGGAATTGCCAGTAAAACAGCAAGTAAAATCGGCAAATTGCCGAGTGCCGGATTTGCTAAAATCAGGCTCCAAGCAAGAATTACAGCGCCCGGAAGAAAGGCAAGGCCAAGAAACTTTGGAATACTGAACTGTTTTACAGAATTAATCATTATTCGATTTCTCCAATTGATTTATTTTTTTTAAATCGCCGCCAAGTGCCAAAATTAGCTGCTTTGTGAGCAGTTTTGAAAGTTTTGGCATATCAAATTCTGGCATGTATGACTTGATTTTATAGTATTTTGTCATAATTACATCGCGTTTTATCCCGTCAATCGTCGCCACTAAAAGTGCTAACACATCGCTTATCGGTGCGATTGGTTCAAAATACCCATCCTCAATTTTTGCGGCCACAAAGGCTGCCGATTTTTCAAATAAATACGCCTCATCGGCGGTAATTTTCACTTGTTCGCAGAAATTTGCATATAGTTCCGGGTCATTGGCAAATGTCACCGATAACTCAAACAAAATCTTCCCGACATCGCCGACCGTATCGAGAAAAATCAGCTCAATAAGCCCTGCCATAATTTGCTCGGGAACGCCATATTCGAGTATCTCGTCGGTTTTTTCACGCAGACAATTGTCTTTGGTTTTCCGGTCAACGAGTGCGAAAAAAATCTCGTGAATATTGTTGTAATAACGGTAAATTCCACCTTGGCTGAATCCTGTTTCTTCGATTATATCTTTCATTGTTACCTCATAAAGCGGTTTATTCATACACGCTCGGAAGGCAGCATCAAGAATCTGCTTTCTTTTTTCTTCAAAATATACATCGTTTACTTTCGGCATATTATGCCCTCCAAAATTAAAATGACTTTACATTCATTATAAGGCATATCTTTTCGAATATCAACATAAAAATGAAATATATTTCATTTTTAAATCAACCAATATCACGGCGTTAACAAAGCCTGTTGCCAAGATGTACGGTAAGGGGTAATTCACCCCTCCCCCTCTACTCTAGAAAACGCCCCCTTGTAAACTGCCATAAAATAATGCCGGCTCTTTGCCGAACCCCACAAAGCCGCTGTGTTACCGTTTTTTTTTTTGAATAAGCAAACACCACCCATCGACACTCAATGAGTTATCGATAGATGGTGTTGCGCTTATACCTAGAAATTGCATCGCCGCAGAATGACGATCACCTTGCCTAAGGTGTCTTTGACGTTCACCACGCCGTACACGCGGCTGCCCGTGGCGTTCTCCCGGGCGCCAACGCGCTTTGAGGGGATGTAGTCGAAAGCTTGTGGTATATCAATCAAATGCCTTTCTGATAAAATTTCCGTGCCTTTGCCAGCCTGTTCGCCGCAATGCACAGTACAGTGGCCAACAGCGGCAACAACAGGAAGAGTCCGGGGTTACCCGCATCAATACCGGTCATCGGTACTGATACCCGCGTGTTGGTGAAGGCAAACGTCCTCTCGGTGGCACTCATTGTCTTCACGCCCGTATCCGCGTTGGCGCTGGACAACCCAGTAGCGCTGTCAATGAAAAAAGGAGTGTAGCCGGTGTAAGCGCTCTCTACGATCTGAATTTTTGCGTCCGTTGCAATGCCTTCTATGCGGATACTCTGCCCGTGCTTGAGAGTGATCATCGCTTTGCCTGCGCTGTCCAGCGTCAGCATTCCGTTCGCCGGCATTACCGCGTTGGCGCCATTAACAACGCCTCCCACATAGACGAACTGCGTGCCGGAGGGCAAATTCGCTCCGCCGGAAGTCTTGAAATTCACGCTGAAGGTGAAGCTGCGGGTTGTGTCCGCATAGTTGCCGGTTACTACCTTGCTAATCGTTAAAGTAGTGGTCGGAGCGCTAAGGAATACCACACCATTCGTAATCGAGGTGAGATAACTATTCGGCTTATAGCTGACCTCAACGTTTGAAGCCCTATTCGTCACGACGAAATGCGCTTTGGCTTCGGAGGGCGTATTGGCGCCCGTTCTACCCTTAGCGTCGGAGAAGAGCTCCGTATCGGCTGTACCGGTGTTCTCAAGCTCAATATAGTAGGTTTTCGTAAACGGAGTAAAGCCAATGAGCCTGCGATTGCCCACGTTAGCGGTGATAGTCCCGGTTTTGCCCGCCGTGCCCGCGATGCGTATCCGCCCGCTGATATCCGCCGCGCCGTCAAGATCAAGTTTGCCGCCGACAGCAGACAAATACACCGCGTAGTCGGTAGAGTTTTTTGTCAGGATTTCGCCGTCATTCAGTATAATAGCGCCGGTAGAGTCATTCAAAATGGCATAGCTCAAGCTGTTCGCCGTCGTAGAAACCGTACCGCCGTTGACGGTTACTGTGCCGGCAGCCAGATTGCGAATGGCGTAGTTCGGTGCTGTTACCTCGCCGCCATTGACGTTTACGGTGCCAACCTTCCCTTCAAGTCCTCTGTTCAAAATGGCGTATCCTGTAGCGTTCGTCGCATAAACCTTTCCGCCGTTGACGGTTACTGTGCCATCCTTCTTATTATGAAGAGCGATGCTCCCCTGAGAACCCGTCGCGGAAATATCGCCGCCGGTGATTATTACGCTGCCGTGTGATTCATTACCAATGCCATAAGTCTTCCCGGTTATCACACAGTCGCCGCTGATGGTAACGGCGGCGGGTCCCCAAGCGGCGATGGCGGCGAATTCGCTTTCTATCCTTCCGCCTTCAACGTTGATGGCTCCTTCGGAAGCGCTGTAAATCCCTGCGCCGCCATCGTGATCCTGGTCGAGATAACGACCCAGCGCGATTATAGTACCGCCTTTGACGGTTACTGTGCCGGTTCCCTCGTTAAAAACACCTGCGTTGTGCTTTTGCTGAGTATCGGTAGCTTGCACAAGTCCCTTGATTACGGTCACCGCACCATTCCCGGAGGCGTAAATGGCAACGCCAAATCCGCCCTCCGCCGTCACCGTTCCGCCATTGACGTACAGATCGATGTTATCATTTGTCAATAGCGTGCTCTTCCCCTCTCCCTTTGAGAGTATGTTCCCTCCGTTACCATTAACCGGAGCGCCGGGGCCGCCATTGATATAACCGGTGGCGCCGTTTACGGCGTTAATATTGACGGTAGCGGTCGCCGCAGCGCCGGTCAAATCAATGGCGCTATCCGTACTTGTCAACCATCCTTCAAGATCGAGGGTTTTGTTTGCGGGGATTGTTAGAACCAACGTCGCTGTGGTGTTCATTTCTGTGCCGTCTTTTCCGAAGACTATGCGCAGATTGCTGGCCGGCGTCGGGTTGTTTGCCGATGCGGCGTAGTAGCCGTTGATCAGGTTCGCCACACCAGAAAGAGAAAGAGTCGTTGCGCTGGTAGTCAAACTGTAATCGCTCTTTATATAGTACGTCTGTCCTGCTGCGTAGCTTATCAACAAATCCTTAACTAAGTAATTTGAACCTGATTTCGTGATTTGCCACTCGTTGCTGAGTGTGAGCGCTGCCGATCCCACGCCCCACTGTGCGTACAAAACCACATCGCCGGAGACTAATACATTGGCTCCCTCCTGGTATCTGACGCCGCTGTCGTCCGGCATGGTATTCCACCCAATGAAAACCCAGTCGGGGTGCGCCCCAGGCGGATTGACAAAGCCCGCCGCCGCATTGGACAGAATGGTTACAGCGGTTTCCCCGGCAGCGCCGGTATCAATCACCTTATCCGGATACGCCGGGTCGCCGTCGTTGTTCGGCTTATAGGTGATTATCGTGTTGACCACGCCGTCATTTCGATAGTTGACATTGTTATTGTCCAGCAGCTGACCATTAAACGGCGATGCGCTTCGATTTGTGAAAGCATCGGCGTTCGTGGGCTGAGTTGCGGCGCTGTCGGCAACGTTGCCGGAGACTGTCGCAGAGCCGGACACGGTAATATTCATGTACTTGGCCGTATCGGCGGGATCGTGATAATCGTAATCCTCCGTGTATATTCCGCCGCCTTCGACCGCATTGTTCGTGTTCATCGTACCCGCCGCCATGGTAAAGCGCCCAGATTGCGCCACATATACGCCGCCGCCTTGGTAGGTTCTTACGGTGGATGGCACACCGCCGTTGCGCATCCACTGAAGGCTGTTGCCGTTGCTTGTAATGCTCGCGGAGCCGTTCATGGTGAAGGTTCCGCTGGCCACATACACGCCGGCGCCGTATGTCATATTGTATAGGTTCGTTCCGCTGGCAATACGGGCGATGGCAGCATTGCCGGTAATGCTGCCGCCGGACATATTGAACGTACCCTTGCTATATACGCCGCCGCCGCAGAGCTTGTCATTGACCGCGCCGCTGTTTGCGTAGTAGAACACGAAGTTATTACTGATTGTGCCGCCAAGCATGTTGAAGGTGGCGCCCGTGTCAACATACACGCCGCCGCCGTATGCGTGAGCGTTTCCTGCGGAGTTCGTGCTGAAATATGAGCCGTTGCCTCTAATCGTAGAGCCGGTGTTCATCGTAAGAGTTCCGCCGGTTTTTACCTGCACGGCGCCGCCGTCTGTGCTCGTATCTCGATTAACGCAGTTTGAGATAGTGGCTTTATTTTCCATGATGACTTTGCCACCGTCGTTTATAAGTAATCCGCCGCCCCAAAAATTTGAGTGGGAGCTTTCATAGTTGCCGTTGCCACTGCCGGACATGGATGCCCAGCCGTCTAATGTGATATTGGAAAGAATCAAGGTTCCGTTGACCGTTCCGTGGCGAGATTTTGGGATCTGCACCAAGGTTTTCGTACCGCTGCCACCGGACTTCAGCGTGACAGTCCTGTTCTTATTAAGCACGAATGGCTCGACATGATCGTCATCATACAGCGCAGTAATTTCCCACCCGGTATGGTTATACATATTCACATACTTGAACGCTTCTGCAAGGCTGTCAGCCTTAAGCTGCCCATAGGGGATTGTGTCCGAGCTCACCACATAACCCTGGTTCGTGATATACGGCGCGGCGCCCATCGGCTGGCGCATACCCGCGTTAATATCCTGTACATATGCGCCCGCCACAATCGTAATGGGGGCGGAGTAGGCACGGTTGATATAGGGTTCGTCAGTATCGCTCAAATTCCAGTCAACAGCAAAGACGCTCTGCTTCGTGACAGCCATTGGGGTAAGATAGCGCATAGCGCCTATATCGTCGTCCTCAACGCCTACCACATAGCCGCCGGGTACAAGCCCGGTAAATATATAGGCGCCGCCTGCGTCGGTTGTGGTCGCGGCTATAGCCGAGGTCAAGTCATTTGCCGCATACAGGTAAACCGTATAGCCGGGAAGCGTCTGCTCGTTTCCGTTGCGCAGCCCGTCCCAATCGGTAGCCAGCGATCCGTCGCCATCCACCCACAAATATCCCGAGATGCCGCCGGTTGCGGCAGGGAGTTTTTCCGGGGCTTCCTGGGCTTCCGGGATTTCCGGGACTTCGGGGGCTTCAACATCAGGCTCTTCGGTGACCGGCACGGAAAGAAGCACATCATTCCTCATATGTGCATCGTCGGCCACGGTGATGGCCTGCTCAAAGACAAGTGTTGTCGGCGTCGCCTCTACTATGAGGTAATAGGTTCCTGGGGCAATGCCTGCTATCATATAGGAACCGTCCGCGCCCGAAACGGCGTTGGCGATGGAAGATGCCACGGTTTTATCCGTACCGACATGCACGGTGACACCCGCTAGGTCTTCGCCCTCATCCCGCATGCCGTTGTCATTGCTGTCTGCCCATACAAATCCGCTGACTGAGGAAACCGTTCCGGAGGCAGACGTGGAGTCACTACCCTCGGCGAACGCATTTATCGTAGGCGAAAACACGGACATAATCATCAGCAGCGCCAAAAGCAGGATGCTCCCCTTGTTCGTATTCCTTTTCAATATATTTTTCACTCTCCACCATACCTTTGCATAAAATCGAGGGAAGCCTGATCTCCGGTGCTTTTCCTCTATGACAATAGTCTAAACTATGCAGGAAGAACCAAGTCAATAGACTTTTCTTTAAAATTTTCATTTTTTTGAAAATGAATTATATTATTAAAATATCCAATAAAGAGGTGGTTATTTCCCGATTTTATGCATCATTTTGATAAAAACCAGATTTTACAGCTTTTAACCTCACGCTCTTCTTAACACTTTTTTCTACAAAAGCGAATGAAAAGTTGGGAGTTCCTACCATGTTTATCTGCGCCGCCAGTAGATAATGGAGTTTCAAGAATTACCAGAATTCGCAAATGCACCTTGTCAATCAGACGCAATTTCACTATAATACAAATACAGGGAGGCGGCCTGTATGAATCAGGTAGAATGGAGTGAGAAGCATGAACGGAACCGAGTTGTTGTCTATGAAGCAATTTGCCGAATATACAGGGCTCAAGCAAAGCACGCTGCGATATTATGACGAAATCGGTTTGTTTTCCCCGGTGCGACGAGGAGAAAACAATTATCGATATTATTCACCTCAGCAGATCATCACCCTCAATCTGATTCAGACCCTGACCAGATTGGGGATTTCTCTGGAAAAGATTGGAGAACTGGAACGCTCCCGAACTCCGGAGATGATTATGGAATTGCTCGTGGAACAGGAAGACGAGCTCGATCGGCAGCTTCGTCATATCCGGGAAAATTATTCCATCATTCACACCCTCAACCGCATGATTCAGATCGGATCGACAGCACAGGAAGAGAGGATTGTCGAAAGAGTTTTGCGGGCATATCCCCTGATTCTAGGTCCCATCAACGACTTTGAAGATAACCAGTTTTTTTACGAAACCTTCTTCCGTTTTTGTGCGGAGGCCAAAAATCGGCGCATCAATTTATGCTATCCCGTCGGCGGATATTTCGAGGACATCGATGTCTTTATAAATACGCCCTCGCAGCCCACTCGGTTTTTCTCTTTGGATCCCACCGGCGCGGATACAAAAAAAGCCGGACGGCATCTGGTAGGTTATATCCGCGGCTATTATGGAGATATGGGCGATATGCCCGAACGCTTGATCACATACGCATATGAGCACAACTTTCGGTTCACCGGCCCGCTCTATGTGACTTATGTCCATGACGAAATCACGATAAAGGATCCAAACCGCTTTTTGGCGCAGGTTTCGGTGCCGGTGGCGCCAAATAAAAAAAGGGCGATCAACCGCACCGCCAATGTGCGGGGGGATATATAAAAGAGAAAATGACGGACTTCGACGCTTTCCCACCCGAAGCGCAGCGCGAGGAGTTCAACGGGCATAGTGTGCTTGTAGAATAGGCGTTAATGTGGTCGTCTATTTTTCTATAACATCCCGCCCGTCAACACGGACCGCAGGACGCCGATGGCCACATAGCGGGCGTTGTCAAATTCACAAGAACCAATGCAAAAGCCGCAAAAACACTAGAGTTTCTGCGGCTTTTGTGGTGCGAATGTTCATAAGGACAAACTCTGAAATGCCCATAAATATGGCTGTTCGGCGCAAACATACGATTACTATACTATTTTTTATAAAATCACGAGAGCTAAACTGGAGCTTTTCAAATTACTTTTTCTTTATAAACAACTGCAACTAGTGCACCTATTCCATCACCCGGTGATACGATTTGCTGAAGTGTCCATCCTTCAGCTATATACTGGTTTAAAACATCTTCCGATTGCGTTAAATCTTTTTCTCTTGACAGTTTAAGTCCTTTGTTTAAATAAATTAACTTATACTCTTTCATCTCTATACCTCCACAAATTTCAATTTAATGATTATACAGAAAGGAGAAATACGACATTATCATACCACAAAATAAAAATCGCTTCAAATGGAATGATTACTCAATTCCTTTTGAAGCGATTGTGGTCGGGGCGACAGGATTTGAACCTGCGACCTTTTGGTCCCGAACCAAACGCGCTACCAAGCTGCGCTACGCCCCGAATATGGCAGGGTACTCCAAGAAGATGCCCTGCACTCCTGAATGCTGGAGCCAACGAGGGGACTCGAACCCCTGACCTGCTGATTACGAATCAGCTGCTCTACCAACTGAGCTACGTTGGCGCAGGGCGCAAGTTTTTGCGCCGTTAATGATTATAGCATAAGCGGCGCTGGCTGTCACTAATGAATTTTCAATTGCGTTCAATATCTTTGTGCGGTACATTCAATGGATTTAAGCTCTTTGCCGGAGGTGAGCGGCGTGATGCTGAACTCCTCCACATGCATTTGGTCGGAGGTTTGCACCCATATGGCGCGCCCCGGCGCACGGGGCAAAAGCGGCGCCTCATCGGTGTTGTTCTCCTCCAATATCTGCGCTACGGTAGGGTGCATGCGCACCAGGTAATTGGCGTGCGTTTCTTCGGCAAAGGCGCGCAGAAGCTTTTTGCGCACCTTCAGCAGCACCGTCTCGCGCGAGAGCACCTTGCCATCCCCTCCGCAATATGGGCAGGGGGCTTGCAGCGTGTTGCTGATGCACTGCCGTGTCTTTTTGCGCGTCATCTCCACCAGGCCCAGCTGTGTGATGCCCAGCACGTTGCTCTTGGTACGATCCTGCCGCAGCTCGGCACGGAGCGTTTCGAGCACCTTTTCCTTATTGCCTATCTCCTCCATATCGATGAAGTCGATGATGATGATGCCGCTGATATCCCGCAGGCGGAGCTGGCGCGCAATCTCCCGCGCCGCTTCGCAGTTGGTTTCGGTGATGGTCTCCTGCAGGTTGTCGTTGCCGATGAACTTGCCGGTGTTCACATCGATGGTCGTAAGCGCCTCGGTTTGGTCGATGATGATGTGCCCGCCGTTCTTCATCCATACCTTGCGGGCCAGCGCCTTATCTATCACGCTCTCCAGCTTATATACATCAAACAGGGGCGTCGCGCCCTCGTATAGCTCCACCCTATCCTTAAGCGCCGGGGATATGATGCTCGCCACCGCCTTTATCTTTTCGTAAAACTCGCGGTCGTTGATGACCAGCTTATCCACATCCGCGGTAAACAAATCGCGTATGGTGCGGAATATCAGCGTTTCTTCGGCATGCACCAGCCGGGGCGCCGAAAGCAGCTTGCTCTTTTGCAGTATGCGCTCCCACAGGCGCGCGAGGAACGCCATATCCTCGGCAAACTCCTCTTCGCTTTTACCCACGGCCGCGGTGCGCACAATCGCACCCATGCTGGCGGGCTTCACGGCTTCGATACAGGCTTTAAGCCGCGCGCGCTCGTCCTCATCCTCTATGCGGCGGGATACGCCTATGTAGTTCACCGAGGGCATCAGCACCAGCGTGCGGCCGGGCAGCGTAATATGCGTGGTGACCCGCGCACCCTTGCTGCCCACTGGCTCTTTCGTTACCTGCACCAATATCTCTTGCCCGGGCTTTACGATATCCTTTATGTTGGGCACATCGTCTTTAATATCCCCCGCGCCCCCGTCAAATTGAAAATCGGATTTGTCGAAGAGAATATCCCGCGCGAATAAAAAGGCGTTTCGCTCCAAACCAATATCCACAAACGCGGCCTGCATCCCCGGCAATACGTTTTGTACCCTGCCGTTATAGATGTTGCCCACCAAGCGCTCTTTGCCGCGCCGCTCGATATAAATTTCACCCGGCGCGCCGTTTTCCAGCAGTACCACACGCGTTTGATATGGATTAATATCCACCACAATCTCTTTTTGCATGTACTCTCATCCCTGTTCAATAATCTACAGTACTCCGAAAACATCCCAGTATTAGTATAGCATCGTTTATACCCGCGGTCAATGTCCGCGTATCGCGTCGAGCAGGCGCGCGCCGGGCCCATATTCGGCGAGCAGCGCCAGCAGCCGCGCTTCATCCGCCTGCCCCAGCGAACGCATATCGTCATCCAATATTTGTATCACGGTATAACGGCCCGCCTGCAGCCGGGTCAGGGCGTCGGCGACGCGCATGCCCTTATGCGCGCCGATGTGCGCCACCGCCACGCATCCCCCCTGCCGTATATCATTGTGCCGCCGCAGCATGGCGTTCAGCCGCGCCTCCTGCCCCCTTTTACCCTCCCGCAGGGCGGCTACAAATAAAAACACGCCAAATATCAGCAATGTGGGGTTTATGCCGCCATAAAGCAGCAGCAATACCCCCAGCGCCGTCAGCGCAAGGGCTGTAAGCACGCCCAGTGCGATGCCTATGCGCAGCGCGGCTTGGTCGCTGATGCACCTTTCGAGCGCCGCGTACAAAACCCGTCCGCCATCCAGCGGCAGCGCGGGCAGCAGGTTTATAAGCCCAATCGAAAAATTCGCCGCGCCAAACCGCTCCAAAAAAAGGTACTCTCCCCCGCCGCGCACCGTCAGGCAGGTCAGCGCCGTCATCAAGCTGCATACCGGCCCGGCGGCGGCGATGGCCAGGGTATCCCACCACCCCGCGGACAGCCCCTGCATGCGGGCTACAAAGCCAAACGGCTGCAGTTCGATGCGCTGCACACGCTGCCCCAGCGCCCCCGCCATAACCGTGTGCGCCGCCTCGTGCAGCGACAGCGCCAACAGCGCAATGAGGCAATCGCTCAGCCCGCCCGAAATCGCCATCCAAACCAGCAGCAGCAATAATAGCGGGCTGTATTCGATTGAGATATCCCGCACAAAGCCAAGCCGCATATTATACCGGTGGGTTCGCGTTCAACCTAAAAAATATAGCGGGGTCCGTCGGCCGGCCGCCCGCATGCACCGAAACGGCCACCTTGCTATCCACCCGCGCGATGGTATCCTTGGCGAGCAGCCTCTGCCCCTCCTCTACCGAAATATCCTGCAGGCCATAGTATGTAATCTCGTGATCATCCTTTGTGAGCACGCTTACAAAATGGCCCAGCGCCGCATCCTCGCCTATGGTTTTAACCTTGCAGGCAACGGGCACGGCCAGGTATTGCACATGATCCAGCGCCAGCGTTACCACCATGGTATCCTCATCCCGCAGGGCGGTTTCATAATCCACCCCCAGCTCAGGCTGTGCCGTGGCGGAAAACACCTCCACAATGCCGGGCAATTCCACAAAATGCAGCCTGCCCAGCAATTCGCCCAGTTGCGTTTCTTCCTCTATCGCCTGCCGCACGCTCCCCGCCGCGCGCGCGGGTGCGGGGGTGCCCAGCCACTTTACCAGCAGCACCGCCGCACAAGCCGCCGCGCATAGCCCCAGCTTTAAAAACATGCTGCTGGGGCCGGTGCGGCGCGCACGGATACGTTTTGCGTTGTGGCGCGCCGAGCTTTGGATGACGCCGCCGATATATCGTGGCGCGCGCATGCGCCCCTTGGCCGCGCTGGAGGTAAAACCGCCGTGTTCTATATGGTTATCAGGCATAAAACAACCCCCCTTTTACACCAATGTATATGTAAAAAGAGGGCTTATCATGTCATTTATGAGTTGGACCGGCGTTTTTTGGGCCGCCGTATCCATATGTTTTCTACAATGCCCACCCCTATCATATTGGTGAGCAGGTTGCTGCCCCCATAGCTGATGAAGGGCAGCGGTATGCCGGTGACCGGCACAAGGCCTATCGTCATGCCGATGTTTTCGAACACATGCGCGGCCATCATGCCGCACACGCCGATGACAAGGCAGCTCGCAAACGAATCCTTGGTTTTTATGGCGATGTACAGCCAGCGGAACAACAGCGTAAAATACAGCACGATGATGAGCGCCCCGCCGATAAAGCCCAAGCCTTCTACAATGCCCGCATAGATGAAGTCGGTATGCCGCTCCGGCACAAAGCGCAGCTGCGCCAAGGTGCCCTCGGTAAAGAAGCCCTTGCCCGAAAGCTGGCCCGAGCCGATGGCCAATTTGGCTTGCGAAACGTTGTAGCCGGCATCCTGCAAATCCAGCGTTGGATCCAAAAACACCTGTATGCGCCCCTTTTGCAGGTCAGAAAGCAGATAGAAATACGCGAGCGGCGCCGCAACGGCCAGCGCGCCCGCCGCCGCCGCAATATACCCCCACGATATGCGCCCTATGAAGAAGATGAACACCATAATGCAAACATAAACGAATGCCGTGCCAAAGTCGGGCTGCGCCATAACCAGCGCCGAAGGTATGAGCACGAGCAGCATCGCAAACAGAATGGTTTTTATCCCGCTCAGGCGGCCTGTACGATCCATAGAGGTGGATACGACTTGCGAGAGCGCGATGATGATGCAGATTTTGCACAGCTCGCCGGGCTGCAGCGCGCGGTCTATAAAGCCCAGCTGAAACCAGCCCTGTATGCCGCGCACCCGGGTGGTAACAAACACGATGCACAGCAGCGCCACAATGGCGATATAGGCATAGCGAATGATATACTTATATACCTTATAATCCACGGCGATCACGATTAAAAATACCGCCAGTCCAACAAGGAAGTTGACCGCCTGCTTTTGCACATAATATAGGTTGAGCTTTTTGACATAGTCGGCCAGGGCGGCTTCCTTGCCGCTGAACGGCTCGGCGGTGATGCTGGCAATGCTGATAAGGCCGATGGCTACGAGTATGAGCATCAGCACGATGGTAACCCAATCGATTTGTTTTAAAAAATCTTTATTGAGCATTAATTTGCGTTGACGGCCGCAAGGCCAAACATCTCTTTTACCTGCCCGTATATGGCCGTGTACTTATCGATGGTATCGGCATAGACTATGGGGCGGTTCACCCGCGCCACAGCCGGGGTTTCCTCGCCAGAAAGCAGCTTATCCATCACCATTACGGCGCTCCCGGCCGCTTCGTAATAAGGCTCGATGCACAGGCCGTATATGTCGTTGCCCCGGAACAGCGCCAGGTTCTCATCGCTCATCCCGCAGGCGAATACCGTGATGGAAATCTGCGTGAGCAGCGCCGGATTGGGGGTAGCCGTCGGCTCCGCCTCGATATCCTCCTTGGACGGCGTGGGGCTGGGCGTGGGCGCGCCGCCCTTAAAGCGGTTTACCGCCTGCGCGCGCGCCTGCACCACGATGGGCGCCGAGGCGGTGTCCACGGCGTATATGCCCTTGATATCCCGGTTATACAGCAAATATTCGGCCAAAACGTCTATGGCCGCCGCGCCTTCGGCCTCGCGCTCCATGCCCACAACGCCATATTGCGGATAGTACTGCGCAATGGCCGATTGTATCTTTTCGTAGCAATCCGCAATGCCCGCGCCATATACCAAAATACGCCCGGATTTAAGGCTGCGCTCGGTCATGCGCTCCGCGATGCCGCGCGAAAGCTCCTCGATATATTCGGTATTGTCGGCCACCACGTTGCAATGCAGCCCCTCCACCGCGCTCACGTCATAGGGCACCACCGCAAACAGCCCCGCCGCAATGGCGGATTGCACCGCCGCGTCGTTAACGCCGCCGGGGTTGTGTATGAGCAGCGCGGCACAGCCCTCCTTCGCGGCCTGCTCCACAGCCTTTTGTGCCGCCGCCCCATTGGCCGCGCGGTAAAGCTTGGCCGGATACCCCAGGTTTTCGGCCGTGCGCAAAAAGCCATACATCAGCATATAGCAAGGTATGCTGCCATCATCCTCGATGATGAAGCCCAGCAGCCCGCCAAACGCCAAGGTAGGCTCGGGGGTGGGCGCCGTCTCTTCGGCCGCCTGCGGCTCTGCGCTGCCGGGCTTCGCGCAGGCGCACAGCAATGCCGCGCAAAGCAGCAGAGGCAGTATTCGTTTTATGTTCAATACTCGATTCATACGCTCCTACTCACAGCTCCATACCGATCATAATGCAAAACCGGGTAAAAGTCAGCCGTTTTATATGAAATTTACAGTTTCGTCATATGGTGTTGGCGGCTTCTTTTGCCGGCGCGGCGCTCAGCTCCTGCCTTTTTGCGTCATATCCTTGTTTGCCCAGCAGCGCGTAGGTCGCGTTTTTACCCTCCTCTACGCCGGGCTGGTCAAAGGCGTTGATATGCAGCAGCTCGCCCGCAAACGCCGTTTGCACTTCGAACATATACAGCAGCTCGCCTATCGTAAACGCGTTTACCTCGGGCAGCGTGATGGTTTTATTCAGGTGCCCGCTCTTGGTGACAGCATATTCGGTGGCGCGCTGCTCGCTTTGTATCAGCTCGTTGAAGGTGTGACCGCTCAAAAACGCCACATCCGCCAGGTGGTCATACGCATGGGGTATGGCAAGCTCCTTGCGATAACGCTCCACGCCCAAAAACGTGAGCACCTTGTCGAACGGGCCCTCGGTATACAGCTGCACCTGCGAATGCTGATCGGTCACGCCCAGCGCCTTAACCGGGGTTTGGCCCGCGTATATCAGCGCGCCCTCCTCGTTGCGGCTTTTGCCCAGCGATTCCGCCCACAGCTGCGCATACCAATCGGCCATGTATTTGAGCGAATCGGCATAGGGCATCAGCACGCCTATGTTACAGCCCTTGCCCATGGCAATATATTCCAGCGCCGCCGCCATATATGCGGGGTTTTCCCAAATATTCGGCTCGCTTGCCAGCGCATCCATATACGCCGCGCCCCCCAGCAGCTCCTCGATATCGATGCCGCACACCGCCGCGCACAAAAGGCCCACCGGGCAAAGCTCGCTAAAGCGACCGCCCACGCCATCCGGCACAAAGAAGGTGCGAAGGCCGTTCTCCCGCGCGATGGTGATGAGGTTGCCCGCGCGATGATCGGTGGTGGCTACCACATGCTTTGTCCAATTCTCTCCCACCGCCTCCCGCAGGGCGCTGGTGAACAACAGCAGCTGCGACATGGTTTCGGAGGTGCTGCCCGATTTGGTAATCACGTTGAACGCGGTGCGCTTTATGTCGATTACATCAAACAACGAGGCCAGGCGCTCCGGGTCGATATTATCCTCGACATATAGCTTGGGGCCGTTCCGCTTTGCGGCGGGCAGGTCGTTATGGCGCAGGTGGCTGAGCGCCTGCTGCACCGCGATAGGCCCCAAGGCGCTGCCGCCTATGCCCAGCACCACAAAGGTGTCGAAGTTTGCGCGTATATAAGCCGCCGTTTCCTGCAGCTCTTTCACGATTTCATTTTGCGTATAGGGCAGCTCGCGCCATTTCATTTGGTCGCGCTTTGCCGCCACACCCCGCGCCGCCGCTTCCCACAGCGCGCTCTTTTCGGCGATTTCATTTGGCGCTATGCCGCGGCTGCCTACATGCGAGGTCAGCATGTTGTTAAAATCCAGCCGTATGCGCATGGAACTCTGCCATGCCTTATCTTCCCAGCGTTTCATAATAAATGAATACCTCCAAAACCTGCGCGCGCGCAAAATTTCTTTTTATTACGGTTTAGTATATCACATATCCGCTCTTTTTTGGCATAGTTTTAGATGGGGTGATCGATATGCATATCCTGCGACCAAAAAGGCTGAATTGGTCCATATTGCTGCTGATTTTCGCGTCGCTTGCCGCCGCGCTTGTCCTTTATTTGGTGATGCGGCAGGGCCCGCGCGAATATGGGCATTTGGATGTTTCGGTCATAGACGCTTACACGCTGCAGCCGCTTGCGGGTGCGGTGCTGGTCGTGCCGGAATCCGACCAAAGCGCGCGGACGGATTTTGACGGCCGGGCGCAGATATTTGGCGTGCCCATACTGCGCACCTTGGCGCAAAGCAAGCTCCTGCCCGAAAGCTATGGCACCTGCACGCTGCTCGTATACCACGAGGGGTATGTGCCCTATGCGCTGATGTTTTTGCGGGTGCCCGCGGGGCAGATGCGCAACGGCCCCACCATACACATGTTCCCCGAGGGTGAAGGGGATGGCTTGCGCGCCACCACCGTGGTGGAATCACCGGATTATGATTGGGTATGCAAGCTGGTGGAAAAATATCGCCAGTGAATTGCGCCGCGCTTCATGCTATACTGTTGAACATGAAACCACATGCAGCGCAACAAAATACTTGGCGCGCCCTACTGCGCCGCCTGCCCTGGCTGCTGATGCTGCCCCTGGGGCTTTACCTGCCCCGCTTGGCCGCCGCGCACCCCAGCATTGTGGAGCGGTGGTTCAGCCGGGGGCTATACCCCTATGTGAGCGCCGCGCTGGGCGGGTTGTTCAGCATACTCCCGTTTTCCTTTGCCGAAATTCTGCTCTATGCGCTGCCGCTGTGCGCGGCGGCGGCTTTGCTATGGAGCTTGGCGCTGTGGCTGCGCAGGCGCATCCCCCTCCAGCGCGTGGTGAGCGTACTGCTCACACTCTGCATCATCGGCAGCGCGATGCTGTGCGCCTTCTACCCGTTATGGGGGTTCAATTACGCGCGGCCCACGCTATATGAACTGTTGGAATTGGAGCCGGCAGAATATTCGGCCGATCAGCTGAAAACGCTCTGCTCAAAGCTGGCCAGCCAAGCCGCCCTGCTGCGCGGGCAGGTGCCCGAGGACGCACAGGACGTTTTTACCCTGCCGCAGGGCTACCGCGCCTATTTTGCGCGCCTCCCCGCCGCCTATGCGCGCTTAGGTCAATCGGTGCCGCTGTTTGCGCGCAAAACCTACCCGGCCAAGGGCGTGCTTGCCTCGATGGGCATGAGCCGGGGCGGCATTGCGGGCATCTATATCCCCTATACGGCGGAATGCAACGTGAATGTCGACCAGCCGCCGCTGCTGCTGCTCTCCTCCGCCGCGCACGAAACCGCGCACTATTTGGGCATAGCCAAGGAGGATGAAGCCAACTTCGTAGCCTATTTGGCCTGCCTGCGCGCGGGCGACCCTGCCATAGCGTATTCCGGCGTGATGCTGGCGCTCATACATGCCACCAATCAATTATACCGCGCCGACCCCGATGGTTTTGCCGCCGTGCGCGGCCTCTACAGCGATGGCATGGTGCGGGACCTGATGGCCTACAACGCGTATTGGGACGCCTATGAGGGCGCCGTGCAAGAAGCCGTTACCGATATGAACGACCACTACTTAAAGCACAACCAGCAGACCACCGGCGTGCAAAGCTATGGGTTGATGGTGGATTTGCTGCTTGCGTGGGAGAGTAAGGGGTTTGAGAAATAGGCTTCGCCCCCTCCCCCAACCCTGCTTTACCGCCGGAAGGGTAAAAAATATTTAATCTTTTTTGGGGGCAAGCCCCCCCTTTTTTTTGCTTTTGAATTTGATAGTGATAATGCTTGCCCTCCCCAATTTTCGGCGCATCGTTCATAAACAAGACATAGTTTGCGGGCGCAAACATGGTATAATTCAATAAAATTAACGTAAGGGAGGGTGATAAAATGCCGCAGGCCGTTTACGCGTTTGTCGTTTCGCTGATGCGGTATTTTTTCATCGCGATCATCGTTTACATACTCGTCCGCATCGTATACCATTCCCTGCGCGAATATGGGGAGCTGCGGCGGGTGAAGCATTGGCTCAGCGATGGTTACGCCAAATATATCGAGTTTTTGCCGCCCTATGCGGATGAGGAGGGCGGTTTTGTGCTGGTGCGCTCCAACCTGATAGGCCGCAGCCCGCGCTGCGATATATTTATAGACGATCACTCGCTCAAGCGCCGCCACGCGCTGCTGTACGAGCGCAAGGGTGAGGAATATATCCGCCCGCGCAGGAAAGCCTCGCTGTGGATTAACGGCGAACGCCCGCCCAAGCGCACGGCCTCCCTCACGGATGGCGATTTGGTGCGGTTGGGAAACGTCACGTTTCTATTTAAACTGCGGCGCGCGCCGCTGGAGGCATACGATGAGCAGGGTTAGGCATATGAGCGCCATGGGCCTGTTGGGCATCGTGATGCTGTTTGAGCTATCCGCCTTTGCGCTGCTCGCGTTTAGGAGCGAGGGCTTTGACCCGCTGGCATTGCTGTTTGCGCTCATACTCATTGCCGTGCTGTTTTTGCAGTATGTTTGCATGCTGTGGATATCCAAATACGCGGATAGGTTCATATTGGTCATCGCCAACCTGCTCGCGGCGATAGGCATGATCGTACAATATCGGCTTTCGCCGGACACCGCGTTTAAGCAGCTGATTTTATATGGAGCGGGACTGCTCGCCATGTTTGTGTGCGTGGCGATTATGCATAAACCCGCGCTGTTCCAAAAGCTCAATTGGGTTATGATACTGGGGAGCCTGGGCCTGCTGTGCGTGCTGATGGCGGTGGGCAAGGAGCATGGCGGCGCAAAAAACTGGATTACCATTGCGAGGGTCAGCTTTCAGCCCTCTGAGTTTGTGAAGCTGGCGCTGGTGTTTGTTTCGGCCAACTACCTAACGACCCGGCGGAGCTGGCGGGGGTATTGGCCCTCGGCCGTGTTTGCCATAGCCTGCTGCGGCCTGTTGGTAGCCGAGCGCGATTTGGGCGCGGCGCTGCTGATTGCGCTTACATACCTGATATTGTTCTATATCGCTACGGGCAATGTGCGCACAACGCTCATCGGCATGGGCGCGGGCTGCATGGGGGCGGCGGCCAGCTATGTAACGTTTGATTATGTGCGCGCGCGCGTCGCCATTTGGAAAAACCCCTGGGCCACCTACGAAACCAGCGGTTATCAAATTGCCCAGGGGCTTATGGCCATCGCTTCGGGCGGCGCGTGGGGGCTGGGGCTCACGCTGGGCTCGCCCAAAGCCATACCGGCTTATAATACCGATTATATATTTGCCGTCATCTGCGAAGAGTTTGGCATCATATTCGGCATAGCGGTCATCGCGCTGTATTTGGTGTTCATCATACGCGGCGCGCTGCTCGCGCTCAATGCGCGGGATCGCTACCTGATGCTCATCGCGTTTGGCTGTACCTCGCTCATTACGCTGCAGAGCTTCATCATAATTGGCGGCGTCATCAAGCTTATACCGCTCACCGGCATCACCATGCCCTTCGTAAGCTATGGCGGCAGCTCGCTGATCGCCTCCATGATGCTGTTGGGCATACTGGAGGGCGTGGCCATGCGCAACGGCGAAATGCTGGAGGACGCCATGGACGCCGCCATGGAGGAATGCCGCAAGGAGGAGCGCGCGCATGCGGGATAACAGCAAAAAGCATATCAAAGCCATGCTGGCGCTGTTTTGCGCCATGTTCGTCATACTGTGCGTGTATTTGGTATATACGGTGCACGCCTATGGTACGCGCTGGTTTACCAGCCCCTATAACGTGCGCGTGCAGGCGCAAAAGAGCAGCGTGCAGGCCGGCCGCATAGCCGATAGAAACGGCGCGCTGCTGGCCTACACCCGCGCGGACGGCGAACGCACCTATGCCGCCAACAAGGCTCGGCGGCGGGCGCTTTCGCATGTGGTTGGGGATAGCTATGGCCAAACCATAGGGGCGGAATCCATGTTTGCGAGGTATTTGCTGGGATTCGACCAAAGCGTGGCCGATCAATTTGTGGAGACCATCGGCGGGCAGCAGCGGGTAGGCTCGTCGGTTATGCTCACGGTGGATGCGAAGCTGTGCGATTATGCCTACGACCTGATGGACGACTATTGGGGCGCGGTGGTGCTCCTGAACTATAAAACCGGCGAGGTGTTGGCCTCGGTCAGCCAGCCCACCTTCGATCCAAACTACATGGCGGATTATATTTCGGGCAGTCGCGCGCTCGCGGCCAGCGCCATGGTAAACCGCGTGACCATGGGGAAATACGCGCCCGGCTCCACATTTAAAACCGTGACGCTCATCGCCGCGCTGCGCTATTTGCCCGGCGTGACCGAGCGTGAATTCGACTGCGACGGCGCGCTGGTATTTGATAAGAGCAGCGGCAAATACTTGCCGGATATTTCGGTGGATGATTCCGATTTCACCTCCGAAGGGACCGCCACCGCATATGACCGCGGCCGCGAGGGCGCACAGGATGAGCCCGCACAGCCCGAAACCGCGCAGGACATCTACAGCATCGTGCGGGATTACCACAGCGAATATCACGGCGCCATCAGCCTTATGCAAGCCTACGCCAAATCCTGCAACACGACCTTCGCCAGGCTCGCGCTCGAAATAGGGCCCAAAAGGATGCAGCAAACGGCAAAATCGCTGGGCATAGGCGATGCGTTTTTGTTCGACGACCTGCTGCTGTATTCGAGCAGCTATATAAAGCCCGCCTCGCAGTTTGACCTGGCTTGGAGCGGCGTGGGGCAGTATAAAGACCTGATGACGCCCCTGCAGATGTGTATGCTGACCGCGGCCGTGGCCAATGACGGCGTTATGATGCAGCCGAGGATGTTGTATCAGGTGGTGACAAGGGATAACTTCGTACGCATGAAGCAGAGCGCCAAAGCCTATAAGACCATACTCTCCGCCGCCGAGGCACAGGTGCTGCAGCAGGCCATGCTGGGCGTGGTAAAGAGCGGCACCGGCACCAAGGCGCAGGTAAAAGGGTATGCGGTGGGCGGCAAAACGGGCACCGCGGAGATAAGCGCAAACAAGCAGGTAAATTCACACGCGTGGTTTACCGGCTTTGTGCAGGATGACGAGCACCCCCTGGCCATCTGCGTGATACTCGAGCAGGCGGGCAGCGGCAGCAGCAAGGCCGCGCCCCTGGCGGGCAAGCTGCTTAAGCGGGCCATTGAGTTGGGGTATTGAGGGATATTTCTGAGAGGTATTAATGAAGCGAGGATACGGCGGTCGCTCCCCCGTATCCTCGCTTTTTTTCTTTCAAAATATAGTAAAAAAGTTTTGCTCCCCCCGTCTTACACCACGGCGATCAACCATGCAACCAAGCGAAAAGCCCAGTTTGCGATGATGCCCGCGACAAAGCCGCCTATGGTGTGGCAGAGTATCGCTTTGCCCGCCAAACGGCGGTAGCCCAAGGTTTCCATCATGGCGATATGCGTGCTTAAATAGCCGCTCCAGCACATGCACAGCGCCGTGAATACCGCTATGTCGTTTGCGTGCGCCACGCCATCCTGCACCATTTGCGGCACGAGCGAAATTGCCGCGCCCGCCGCGCCCAGCGCCGTTATCGGCACAGAAATAGCCGCCGGGGAGGAAAACCCGAATAACGGGCGCAGCAAAAACTCTATTTTTTCGCCCAGCATCGGTAAAAAGCCTATGCCTTCATACGCCGCGCCGGTAAACGCCCCGTTGGGGGCGGTATTGGTGAGCATCATCACAAACGTGCATATCACCAACACCCCGGGTATGATGCTCAGCCCCATGCTGACGCCGGTTTTGCCGCCGTCTAGCAGCGCTTCTATCACCCGTGTGCCGATGCCGTCCTTGCGCGTTGTGCGAAAATTGATAATGTCAAATTGCTCCGCACCGCCGTTTGCCGCGCTCGCGTCCTTGCCGAACTCCCTTGCGGTGCAACGCAGCATGAGCCTCGTGCTCACCACCGTGCCCACGATGGCGCCGAAATTCCCCATCAGCACGGCCAGCATGAAGTTTTCGCCGCTGGGCGCGGCTATGCTCATCATAAAGGTGGAAACGATAAGCCCCATGCCAAACCCCGTGCCCAAGTTGGTGAGGGCAGGCACCTGATAGGTTTTAAAATAGCGCAGAAACGACTTGTTTTCGGCCAGGGTGAGTATGGCGGGGTTATCCGAAAGATAGGTAGCGAATACGCCCACAATCGAAGCGCCGGGCAGGCCAAACAAGGGCGTAGCCAAGGGTGAAAGCAGCTTGTTGAGCAGGGCGATTACGCCAAACTCCGAAAGCAGCTCCGAAAGCGCGCCCGCGATTACCGCGATTGCCATAATATAGAGCACCGTGGAAATCAGCAGATTATAAGCCGTGTTCATGATGGTGTTAATCATATTGATGCCGCCCATTTTGTGGCCGACCGCGCCAAAAAACGCCGCGCACAGCAAAATGAACAAAAAGCTTTCCAAACTGACGGCTTTTTTTGTGGTGTCCCCCTGCCGGGGCCGGGCGGGTGCGGCAACGCCCTTTTGGTGATGGGCCGCCGCCGCATTGGTTATTACGCTCGTTTTACGCATAGTTGTCACTTTCATTGTTTTTGATGATTTTTTTCGGATGCCGCTTTTAGCAATATTCCTGTATGACCGCTAAGAATACCGCCGTATCCTGCACGAGGTTGTCGATAATCAAATACTCGTTGGGCTGATGCGCCAGCTCATCCAGCGTGGACCACACCACGGCCGGCATGCCATATTCCCGCAATATACCCGCGCAGGTTCCCCCGCCAATCCCGCCGCAATAGGCCTGTATGCCTCCGGCGCGCAGCACGTTTGTGAGCGTGCTTGCGATAGCGCTCTCCGGCGATGTGCCGGGCGCGGCATCCGCCCGCTGCGGGTATGCGCAGCTGATTTTAACGTTATAGCGGTATTCGTATTTGGATATGACGCGGTTTATGGTGTCCAGCACCTCCTCCGGCGAAAACTTGGGCAAAATGCGCATATCCATGGCAAACACGTCACGCCCGGGCAGCACATTGGGGCTGTCCACATTGGCGTGCTTCATGGTGATTTCAAAGGTGGAATAGGGCGGGTCGAACAGCGCGTCCTTATAGGCATACTTTTCCTTGAGCGTATCCTCCAGCTCCACGCCCAGACGGCAGCCCACCGAGCTTGCGTTTATGCCCAAATGCGGCATGGAGCCGTGCGCCTGCTTGCCCGTTATGGTAAACTCCACCCACAGCAGCGATTTTTCCGCCACTTCGATGAACGTGCCCTCGCTGGAGCCGCAATCCGGCACGACGGCTTCGTCACGCGGCCCGAATACGCCCGCCGTCGCCAGCGCCCGCAAGCCATATTGGCTGCCGGTTTCCTCATCCGCCGCAAACAAAAAGCCTATGTTGCACTTGGGCTGTAAGCCCAGCCTTTTCATTTGCGCGCAGGTGTACATAATCGAAATAACCGCCTGCCCATTATCCTCCACGCCCAGGCCATATAGCTTGCCCTCCTTGATGGTGGGTTTAAACGGCGGCGTGTGCCAGGCGTTTGGGTCGCCGGGCGCTACGGTATCCAAATGGGCGATAAACCACAGCGTTTTATCCGTTTGCTCGCTGCCCGCAATGCGTACGATTACGCTTTGCCGCTCGCCCTCGGGCACGGCGCTGTCCTTTGCGGCAAACACCGTGTAGGGAATGCCATGGCCATCGAGCGCCGCTTGGAGCCACGCCACCCGTTTGGCTTCACCCTCGCCGCCCATGCGCGGGTTTACACCGGGTATGCTGCCCAGCTCTATTGCGGCGTTTAGCATGTCGTCTTTTAGCTGCGCAACGGTTTGTTTAATCTGTGCAAATTCCATCGTTCCTGTCCTTTCTGCTTTGCCGCCCCAAAGGCTTATCCTATCCACGCCTTTGGGGCGGCGTCCGCTCGTTCCGGTGCCTAGCCCAATTTCGCCCCGTCGGGGAAATAGTGCTTCAATGTTTCTTTTGGGGTTGGGGCGGTGCTCAGGCTCACGATGACCATCAGCAGCAGCGCCACGATTGTGCCGGGCAGCACGGGGTGCAGGCCCGTCGTGTTATATGCCGTGAAGAACCATATGAGGTAAGCCGCGACACCGCCCACCATGGAGGCGGTAGCGCCCTGCCGGTTTGCCTTTTTCCAGCAGAGGCCAAACACGATGGGCACCCAAAACACCGCGCCCGATGCGCCGAAGTTGAACATTTGGAATATCAGCACGGTGCTGCTGTTGAAGATGAGCGCGAGCACCATGCCCAGCAGGGCGACCGCTACCACGCCCACGCGCACCAGCAGCAGGCGTTTCCTTTCGTCATCCTTCCATATGCCAAACGTTTTGGCGATAAGGTCGTTGCCCAGCGCGCTGCCCGCCGTAAGCAGGCAGGAGTCGATGGTGGATATAATCAGCGCGATAACGGCGGTGAGCATGATGGCGCCTATCACGGGGTGCACCATATAATCCACCAGCTTGGGGAACGCGAGATCCACATCGGCAAGCCCGGGCACCAGTATGCGCGCCGAGCTTCCCAGTATCATCGTGCTAAAATAGAACACGAATATCGCAATCGCGCTGATGGCCATGCTCTTGAGCACCGATTTGCTGCTTTTGGCGGAGAACGTCTGCGCCAAAAACACGGGGTGTGAGCTGTTGCCAATGCCCCAAACCGCGGTGTTGCTGGCGACCAGTATAATGGCCAGGGGGTTTGCGAAGGTTTTAAGCAGGTTGGGGTCTACCGCCGCAAGCTGCGTGTTCATGGGACCTATGCCGCCCCAATGCGCAACGCATACGATTGCCAGCACGAGGATGCCGCCTATGCCCAGGAAGCCGCAGATCGTATCGTTCACGGCAACGGTATACATACCGCCCAGCACGATGTAGGCGATGGTGAAGCCGACAGCCACGAGTACCGCCACATAATAATTCCAACCGAGGAAAGAGGAAAGCACCTTGGCTATGCCAATGGTTTCGGCGCCTGTAAAGATGATATACAGCAATATCATCATAACGGCGCTAAAGCCGCGCACAAACTGTGAGCCAAAGCGGTCGGCCAAAAGGTCGGCGATGGTTTCCATGCCGCGGCCCGCGTGCGGACGTATCCTTTTCACCAGCACCGCGCCCACGATAAACAGCGATACCGCCGTACCGAGTATAGAGGTGAAGCCCGTCCAGCCCGAGCCATAGAGATAGCCCGTATAGCCTACGATGGAGCTTCCGCTTAAGAACGTGGCGCAAAACATGCCCGCCGCCAAAATGACGCCCACGTTGCCGCCGCCCGTAAGGAAGTTGCTCGCGGTTTTAACCCTGCGCTGCAGCACGATGCCGACGATGACAAGTGTGCTCAAAAACGCTACGATAAAAATCGAAGAAATCGTGTTGTTGCTCATCGGTTATTACCCCCCTCCTTGTCGTCCTCTAGCTTGCGGAGCTGCGCAAGGATGGAAATAACGGTTGCGACAGTGATTGCGGCAACAAGCAGCAATACGATGGTAGTATCCAAGGGTAGGTTAAACATAAAGGTCCCCTCTCTTTAGTGTGTGATATTGTTCCGCTTTAGGCCTATGGCCCAAAGCTATCGCAACCTGTTAATACTCCAGCTGCTTCGCTATGCGGGCAAGCTCCACAACCTCGGGCGTGGGGCCTACGACTTCCCCATCCTTCACAAACAGCTCGCCATCGAGCCATACCGTGGAGGACATGCAGATGCCATCGGTGTGCGAGGGCGCGGGTATGCCGCCGGGGATGTCGGATGTGAGCATGGGCCCTACGTTGCCAATGCCCCATTCGGTGCTGCCCCAAACGCGCTCGTCCTCCACGATGTCGCCCGTCAGCTTTGCGCCGGGGTTAAAGCCATAGGATACATGAGCCAGCTTGAACATGCGCTCATGGTTAAAGCCGGCTAGGTAATCCTGCAGCGCGCGCGCATCGGCGCCTCCCTCGATTTTGGTGATGACGCCCTTTTCCACGGTACATACGATTTTGCTCTTGAGCAGCCCGCTCGGCGGAACCATAGAGCCATCGAACACCAGCGTGCCGTTGATGCTCTCGAGCTTGGGCGCCCAGCTGATTTGCCCCGCCATCATGCGCACCTCGCCCGGGCCCACAAACCCATCCGCGGTATAAAAGTCGCGCCCGGGCTGATTTTCGAATGTAAGGTCGCACCCGGCCGGGGTGGTGATGCGCATGGTCTTTGCGTTTTTGGTAATCTCCTCCGCCTTTTGCAAAAACTTGCCCAGCGCGATGTTGTTTACGCGGCCTATGTTGCGCAGCATCAGGTCGGGGTTCATGCCCACCAGGCACATATAGCGCAGCTTTTTGTTGTACGCTACGGCATCGTCAAACGGCGTGGAATAGAGCAGCCATTCGTTGTTATACTCGATCCAAACGTCGGCTTCCTTCAACGCGGCGGTAAGCGGGGCCAGCGGCAGGTCGGCATCGGCGGCCTTGCCCACGCCGCGCGGCGCGGCAACCAGCATCACCAGCGGCTTTGCGCCCAAGGCATAGGCCGCTTGCGCCGTTGCGTCCACAACGCTCATGTGCGATTCCGTATCGGCGGTAATAACCACGCTTTCGCCTTTTTGAACCTTGAACATATCCCGTAAGAGTTTGAGTGCGGCGCTGACGAGTTCATACTGGTACATTTTTTTGTTTCCTCCTTAAGATTTGATTTTCTGCGCTCCGAGCAATGATATCGGTATGAAATGGGTGCATGGGTTGGCGTCGTGCGCGCGCCGAGTCAACCCAAATAATAGAGTTTTCTGCCGAACATGGCATATACGAACCGAATATAAAGCTGGCGGAGTTTAGGTATAACATAATTCTATACACGCATAAAAAATTACGCTATTGACCCAAAAAACAAATTCAAGTCGATTATTTGTCGATAGGTAACAATACTTTGCCGTCGAGTTGAAAATATGCGGGGCTTGCAATATCGTGTGGCGCGTGTTATAAGAAGTGTATCTTCACCCGGCGGCAAATTTTGACGCCGCTTTAAATTGTAAGCAGTATTGGGAGCCGAGGTATAAACGATGGTTAAGCCTACGATTGCGTATCTTTTTGAGTTGCCCTCCATGGTGGGCAGCTTTCTTGCGGCGGGCGGCCAAGGCCTAAACCGTGAGCTGGACAGGATGGATATTTTGGAAACCCCCTACCCCGATGTAGAGGAGTTTTTGGAGCCGAACGAATTCGTATTCACCTCCTTTTGGAACTCCAAGGACAACAAAGAAGCCCGCGTGGGGCTGATAAAGTCCATGATACGCCACAACTGCGCCGGGATCGCCATCATGGCAGGACTGCACCTGGGTGGTAAAATCGACGATGAAATCCTTGCGCTCGGCAACCAATATGACTTCCCCGTTATTTCTATCGATACCACGCTGCGCTACAGCGACATCATAAAGGAGTTTTACTGCTTTAAGCACGATGATGGCGACGCCCCCGAAATGGGACTTACGGACGTTTACGCGATACTTTCTGACATAGATGATTTCCACTCCCACATGGATATTCCGCGCCTGTGTAAGTCGCTCGCGCGCAACCTGGGCACGCCCGTCATCATACTTTCGCGGGACGCGATGTTCGCTTCCGCCCTGGACCTGCCCGAAGAGACGAAGCGCAAAATCATCACAAAAATATACGATGTGCGAACGAGCAGCAACTGCCCGCGCAACGCCTCCATCAGCCTGCCCATCAACCATAGCCTCAGCGTGCTGTGCGCGTTTTGGGGCGCAACCTCTGTGGTGGCGGCGGTTATCAGCAACACCGGCTTCAGCCGCCATAATATGGGGCTTCTTCATGGCGCCACGCGCTTTGTGGCCTCGCGCATCGACAAGATGAGCCGTGCGGACGACGGGCCTGCGAACATCAACGAAATTGACGCGAAGCTGCAGTATTATTGTTTTTATGTGAGTAAAGAAAACATTGGCCACATGGCGGCGGAGTTGGCGAAGCATTGCATCGTGCTGGATGTAAACGAGGTGTTCAACTATGCCATCTGCCTGATAGATCAGGAAAAGGTGTCCTCCGGCACGCTGTTTAAGGAATATGGAAAAATCATAGAAACCTTTGCGCCGCGCTGCTTTGTCTTTACGGAAATGTGCTTTGAGCTTGCCCGCATCCGGGAGCTGATTAAAATATTGATACAGCAAATCAACCACATGCATCTGCTCAACGGCATTTTTACATTTGGCGAGATTTCGATTTTATCGCTGCTGTATATAGCGCCTTATTCCTTCAAAAAGCCTATCATCGACTTTAACGCCGATACGCTCGATTACCGGGTCAATCCGCTTTCGTTGGATACGCTGCGCCTGTTTATCGTGCTCAAGAGCATCACAAAGGTATCCGAGCTTTTGCATTTGCACCCGAACACCGTAAAATACCGCATATTAAAATCCATCAAAAACCCCGCGCTGGATACCACCAATATCACCGCCGACATGTGGACGCTGGATTATCTGATTCCGCTCGAAAACGCAAAGCTGGAAAACATCATGCGCAACCCCAGGGAGATTGCGCAGTAGGGTGAACCGCACTCGGGCGATAGCGAAATCAGGCAGATAAAGAACCCCACGCGGTTGAAAGAATGAACCGCGTGGGGATTTTTATACGAATATTTTATACTTCACAATAGCCCGCGCGCGGCAACGCATTACCCCAGCAGCGGCGAGGCCATGAGCAGCGCCTTTGTGTTTTCTAAGTGCGTGCGCAAAATGGCGGCGGCCTGCCCGGCATCCTGCTCGGCACAGGCGCGAATCAGCTTGCTGTGCTCGATGATACTGCTGAATTCCTCACTGCGTTCGTTTTCGAAATAGGGGTGCAAAAAGCGGTCGGTGTTGGCGTGTACCTGGTCTATCATCGAGAGCAAAGCCGGGTTGTCGCAGCACGCATACAGCGCGAAATGCAGCTCGATATTATACTTGTAGCTAGTGTAATAATCGGTGGACGCGATAAGGCTATGCAGCGCCTGCTCCGCCCGCAGTATATCCTGCGGCGTGATGGAGGCGATGGCCGCGTGCAGCGCGCCCAGCTCGAGCAATATGCGCACATCCATCACATCGCCCATTTCTTTTTTGGAAAGCTTGGTTACCACCGCGCCCCTGTTGGAATAGATGCGCACCAGCCCCTGCGCCTCCAGCTGGCGCAGAGCCTCCCGCACGGGGATATGGCTTACATTGAGCGCGGCGGATATTTCATCCTGCTTGAGCTGCATGTTGCCCGGGAGCATGCCGCGTATAATCGCGGAGCGTATCACCTGAAAAACCCAATCGCGCGCCGTCATCGATTTTGGCTGCAATTCTTCCGCCACTTGTTGCAAATTCATAGCGCAAAAACCTCAGGACAATATATTTTATATAGTACGTGTCTCTGTCACTATGATACCCGCGTTATCCCCCCAGCGTCAAGCGTATTTTTTACTGTGCCGGGGCCGGTATTTCGATATCGATCACGGCGGGCGGGAGCGTGAGCGTATAATTTCTTGTCGCGGGCCCCTGTATGCGCCTGTCCCCCACGCGCAGCTCCTTGTGGACGGGCACCACATAATAGGTGTAGGTATGCCCGCCCTGCGCGCTCTCATCTATGAACTCCACCTTGCCCACATTCCCCTCCCATTCCTTTATGAGCGTGGCCTGTGTGCCAGCGCCCTCGGTGCGGAACAGCTGGTAATTGGCAAAGCTCTCCCGCGTGGTAAAGTATATGACGGGCTTACCCCCTGCCCCCAACGCGGCTGAAAACGCGGCGGGAGGCAGCGGCACCGCCCAATAGGTGCTCTGCCGGGTAGGCTCCGTGCCCTCCGCAAACACCTCCTCCAATATGGCTTCACGCGGGGTAAACGCATTGGTAAGCACAGCCTCGTGGCTTTGCGCAAGCGTGCGGATATCCAGCTTATAGGTGTTTACGCCCGCCGGCATTGTAACGGCGCCGGCTTCGCGCCCCGCGTAGATATGCTTATACACATCCCCCAAAATGAGCGCGGGGTAGTAGCCGCCGGTCGCGCCCTGCGGCAGCGTGCCCTCGCCGCTGTTGTCATAGCCCACCCACACCGCCGCGGCATACTCGCTGTTGTAGCAGGCCATCCAGGCATCGCGGTTGCTGCCCGCATCGCCCACGGTGCCGGTTTTGCCCGCCAAGGGTATGTTCAGCTCACCCAGGCGGTGGCCGGTGCCCTCCTGTATGGCGCTTTGCAGCATGCTGGTTAATATATAGGCGTTTTGCTCGCTGAGCACCCGTTTCTGCTCGGGCTGATACGCATATAGTACGGTACCGGCGCTATCGGTAATTTTGCTGATAACGGTGGGCGTGTTGTATACGCCGCCCCCGGCAAAGGCCGCGTAGGCCCCCACGATTTGCCATGGCGACACACCATAGGTAAAGCCGCCCAATGCCAGCGTCAGGCTGGTATCCTGCTCGTCGAACGGTATGCCGCAGGCTTGCGCAAATGCTTTGCCGGTGCGCACGCCTATATCCGAAAGCACCTTTACGGCGGGCACATTGAGTGAGCGCGTGACCGCCTCGCGCAGCGTGACCCAGCCATAGTATTTGTTGCCGAAGTTATGCGGGCTATAATCGGCAAATTGCGTGGGTTCATCCAGCAGCATGCTGGCGGCGGTATAGCCTTTATATTCCAGCGCGGGCGCATATGCGATGATGGGTTTTATGACGGAGCCGGGTTGGCGGCGTATGCCCGTTGCCCGGTTAAACGTCATGGCCGCGTCGTAGCTGCGCCCACCCACCAAGGCGCGTATAAAGCCCGTACCCACCTCCTGCACCGCGATGGCGCCCTGCGCATCCCCCGGGAAGAGGGCGTCCTGTGCAAACACCTGCTCGCAGTAGGCCTGCAAATCGGCGTCCATCACGGTATATATGCGGTATCCGCCTGTGAGCAGCTCCTCGCTCTCCACGCCCAGCAGGCTCGCCGCCTGCGCCATGGCGGTATCCACATAAAAGCCGCGCTTATCGGCAGGGCTGCCATCGTGTATGATCGTCGCCGTTTCAGCCTGCGCCGCCAAGCGCAGGGTGTCGTCTATATAGCCGTATTCCTCCATTTCACGCAGCACCAGGTTGCGGCGGCTCACCGAAGCATCCATATTGAGGTGCGGCGCATATTTTGACGGGGATTTTAATATGCCCGCCAGCATGGCGGCCTGCGCCACGCTCAGCTCCTGCACATGCACGCCAAAGTAGCCCAGCGCCGCGGCCTCCACACCATAAAAGCCGCCGCCGAAATACACATAGTTGAGGTACATTTCCAGTATCTCATCCTTGCTGTACTTCGTTTCCATCTGGCAGGCCAGCACGGCCTCCTCCAGCTTGCGCGACATGGTTTTTTCGGAGGTGAGGTGGCTTAGCTTTACGAGCTGCTGGCTGATGGTAGAAGCGCCCTGCACATAGCCGCCCGCCTTAATATCCGCCCACGCCGCGCCCGCGATGCGCACCAGATCCACGCCGGGGTGCTCATAAAAGCGCGCGTCCTCCGCCGAGATGAACGCCGCACGCACATGCGCCGGTATTTCGCTCAGCGGCACATATACCCTGTTTTCCTTGCCATGCAGGCGCGTTACCTCGTTGCCGTCGCCATCGTAGAGCAGCAGCGTCTGCTGCGCATCCAATATGTTTTTGGCGTCAAACTCCTGCCAGCTATCCAAATCCAATAACTTTGCCGCCATAAATAAAACAAAGCACGTTGCCGCAACCATGGCCAACAGCAGCAGCGTGCGCAGGAACCGAAGGAACCCTCCGCGTTTTTTATTACCCCTTTTTGCCATGCAAAACGCCTCCCCACCACAAACTCACATACTGCTAGGATTGCCAGTTCGCATGTGGATTAGTATGAAAAGGCGAAGAAATTGTTTAATATTTATTTGGATGTTAAAGCCTCAGCAAAAAAAGCAGCAAGGCCACCCAAGGCCGCTCATGCACATGGCGCCGGCGCACAGGTTGCAGGGCGAGCAGGTGCAATTGGGCACGGATGCGGTGGAGCGGGTGTATGGGTTGCCCGTGCGGCGTATGGTGTTGTAGGCGTTGGCATATTCCGCATTGCCGGGCTCCTGCTGGTAGGCGATGGAAAGATATTCGTTGGCTTTATCGAACCAGCCCTGCCTAAAGTAGATGATGCCATAAAGATAATACCATTCCGCATTGCGCGTGGAAATCGCATCGAGCACAACCTTGGCGGCCTGCAGGTTGCCCTGGTTTATAAACGCGCGCGCCCGGCCAAATTCCGCGGCGTTGGGCCCGGAATACGCGTTGCCGCCGCCGGTATAGCCGCCATACCCGCCCGCGCTGCGTCTGGCCGTGTCGGAAGGCTTTTTGGTAAGCACCTCATACGCCTCGTTGATTTCCACCAGCTTTTCGTTGGCCACCCGCTTGAGCTGCGGATCGGTATAGCGGTCGGGATGATATTGCTTCACCAAGCGCAAATACGCCGCGCGGATATCCTCCTGCGTAGCGCTTTCGCTCACGCCCAGCACCTTATATGGATTGTTCATCTCGTCCTCCCAATATCGCGTGCATTTTCATTGCGCAACCCTCATACAGGACGTTATCTGTAATGCCGCGATGTGCGCCAATATCCAGCAGTTCATAGGCCGCTATGGCCTCGTTGCGCGAGCAGTGCAGCAAAAATTCCGCCCGCTCCCTGGATGCATTCGATGCTATAAACGGGTTATACGCGCCGCTCTTCTTATCTTTATGCAGGTCATCCCATGCATCCATCAAATAGACCCATCGCCCCACATGATAGAGCAGGTGCTCAAATACCTGCAGGTTGCGCGCCAGGGTGATGGGCGCGCAGGCGCCAACGCGCCGCATCATTTGCGCAAAGGCGTCGGCGGGGGCATCCAGCTCGGCGCAATTTTGCTTTTCCAGCTCTCGCAGGCCCGCAATGCCATTTGCGATGGCTTGGCTCAGCGCCGGGTTTGCGTCCTCGGCGCGCTTTGCGGCCGGGCGGAGCGCGGCGAGCGCGGGCATTGCCAGCAGCTTGCGCTCATCGAGCCAATCATCCTTTAGCTTGTAATATGCCAACAGCACGTTTAGGTCGGCGGCAAACGCGAGTGCGGGGGTTTCGGCCGCCATCGATCGCGGCTTCGCCCAAGGCTTATAGGCGCAGCGGCCCGGTTGGCAGGTATCCTCCCCCTCGATGGCCGAGAGCAGCACCGCCACATAAGCGCAATCATAGCTTAGGCACGCCCTTGCGGCCTGCCCTGCCCGACGGCCTATGCATTTGCAAAGCCCGCAGTAATATGCCTGATATACGGATACCTCCCGTACCTTCAGTTCCTCTTTGCAGGGCGTGATATAGCCAAACATCTCAAATCTCCATGCGGGGCGGGCAGCAGCGCCCACCCGGTATCGCTATTGTAGCATTTTTGCGGGGCGATATAAAGTATTTTAACACGCGATCCTCCAGAATGGTTTGAATTGTCGAAGTATGTATGTTATAATCTGCTAGAAGTATGTTGTATACTCACAACTATAATCTTTAGGAGGAACCAATGAAAAGACTACTTGCAATTCTTTTGGCGGCTATGTTCGCACTCTCTATGGTAGCGTGCGGCGCACCTGCCACCCAACCCGCCCCCGCTGCCCCGGCAGAACCCGGCGCTGTAGAGCCCCCTGCCGCGCAGCCTTCCACCGATGGTACCTACGAAATCGCGCTGGTCACCGACGTGGGCAATATCGATGATAAGTCCTTTAACCAGGGCGCTTGGGAAGGCGTTGTAGCCTATGCCGAAGCCAATGGCAAAACCTACAACTACTATCGTCCTTCCGAAGATAGCGACGAAGCCCGCATAGAGACAATCCGCACCGCCATCGATAAGGGCGCCAAGGTTGTTGTATGCCCCGGCTACCTGTTCGCCACCGCTATCGCCACCCTGCAGGGCGATTATGCCGACGTCAGCTTCCTGGGCCTTGACCTGGGCTTGGGCGATATACCCGAACCCACCGCCAACACCGCGCTGATCACCTACCAAGAGGAGCAGGCCGGTTATTTTGCCGGTTACGCCGCCATAAAAGAAGGCTTCACCAAGCTGGGCTTCCTGGGCGGCATGGCTGTCCCCGCGGTGGTTCGCTTTGGTTATGGCTTTGTGCAGGGCGCCAATGACGCCGCCAAGGAGCTTGATATCGTAGGCGATGTTTCCCTTAAATATTGGTATTCCGATTCCTTCGCGCCCACCGATGACATCAAGACCAAGATGAGCGGCTGGTTCACCGAAGGCACCGAGGTCGTGTTCGCCTGCGGCGGCGGCATCTACCTATCCGCAATCGCCGCGGCCGAAGAAGCCGGCGCCAAGATCATCGGCGTAGACCGCGACCAGGCGGATGATGCCGAGCTCATCATCACCTCCGCGTTTAAGTCCCTCGCCCCCTCCGTGCAGATGGCGCTCGAAGCGCTCTATGGCAACGGCGGCGTTTGGCCCGCACAATATGGCGGAATCGAAACCAAGCTGGGCGCAAAGGAAGAGTGCGTAGGCCTGCCCACCGCGGATACCTCCTGGCGTTTGGCCAACTACACCGTGGCTGAATATCAGGAGCTGTATGCCAAGGTGCAGTCCGGCGAAGTCACCGTTTCCGCCAGCATCGATACCACGCCCATCGTGGATATCGCGGTCGCTTACCAAAACTAACAAACCGTCAACCCGGTAAACGCTAAGCAAGTATGGCTTACACGGGGCTGGGCATAAAGCCCGGTCCCGTTTTATTTTTATATCTTGCACTATTTTATAATTATTCGGTATTTTCCCATTTTTTTCCGCAATCATTCATGTAAGGGGATAGATTATGAGCGAGTATATCATCGAGATGTTGCACATCACCAAGGAATTCCCCGGTATTAAAGCCAACGACGACATAACCCTGCAGGTGAAGCAGGGCGAGGTACACGCGCTGCTGGGTGAAAACGGCGCGGGTAAAAGCACGCTGATGAGCGTGCTGTTTGGCCTATATCAGCCCGAGAACGGCGTCATCAAAAAGAACGGGCAGCCCGTGTATATCAAGGACCCAAACGACGCGAATAACCTCAACATCGGCATGGTGCACCAGCATTTTAAGCTGGTGGAGGTGTTTTCGGTGCTCGATAACATCATACTGGGCGTGGAGCCAAACAAGCTGGGCTTTTTGCAAAAGCGGGAGGCCCGCGCCAAGGTGATGCGCCTGAGCCAAACCTATGGGCTTAAGGTAGACCCGGAGGCGCTCATAGAGGATATCTCCGTGGGCATGCAGCAGCGGGTCGAAATACTCAAAATGCTATACCGCGACAATGAGATACTCATATTCGATGAGCCTACCGCCATGCTCACCCCGCAAGAGATCGAAGAACTGATGGAGATTATGCGCGGCTTCACCAAAGAGGGCAAGTCCATCATATTCATCACGCATAAGCTCAACGAAATCATGGCCGTGGCCGACCGGTGCACCGTGCTGCGCAAGGGCAAATGCATAGGCACCGTCAACATTAAGGATACCAGCAAAGAGGAGCTTTCCCACATGATGGTGGGCCGGGACGTGAACTTCAACGTGCAAAAAAAGCACATCGACCTGGGCGACGTGGTGCTGCGCGCACGCGGGGTTACCGTGCCCTCGAAGCTGCACAAGAACAACGCCGTCAAAAATGTTTCCTTCGAGGTGCGGGCCGGCGAAATCGTATGCCTGGCCGGCATAGAGGGCAACGGGCAAACCGAGTTTGTATCCGCGCTCACCGGGCTGGAGAAAATGAGCGCGGGGAGCATAGAGCTGTGCGGGCATGATATCACCGCCGCCCCCATCCGCGCGCGCTCCAAGCTGGGCATGAGCCATATCCCCGAGGATAGGCGCAAGCACGGCCTTATACTCGACTATACGCTGGAGGAAAACCTCGTGTTGCAGCGCTATTGGCAAACCGAATTTGCGCACAACGGGTTTATCCGCAAGGACGCGGTGCGCAAATATGCCGAAAAGCTCATATTGCAATACGATATTCGTTCGGGTCAGGGGCCGGTTACCAGCGTGCGGAGCATGTCCGGCGGCAACCAGCAAAAGGCCATCATTGCCCGCGAGGTAGATAAAAACCCCGAGCTGCTCGTGGCGGTACAGCCCACGCGCGGCCTGGATGTAGGCTCGATAGAATATATCCATCATCAGCTGGTAGCCCAGCGGGATGCCGGTAAGGCGGTGCTGCTGGTATCGCTGGAGCTGGATGAGGTGATGAACGTGAGCGACCGCATATTGGTTATGTATGAGGGCAGTATCGTGGGCGAATTCAACCCCAAAACCACCACGGTGGGCGAGCTGGGGCTTTATATGGCCGGCGCAAAACGGCAGAATACCGCAGAAAAAGAGGTGAGTCCCGCATGAAGAAAAAACTGAAGGATTTCATTCGCAGCGCCGGGGTTACCGGCTGCCTTGCCTCCCTCGCCTCCATTGCGGCGGGGCTGTTGGTGGGGCTTGCGCTGCTGTTCGCGTTCAACGCGCCCTTCGCGCTGCAGGGCTTTCGGCAGATACTCACGACCGGCGTAATTTCGCTGGATAAGTTCGCCAAGGTGCTCTATCAATCCGCCCCGCTCATATTCACCGGCCTTGCGGTGGGGTTTGCGTTTAAAACCGGGCTTTTCAACATAGGCGCAACCGGGCAGTATACCGTGGGCGCATTTTGCGCGCTGGTTTCGGTCATACAGTTCCAGCTGCCATGGTATGTCGGCCTGGTGTTCGCCATGGTAGGCGGCGCGCTGTGGGGCATGATACCGGGCCTGTTTAAGGCGCAATTCAACGTAAACGAGGTCATCACCTCCATCATGTTCAACTGGATTGGCCTCTTTGTGGTAAACCTCGCCATCAACAACATGCCCATGATGCTGGCAAATTCCTGGGGCGCCGTCAATAAGGACCGCACCGCCGCGCTTTCCGCCGCGAACCCGGCCGGCATACTCCCCAAAGCGGGGCTCGATAAGCTGATGGGCTCCAACTACATGCACATCGGCATATTCATCGCCATCATCGCCGCCGTTATCGTGTGGATCATATTAGAAAAAACCACCTTCGGCTACGAGCTTAAGGCCTGCGGCTACAACCGCAACGCCAGCGTGTACGCGGGCATCAACGCCAAGCGCAACATCGTGCTCTCCATGTCCATCTCGGGCGCGTTCGCGGGCATTGGCGGCGGCATATACTACCTTAGCGGCACCGCGCAATATACGCTGGTGAAGGCGCTGCTGGCCATGGGCTTTAACGGCATACCGGCGGCACTGCTCGCCTCCTCCCACCCGATAGGCACCATATTCAGCGCGCTGTTTATATCCTACATTCAGGTGGGCGGCGATGCGATGCAGCCCGAGTTTGTAAAAGAAATCATCGACATCATCATCGGCGCGATCATCTACCTGTCGGCATTCTCGCTGCTGATGCGCAGTATCATAAGCAAGCTCATCAAACCCAACGAGGGCAATGTAAACGAAGAAGCCGCCGCAAGCATACCAACCACCGAAAGTGAGGTGCCTCAAGCATGAAGATACTGGCTGACATTTTAAGCGCTACCCTCGTATTTGCCGCGCCGCTGCTGCTGGTTGCGCTGGGCGGCATGTTTTCGGAGCGCAGCGGCGTTATCAACATAGCGCTCGAGGGCATTATGATCGTAGGCGCGCTGATGAGCTGCCTTGTGCTGCGCGCCACGGACTTGAGCGGCTTTGGCCCCGCGCACCCCATGCTGGCCATGCTGCTGGCCATACTGGCCGCGGCGGTTTGCGGCGCGGTATATTCGCTGCTGCTGGCATTCGCCTCCATCAACCTTAAGGCCGACCAAACCATCGGCGGCACGGCGCTCAACATGCTGGCGCCCGCATTTGCCATCACGCTGTCGTGGGCCATTCAGGGGCAGGGGCAAACCACCATCATCATCCCGCCCTGGGCACGCATCGTGCAGGCCAACTTCGGCATAGCCGCAAAGGATGTATTTTGGCAGAACTTTTTGTTCAAAAGCTTTTACCTCACCACCCCCGTCGCGCTGCTGCTGCTGGCGGTTTCCGCCATTGTGCTGTATAAAACGCGCTTCGGCCTGCGCCTGCGCAGCTGTGGCGAGCACCCGCAGGCGGCGGACAGCCTGGGCATAAACGTATATCGTATGCGCTACGCGGGCGTGTTTATATCCGGCATTTTGGGCGGTATAGGCGGCCTGGCCTATAGCGTGGCGGCAGGCTCCGGCTTCCAATCCTCGGTGGCGGGGTATGGCTTTTTGGCACTGGCCGTGATGATATTTGGCAACTGGAAGCCGCTCAACATACTGGGCGCGTCGCTGTTTTTCGCGCTGTTCAAAATCATCGGCTCCTACAGCGGCAGCATCCCCTTCCTCCCCACGTTTGAGGGCATAAAATCCAGCGAATACATCTACCTGATGCTCCCCTATATCGTGACGATGATCGTGCTGATACTCACCTCCAAAAAATCCCGCGCGCCAAAGGCCGAGGGCATCCCCTACGACAAAGGAGAGCGCTAAGGCATGGCCAAGCTATATTACCGCTATGGGGCTATGAGCTCGAGCAAAACGGCAAACGCCATCATGGTAAAGCACAACTACGACGAGCGCGGGCAGCGGGCGCTGCTGGTAAAGCCCGATGTGGATATGCGGGATGGCGTGCACACGATAGGCTCCCGCAGCGGGCTGAGCGATACCTGCGTGCTGTTTAACGAGCTGGACTTGGATGCCATAAAGCGCCACGCGTATGATTGCATCATCGTGGATGAAGCGCAATTCCTCAACAAAGAGCAGGTGATGCTGCTGACCGACCTCGTAGACCAATACGACGTGCCCGTGATTTGCTATGGCCTGCGCGCCGACTTTTCCGGCAAGTTCTTCGAAGGCAGCCAGTGGCTTATGGCCTGGGCCGATACCATCGAAGAGGTGAAGACCATATGCTGGTGCGGGCGCAAGGCGATTTGCAACGCCCGGTTGGATGGCAGCAACGGCATCACCAAGGTGGGCGAGCAGGTTGTGCTGGGCGCGAACGATAAATATATCAGCCTGTGCCGCAAGCACTGGAAGCTGGGCGACCCCGGCCCCCAGAAAGCGTGAGCGTATGCGGTTTTATGTAGCGAGCGGCCTCCCCAACCGGGAGCGCGCGGCAGATGCCGTACGCTTCCTCACCTCGCTGGGGCACACCCCCAGCTATGACTGGACGGCGCACGGCGATGTGCGTTCGGAGGGCGAAGCCCGCATGGGGCAGGTATCAACCAACGAGCTTGCGGCGGTATGCGATGCGGAGCTGGTGGTGGTGCTGCTGCCGGGCGGCCCGGGCACGCACACCGAGCTGGGCGCGGCGCTGGCCACGCGCGAAGACAAGCGGATATTCCTATGGTCGCAGGAGGAGAGCGCCTTGGGCGGCGGCCCGCAAACCTGCGTGTTTTACCATCACCCGGCCGTCACGCGCATCTGCTGCCCCTATGAAGAATTGCTGCAGCAGCTTGCGGCGCTGTAGGTGGTTTATAATCACAACCTCGCGGAGGCACGCATCGTGGAGGGGCAAAAGCAACAGATGGAGTATAATTTTACGGCTACATTTCGCAGATATAAAGAAGAGGATGATTGCGGATGGAACTTTCTGTTCATGCCGAATGAATTAGCTAGGGAAGTGCGGGCGCATTTCAAATACCGCGAAGAAGGTTGGGGGCGCATGAAGGTGTTGGCAAAAATCGGCGGCAGCGAATGGAAAACCTCCATTTGGTTCGATACGAAGCAGAATACCTATTTGCTCCCCGTAAAAGCGGAAATTCGAAAAAAAGAGAAAATAGAAATGGAAGTCGGAAAAGAAATAGACGTTACCATTTGGATTTAAATGATCCAAATTTAAGTAAAGCATTAGCTTTAGAACAGAACAAAACACCCTATTAAAGCATAGGGTGTTTTTGCTATTGCGGTTATTGAGTTTAAAGAAATCCCTTACTTTTTACCGAACAGCCCGGAAATAAACTTGCTCACCGAGCTGAAGAACCCGTTCACCTTTTCGGTTAGGCCGGATAGCTTTTCTTTGGCCTCGCCGGCCTTTTTGATGGTATCAGCCATGGAGAGCAGCTTTTCTTTGAGCGCGTTGATATCCAGCTTTTCGAGCTTGCGGCACAGTGCCAGCAGCTGCTCCACCTGCGCGTCGGTGATTTGTACGTTGTACTGCTTGGCGATATTGCGGATTTCGCCGCGCACATCGTCATCCGACATATTCTGCGTTTGATCCAATATCTTTTTAAGCTCGTTGATCATTTGGGTCGCTTCTTCGCTGCCGATGTATTGCGCAAGCTCGCCCGTGAGCACAAGCTCCTCCGCCCCTACCGATTTAGCCAAATCGGATAGCGATTTGCCCGAAATATCTTCATATGCCTTGTAGACGCCGGTTAAAGCGGCGGTGCCGCTCACGGCAAACGGTGCGCTCACCCGCACCTCGGCATCGGATATGCCGGCGGTGGTGAGGGCGTTGATATACATCTGCTGGGTACACCAATTGATGTTGTTGGTTTTGATGCTTAGGCCCGCGCCCGGCTCCAGCACGGCGATATACACGCACGAAAGCGCCACATGGCCTATTTTTGCGTCATCCACCAAGCCTTCTAAATAAGCGCGTTCATCGCTGTTGGACACGGTCAGTTCGGGAACCGTGCCGCGCTCTATGCCAAAATCCTTATAGATTTGCGCGATTTGAGCTTCGTCCAAATTTGCGCCCAGGCAAACGCGCTGATCCTCTGTGGAAAACGCGAAGGCCGAGGTAGCCGGTACAAGTATGCACAGCGCCAACAGCGCCGCAAGAATCCGCTTCATAGTGAAAAAATTCCTCCTTAAACCAACAGTGGTTCGTTATTGCTATGGCGTAAACATGTAGCTGTTCACCGCTGTATTATATCATATCCAGGGCGCGAGTTTTTTAACGCACTGTAAATAATGCAAGCGCGCATCATATTTTTTCGAGCAAAACCACCGTTTCCACATGCCCGGTATGCGGGAACATATCCACCGGCTGCACACGCGCTATGCGCAGGCCGCCATCGGCCAGTATGCGGCAATCCCGCGCGAGCGTGGCCGGGTCGCACGAAACATATACCACCCGCTTTGCCCCGCTGCGCAAAATCGCCTGCAGCGCGGCCTGTTCACAGCCCTTGCGGGGCGGATCTACCACGATGGCCTGCAGCGCCGCGCCCTGCGCCACCAGCGCGGGCAGCGCATCCTCGGCATTGCCGCAGATGAATTCGGCGTTGCGGATGTCGTTTTGCGCCGCGTTGCGCCGCGCATCCTCCACCGCCTCGGCTACGTTATCTATGCCGATTACCTTTTTGGCGGCTTTCGCCAGCAGCAACGATATGGCGCCTATGCCGCAATATACATCCGCCACGGTTTCCTCGCCGTTAAGGTTCAAAAACGACAGCACGGTTTGGTACAGCGCCTCGGTCTGCGTTGGGTTCACCTGCAAAAACGACTGCGCGCTCACATCGAAGCGCAGCCCGCCAATGTTGGTTTCCAGCCGCGCCGCGCCATACACCAGCGCATATTCCCCGCCCAGTATCACATTGGAAGCCGTGCGGTTTATGTTGTGCAGCACACAGGCCAAATCCGGCACCCGTTTTTTTAGGTTGGCAACGAGCGCATCCCGCTGCGGCAGCTTGCCCGTGGTGACGATAACGGCCATCACGCCCTGCGCCGAGGTGCGGGCCATCACATGGCGCAAATCCCCGCGCTGCGTAGCTTCATCATAAGGCGCTATGCCATATTGCTCCGCCCAATCCCGCACCGCGCAAGCCGCGGCAATGCCCCGCGCATCCTGTATGGGGCAATCCTCCATCGGCACGATGCGGTGGCTGTGCGGCGCGTAAAAGCCCATCACCACGCCGCTCCCCCCGCTGCCCAGCGGGAAGCTGCCCTTGTTGCGGTAGCGCCAAGGCTCCGTCATGCCCAGCACGGGCTCCACCTTTACGTCGGTAAAGCCCCCCAGGCGGCGTATCGCATCCTGCACCTGCGCGTGCTTGGCCGCAAGCTGCGCTTCGTAGCGCACATGCTGCAGCGTACACCCGCCGCACTGCGCATATACCGGGCAGCGCGGCGCGGCGCGATTGGGGCTTGGGTTGCGCACCGCCTTTAGCTTGGCTATGCCATACCCCGTATGCACCTTGATTACATGCGCGTCCACATCCTCGCCGGGCAACGCCTGCGGCACAAACATCGCAAAGCCATCCACCTTGCCTATCCCCTGCCCCTGCGCGGTCAAGCTATCGATGTGCAGCGATATATCCTCATTTTTTTGAACCGGCGTATTGATTTTCATCCGTATTTCACATTCTCCTTGCCCAGCCGCTCGCACAAAATATCCAGCAGTGCGGCGGATGGATTAATATATAGTTCCTTGGGCACAAGCCGCTGCCTGCGCGTAGCCGGGTCAAACAGCACCACCGGCACATTGCCGGGGTACCGTGCCAATATGCCGCTTATGCGCTCGAGCAGCGGCGCATCCTCCTCCATGCGAAGGAAAAGCTTTTGCGAAGCGGCGTGGTTCAGCGCCGTCACCGTATCCACCAATATGGTGTTTTTTTGTTCCTCGCGGATATTCAGCTTGCCGCTCACCGTCACGATGGAGTCCGCTCCCAGGCGGGAGGCATATTTTTGATAGGTATTGGGGAACAGCGTGAGCTCGAGCGAGCCGGTTAAATCCTCCAGCGTCACATAGGCCATAATACCGCCGCTGCGCGTGGCCTTGGTATGCATCGCTGTGAGTATGCCGCCCAGGCTAACCACCTGGTTATCCGCAAAGCGGCCCGCGCCATCCGCAAGCACCAGCTCGCTCACCGTGGTGCCCAGCGCCCGCAATTCTTTATCGTAGGCCAGCAGCGGGTGCCCGCTGATATAAATGCCCATCGTCTCCCGCTCCATAGAGAGCAGTACATTGGGCGCAAACTCGGGCACATTCGGTATCTTTACCGCCACCTCCGCCTGCGCCTGCTCGCCGCCGGCCATGTCAAACAGCGAAATTTGGCCCTGCGCGCGCTGCTTACGGTCCCCGGCGGCATCGTCTATCAGCTGCTCATATACCCGCATCAGCTGCGCGCGCGTATACCCCATGCTCTCGAAGCACCCGGCCTTTATAAGGCCCTCGGTCATGCGCTTTTTTACCGAAGCGTTGCGGCGCACAAAATCGTGGAAATCCAAAAACGGGCCGCCGCTTTCGCGCTCCTGCACGGTTTCATCGATAAAGCCCTCGCCCACGTTGCGCACACCGGCCAGCCCAAAGCGTATCTTCCCATCCTCCACGCTAAACTTGGCGCGGCTTTTGTTGATATCCGGCGGGAGCACCTCGATGCCATGCTGCTTGCAGTAATAGATATATTCCGCCACCTTATCGGTGCTGTTCCCCATAAAGCTGTTGATCAGCGCGGTCAAAAACTCCATGGGGTAATATACCTTTAAATAGGCCGTGCGATAGGCCACCACGGCATAGGCCGCCGCGTGGGATTTGTTGAACGCGTAGGACGCAAAATCCACCATTTCGTCGAATATCCGGTTGGCGGCCTCGCGCGATACGCCGTTGCGCACGGCGCCGGGCACCTGTACCTGCCCGTTTTCCACAATGCCGTCAATAAAATATTCCCGCTCCTTCAGCATGACATCGTGCTTTTTTTTGGACATCGCGCGGCGCACCAAATCGCTCCTGCCCCAGGAATATCCTCCAAGATCCCGCACGATTTGCATGACCTGCTCCTGATAGACCATGCAGCCATACGTTTTTTCGAGTATGGGCTGCAGGCGCGCATCCTCATACCGCACCAGCGCCGGGTTTTGCTTGACCTTTATGTAGCGGGGTATCTGCTCCATGGGGCCGGGGCGGTAAAGCGCGATGCCCGCGATGATATCCTCAAAATTGCTGGGTTTAAACTGTGTTAAAAACTGGCGCATACCGGCGGATTCCAGCTGGAACACGCCATCGGTATCCCCCTTGGAGATCATCTCGTATACGGCGGGGTCGTCAAACTCGATGTGCTCCAGATCGGGCGGGGTTTTGCCGCCCTGTACGATATACTCGAGGGTATCCCGTATCACGGTGAGGGTGCGCAGGCCCAAAAAGTCCATTTTCAGCAGGCCCAGCTCCTCTATCGTATCCTTTGCGAACTGGGTGGTAACGGCATCCTCATTGCGCTGCAGCGGCACATATTCCACCGTGGGCTCCGCGCATATCACCACCCCCGCCGCGTGGGTGGAAGCATGCCGCGGCAAGCCCTCGAGCTTAAGCGAAAGGTCGATGAGCTTTTTTATCTTGGGGTCTGTTTCATAAAGCGTGTGCAGCTCCTGCGAAACCTCCAGCGCCTTGTTCAGCGTCATACCCAGCGTGGTGGGCACCATTTTGGATATACGGTCGGCATCGGCATAGGGCATATCCAGTGCGCGGGCCACATCCCGTATGGCCGCCTTGGCCGCCATGGAGCCGAAGGTGATGATTTGTGCCACATGGTCGGCGCCATATTTGCCCACCACATAATCTATCACCTCCTGCCGCCGCTCGATGCAGAAGTCTATGTCAAAATCCGGCATGGAGATGCGCTCCGGGTTTAAAAAGCGCTCAAAAATTAAATCGTACTTGATGGGGTCGATATCCGTGATATCCATGGCGTAGGCCACCAGGCTGCCCGCGCCGCTCCCCCTGCCCGGCCCCACATAGATGCCGTTGCGGTGGGCAAAATCCACAAAGTCCCATACGATAAGGAAGTAATCTACAAACCCCATCTCTATAATGACGCTTACCTCATAGTAAAGCCGCTCCCATATCGCGTCGTCGGCATCCGGCATTTTGCGCCGCAGGCCCTCTTCACACAGCTTGCGCAAATAAGCGCTGTTACCAAGCCCCTCTGGCGCGGTAAACTCGGGCAGCCGCCGCGCCCCAAAGTCGATGGATACACTGCACTTTTCCGCTATTTCCGCCGTGGCTTCTATGGCTTCCGGGTAGTCGTACAGCGCCTGCCGCATTTCATCTTCGCTCTTTAGGTAAAACGCATCCGCGGACATGCGCATGCGGTTTTCATCGGTTACCACGCGGTTGGTTTGGATGCACAGCAATACATCCTGCGACTCGGCATCCTCCTGATTTACATAATGTATGTCGTTGGTCGCAACGGTTTTTATGCCCAGCTCCCTGGCGATTTGCGCAAGCTGGGGCAGCACGGCAAGCTGGTCGGGCAGGCCGTGGTTTTGAAGCTCGATGTAAAAATCCTCTCCAAACATACGCAAAAGCCGTTCAGCCAAGGCCTTTGCGCTGTCATACCGGCCCTGCAGCAGCAGCTGTGGGATATCCCCCGCCAGGCAGGCCGAAAGGCAGATGAGCCCCTCGCGGTATTGCTCCAGCACCGCGTAATCGATGCGGGGCTTATAATAAAACCCATCGATAAACGCGATGGAGGATAGCCGCATCAGGTTTTTGTAGCCCTGCTCGTTTTTGGCCAGCAGTATGAGGTGCGCGTATTCCCGCACGCCCTCCCTATCCTGCAGGGAGCGCGGGGCGACATACGCCTCCATGCCGAGTATGGGCTTTATACCCGCTTTGTTGCAGGCCTTATAAAAATCGATTACGCCATACATCGCGCCATGATCGGTGATGGCCAGCGCGCCCATGCCCAATTCCTTCGCGCGCGCCACCAAATCGGTGATGCGCGCCGCGCCATCGAGCAAGCTGTATTGCGTATGTACATGCAAATGCGTAAACCCAGACATTTTATTCCCCCGTGGCGCAGCGTGAACCGCGCCCGTAACATCCGTTTATAGCGTATCGCCCTTGGCGAGCCGCAAGGCACAGGCTATGGCCGCCAGCTTTTCGAAGCGGTGGTTCAACCCCGATTTGGATACTCCCATCAGCTCCGACAGCTCGAGAAGGCTTGCCTCCGGGTTGTTGAGCCGCGCCTCGGCAGCCTCCCGCAGCCGCGGGCCCAGTTTATGGAGCGCTGCGTTGGCCTGTATGCATGCAATATCCACCAGCTGCCGGGCTGCTGCGGCGGCGGCCTTGTTCATATTGGCATCCTCAAAATTTCGGGCGCGGTTCACGCTGCCCGAGACCGAGCGCAATACCCGCACATCCTCAAAGGCCATGGTGCTGTTCATAGCGCCCACCAGCCGAAGAAAGTCGGATATGCTTTCCCCTTCTTTCATATATACGACAAAGCTGTTTTTGCGCGCCATATGCTTGGCGCCCAAATCGAAGCCCTCCAGCAGGCCGCAAAGCTCCACGGCGAAGCGTTCGTTGCGGCAAACCAATTCCAAATGGTAGCCTTTGGCCGGATCGCTGAGCGACCCCGCGCCCAAGAACGCGCCGCGCAGATAGCACCGCTTCACGGCTTCCCCCTGCAGAAGCGCTTCGGGGATATGCCCCAAGGATAGCTCTCCCTCGCTTTGCCGCAGGTACCCCGCATCCTGCAAAAGCGCCTTGCAAGCCTCCCCGCCCGCAAGGTTCACGGCCGTGCTGTGCCCCCTTAGCCGCGCGTGCTCCCGGATCGAAACGGAGTATTCCACCGCATAAAGCTCCGATGCCAGCCCCGCAATCAGCCCGCCCACATGCTGGTTTTCGGTTATATATTGCACCCCCACGCCCCCCTTGCCCAGCGTGATGGAGCCGGCGCTATAGGTGAGCGCGCAGAGCACCGCGCGCTTTTCGGCAGCGGTACGCAGCTTTAGCTTTGTGAGCTCCTCTTTGGTTTGCGATGAAAACGACACGCTATTCCCTTCCTTCGAGGCGCTTTTGCACATCGCCGGCCTCTATCGCCGTATCGCGGTGCGCAATCGTGGCGGCGCCGTTTGCGCCCATGCGGTCATACAGCGCCTGTGCCATGCATACCGAGCGATGCCGGCCGCCCGTGCAGCCAAACGCCACCATCAACCGCCGCTTGCCCTGCTCCTTAAAGCGTGGGATCAGCCGAACCAGCATGTGCTCGACGCCCTCCAAAAAAAGTATGGCGTCCGGGTCGCCCAGCACAAAATCCCGCACGGGCGCATCCGCGCCGGATAGCTGGCGCAGCGCCGGCTCATAAAAGGGGTTGGGCAAAAAGCGCGCGTCCAGCACGATGTCCGCCTCAAACGGCACGCCGCGCTTATAGCCAAAGCTCATGATATCCAGCGTGAAGGGCGCATCCTCCAGATGCATGCGCCGCTCCACCTCGCGGCTGAGCTCCAGTGGCTTTAGGTCGGAGGTATCGATGATGTCGTTCGCCCTGTCGCGCAGGGGGGCGAGCAATTCCCGCTCGGCCTGTATGCCCTTGCGGACATCGCCGGAAAGCGGGTGCGGCCTGCGCGTTTCTTTAAAGCGGCGCTCCAAAATTTCATCCCGCGCATCCAGATAAAGTATGTGTACGGTCACGCCATTATCCGCGAGCTTGCTCAGCTTGGCGCAAATATCAAAATGGAACACGCTCTCGCGGCTATCTATTACCACGGCCGCGCGGTCCACCGGCGGCACGGCATTTTGGCATAGCTGCGCAAAGCCCATGAGCATTTCGCAGGGCAGGTTGTCCACACAAAAATACCCCATATCCTCGAAGCGTTTGAGCGCCTGCGACTTACCCGCGCCCGAAAGGCCGGTAACCACCAAAAGATACACGGCTCATTCCCTCCCCACAAATTTCACTTCGGGTTCCAACCGCACGCCGCTGCGCTCAAACACCCGTTTTTGCACCTCGGCGATAAGCCCGCGCACATCCGCGCTGGTGGCTCCCCCGGTATTTATAATGAACCCGGCATGCAGCGCGCTCACCTGCGCGCCGCCCACGCGAAAGCCCTTTAGCCCGGCTTGCTCTATCAACGCACCGGCAAAGAACCCGGCCGGGCGCTTAAAGGCGCTGCCCGCGCTGGGGCTTGCCAGGGGCTGCTTCGCCTTGCGCCGCGCGGCATAGTCCCGCATACGCTGGGCTGCGCCGCCATCATCCGGCGCCAAACGGAATGTGGCGGACAGCACGATGCGCTCCGGCGCGCCAAACGCGCTGTACCGGTAGCCCATATCGCCGGCCTGCGGCGCGCATACGGCCACCTCGCCATGCTGCAAGTATTCCACACGTTCGAGCGACTGCGCCACCTCGCCGCCGTAGGCCCCGGCGTTCATGGCCACCGCGCCGCCTACGCTGCCCGGTATGCCCGCCGCCCATTCCAGTCCCATCAGCCCCTGCGCCGCCGCATATGCCGCCAGCCCAGAAACCAGAGTGCCCGCCAGCGCATGCACGCGATTCCCTTCGCAGCGCATGCCCGAAAAGCGTTCCCCCAGGTGGATGACCAAGCCTTCTATACCCCTGTCGCTCACCAAAAGGTTGGTGCCGTTGCCCAATATGAAAACCGGCGCGCCGCACTCCTTCGCAAGGCGCAAGGCGCGCGCCAGCGAGGGCGCATCCTCCGGCTCAAAAAAAAGGTCGGCTGGGCCGCCAATGCGGAAGGACGTGTGCTCCGCCATCGGCACATGTACCCGCACGGAGGGCCCCAAAGCGGCGGCCAACCGCGCAATGTTTTCTTGCATATCCAATACTCCCGTTGCCCCGCGCCGCCATTATAAAAAACCGGTCGGGCAATATAGTTTTATTCTACTGTATTTCGACTGCCTTCACAAGCTGTTTAAGCCGTTGATCCAATTCCTTTTTTGCAATCGCGTCGCCCGCAAGCGCGCGCTCGCTCAGCGAGAGCAGCTCATCCTGATAGCGCTGGTATAAAAACGCGTTGGGTATTAAGGGCGCAGCGAGCTTTTCGCGCAGGGCGCGCAGCGGCTCCAAGTCCGTGGCTTTATCCTCCGCTTCCAACCGTATGACCGGCAACAGGCCCAGCTCCGCTAACGAAGCCTGACTATCCTCCCTAAGCAACAGGGCAAAATAATCCTCTATATAGGGCAGCTTGCGCGCATCGGCATCCCGCGCTATGCCCACATATTGCACGAGGTCGGTATAGTCTCCCAGCGCATACGCGCCAAACGCAAACCCCTTGCCCTCGGTTTGCCGGCGGTTTAAATCCCCCACCGCCCGCGCATCCCCAAGCGCCAGCGCGGCATCTTGACCATAGAATTGCTCGTATTCCGCCACTTGGCAGGTTAAGCCCAGCCGGGCCGCCAAAAGCTTGCTGCCCGCCATGCCATAGCGCTGCCGGTTCTTTTTGCCATAGGTGTAGGTGAGCGTATCCACCGCCTGCTGCAGTTCCCCTTGCGTGCAGCCTTCGGCAAGCTGCACGCCCTTCTCCTGCTCCAGCCGGGCATTGCTCAGCAAAAAATAGCCGCTCAGGGCATAGGGCGCCGCGTAGGTTATGCCCTCCTGCACACCCGTATCCGCTATGCCGCGCACGAATGGCGCGTCGATTGGGGTTAACGGCATAAACCGCTCCGCATACCCCCACCCCAATGGGAAGGAATATGCATCCGCGCGTTCGCCCCGCGCAAGGCGTTCCGCGCAATCCTCCGGCGATAGAGCGGTCACGTCGATGAATATGCCGTAATGCCTTTTTTCAAACGCCGCCGCCTTATCCGACAGCCAGGTACCCATGCTGCCCTGATAGGGCTTAAACCCCGCGATATGCCATACCGTGATGACGCCGGTATAGGCCCCCTGCTCCTTTGGCTTGCTGCGCAGCGTATTCTCCACGCGCGATAGCTGCAGGTAGCCGGGTATAAGCCATAAGTATACCGCAATGAGCGCCGCCGCGATGCAGCTGCAAATCCAATCCCTCTTTTTCACGCACAATCACCCCAAGATATTGTATGAGGGCGGATAAAATATGATGTTATAATTAAAGAAAGAGGCTTTGCAAAACAAAGCCCCTACGAATATCCGTCCGGTACGCGGCTGCGGACTGCCCTAATCCGCAAACCATTGTTAGAAGTAAAAAAGTTCGGTGTTTAGGTTTGGAGGAAAAACAATGAAGATTACTGCTCTTGACGCCGGACGGTGGATATATTCAGTTGTTACCAGTATACTAACACCACATGTTGTATTATGCAATACTTTTGCAACAAAAAATTATTCCTCGCAAAAAAGTTCATAATTTCGCAATATTCTCTTCATTTTGTGCCGCAAACGGGGGCACAAACGCGCTGTCCGCCGAAGACAGCGATTGTATCAGCACATTGGTAAACCCCAGGGATACACAATGCTCTATGGCCCGCTCATATTCGCGCCGCAAAAGCTTGCGGTTGAGCGGCGCAAAGCTGGCCTTATGGCAGGGCATATATTGTCCCATCAGCGATATATGGGTCGCCTGGGGCAGCGCTTTGGCGATAAATCCCAGCACCCGCCGGGCTTCATCCACAGACCCAGGCAGCACCAGATGCCGCACGAGCAGCCCGCGCACAGCGATACCCTCTGGGTTCAGCCGCAATACGCCACATTGGCGCTGCATCTCCAGCACCGCCTTGGAGGCATATTCGAAATAATCTCCCGCGCCGCTGTAGCGGCTTGCCGCCACCGGCGTAACATATTTGATATCCGGCAAGTAGATATCCACAAAGCCTTCGAGCCGCCGCAGCGTTTCCACCCGCTCGTATGCGTTGGTGTTATATACGATGGGCAGGCGCAGCCCCATTTGCCGCGCCATAGGGATGGCCTTGCACAGCACGGGCACATGCGGCGCGGGGGTGACCAGGTTGATGTTATGCGCGCCCTGCGCCTGCAGCTGCAGCATACAGTCGGCCAGCGCGCCCGCATCCATTTGCACGCCCGCCGCGCCATGGCTTATGGCGTGGTTTTGGCAGAACAGGCAGCTAAGGTTGCAGCCGCAAAAGAATATCGTGCCGGAACCCCGCGTGCCGCTGATGCAAGGCTCTTCCCACATATGCAGCGCGGCGCGGGCTATATGGGGCGTGCTCCCAGCGCCGCAATAGCCCGTTGCAAGCTCCCTATCCACAAGGCAAGCGCGCGGGCAGATATCACATGCTGCCATACCCTTTACTCTTTTCGTTTTTTGTTGCGATCCGGCATTTTTATGGTGGGAATGCGGCCCGTAATGCCGCCGGGCTTGGCCCGTTTTTTGGCTTCCTCGCCCATCACCTCATAATCCGCATCCACAACGGCGCCGGGCTGTACCCGCGCGGGCGGCTCTTGGGCCATATCCCCCGCGCGGCAGCGGCGGTTTTCGTTGGCGGGCCCCAGCGCGATGGCGTTGGAGACATAGCGTTTGACGGTGAAGGTAAAGCAGGCGCCCTTGCCCGCTTCGCTGCGCACATAAATGCATTCGCCCAGCTTTTCGAGCACATAGTGCGCGATGGATAGCCCCAGCCCCGTGCCGCTGCTCCCGCGGGATTTATCCGCCTTGTAAAACCGCTCGAATATGTGCGGCAAGTCCTCTTGCGAGATGCCGCAGCCGGTATCCTCCACGCTCACCAGCATGCAGTCGGAGGTCTCCACGCGTATTCGGATGGAACCGCCCGCCGGGGTGTAGCGCATGGCGTTATCCAGCAATATGACCAGCACCTGCTCAATGCGGTCCGGGTCGGTAAGGCCATCCACCGCCTGCCGCGCGTCGAGCATCAGCTCTATGCCCTTGTTTTCGGCCGCGGCGGTATAGCTCGAAGCCACATCGCTGAGCAGCTCCCGCATATCCACCCGCATAACGTCGATATATTCGGTGCCCGCCTGCAAGCGGCTTAGGGTCATCATATCGGTAATGAGGCGGGATAGCCGCATCACCTCGTGCAGCATGGTTTTGTAGTAGCGCTGGCGCGTTTCTTCATCCTGCACCATGCCGTCGCTCAGCGGTTCCAACAGGCCCCGCACCGCCGTGAGCGGCGTGCGCAGCTCGTGCGATACGTTGGCCACATATTCCCGCCGCGTCGCCTCCAGCCGTTCCATCTCGGTCATATCCTTAAACAGACCCACCACCCCCGTGCGGCTGCCATCCTCGTTTACCACCGGGGATATCGTGATCCACAGCATCTTATCGCCCGCCATAGGGTAGGTGATGGTTTGCGGCTTGCCGGTATCAAACACCTCGTCAAATGTGAGCCACAGCTTGCCATCCTCGGAAATATCCTCCCGTTTATCGGCATTGACCGCCCCAAACATGCGCATCAGCGCGCTGTTGCAATGCGTCAGCGCCCCGCTGCCATCCATGGCGGCTACGCCATCGGTAAGGCTTTGGAGTATTTCATCGAGCTGGCTCTTTTCGAACCGCAGCTGGTATATGGTGCCGGAGAGCGTTTCGCAAAGGTTGTTGAGCGCGCGGGCCAAAACCCCCACCTCTCCCGCGGCGCTTTCATCGAGGCGAATATTAAAATTGCCCCGGCTCATGGTAATCGCGGCCTCACTCATGGCATAAAGCGGCAATGTAGCCTTTTTGATGCGCAGGGCCATGCTCAGCAGCGTAAGGGGCAGCACCGTGAGCGCCACCCATAAAAACAAAGTGCTGAACCGGTGCCGCGCCAAGGAAACCGTCCCGGCGGAGGGCTGCAGCAACAGCACGCCGCCGCCCTGCTTCATGGGGATGCCGGTGACCAGCAGCATGCCGCCCTGCGGAAGCTTTACGCTGTCGTCCATCACGCTGCCACCGGCGAGCAGCAAGGAAATTTGGCTTTGCAGCACCCGCGCCGCATCATCGCTATCGAGAAAGCTGGCTACCGAATCGGAAGCGCTGCTGAAGTACACGAGCGTGCCGTCCTTTTCCACAATGCCAATCGCGGCATCCGTCGCCTTTATGAAGGAGGCGCAAAGCCGGCCGAACGCGGCCTGGTTCATGCCGCCCGACTGGCTTTCCTCTACCATATGCAAAAACAGCTCGGATTTGGCGCGCATATCCTCGAGCTGGGCGCCGGTAAGCGCATCGCCGAGCAAAAAAGCATTGGCCGCCGCCATAACGGCAGCGGCTAACAGCATACATACGGTCAGTGTTAGGAGCAAGCGTCGAAAGAATACGCTCTTCATGCAATGTTACTCCACTTCGAATTTATATCCTACGCCATAGATGGTTTTGATGCTCCAATTCAGGCCGGTGTTGTCGAGCTTGGCGCGTATACGCTTGATATGCGTATCCACCGTGCGGGTTTCGCCGGCAAAATCATAGCCCCACACCCGGTTGAGCAATTGCTCCCGCGTAAATACCTGGCCGGGGTTGGAGGCCAGCATGTAAAGTATCTCGATTTCTTTGGGGGTGCATATGATGCTTTGGCCCCGCAGCGTGACCGTATAGCTTTTGATATCTATCACCAGCTCCTGATGCGATACCACGCCATCATCCGCGTTTTGCTGCTGCTCGCTGGTGCGGCGCAGCACCGCCTTGATGCGGGCTACCACCTCGCGCGGGCTAAAGGGCTTTACGATATAGTCGTCGGCGCCCAGCTCCAAGCCCAATATGCGGTCTATCTCCTCGCCCTTGGCCGTGAGCATGATGATGGGCAGACGGGAGTTTTTGCGCACCTCGCGGCACACATCCAGCCCGCTCACCCTAGGCATCATGATATCCAGCACGCACAGCGAAATATCGCTGTCGATAGCGTCCAGCGCGGCTTGGCCGTCAAACGCGTCGAACACATCGTAGCCCTCGGCCTTTAAGTATATCCCCAACGATTCGTGTACGACGTGGTCGTCATCGGCAATGAGTATTTTCCCGGCGCTCATAAGCTCTCCTTCTTCTTGCGTACCCTCGCGTGTTTTCTGCTGTAATTATAGCACACTTGCGGCTACTGTTGATATGCGGCCTATGTTTTTTCACACATTCTCCCCATTGTTTGCTTTTGCGAGCGTAAATGTGAAGGTGACCCGCCCGTTTTCGCTGGCAGCCCCTATCGTTTCGCCCAGCAGCGCAAGCACCTCGCCGGCGATGGAAAGCCCCAGCCCGCTGCCGCCGCCCGTGTGGGCGCTGTCCGCTTTGTAGAACCGCTCGAACAGATGCGGCATATCCGCCTCGTTGATTTCCCCGGGGTTGCTCACGCCAATTTTCAGCCGATCGCCCGAATCTTGCACCTCGATGGTGATTTGCCCGCTTGCCTGCGCGTGCTTTACGGCGTTATCCAAAAGCGCCACCAACACCTGCTCGGCGCGGTCTGGGTTGGTGTAGGCCGCGGGGCAGTTGGGGGGCAGCGCGGTTTGTATCTCCAACCCCTTTTCCTTTGCGCTCTCGGCAAAACGGTCGGCCACATCGCACACCAGCTCTTCCATAAGCAAGGCGCGCCGCGTGAGCGCAACGCCGCCGGATTGCAGCCGCGAAAGCTCCAGCAGGTCGTCTATCATGCGGGAGAGCCGCATGGTTTCGTGCAATATGTTGCCGTAATACCGCTTTTGATCCGCCGCTTTCGGTACCAAGCCATCCTCCAGCGCCTCCGCCATGCCCCGTATGCAGGCAAGGGGCGTGCGCAGCTCGTGGGATACATTGGCCACATAATCGGTGCGGGTTTTTTCCAATCGAACCGCCTCGGTTACATCCTGCAGCAGTATAACGGCGCCCTCGGCCTGGCTCTGCGTGCCCAGCGGGGTTATGGTGGCGTGCAGCGTGCCGGCGTGTACAGCTATATCCATCTCGGCGGGCGCACAGCTTTGCAGCACCTGCCGCACGCTTGCGCCCAGCGCCTTAAAGGCGGGCAGCTCCTCTATACCCTGTGCCGCGCCGCCCCCCAGCAAGCGCAGCGCCGCGGGGTTGCTCTGCTCCACATCGCCATTGGCATCCCACGCGATGATGCCTTCACCCAGGCCGTTCAGCGTGGTGACCAGCCGATTCCGCTCAAACGTTACGGCGCCTATGGTGGCGCAAAGCGCCTCGCTCAAATGGTTGAGCGACATGCCCAGCTGCGCCACCTCCGCCGTGCCCTTTTCGGGGGCGCGGATGCTAAAATCCCCACCCGCCATGGCGTTGGCGATGGCGTTCATTTTGCGTATGGGGCCCACGATGCCCTTGGAGCTAAAGTAGACCGGGACCGTCATAAGCGCGCTGGATAGCACCATGCTGACGATCAGCGCCACCACCAGGCTGTTGGTCGCGGCGGTCACCTCCCGCAGGGGCTTTATGAGAAACACCGCGCCTATCACATTGCCGAAGCGGCTGTACACCGGCTCGCCTATGATGACGCCCACCTGGTTTTGCGTATTGGGCGAAACCATGCGCTGCCCCTGCAGTACGCCTGCTATATACCCCTGCAGCGCCCCCTCGCCCCCGGCTTCGCCCTCTAGAGCAGGGTACGCTATGAGCGTGCCCCGCGCGTTGTATACGAATATGCTCGCATCCCACACGGCGTAGCCGGAGCCCACGATGTTTTGGTATTGCTCCACACTGATATAGCCCTGCAGATAGCTTGCCGTTATGGCGGCGATATACTTTGCCCGGGGTTCGATTTCGGCGGCCTTTAAATCCGAAAACACGATGCGGCCATAGTGGTTGAATACCAGCACCGTGAGGAGCGCGCTAAGCCCCGCCGCCATCAAAATCGCGGCTATGGTTTTGGCCAGTATGGTGTTGGCCCGCGCCCGCGGCTTCATTGCCCGGCCTCGAATTTGTAGCCTACGCCGTATATCGTTTTGATGCCCCAGGGCACGCCTTCCGCACCCGGCAGCTTTTGGCGTATGCGCTTGATCTGCGTATCCACCGTGCGGGTATCGCCAAAGAATTCATACCCCCACACCTGCGACAATATCTGCTCGCGGTCCAGCACCCGCCCGGGGTGCGATGCGAGCAGGTACAGTATTTCCACCTCTTTGGGCGTAAAGCGCACGGCCTCGCCCTGCACGCGCACAACGTAGGTATCGAGGTTGATTTCCAGCCCCTCGAAATGCAGCGCGCGCCCCGCATTTAAATCCGCATCGCCGAAGCGGCGCAGCACGGCTTTTACCCGCGCCACCACCTCCCTCGAACTGAAGGGCTTTACGATGTAATCATCCGCGCCCAGCTCCAGCCCCAAAATGCGGTCTATCTCTTCTCCCTTGGCCGTGAGCATGATGATGGGCACGCGGCTTTTGGCGCGTATGGCGCGGCACACATCGATGCCGCTCATTTTGGGCATCATGATATCCAATAAAATCAGGTCGGGGCGTTTTTCTTCATATAACAGAAACGCCTGCTCGCCATCGAACGCGGAATCGTATATATACCCCTCGTTTTGCAAATACGCGCCCAGCGTTTCGTGTATGATAGCCTGATCGTCACAGATTAAAATGCGCTGTTTCCCCGCCATATGCCCACCTTCTTTTACTTTTGCTTTGGTTTGATTATAGTATGCCGTTTTTGCCCGCGCAAGGAAATACTGCGAAGTGTCATAATTGTGCAAAATTCCATCATTTTTGCGCCACACAATTTTTGCCGGATGAAAAACCCCATGCGCTATGTTATAATGTTTTTTATGAAAAGGATATATATTCGTGCTTATAAAGCGATTGCATGCGGGGTGTTCGCCCTCGCCTTATTGGCCTGCGCCGTTGGCTGCCAAAACTTCAGCTTCACGCTGCCGACCTTTTCGCTCCCCACCGGCAGCCCGCAAGTGACGCTCGTCATCAACGAGGTGGTCACCTCCAACTCGCTATCCCTCACCGACCCCGCCCTGGGCTCGCCGGATTGGATTGAGCTCTACAACGCCACCGGCAACGATATGGACTTAACGGGCTATGGCTTGAGCGATAACATCAAAGAGCCGCACAAGTGGGTGTTCCCCGAAACCACGCTGCGCGCCGGCGGGTACATCCTCGTATACGCGGCCAAGCAAAGCAATACGGGCGCGCTGTGCACCGGCTTTGGGCTTTCCAAAAAAGGCGAAACGCTGTTTTTGACCGACGCGTACTACAACGTTTTACAACAGCTCGAAATACCCGCGCTGCCCACCGATATATCCTACGCGCGGGGGGACGACGGCCTGTATGGCTATTGCTCCGCGCCCACGCCCATGGAAGCGAACCACGATGTCGTATACGCCGGCGCGCCGGATGCTTCGGCCCCCGCTTCGCAGAGCGGGCTCACGCTCACCGAGGTGATGCCCCGCGCAAGCAGCAGCCATACAACCGGCGATGGCTCCAGCTACCCATGGGCAGAGCTATACAACACATCCGATCAAGCGCTGCTGCTATCCGATTATTACCTTTCGGATGCGATAGGCGAGCCCAACAAGTGCCGGTTGCCAGAGGTTACGCTAAACGCGGGAGAATATGCCGTCGTTTGGTTTGCGGGCAGCGAGCGCACCCTAAATGACGAGCTGTTTGCCGCCATGAGGCTGGGTAAAAACGACACTTTGCTCTGTTTGGCGGATGGCCGCGGCGCCATCGTGACCATGCTGGATTGGCCGCAGGAAATACCCGAGGGCGTTTGTGTGCTGGCCGAGGGCGGATATACCGCGGCGGCCACGCCCGGCGCGGCAAACGGGCCCGCGGAGTTTAACACACTGCAATTTTCCAACATGGATGCAAGCGCCCCCATACGCATCAACGAGGTGCTGCTGCACAATGCATACAGCCTGCGGGATGATACCGGCGAGCGCACCGCCTGGGCCGAGCTGTACAATGGCTCCCTTAGCGCGGTTTCGCTGGGCGGTTACTACCTGAGCGACAGCCCGGACGCCCCGTTTAAGTGGGCGTTCCCCCAGGATGTCAGCATAGAGCCGGGCGCATATTTGCTGGTGTTCCTTTCCGGCAAAGCGCAAACGCCGGGCGGCGCGCTGCACACGCCGTTTAAGCTTTCCCGCTCGGACGAGGCTTTGGTTTTAACGGATTCCTCCAGCCTGGGGCAGGATACCATTCCCCTGCCGCCCTCCTTGGGCAGCAATGTTTCCATAGGCAGGGCAACGGATGGTTCCTTCGTATACTACACCACGCCTACGCCGGGCGCGGCCAATACCACCCACGCGCAAACCGAGCCGCTCGCCAGCGACTATACCGATATGCAGAACATATACATCAGCGAGGTGAGCGCCGTTTCCCCCGCCAAAAGCCGCAGGGCGGATTGGATCGAGCTGCACAACGCTTCTTCCTCTGCGGCCGATTTGTCGGGTTGGGCCATCAGCGACAGCACGGATGATTTGGCCCGGTACACGATTGCTTCACTCACCATACCCGCCGGCGGCTATGCCACCATCAGCGCGGCATCGGCAAGCAGCAAGGGCGCATCGGCGCCCTTTGGTATATCTTCCGCCGGTGAAACGCTGCTGCTCTCCGATAAAAACGGCAATTTGCGGGATATATTCCGCACCGGGGCGCTGCGCCTTGGGTTAACCTCCGGCCGCAACGCAAGCAGCGCCAACCGCGTGTTTTACCTCGGCAGCTCGCAAAACGCGGCCAACGCGGCGGAATCCTATACGGGATTTGTCGCCGAACCGATGTTTTCCAGCCTAAGCCTCTATCACACGGCGCCGTTTTCGCTCTCGCTATCCTCCCTTACCCGGGGCGCTTCGCTATATTATACGCTCAACGGCAGCAAGCCCGATACGGCCTCCATGCCCTATACCGGCCCCATCCCCATCGAAAAAAACACGGTGCTGCGCGCCATCGCCTATGCCGACGGGCTGCTGCCCAGCGATGTTGTGACCGCCACGTTTTTGTTTGAACAGCCCCACACCGTGCCCGTGGTGTGTTTGGCCGCCGACAGCGCGGATTGGAACACGCTGTATTCCGTTACCCTGCGGGAAAATCGCACCGAGCGCGAAGGGCATTTTTCATTTTATGAGGCGGATGGCGCGCTGGGCACGGCGTTTGGCTGCGGCCTGCGCGCAAGCGGCTCCTCCACGCTGTTGGCGCGGCAAAAATCCCTGGCGGTATACCTTCGCGGCGCATATGGGCAGGGCGATACCAGCTACCCCTTCTTTGCCGACTGCGCGGTAAGCACGTTTTCTTCCCTGGTGCTGCGCAATTCGGGGCAGGACCGGGATAAAACCCGCATACGAGATAGCCTGTTTTCGCGCCTGGTGAAGGGATTGCGGGTGGACAATGCCGAAACCCGCATCGTGGTCGTATATGTAAACGGCCAATACTGGGGCATTTACGATTTAAACGAAAACCAAAATGAAGACTATCTCGCCGCATATTATGGAGTGGACCCGGATGCGGTGGATATTATACGCCGCAATGTGGGCGCGCTCTCTGGGCGCAATACCGACTTTAAGCGCGTGCGCGCCTATGGGCTCAATACCGACCTTTCGGATGACGCGCGCTTTGCGGAATTTACCAACTGGGTGGATACCGAATATTTTACCGATTACCTGATTGCGCAAACCTATTTTGCCAACGGCGATATGTTCAACCAAAAATACTGGCGTTCGCAGGATTATGCCGTAAAGTGGCGGCCGGTGTTCTACGACCTCGATTTGGCGCTTTCGGGCAACAACCCCAGCCGCAACATACTGCCCAGCTACTTCAAAGCCGCGGGCGTCCCCTCGCAGGATGGCTCGCTCACCAATATGGATATTTTCGTGGGCCTGCGCAAAAACAAATCCTGGTGCGAGCAATTCGGCGCGCGGTATGTGTATGTGGTGCGCAACCAGTTTGCGCCCGCGCGCATAGACCTTATTTTAGATGATATGACCTCTTCGCTTAAGGCGGAGCTTCCGCGGCACATCACGCGCTGGGGCGCCCCCTCCTCCTTAGCCTCTTGGGAAAAGCAGATAGCCGACCTGCGCGCCTGCCTGCATCAGCGCGCGGACTACGCCTTAAAAGCCCTGCAGCGCGAATTCAATTTCACCGATGCGCAGATGGCGCAATGGGAAGCGGCGGCCAAAGCGTGATTTTGCCCCCTCACTAATCGAAATGGCACCCCTGCCCCGTCTTACTAAAAGGCGGGGGTTTTTTATGCGAATGAGCCTGCATAGATATAATCTATAATGCGTTATGTCTATATAAAAATAGCGTATTTGAAAATTCACGAAAAGACGCTATAATGAATCTTGCCCGTTGGCACCCTCTCAACCGCTTTTGACGTTATGCTATATTGATTTAACCTATAATATGTGCTATACTCATGTGCGAATAACGAATTTAAAAATAAGTACATTTCATCAATCGGGAATTATAAAGGAGTAAATTATATGGAAACACAGCCCGTAAAAAAACCAAACCATATAGGGCGCATACTGCTGCTTGCGGCGCTGGTGGCGGCAATCGTCGCTTATTTTGCCATCCCGGCCGTGCATGCAACAGTGGGGAGCATCGTGACGATGTTCGCAAGCGGCGACTTTACGGTGGTAAGGGAATTTGTGGCCTCCTATGGCGGCTATGCGGCGGCGGTATCGTTTTTATTGATGATATTTCAATCCGTCATAGCGCCGCTCCCCGCTTTTTTAATCACGTTTGCCAATGCCAACCTGTTTGGCTGGTGGCAGGGCGCCATACTTTCCTGGAGCAGCGCGATGGTGGGCGCGGCCGTATGTTTTTACATCGCGCGCATATTGGGGCGGAACGTTGTAGAAAAGCTCACCAGCAAGGCCGGGCTCCAGCAAATCGATACGTTTTTTGAAAGGCATGGGCGCCTTAGCATATTGATTGCGCGCCTGCTCCCCTTTATCCCCTTCGACATTGTGAGCTACGCGGCAGGGCTTACCTCCATGTCTTTTTGGGGATTTTTTGTGGCCACCGGCATAGGGCAGCTGCCCGCTACGATCATTTATTCCTATGTGGGCGGCATGCTGACAGGCGGCGCAAAGATGGTTGTAACCGCGCTGCTGATTTTGTTTGCGCTGTCCGCCTGCATCATACTGATTCGGCAGCTGTATTTAGAGCATCAAAAGAAAAAGGCTGCGCAAGCCGCACAAGCGGATACCCCCGAGGAATAACTCCTTGCGGTTATTATAAAAAAATTAGCAAACGGAGGAATGAACATGAAACTCAACAAGGTATTGGCATTGGCCCTGGCAATATTGCTGGCGCTGGCGGCAACCGCTTGCGCGGCCGCGCCCGCCGCGACAGCACCGGCTACCGAAGCGGAAGCCGATGTAGCTATGCAGTATATCACTGCCGATGAACTCGAAGCTGCCCTAGGCACGCCGGGTTATCGCATACTGGATGTGCGCAAGGCCGCCGATTATGACATAGCGCATATCGTTGGTTCGACCAGTGTGGATATGGATGCCGCCAAAGAGGGCGACGCCGCCGCGGGTATCGCCGCGATGACAGCCGCGACGCAGGGCGTTACGGATACGCTGGTGCTGGTATGCTATTCCGGCAAAAAATATGCGCAGGTCAGCACAAACAGCCTCGCATCCATCGGTTATGACCTTTCTAAGGTGCTCACGCTCGAAGGCGGCTTTAACAATTGGATAGAGGCCAAGCCCGCGTTGGTGGAGCCTGCCGCCGCGGCGGAAGCGCCGGCAATTGCCGAGCCTACCCTCGAAAACCCCTTGGTTGTGGATGCGGCAAACAAGACCGTCGCCCTATACACCGAGGTAAACGGCGCCTACTTCACCGAGCCCACCCGCCATGGCGTGGTGTTTAAGGATGGCGGCAACGGCGACAAGGCCATACTGCGCAGCTATGCCGATGAAAAGCAGTTCTATCAAGTGCTGTTCGACTTTGGCGCTACGCCGGGCAACAACCTCACCGGCGCGGATATGGGCGCGAAGCCCGGCGAAGGCAAAGCCATAGAAGGCGACCTGCTCAACGTGACCGTCAAATGGGCCGGTCAGGATGAGATCCCGTTCGAAAATATCATCAAGGCATCCGAAGCGCGCCCGATGGAAGTACGCTTTGGCGGCAACATCGAAACCGCAAACGCCTATAACACAGGCTGCACGCTGTGTCTGGATAGCTGCATGGCCGGTATCACCAGCAACGCCGCGTGGACCAGTGAATCTACGGCCAACGGGCTCGTTACGTTCTATGGCGACGATAGCGTGCTGCCCGCCGACGGCACCGCCGTAATCGTGATATTTAGGCTCGCATAATAGCGGTTTAATCGGACAACAACGGGGGAAACACTTGTTTAAGGCTGTTTATAATGGTTTTTTATGGGCACTACTGCTGGCGATGCTCTGCTTTTCGAACACATGGCTGCAAATGCGCATCAATACCGGGTATGTCTGCTTTGGGCTTGTGGTGCTGCTGAGCATCGCGCTGCATATCGTGCGAAGAAAGCATAGCAAGCTGTGCAACTGGGCATTTACGCTTTGCAATTTGGCGGTTTGCGCGGGCATTGCCCTGGCGGTGTTCGGATGGCGGCGATTGCAGGTGGTACCCGCGGCCTTGCTGCGCGAAGGACTGCGTCAGCCGCGGCTGCCCTTTGCCACAATCAACGGCGCGCTGCTGATTTGGCTGATAGCCGGGTTTGTGGGCATCGCCGTGTGGGATGGCCAAAGGAACAAGTAAAAGAATTCGTGAGCAAAAACGTTTCGCCGCAAAAAGCCGGTCGATGCGTTTTTGCTCCGGTTTTTCGAGGGGAACGATATGCAAAAAAACGGTCGATGGTTAAAGCCAGCGGCGTTTATATTGCTGATTGCGGCGGTATACTTGCTGGATAGGCGCTTTCACTGGTCCGCCTACCTAAAAAATACCGATGCTTTTTTGCAGCTTAGGCATACCGTGGATGAAAACCTGCCGCAGGCGCTGCTCATTTATATCGCCGCAACGGTCGTGGGCTGCGCGGCGCTTGCGCTGCCCGGCATGACCTTTGCGCTGGCGGCGGGCATGCTATTTGGCCCGGTGTGGGGGAGCCTTGCCTGCCTGGTGGGCACAACGCTGGGCGCCATGCTCGCGTTTTTGGTAGGGCGGTTCTTTTTGAAGGACGCCGTAAAGCCCATGCTGGAAAAGAGCAGGCTGCTCAAAAGCATATTGTTTTCCACCAGCCCAAAAAGTGGTATTATTTTATTGATGATTACGCGGCTGGTGCCGCTGTTCCCCTATAATCTGCAAAACTTTGCCTATGGGGTAACGGATATAGGCTTTATTCGCTATTCGGCGCTCACGTTTGTTTTTATGCTGCCCGGCGTGTTGTTTTTCACCTTGGGCGGCGCGGGCATAGCGGAGCAGAGCAACAGGGGCGTATATTTCGCCGTGGCGGCCGCGCTGGCAGTCATACTTGCCGTGGCCGCGCTGGTGATTAAAAAAAAGTATTTACCCGACGCCGCGCCCATACAGGAGGGCGTGCAGGACGAGGATACCATATAAATTCATATAGGAGGAATGCGCTATGTACATCGATGCAATCGGCAAGGAGTGCCCCATACCCGTGGTGCTGGCCAAAAAAGAATTGGATGGCGGCTGCCAAGATCTGACCATTGTGGTGGATAATAAAATTGCCGTAGAAAACCTGACGCGCCTGGCCAAGGAGAACGGCAGCGCCATCGCGGTAGCGGAGAAGGACGGCGCGTTCCAAGTGCGTTTGACCCGCTCGGCGGCCGCCGCGCCCGCCGCAGCCCCCGCGCCCGTTCCCGCCGCAGCGGCGGGCGGCTATGCGGTGTTTGTGGGCAAGGATCATGTGGGGGAAGGCGCGCAGGAGCTGGGCTATAATTTGATGAAAATGGCGCTGTATACGCTTTCACAGGGCGATGACGCGCCGGCCTATCTGCTGTTTATGAACGGCGGCGTGAAGCTGCCCGCCGGTGAGGAGCAGCAGGTGCTCGACAGCATTGCGGAGCTTATCGAAAAGGGAACAGAGGTGCTGGTGTGCGGCACCTGCCTCAACTATTATACCTTGGCCGATCAGCTTAAGGTGGGCACAATCAGCAACATGTACGAAATACTAAACCGCATGCAGCGGGCGTCAAAAGTCATCACGCTATGACGCAGGAATACCTGCTGCTGGCATTTGAATCGACACATGCCGCCATTGCCGCACAAAAGGCCCTAAGCGCGCTGGGCGTTATACTCATACCCACGCTTCGGGCGATTACGGCCAGCTGCGGCATGTCGCTGCGGTTTGCTTTAAGCGCGCGGCAGCAGGCGCTCGACATACTAAGCGCCCACGGCATAAGCGGCTGGACGCTCTATCAAGTGCGGCAGGAAGGCAACAGGGTGTTGGAGGTAACGCCGCTGTAAGCGAACGACGCAAAAGCCCCGCTTTTATATGCAGGCGGGGCTTTTTTGCTATTCGCCCAGCAGGTTGCTTTGGGCGCGGATTTCATCCTTCCAGGCAGATAAGTACGGGGCGGCTTTTGGGTCGCCTAGCAAATCGCGCGGCGCGGCGCAGCAGCATATGCGCCCGTCATCTATGATGGCTACGCGGTTTGAGAGCAGCATGGCCTCCCCCACGTCGTGCGTAACGAGCAGCGTGGTGAGCCGCATGTGGCTGTGCAGGCTTTTGACCAGCGCGCGCATGGCGGTGCGCAGCTCCATATCCAAGCTGGAAAACGGTTCATCCAGCAGCAATATGCTGGGCCCGGGCAGCACCGCCCGGGCCAGCGCGACGCGCTGCTGCTGCCCGCCGGATAGCGTATCCACCGCGCGCTGCCCTAGCCCGCCCAGGCCCACCCGCTCCAGCATGGCGTTTGCCTGTTGGCGGCGCTGTTCCCGCCCCATGCCCTGCATGCGCAGGCCGAAAGCCACGTTATCCTCTGCCGTAAGGTGCGAAAACAGCCGCACATCTTGGAACAGCACCGAGGCGCGCCGCTTTTCGGGCGGCAAGTTCCCCGCATCCTGCCCGTTTAGCAGCAATTGCCCCGCATAAAGCGGTAATAACCCCGCGACGGCCTTGATGAGTGTCGTTTTCCCACAGCCAGAACGCCCCAACAGCGAAAAGAACTCGCCCTCCTGTATTTGCAGATCTATGGCCTGCAATATGGGCTGCCTGCCATAGGCAATCGATGCGTTTTTAAGCTCCAATCGGTTCATACAAGCGACCCCCGCGTGGGCGGCCGGGCGCCGCTATGCTTGCGCAGCACGGCATCCATAACCCCATATACCGTACCCGCAGCCAGTATGAAGGCAAATGAAAACGCGGCAGAAAGCATACGGTCGCCGCTTTGGATATAGGGCACCACGAGCATGGCGAACGTCTTTACGCGGCCGCCGCCTATCATCAGCGTTAAAAAGTATTGTCCGAAGGAAATCAAAAAGCCCAGCGCGGTTACCGACACGCAGGCGGGCAGCAGCAGCGGCATCGATACCGCCGAAAACGCGCGCAGCGGCGACGCGCCCAGCGTACGCGCCTGCTCCTCCATCGTGCGGCCCACGCTTTGCATCATGTCGCATAAGGTCCATATGGGGTATGGGAGTATGACCATGATGTGCGCGAGCATAACGCCCAGCGCCGTGTTGATGATGCCCAGGCGGGTGAACAGCGTTTGCAGGCCGATGAAAAACGCCGTGGAAGGCAGCAGTATGGGCGCCAGCAGCACCGCGCGCATGGCGCGCTTACCCGCAAAATTATAAAACGAGATGGCGCGCGCGGCGGGCAGGGCAATCAATGTGGAGAGCAGCGCGCTCCCCAGCGAATAGCCTATGCTGCTTAAGAGTGTGCCGCGTACATCGGCGTTTAGCAGCGCCTGTATGCCGCGCAACGAAAGGCTTTGCGGCAGCGGCGCGGGCCAAGGCCAGCGGGCGCAAACCGCATACAGAGCAAGCAGCGCCACGGGCAGCAAAACCGCGGCGGCGCATAGCCACAGCATAACGCGCCTCATGCGTACACCGCCTTGTTGTAGCGCATCAACCGTTTGAAGGCAACGAGATATAACGCTATGAATATAACCCCAAACAACAGCATGAGGGCATTGTAAACCATGGCATAGGGCCGGTGCAAGAGGCTTGGCGAAAGGAACTCGGTATATGCCTGCACGGGGAACGCGCGCGGAAGCGTGGCGCCCAGCAAAAACGGGAGCTCATACGCGCCGAAGGAATAGGCAAAAACGATTATGAACGCGGTGGAAACGGCGGGCATGCACAAGGGGAGCGTCACATAAAAAAACGCCTTGCGCGGGCTAGCGCCCAGCACCCGCGCGGCTTCGCCGCAGGTGGAGGATACGCGCCGCATCAGCAGCACCACGACCGACATCACATAGGGCGCTTGCTTGAATACATAGGCGGCAATCACCCCTGCCCCCGCTTTATCCTGCGTGAGCAGCGGGAACGCGCCCGGTTCCCCTATCAACCCCAGCGCGTACGCCAAGCGGGCAAGCAGGCCCGTTTGCGAAAGCAGCGCAATCACAAGGAAAGCCACCACGATATGCGGCATGGCGATAGGCAGGCGATACACCAACGCTTCCGCCCGGGCCGAGGCGTGCAGCAGCGCGCTTAACGCAACGCCCAGCGCGACGGAAAGCAGTGCGGAAACCAGGGAGAGATACAGGCTATACAGCAGGGAATCGCGCAGCGCAAGGGAGCCTAGCACTTCCTTATAATACGCAAACGTGAAGGACGTCAAGCCCGCCGCCGGGAAGTACCCCAGGCTTTGCAGCACGCTATCCGCCAAGCTGACCAGCAGCATGCATACGAGGATAAATACCGGCAGCAGCATAATATAGGGCGCGGCCCTTTTCATTTGCCGGGTACCTCTTCGAGCCATATCGCCTCTATGCGGGGCACGAGGTAAGCGGGCAGCTCCGCTATGCGGCGCGCCAGCAGCACATCCTGCGGCAGCGCGCCCTCGCCTATGGGCACGGCGCTAAACAAGTCTTTTTCCTCCTGGCTGAGCTTATCGCTGCTCAATACCGGCAACGCGCCCCAGGAGGAAGGGTCCATTTTGGCCGCCTGCATGGGCACCGAAAGTATGGCGTCCGCAACGCAGAGCGCGCCGGGGATATTTTGCGAATTATCGGCGATGGCCACATAGTTGGTGTTGCCCACAGTGCCCGCGTCAAATACAAAAGCGGCAGCCGTAGCGGGGTACTGCCCGTTGGCAATCATGGAGGATACATGATAGGGGTCGTAGCTTATCGAAAACAGCAGCTGTCCATCCATAAACATGGCGTCCGCCTGCGCATTCGTGGCGGGGAACGTTGCGCCGCCCTCCCATAGGTAGGGGTTGAGCTGGCGCAAAAACTCCATGCCGGGCTGCACGGCCGCGCGCAATGTGGCGTCATCCACACCCTCGGGCAGGGCGGCAAGCGCGGCATAGTCACAGGTTTCGTTCAATATATTGCGCACAAACGCGCTGCCCGTAAAGCCTGGAGGCGCTTCATAGGTGAATTTGCCCGGGTTCTGCCTACAGAGCTCCAGCAGCGCTTGCGCCGAAGTCGGCGGCGCCGATATGCTGGAGCTGTCATAGCTAAACACCAGCTGCGCATTGGAGTAAGGCGCCTCATAGCCCTCGATGGCCATGCCAAAATCGAGGGTGGCCTCTTCGCTTTGCGCATCTACATACCTTTCATAATTTGGCACATATTGGCAGAAGGGGCCAAATAGCAGGCCGCTATCCTTGGCGGTGGCAAAGTTTTCGCCATTGATCCAAATCAGATCGATGCCGCCCGCCGCGTTATCCGCGGCCTTATCCCCTATTAAGCGGTTGAGTATCATATCGATATCCATAGGCACCCGCTCTACGGTAACGTCGTAAACGGTTTTGCAGTACGGCGCAAGCTGCTGGTCTATCCACGCGTTGATAAGGTCGCTGCCGCCCCAGCCATAAAAGGTGACGGTGGTGCCCTTGGCCGCGCGCAATACCGCTTCCCAATCGGCATAGTCTACCCGCGCGCTATCCTTTGGCTTGGCGCAGCCCTGCAGCAACAGCGCGCATAGCAGCAGCGCCGCGCATACGGTTTTAAGTACCCGCTTCATGTAATAAAATCTCCTACTCGTTTATTGAATGCTGTCCTGCTTGAGCAGTCGTATGGATTCCGCCAGCCGCTGCACGATGGTAAAGCCTATCAACGCGGCATAAGCCCAGGTGAGCAGGGCGAGCCAACCGGGGAACAGCATCATGGCCGTAAACGCGATAAATCCCTCGGTGCGCTCCATAAGCCCCGCCTGATAGTAAAAGCTCTTTTTTCCGCTCGGCCTGGATAGCATACCCGTGGTTAAAAACACGGTAATCGAAATCAATATGGCGCTCACCAGCCCTAAAAGCGGCATCAGGCAATCGGCCCGCCGAAGCGCCAGCGCCCATACGATGCCCAATTCCACCACCCGGTCGCTCACGATGTCGAACTGCGCGCCCAGCATGCTGCTCTTGCCGCTCAACCGCGCCATTTGGCCGTCCACGGCATCCAGCAGGCCCGAGAGCCAAAGCAGGCCCACGGCCAGCCAGGTCAGCTTATAATACAGCGCCGCGCCGCTGCCTATGCCTATCAAAAATGCCAGCGCCGTCACATGGTTGGGCAAAAGCCCGATGCGCAGGAAAAACCGCGCCAGCGCCAAGAAGTATCTATCGAACCACTTGCGCGCATGCGTATCCAACATAGCGCTACCTCCCCTTCCCCAGCGTGAATGCGATGCGGTTGCGCCAACCGCGCCGCTTGCTGGCGCCAAATAACACTTCGAGTACATGCGCCGTTTGCCTGCCCTCGCCGCGAAACGCGCCCAAGCAGCCCTCGCAATAGCTCAGTATCGCATGGCCTTCGGGGAATTCCGCACAGCGCTCCTCGCGCAATTGCGCGCTTTGGGCCGGGTCGAGCGTATGCAGCATATGATAATTGCCGCAGCAGCGCGTATGCGCGCCAGAATGCGCGGGCTCCAGCACGGCAACGCCTGCCGCCTGCAGCAGGGCGCGCACCGCATCCTGCTGGGCGGGCTGTGCCCGGGTGGGGCAAGGGTCGTGCAGGGCATATGCGGCCCCGCAGGATGGGTGCAAATCCTCCGGCCGCAGGCACGCGCGCAGCGCCTCCCATATGGGTAGCACCTCCACGTCCTGCTCGCTCAGCTGCGCAAAGCAATTCGGGCAGGCGGTATACACGCGGCGGACACCATTTTTTGCGAGCAGCGCCGCAACCCGTTGGCAGCGGTGCACATACAGCTTTGGGAAAAGATAGCGCGTTGGCTGGCCGCAGCAAAGCGAAGCGATGCCCAGCGCAGGCTCCGCGCGCCGCAATACGGCCAGCGCAGCGCGCAATATGCTTGGATCCAGCGTCATCAGCGCGCAACCCGGCCAAAACACGGCCTCAGAGTGTGAAACGCGCATCATAGGAGGACTGAATGAAATGCTTTGGTGCAACTGTAAGCCAAAATGTCCGCTTCTTTGCATATATCGTATCCTTATCGTTAGCCTGAATTAAATATAACGACAAGTGAAAGCGTTGTCAATATAGAATATTTCTATATTGCGAAGCCATGGCGCCTATCGGTTATGCAGAAATATAAAGCATCCGAAGATGCTTTCAGCTTGCTTTAGCTTAATAAGAATGGAGGGCGGGCAAGTACCTCCCGGGCAAAGCCCGGGATATTGCACGGGAAAGAACCAGCTTATTCGATTTTATTCTTCCTCATCCGGCAGCGCCGCGTTGTGATACACTTCCTGCACATCGTCGTTATCGTCGAACCTATCCAGCATGCGCTCGAGCTTATCCACCAAATCGGTATCGGCGGTTGCATCCACCGTGTTCTGCGGCAGCATCGAAACCTCGGCGGAAAGGAACGCGTGCCCCGCCGCCTCCAACGCTTCGCGCACGGTGGAAAAGGCCGAGGGATCGGTATAGATTTCGAACGCGTCATCCATCGCGCGGAAGTCCTCCGCCCCAGCATCCAACGCTTCGAGCATGAGCGCGTCCTCATCGATAGAAGCGCTGCGCTCTATAACCAGCACGCCCTTTTTATCGAACATCCACGCCACACAGCCGCTCGCGCCCATGCTGCCGCCGCTTTTATCGAATATGTGCCGTATATCGGCGGCGGTGCGGTTGCGGTTATCCGTAACCACCTCTACGATAACGGCGATGCCGCCCGGGCCGTAGCCCTCGTAGGTGATCTCTTCGTAATTTACGCTGCCCGATTCACCCGTCGCCTTTTTGATGGAGCGGCTGATGTTATCGTTGGGCATGTTGTTGGCCTTCGCCTTGGCGATTACATCGCGCAGCTTCGCGTTGTTGGCCGGGTCCCCGCCGCCTTCTTTAACGGCAATGGCCAGCTCCCGGCCTATTTTTGTAAACACCTTGCCTCGCGTAGCGTCGGTTTTGCTTTTTTTTGCTTGTATATTCGCCCATTTGGAATGTCCAGACATAGGTGAAATTCCCTCCCCGATAAAAGTAACGCTTTATTATAACACTAGTTTAGGATTGGTTTCAAGTGCCGCCCAGCTCGCCGAGCTTATCGCGCAGCTTTTTCATGTCTTCCCAGGCTTCCTTCTTTTTGCCCTCATCGCGCAGCAACGCCGCCGGATGATAGGTGGGCAGCATCCACACGCCCTTTTTGTTCTGCCACACGCCCCTATCCCGCGTGATGCGCACGTTGGGGTCGTAGAGATTCTTTGCCGCGGTCGCGCCCAGGCACACGATGATTTGCGGCCGCACCAGCGCAAACTGCGCCCTAAGATAAGGCAGGCAGGCCGCCGCCTCGTGATCCGCCGGCACGCGGTTGCCCGGCGGGCGGCACTTTACCACGTTGGCGATATATACCTCTTCCCTCTTTAGGCCTATGGCCGCCAGCATTTTGTCGAGCAGCTGCCCCGCCGGGCCCACAAACGGGCGGCCGGTACGGTCCTCCTCCCGCCCCGGGCCTTCACCCACGAACATAACGCGGGCCTGCGGATCCCCTTCGCCCGGTACAACATGCGTGCGCGCGCCTGCCAGGCCGCACAGGCTGCAGGTTGGGAGCGCGGCATATAGCTCTTCCCATGCATAATGCGTTGCCATAGCGTTACACCTGCCGTTCGATAAACGAGAGTATATCCGCCATCACTTCATCGCGGTTGGTTTCGTTTAACAGCTCGTGCCGCGCGCCGGCATAAAGCAGCAGTTCTACCTCGTGGCCGGATTTTACCAATCTATCCGCCACCAGCTTGACGCCGCGCGCATCCTTGCCGGCCACCGGGTCCATCATGCCTGAAAGCATCAATATGGGCTTATGCGGCACCTGGCCCGCCCACTTTTTTTTGGATATTTCGCCCAAGCCCTCGAACAGGTCACGGTACCCCGCCGCGGTGAACGGGAAGCCGCAGGCGGCATCCGCCACATAGGCATCCACACTGCCGGGTTCCCGTGAGAGCCAATCGAACGCGGTGCGTTGGGGGCGAAACCCGCGGTTGTACGCACCAAAGGCGATTTTGTTGAGGGTGTGGCTCACGCCGCTGGGCCCCAGCGCGTTGATTTGCTGCCTGGCCATGCGCTCCGCCAATTTTTGCGCGGGGTTTGGCCCCGCCGTGCCCATGAATATGAACGCGTCTATACCCTCGCCATGCCGCGCCGCATAGGAGCGCGCCAAAAAGGAACCCATGCTGTGGCCAAAGAGTATATAAGGCAGGCTTGGATATTCCGCCTGCGTGCTCTCCTGTACCACGCGCAGGTCGGTAATAAGGCTATCCCACCCGTGCTGGGCGCCAAAGTAGCCGCGCGGCGCGCCTTCTTCCCAGCTTTGGCCATGGGAAGCGTTGTCGAACCCGATTGCGAGTATGCCATTTTGGCTCAAATACCGCGCAAACGCATCGTAGCGCAAAATATATTCGCTCATGCCGTGCACGATTTGCACTACGGCGCGCGGCGCCGTTTCACATTCCCATACGCAAACATGCAGGTCGCAAAGGCCTGTGGCAGAAGGTATCGTATATTCTCGCATGGTTCGCACCTCCAAAACGGATATTTTCACTGATTGGAATAAGACGGAATACTATTAGTTTAACTTATTGCAAATGCAGAATAGTTCCTTTATAATAGAATATTATAGGCGATAATCGCACCGAATGCAATCCAAACGGCGAATTCCCGCGCTTTTTGACGGGATACCATGCTTTGATGAGGGGGTTTCTACATGCCGGCCGATCTTGATCTATACAGCATCTTCTGCACGGTGGCTCGCTGTGGCAGCCTTTCTCATGCGGCGCGTGAATTATATGTGAGCCAGCCCGCCATAAGCCAATCGATGCACCGGCTGGAATATATGCTGGGCTGCACGCTTTTTACCCGCACCAGCCGCGGCATCTCGCTAACCAGCGAGGGCCGTATGCTCTACAGCTATGCCGATAAGGCCGTAAGCCTTATCACCGCCGCCGAGGATAAGCTGCACCGCATGCGCACGCTGCAATCCGGCGGGCTGATGATAGGCGCGAGCGATACGCTGTGCCAGTTTTTTTTGCTGCCCTACCTCGAAAAGTTCCATACGCAGTACCCCGAAGTACAGCTGCAGGTGACCAACCGCACCACGCCCGAAACCGTGGAGCTGCTAAAGGTCGGCAAGGTGGATATTGCGCTCGTCAACCTGCCGGTAGATGATACCACGCTGTGCGTGCGCGATGTACTGCGCGTGCACGATGTATTCGTGGCGAACGCGCAGCGCTTCGCCTACTTAAAAGGCAAGCCCGTCACCATAAACGAGCTCACGCACGAGCCGCTGGTGCTGCTGGAGCAAGCCAGCAATTCCCGCAAATACCTCGATGATTTCGCCTCGGTATGCGGCGTTACGCTGCACCCCGAAATCGAGCTGGGCGCGCACAGCCTGCTGGTGGAATTCGCGAGGATTGGGCTGGGTATAGCCTGCGTTACCTATGAATTTGCCGCCGACGCCATACAGAGCGGCGAGCTGTTCGAAATCGAGCTGAGCACGCCCATGCCCTCCCGCGGCATAGGTTTGATTTCACTCGAAGGCGTTCCGCTTTCTGCCGCGGCCGACCGCTTTATCAACATCGTGATGCAAACCCCCGGCGAGCAACCCGCCTCATAACATATGCCTATGTCACAACAGGCGCCTCAAAAACCGCATATGCCCATACTTCGCGTCTACGGCTTGCTCCTGGGCGCGCTGCTTGTGTGCGTTATCATCTTTGCCTTTACCTATCAGGGCAATGGCGCGCAGGTGCTCTCACAGGAGCATGAAATCGCCGAGCAGGAAGCGCTGGCGGCACAGCCTACCCCCTCCCCCACGCCGCCGCCCCCCGCGGTTTCCACCGCCGGGCGGCTGATACCCTTTTTGCAGACCGGCGCATGGGGCTATAAAAACACGGCGGGCGAGATAGCTATCGCGCCGCAGTTTTCTTCCGCGCGCGAATTTGAAGGCGAGGTTGCCTTCGCCGCGCAGGATGGCAAGCTGGGCTTACTCAACCGCAACGGCGCCTGGGTAATACAGCCCACCTGGAGCGACGCGCTCCCCTTTAGCGATGGCCGGGCCGGCGTATGCCTGGATGGCAAGTGGGGCTTTATCGACGCGAGCGGCGCCATTGTGGTGGATTATAACTTCCGCGAGGTAGGCAGCTTTAGCTGCGGCAGGGCCATGGCACGCACAGGGTCCAGCTACGGCTATATCGATGTGCTGGGTACCATGGCTATTTCCGAAAAGTTTCGCGCGGTCAACCAATTTGCTGGCGATATCGCGTTCGCCTCCTCGGGCAGCAACACCTACATCATCGACAAATCCGGCGAGCCGCAGTTTACGCTGGATAGCGGCCTGTCGGGCACGGGGTTTTCCGAAACGTTTGCGGCCGTGCACAAGGGCGCTGTATATTATTTCATCAATCAGTACGCCAAGGGCGCTTTCCAGGAGACCTATCAGGGCGCGTTGTCCTTTTCGGGTGGGCTGGCCGCTGTAAAAACGGAGGGGCTATGGGGCTACATCACCACCAAGGGCGTTATGAAAATCCCCGCCGAATTTGCCGGCGCCGAATCCTTCTCCGCCGGCCTTGCCGCCGTGCAAAACGCCGATGGGCTGTGGGGCTATATCAACGCGGCGGGCACGCTGAAGATCGAGCACCTCTATGCTCAGGCGGAACCGTTTTCCGAAGGATATGCCCTCGCAAAGCGCGGGGCGGATTGGTTTATTATCAGCACCGGCGGCGAAGAGGTTTGGTTGTATAGCGAGTAGGAGGTTTAGGCCCATCCCCTGTTCCCCCTCCCGAACAGCGCTGAGAGAATATCTCGATTCCTACAACCATCACCACATCAAACAAAAACCGAAGGGCATGAGACCGGCTCCATACCGTATCCATGCCCTTCATTCTAATTCATTCTCTTTGTTTAACTTTCGGGGTCTGTTCAGCGCGGTAGTTAACCCCGGTCTAGCGAATCCCAGCAATGGCAGCAGACGAAATGGCCTTCTCGCACCTCCCGCATGGGCGGAACTTCTCGGGAGCAGATGTCCTTTTTATAGGGGCAGCGGGGATGGAAGCTGCAACCGGTGGGCTTATTTAAAGGGCTTGGAATCTCTCCCACCGATTTGATGCGCTGGGGCTTGCAGCTTTCCTCCTCATCGCTCAAAACAGGGATGGAAGCAAGAAGCATCTGGGTGTACGGATGGCGGGGATTGTCGAAAAATTCCGCTGTATCGGCATATTCGCAAATATTACCCAAATACATAACCGCCAGGCGCGTGCACATGTTGCGCACAAGGCACAGGTTGTGCGTGATAAACAGATAGGACAGGTTGTTTTTCTGCTGCAAATCTATCAGTTTATTGGTTATTTTCGCTTGGATGGATACATCCAGGGCACTGGTGGGTTCATCCAGCACAATGAAGTCGGGGTTGGCCACAAGCGCCCTGGCCACGCATACCAGCTGCTTTTCTCCGCCGCCGATGGCCTTGGGGTACTTATCCATATAGCTCAGCGGCAGGCCCACCTGTTTTAAGGCCTCGGCGATAAGCGCGTCGGTTTCGGCACGGCTAAGCTTTTTATCGGAGTACAGCTCAAGCGGAACCGACAGTATCTGCCGTATGGTTTTGCGGGGGTTCAACGAACCGCCCGGATCCTGAAAAACCAGCTGAATTTTTTGCTTAAGCGCATGCGGGCGGAATTTGCTGTCCTTGGAGATATCGGTATCGCCATGGAAAGTTATGCTCCCGGAAGTAGCGCCGTAGGCGCCTACAATCATGGAGCCGATGGTAGATTTACCCGAGCCGGATTCGCCGACCAGGCCGAAAATCTCACCTTTTTTGATGGCGAAATTCACATCGTCCACGGCCACAAGGTTGCCAAACTTGGTCTTAAATTCCTTGCGCAGAGATTTCACTTCTATCATATTTACGCCTGACATGTCGTTACCCCTTTCCCCGCGTTATAGCAAGCTACCTGCCAGCTGCCCTCGTCCGCGCTCACAGACTCCAGCTTTGGCGGCGTCTGCAAACACTGATCGCTGCACTGAGGGCACCGCAGAGCAAACCGGCAACCCTCTGGCGGGTCAAGATAACTTGGCAAATCGCCGGCAATCCCATCGGCGATGCCCTCGCCGGTAAGCCTTGGGGTGGCGGCAAGCAAGCCTATGGTATAAGGGTGTTTTGGGTTTTGAAAAACCTCCCGGGTAGGGCCCGCTTCCACAATGTTGCCCGCGTACATCACATATACGCGGTCGGTAATTTTGCGCACCGCGCCCAATGCATGGCTTACAAGAATCAAGGATTTTTTCTTTTCCCGAACCAGCTTATCCAGCAGTTCCAAAATCTGCTCTTCAATGGTTACGTCCAAGGCCGTTGTGGGTTCATCTGCAATCATCAGCTCGGTGTCTTTCATCAGCGAGATGGCAATGCATACGCGTTGGCGCATGCCGCCCGAAAGCTGAATGGGGTAGCTGCCCAGCACGCGCTCGGGCGCGGGCATGGACACCGCGGCAAGGCTATCCAGCATCATTTGCCGGTACTCCGATTTGGAGTGTTTGGGAAACTGGCTTTTCAGAATATCCATCATCTGGGTGTCGATTTTGAGCGTAGGATTCAAAGAGGTGGAGGGATCCTGAAAAATCATCGATACATTTTTGCGCACTTGCTTCATGCCGGCGCGGCCGTCTATCGATGTGCCGGTCACATAGATACCATCGGTTTTTATGCGGGCCGGTGGGCTTTGCAGCACTCTGGCCACCGCTTTTAGTACGGTGGTTTTGCCGCAGCCGGTTTCGCCAATTAAGCCAACCCGCTCCGCCTTGCCGACATGCAGACTAAGGCCCGGAATCACATCCAGAATGCCTTCGTATATTTTATAATTTACCGACAGGTTGCGGACATCCAAAGCAAATTCATTTTGCATCCGCTTTTCCTCCATTTCCATCTACTTTTCCTCCATGGCCAAAACGTCGGTTAGCCCGTCGCCCAAAAGGTTGAAGCTCATAACGATCAACACCACCATTAGGGCGGGCATAATGGTCAGCCACCAAAATTCGGGCAGATAGGCGACGCCCTCGGACACCATGGACCCAAGGGAGGGCGTGGGCGGCTGTACACCAAGGCCCACAAAGCTCATGCTGGATGCCGTGATGATGATGCTGCCCATATCAAGGCTCATCTTCGTGATGACGGACGATGTAATATTTGGCAGCATTTCCCGCAGTATAATACGCATTACCTTAACGCCCGAAAGCTCGGTGTATACGATAAACAGCTCGTTGGACAGGGACGTTACCATATTATAGGTTAGGCGCGTATACCATGGCCACCAAGCCACCGCGATGCCTATGGAAGCGAATAGGTATCCGTTGCCAAATATGGTACACACCACCATCGCCAGTATAAGCGGCGGTATGGACATGAATATCTCGGTAAAGCGCATAATCAGTATATCCAGCCATGTGCCTTTGAAATATCCGGCGAGAAGCCCTAAAATTACCCCAAAGGGAACGGAGAGCGCCAACACCAAAAGGCCGATGCCAAGGGAATAGCGCAGGCCTATCAGCATACGGCTGAAAACATCACGGCCGAACTGATCCGTTCCCGCCAGATGCTGGCCGCTTGGCCCCTCGAAGGCCCTTTCCATATATACCGCAAGGCCGGCGTCCTCGGGGAACGGCGCTATAACATCGGCAAAAATGGCGCAGAAAATCACCAATATTACCACAGCCAACCCCAAAAGCGACATCGGATTGCGCGAAAATTTGTACCAGTCCTTTTTGAAAGCTTCCACTCGTGGATTCGTAGTGGCGCTAAGCGTCTGTTGCATTTCCATTGCTTATGCCTCCCCCCTCAGTCCTATGCGCGGGTCGAGTACCGAAACACCCATATCGATCAGCACATTCACAACCGCAAAGATGATTCCAAAAATCAATGTAACCCCCACTATGCCGTAAGGATCCTTGTTCATGATAACGCTGAGGGAATACTGCGAAAATCCCTGATAGCGGAAGAGAACCTCAATGATAAACGCGTTGCCCAGCAGGGAGGCTACCTGCAAGCCGTAAACGGTAAAGGTGGGGATGAAGGAAGGCTTCATCAAGTGCTTGAATATCAGCTTCCCGTTGCCTACCCCCGCCACCCTGGCAAACGCGATATAATCGGCGTTTATATTTTCTACCATGGCGGAACGATGGATGCGCGTTTGATAGGCAATGCCGCCAATGGAAAGGCTGAGCACCGGCAGGAACATGCTGTGCATCACCTTGCCGTACAGGGCAAAATCACCCGCCAAAAGCGCGTCCAGCCCAAGCGCCCCGGTACGCACATATTCGGCCGGCATCACCGGCACCCCGCCTATGGGGAACAAGCGCAGGCTGTACGAAAAAAGCAGCATAAAGAATATCGCGAAGGCATAGGGCGGCGTAACCACCCCAAAATAGGTGAAAACCCGTATGACGTTATCGATCCAGGAGTTTTTGAACACGGCCGATATAGTGCCCAGCAATACCCCCATCATCAGGATAAGAAGGGCGGAGTACAGGCACAGCTCCAGGCTGCGCGGCAGATATCTGGCAATATCCTCCCCTACGGAGCGGTGTGTAAACAGCGACATGCCAAAGTCTCCCGCCGTAACAATGCCTTTAATCCAATAAAAATACTGCACCGGCAAAGGCTTGTCGAAATTAAGTTCACTGCGGATTTTTTGTATGGTTTCCTCAGGTACCATAGGCCCCATGGAACTGCGCACGGGATCGCCCGGAATAATCCTGATGAAGGAAAATATCAAAAATGACAGGGCAAGCAGCACCAGTAGAGTATGTAAAACCCGTCTGAGCGTTTTTTTTAAGATTTTCATGGACAGACCTCACTATTTCTCAGTATCCCGGGGAATCAACATCTCGGCAGGCCGTCTCTTCCCGTAAAGACGGCCCGCCGTATTTGCAAAGGCTATTTCATTCTGAAATCAGCATAGTAGTAATTGTATTGCGTAGACGGGTGCGGGTTACCATCCGAAAGGCGCCAATCAAACCTGGCGGAGTTGTAAATGGGCTTGATAACGCTGTTGAAGGTATATACGGAAGGAACCACCTCATCCACCAGATACGTTTGCAGCTCGGCATACTTGTCCAAGCGCTCCTGGTCGTCTATCGTCTCGAGGGCGGCGTTCAGCAAATTGTCGAATTTTTCATCCTGTAGCCATTCGTTCTGGTTCCAGTTGCCCACCGTCCAGGAGGCGTATTTGAATTCCAAAATAGAGCCGGCCTCGGGGTAGTTGGTAACCGCAAACGCGTTGGTGATGTTGGGGCTGGTGGCAACTTCGGCCTCGTTGTTGCAGAACAGAACCCACGGCACTTCGTTGAGGGTTATGGTGAAGCCTACAGCTTGCAAGTCGCTGGAAAGCAGCATGGCCAGCTTGCCGGTATCGCCATTGCCCTGAATGTAGGCGATTTCCAGAGGATAGTTCGCAAGATTATCGGCATAGGCCGACTGCGCGATTTCAGCTTTTGCCTTGTCGATATCGTAGGTGTATCTGTTTAAACCTGCCGCATGACCCCACAGAGTGGTGGGAACAGGGCCGATGGCTTCGGGCATGTCTCCGTAGATTTTGCTCATTTCCTCGTAGTTTGTGGCATAGGAAATAGCCCTGCGGATGTGTACATCGTCGGTGGGAGCCTTTTTTGTGTTGATCATGAAGTAATTCAGGCCCAGCTCGGGTAAATCGCCGGTTTCAATGCCCTCATTGGCAATCAGCGATTCCAGCGTCGTGCGCTCTTGATGCCCGTGCACCATATCCAACTCGCCACTGGTAAGCATCATTTTGGTTGTGGCCGCATCCTGCAGCTCGATAACTCTAACGGCATCGGGAGCCGCTTCGGGAACCGTACCCCAATAACCGGCGCTTTTGGCGAGATTGATGGAATCGTGCACCAAAAACTCGCTGATCACATAGGGGCCGGAGCCTGCCGTATTGGTAAGCAGGAAGCCCGTGCCATAGTCGCCGTTTTCGCCGTAGTTGCCGTCAACCGTATTGGCCTCCAGCAGGGTGCTGTTCACGATGCACACGGTGGTAAGAGCATTCAGAAAAGGACCAAAGGGCTTGCTGAGCTCGAACGCAACGGTATAGTCATCCACAACGCTGGTTTCTTTTACAAGATCCGTAAAGATAAAAGCGTAGCCCTCGCCCAGACCAATCAGGCGATCCATGCTGTACTTCACATCCTTGGCGGTCAGGGGCGTTCCATCGCTGAAGGTCACATCATCCCGCAGGTTGAACTGCCAGGACAGGCCATCATCCGAAACGGTCCAGTCTTTTGCCAGAAAAGCCTCGGCCCCGGAGTCCGTGTCGTTTGGGCGCACCAGCGTTTCATATACATTCACGAAAATCATAAGGTCATTTTCGCCGCTGCCGCGGTGAGGGTCCATCGTTTCGGGCGTGGTGGTACAAGAAATGTTCAGATTCTTGCTGCCCGATGGGGAAGCCGCGGCCGGCGCGCCGCCGCATGCCGTCAAAACCATTGCAAGCACGGTCGTCGCGGCAATCAGGGCCATCAGTTTGTTGGTGGATGTTTTCATAGTTTCCTCCTCTGTTTTATATGTGGGTCATCTGGTCAATTCATACAATGCCATTGCATACATCAGCATGTTCTTCACTATGTTTTCCTTTTGGGTGCGTTCGTTTGGCATGTGCACAGTGAGGTTCTCATCGGGATACACCGAACCAAAGCAGACGCAATTATCGAAAGCGCGGGCATATGTGCCCCCGCCAATGGCATAAAGCACCGGTTCGTTCCCCGTTACCAAGCTGTATACCTCACACAGCTTTTTTATCAAAAACGTGTCATCGGGCACATACAAAGGCGCTTTCCGCTGTTCGCTTACGGAGGTATAGCCGCCTTCGGCCATCACCGCACGCACCTTATCCGCAATGGCGTCCAGGTTGGCGGTTACCGGTGTCCGAATATCGAACCCTACACGCAGGGTCGCGTCCGCAAGCTTGAGCGTGCCCAGGTTGACGGTTAAGGGAGAGGATACCGCATCGGTACAGGCTATGCCAAACGCACTGCCATCAAAGGGAGGCGCGCCAAGCTTCGCCAGCGTGGCAAAGTCTTCCCGGAGTGCTTCCGGCAAGCGGAGATTCGTACACAAAGCCCGCAACAGCGCAAGCGCGGCGTTTTCGCCCTTTTCCGGGTTCATGGCGTGGGCGCTCCTGCCGTTTTTTTCAAGGGTGAATCCATCGGGGAACTTCGCAATAGCCTTGGAAGGAACAAGGTTCAAGGCATCGCCGCTCTCCACAGCAATTCCCGCGACGCCCGCAACGCGTTTTTCAAAGACGGCGGAAAGAATGCCCTTTTCCCGGTTCACCACCGTGAACATGCCGTCCGGAGAAAAACTCATCGTGGGGGGCTCAAGGGCGTGTTCCTTATAATAATGGATACATTCCCACCCGGTTTCCTCGTTGGCGCCAATCAGTATCCGGATACGCTTTTTAGGTTTGAAGCCCAGCTGCTTTAGGGCGTACATGCCATACAGGGAGCTGAGAAGGGGGCCTTTGTCATCGGCCACGCCGCGCCCGCACACAAAACCGTCCTTTTCGGTCATAACGAAAGGAGGGGTTTCCCAAGCGCCGGCGTCACCGGCGGGCACCACATCCACATGGGCTAAAACGCCCACAAGCTCTTCACCCTCGCCCCAGTCTATAGTGCCCACAAAGCCCTCATGGTTTTTGCAGGCAAAGCCCATGCTTTCACCAAGCGCCAGCACATGCTCCAAAGCGTCCGCCACAGGGCGCCCAAAAGGCGCCCCGTCCAGCGGCTCTTGCTGAACACTTTCAAAGGATATTTGCCTGCGCAGCTCTTCAAACAGCCCGGGGGCTAAATTTTCAGCAGCCTGCCTGATCTTGTTCAGCGCGTCTTCCATATTAATAACCGGCGACGTGCAGCTTCTTGCAGATTTCCACAAGGCCAGATTCAACATAGAAGCCGTCTTTTTCAATGGCTGAACCGTCACAGTAGATGGTGGGGTTTAAGATAATGCCATCGGTATGGTTCGCGGCCACCCAGCTCTTGCCGCCAAGGCCCTCGCCCTGGGTACCGATGCCAATTTCCACGCATCCGAAAATGCGCTCGTCCTCTTCTATGCGGCCGGTCGGTTCCGGAACGCCGGGATTGAAGCCGCAGGAAATGTGCGCGATCCAGTACATTTTTTCGTCGTTCCAGCTCGCCATCCATTTGGTGAACAGGTTCGCCTCTTTGCCCTCGCCCTCTATCTTGGTAACAACGCCTTTTTCCACCGTCAGCTTCACAGGGTTTACCTGCTTGCCAATTTCCTGCGGCGGGAACAGGCCGCCGTCATACACTATGGTCCCGTTGATGGTATCCTCGATGGGGCACATGGAGGTTTGCCCGCTCAGCATTACCGAAATGCCAGGCTCGTCGGCATACGCGCCGCTCTGCTTGCATTTGCGCCCCTCGCAGCTGAAGGTCAAATCCGTACCGCCAGGGCTGGTGATGCGCATGTTTTTGGCGGCGTTGTGCAAATCCACCAAGCGGTTGCCAAGCTTTACTATGGTAGCGTGGTCATAACGCCCGATTACGTTTATCAGCATATCCACATCCATGGCGGCGGCGGTAAGCTGGCGGGTACCGGCATCCATTGCCTGCTTCCAGCCCCGCGTGTAGAACAGCTGATAATCAAATTCTATCCATACGTCGGCAGCCTTGATGGCCGCAAGTACGGGCGGGGTGGGTTCTATCATAATCGCCTGCTCCAGGCTGGCGGGGAACTGCATCACTATGGGGTAAGCCCCCATGTCCATAGCGGCGCCGGCGGCGGCGTTTACAACACGCTGGTCGCTCGTTGTGTCACTGGTAATCAGCACAGTTTCTCCCGGCTTCACTTTCATGATCTCTTCCATCATTTTGCGTGCGGCCTTCTGTACTTCCCAATCCAGATAATAGGTATGGGAGTTGGATTGCGTAGTCGCTTTCATTGTTTTTCATCCTTTCTTTATTAACGTTTATGTCGCATCGACATAGGTTTACAATTATTTTCCGTTTTCCCCGGCATACCGCACAAGGGCTGCAGCTATCCTTTCCAGCGCTTGACGGGACTCTTCATCGCTGCCGAGGCATCCGTTTATGATGCGCAGATAGCCTTTCCCCTGCGCGCCGTAATTCACGCCATCATTTACCGCCACCTTGGCGTGCTTTGCCAGATATTCGGTTATTTCGGCGGAATCGCCCAATTTCGAAACATTCACCCAGCAAAAAAATCCGGATTCGGGCATCTCGATGGATACACCCGGTACTTTGCCGAGTATCTCCACCGCATCTTTGCGGCGCCGGTCGTAGTGCTGTTTGTATTTCTGCATAAATCCCGGGTTTTGGAAAGCCGTAATCGCGCCCAGCTGAGAGGCTGTATTGGTGGCGCCCAGCACGTTCACGGCGGCGCCGTAATACACATCCATATAGGCATCGCAGGCCACGATATAGCCCACGCGGAAGCCGCTCAGCCCCATACCCTTGGAGATGGAGCACACCGTGATGGTGCGTTCCCACATGCCCGGCAGCGATGCCGGCGTCACAAATTCGATGCCGTCGAAAACAATATCCTCAAAGGCCTGATCCGAAACCAGTATTAAATCGTGACGAATGACAAATTTGGCCAGCTCCTCCAGGTTTTCCTTGCGAAAAACGGTGGCGGTGGGGTTGTTCGGATGCGTTATCAGCACCATTTTGGTTTTGGGCGTCACCGCCTTTTCGAAAGCGGCGATGTCAAAGCGGTAGTTATCCTCCGCTTTAAGCGGTACGGGTACCGCCGTGCCCCCCATAAGCTTGGGGTTCAAAAAATTGCTTGGATAGCTAGGGTCTGGCACCAGCACCTCGTCGCCTGGGTTCATAAAGATATGCATGGCGAAAAAAAGTGCTGAATCGGAGCCGGGCGTCACAATGATGTTTCTGCGTGGGTCAACATCCAGATGATTGTATGCCTTTACCTTTTTGGCGATTTCCGTGCGCAGTTCCAGCGAACCGATGGGCATTGTGTAGTGGGATGCAAACCCATCCGTAAAGGCCTCCAGCATGGTTTGCTTTACCACATCGGGGATGGATGGATCGGGATAGAACGGGTCTGCCCAGCCCATCAGGATAACCTTATCCCCGGCCATTTGCGCGAAAGCATCGCCCACATCCGCCTTTGTTACTTTCGAAAACAGGCCGCCCTGCACACCGGCATAGCCAGCGCCCAGCTTGCTATTTTTGTCTGCCATTTCCTTCTCCTACAGCAAAGCCACTGCGTCTATCTCTATTTGCGCGCCCTTAGGCAGCGCGGATACCTGCACAACGAAGCGGGCAGGCGGGTTTTCCTCAAAGAAAGTCTGGTACACCTCGTTGATGCGGCCAAAGGCGCTCATATCCATAATATAGATGCCGCATTTGAGAATGTTTTCAGTCTTGCCGCCGGCAGCCTGCACTATGGCAATCACATTCTTTATCGACTGCGCCACCTGCTCCTCAAGGCCATCGGGCATGGTGCCTGTGGCGGGGTCCAACGGGAGCTGGCCCGATACATAAAGGGTTTGCCCATCGCTTGTCGCCTGGGAATAGGGGCCGATAGCCGCCGGGGCTTTTTCAGTACTGAAGATAGTTTTTTTCATGCTCACGTTCTCCTTTTCAACTTTGTCTTTCCTGATACAATTACGAAAGCTTGATTTAATAACAACATTATATTGCTATACTTTATTTTAGTCAATAAAAATTTTTGCAGTTATTGTTTAATGGCACCAGTTATGATAAAATAATGCAGTAAGAATGTGCGAGGTGCTTTATGAAGCTGACAAAAACAGATCAACTGATTCTAAATTCATATGCCACGCTCTTGGATGGTTTGGGCGACTATCTTGGGGAAGGCTATGAATTTGTATTGCACAATTTGGAGAACTATGAGCATTCAATTATTAAAATCGTAAACGGATATCATTCAAGCCGGGTCGTTGGCTCCCCCATAACGGATTTGGCGCTTGAAATGATGAAACGTATCGGAGAATCCACCGATGAAACGCATCGATTTGTTACATACTTTAACAAGAACAAAAATGGCGCCAAGACCAAATCATCGACATTGCCGATTTTTGGTGAAAGCAACCGTATCATTGGCCTTATCTGCATCAATTTTTATATGGATACACCATTTTCCAAGATTGTCGAAAATCTGGTTGATCACAATGCAAAGGACGAAAAAGAAGTGTTTGCGGATAACATCGACGATTTAATCTCGGGCATCTTCACAAGCGCGCGGGAAGAAGTCTATAGCAACGAAGCCATTCCGAGCGTCAACCGCAACCGCGAAATCTTGGCAATCCTATACAAGAAGGGTGTTTTTAACATAAAAGATGCCGTTGTGCGCGTCGCAAAAAAACTCAGCATCTCAAAAAATACGGTATATCTGCATATCCGTAGTTTTGAGGCATCCGAGGAATAGAACTTAAAATCGAGATACTTGGGTTATTTTTGAACTAAAGCAAGGGGCCAAAATGCAATGGCCCCAAGCCTATTCCTTCACCCTGCCGTTATATTTGCGCTTGAGTATGCGCGCGGCCTCGCCCGCCAGCCGCTCCAGCACTTCTTCATCCTGCCCCTCGAGCATGATGCGTATCAGCGGCTCGGTACCGCTCGCCCGCACGAAGATGCGCCCGCCCTCGCCCAGCACATCGCTGATTTGGGCGATTTTTGCCCGCAGCTCCGCATCCTCCATGGCCTGCTCCTTCACGGCGTTATCCACCGCCACATTCACCAGCACCTGCGGGTAAATAGGCACCTGCGCCGCCAGCGCGGACATCTTCTGCCTGGATTCGATGAGCACATTGAGCGTTTGTATGGCGGTGAGTATGCCATCCCCCGTGCTGTTGTAATTCAAAAAAATCACATGCCCCGATTGTTCCCCGCCCAGGCAATACCCCTGCGCCCGCATACATTCGAGCACATACCGGTCGCCCACGGCGGTTTCGGCAACGGCGATGCCAAGCTCTTGCATTTTGCGCTTGAGGCCGATGTTGCTCATGGCGGTGATAACCAGCGTATCCCCTTTGAGCTTGCCCTCTTTTTTTAAGGCGGCGGCGCAGATGCCCAGCATCCTGTCCCCATCCACGATATTGCCGCGCTCATCCGTGGCGATTACGCGGTCCGCGTCGCCATCGAAGGCAAACCCAACATCCGCGCCCGTTTCCTCCACCAGCTCCTGCAGCCGCTCGGGGTGTGTGGAGCCGCAGTGCTCGTTGATATTGCTTCCATCCGGCTCATCGGCGCAGGAGATTACCTGCGCGCCCAGCTCGTTGAATACATCCTGCGCAATGCCGCTCGCCGCGCCATTGGCGCAATCGAGCGCCACCGTGATGCCCTCAAACCGCGTACTGGCGGTGGCTTTTAAAAACGTCTTATATTCTTCCCGCGCGCGCCGGGCCGTGATTACATGCCCCACCTCCGCGCCTTCGGGGCGCTCAAATTGCGCGCCCTCGCTCAGCAGGCACTCTATTTCATCCTCCAATGCGTCCGAAAGCTTAAAGCCCTCGCCGTTGAACCACTTGATGCCGTTATATTCCATGGTGTTGTGGCTGGCGCTCACCATCACAGCCGCATCCGCGCCATAGAGCCGCACCAAATATGCCAGCGCCGGCGTGGGCAAAATGCCTACATCTATCACATCGCCGCCCACCGAGCAGATGCCCGCCGTGAGCGCGGCCGATAGCATATCCCCGGAGCGGCGGGTATCGCGGCCCACCACGATGCGCGGGTGCCGCACCTCGCTGGTGAGCACATGCGCGCCCGCCCTGCCTATGCGCATCGCCAAATCACAGGTTAAATCCCGGTTGGCCACGCCGCGCACGCCATCGGTGCCAAAAAGCCTTGCCATATATGCTGTCTCCTCTTATTCGCGGTAGAATGTGTTGCCGCCGATGAACTCGCGCAAAATCGACGTAGGGGGTATTTCATCCTCAATATCCGCATCCTGCACATAGTTGAGGAACTTGATGATGCCGTGCGCGTCGGCATAGTATTCGCTTTCGGGCTGCACCTTTAGCAGCAGTGGGAAAATATGCTTTTTGAGCACCGCCAGCTCATACACCAGCGTGGTGTTAAACAGGGCGTCCGCCTCCTCCTGGAACGGGAATATCCATACCCGCTCCCCCTTTTGCACGCTGGACCACATCGAAAAGGTATGCTCCACACTGGCGCCGCGGGTTTCATAATCCCGCACCATGCGCCTTAGCAGCCGCATATCGGTGGTGCGGATGCGGTTATGATCATCGAGGTTGAGCGTGGTGAGCGCGCTTACATATACGCGGAACACGCTATCTTTATGTATGGCGGGGGATAGCATGCGCGGGTTTAGGCCATGGATACCCTCGATGATGAGCGGCTCATCCTCCCCCACCCGTATGCGCAAGCCCTGCGGCGCGCGCCTGCCCGTTTTAAAGTCGAATACGGGCACCTCAACCTCTTGCCCGGTAATAAGCCGCTCGAGATCGCTGTTGAATCGCGCCACATCCAGCGCATCGATATGCTCCAAATCCACCTCGCCGCTTTCATCCGGCAAAAGCTTATCCCTATCCACATAGTAGTTGTCGAGCGAGAGCAGCACCGGCGACTTCCCCAGCACCCGAAGATGGGTATACAGCCGATTGGCCGAGGTGGTTTTGCCCGAAGAGGAAGGCCCCGCCACCATTACCGCCCTTGCCCCGCGGCATACGATGGCATCCGCTATTTGGGCATAGCTCTTTTCGTGCAGCGCCTCGTTGATGCGCACCAGCTCCCGCACGCTGCCATCCTGCACCATGGCGTTCAGCTCCGCCACGGTATCGCAGCGCATCAGCCGCCCCCAGTTATCGCTCTGGGCAAATACCGAGGCCAGCTTGGGGCTGTGCGTATATACGCCCAACCGCTCCGGGTCGGCATCGTTGGGCAGCAGCATGAGCATGCCGGGCGCGACGAACTGCAGCCCAAACACATGCACATACCCCGTGCTGGGCGTCATTTCCCCATAAAAATAATCTAAATAATCCTCTTGGCGGTAGCAGTCGAAATAGTTGAATTGCCGCCATTTAAGCAGCCGAACCTTATCGGCAAAGCCTTCCCCCCGGTAAAAATCGATGGCCGTTTCAATGGGCAGCCGCTCCCGCAGCAGCGGCAAGTCCGCCTGTATAATGCCGCGGCACTCCGCTTCCAGCAGCTGCAAATCCGCCTCGCAAAGCGAAGGCGTTTTTTCAATCGTCATATATACGCCGGCGCCCAGCGAGTAATGCTCCATCACCCGCGCCTGCGGCCACAGCCGCCGTATCGCCATAAACACCACATATTTGAGCGAGCGCTCGTATACGCGGCGCCCCATAGTATCGCTATAGCGCAGCAGCTTTACGCGGCCGCCGGCCTTTTTCACGTTGCTCCTAAGCTCCTCCCCCTGCTCCGTTTTATGGATGGGGTTGAAGTTGAGCGTATAAACCTCGCCGCCTATCTGCGCGGCCAGCGGCTTTTGCCGCAATGTATCGGCATCCAAGCCCTCACGCCGCACAAGCGACAGCAGGCTTTCATCACAGGCCGCTTCCACCGCATTACCTTCTAAATATAATACCATGCGCGTTCCTCCTCTCGCTGGGATATTTAATTTATCATAGCACACCCGGGCGCCCAGTGCCAGCCCCGCCTGTTTTGCCGCGGGGGCTTTATGCAGACGTCATCTTGTGTTATAATAAATATAATTATAGTAAATTTTCACTTTATAGTACCCAATTATCATCTCCCGATTGGAAGTTGCAGGATGGATATTTATAAAATCATGATCGTCGACGACGAAGCGGATGTACGCGAAGGTATTGTTCGGCATATCGATTGGAAAAAGCTGGGCTTATCCGTGGTTGCCGAGGCGGAAAACGGCCAGGACGCCCTTGAAAAGGCCGAGGCGCAGGAGATTGATATCGTGCTCACCGACATTAAAATGCCGTTTATGGATGGCATATGCATGTGCGAGCACCTGCGCGAACTATACCCCTCGATAAAAATCATATTCCTCACCGGGTTCGATGAATTTGATTTTGCGAAGGCCGCCATCAAGCTCAACGCGGTGGAGTATATCCTAAAGCCCATCAATGTGGCGGAGCTGACTGAAATACTGCGCCGCGTGCGCGCCCTGCTCGATGAGAGCAATGCGCAAAAGCGCGATATGGAAGCGCTGCGTCAAGATTACCAAAATATGCTCCCCCTCATGCGCGATCGCTTTTTAAACGAGCTGCTTTGGGGCATTGCGCCGGAGGATGATTTGCCCGCCCGCCTTGCGCAGCACGGCATCGCGCTGGGCCAATCGCCTTACCATGTGGTGGCCGTGTTTGCGGTGGAGCGCGCGCCCGGGGTAGATAGCGCGGTAGCTCGGGAGCTCGCCCCCATTTCCGTCAAGCAGCTGGTAGAAGAAACGCTGCAGGGCCGCTGCGTGTATGAGGCGTTTTTGGATTCCGTCAGCATCGTCGTCATCACATCCTGGCCCAATGCAAGCCCAATCGCCGAGCTCATGCGCTTGGCTAACGAAATTTGTCTGCGCAGCGCGCGGGTGCTGGGCCTTTTGGTCACCGCCGGCATAGGGCGGCCGCAAAGCGACCTGCGCGACCTGCACGCCTCCCACGCCGGGGCGCGCGCCTCCCTCGAATACAAGGCGGCCGCAGGCGCCGGGCAAGCCATATACATAGGCGATATGGAGCAAGTAACATTGGACGACGCCATATCCTTCGATAGCCGGAGCGAGCAGCAGCTGCTCTCGGTCATTAAGTTTGGCACGCAGGAGCAGCTGCGCCGCATGCTCACCGGCCTGCTCGACCAAATCGATAACAGCGACGCTTGGGAGCGGCAGGCTTATCTTATCAGCGTATTCAACACCGTGTTCCGCATTGTGCGGCGCTATAAGCTGCACGCCGAAAATACCGTTGCGGAGCATATGCAGATGCTGCTGCGGGCGGGCGATCATTGGGATGATCAGGAGGCCATGCTAAATTCGCTCCTGCAAACCTGCGCCTGCATCCGGGATTATATCAGCACGCAGCGCGCCACCGCCGCCAAAACCTTCGTGGAGGAGGCCAAGCGCTATATAGGCGAAAACTACGGCGATCCCACGCTCTCCCTCGAGCGGCTCTGCCAAAGGCTGCATGTGAGTCAAACCTATTTTTCCGCCGTGTTCAAGCAAAAAACCGGCATGAGCTATGTACAGTATCTCACCGAAACCCGGTTGAACAGGGCTGTGGAGCTTTTGCGCGAAACCGATGAAAAAACCTATATCATCGCCCGGGAGGTGGGCTATGAAGAACCGAATTATTTCAGCTATGTATTCAAAAAGCACTATGGGCTTTCCCCCACGCAGTATCGTGGCAAGTAGAGCGGCATGAAAGAAACACATGTTTTTGCCAGGGTTGCCCGGCGCATCGCCAGCACCTACAACAGGGGCAGCATACGTTATGTGATATTCGTGAGCTTCACGATGATCGCCTTGTTTGCCATCGTGCTCACGGGCGGCACCTTTTACGCGCGCTTTTCCAGCCAGCTGGAGAACACGCTCTATGGCGAAAACCAGATGCTGGTGGAGCAGGTGACGCAATCCTTAAACGCATATTTGCGAAACATGCGCTGGATTTCGGACACCATAAGCTACCGCGCCGTCAAAAACCGGGACGTGCCCTCGGTGGAGGCGAACGAGTCGCTCCTCCTGTTATATGAAGCGAATACGAATTACATCCGAAACATCGGCGTATATAACGACGCGGGTGAGCTGCTGGCCATAGCGCCCCCCGCGCTGCTGCGCGAAAACGTGGATGTAACGCAGGAAGAATGGTTTACGCGCGCGCTGCATCAATCCGAAAACCAGCATTTTTCTATGCCCAGCGTGCAAAACCTTTATATGGATGCCGGAACGGGAACCAAAACGCAGTATAACTGGATCGTATCCCTCAGCTCCTACATCGAAATCACGCAGAATAAATCCGTGCGGCGCGGCGTATTGCTCATCGACCTGCGCTATGACGCGCTGGCGGAGCTATTTGAAAACGTAGCGCTCTCCAACGAGGGGTATGTATATCTCATCGATACGGATGGTACCATACTCTATCACCCGCATCACCAGCTCATCTCTTCGGGCCTGATGCAGGAAGCCAACATGGACCTGGCCTCGCTGCGCGACGGCGAATACACCCAGCAGATACGCGGGGAGGAATGCGCCGTCATCGTGCGCAAGGTGGGCTATACCGGCTGGTCGGTGGTGGGGGTTATCCCGCACCGCGGGCTGATGATGGGCGGCGGGCAGAACATCCTGTTTGTGCTCATCATACTCGCGCTGTATTTCGCTATCATCATCGTCGTAAACGCCTATGTATCCAACAAGATTACCGACCCCATCAGCCAGCTTGAGCTATCGATGCAAAAGCTCGAAAAAAACATCGCCGGCGCAGAGGTGTATGTGGGTGGTTCGCACGAGATACGGCATTTGGGGCGCACCATACAGCAGATGGTCAACCAGCTTAAAAAGCTGACTGACGACATCGTGGCCGAGCAGGCGCAAAAGCAAAAGAGTGAGCTCAACGCGCTGCAGGCGCAAATAAACCCGCACTTTTTATACAACACACTGGATATCCTCGTATGGATGATCGAAAAGCAGCAGCCCGAGGACGCGCTCAAAATCGTATCCGCATTGGGGCGGTTCTTTAGGCTGAGCCTGAGCAAGGGCAAAAACATCATCACCGTGCAGGATGAATTGGAGCATGTGCGCAACTACCTGATGATACAGCAGATGCGCTATAAAAATAAATTCACCTATACGATCGAGGCCGAAGAGGGCACGCTGGAGCTCTCCTCCATTAAGCTGGTGCTGCAGCCCCTGGTTGAAAACGCCATATACCACGGCATAGAATTTATGAACGAGGGCGAAGGCACCATCGATATCCGCGCCTACCTGCGGCAGGGCGACCTATACCTTAGCGTAAGGGATAACGGGCTGGGCATGCCAAAAGAAACCGTGGCCAGGCTGCTGACGGAGCATGTGCCCGTATCCATCGGCTCGGGCATTGGGCTTAAAAACGTGCACGAGCGCATCATGCTCTATTTTGGCGAAGGCTATGGCGTGGAGATACACAGCGAGCTCGACGAGGGCACGCTGATACTGCTGCATCTCCCGGCCATACCCTATGCGGAGGCGGAAAAGTATGATCGGAAAGCTTGAAAAGCGGCTGCTTGCCGGCATAGCGATTTTAATAGGCGTGCTGCTTTTGCTGGTCGTCTATCAAAACGCGCAGGAAACCGGGACGCGCACCTACAGCATTTCGGTGCTGGTGCACGCGCCCAGCGAACGGTTTAAAAAGGGCCTGGAAAAGGCCGCCCTCGATTATAATGTGGATGTACATCTGATTACGACCGATGAGCCGGGCAACGGCGAGCAGCAGGAAGCCTACCTAAAGCGCGAGCTGCAAACCGACGCGGACGCCATCGTGCTGGAAGCCGAGGATGCCGAGCGCATGCAGGCTTTTTTAAGCAAGCTGAGCGCGCATGTCCCCGTGGTTACATACCGACGCACCCTGCAGCGCGCGGGTATCGCCGCGCATATCGGCATAGATGATTATGAGCTGGGCCTGCGGCTGGGCGCGCTGATTGCCGCGCGCAGCCCTCTTTTGCCCTGCTTGCTCATCGCGCCGCGCACGCTGGATAGCAGTATGCAATCGCGCCTGGATGGCTGCTATGCGGCGCTGCAGAGCGCGGGCATAGCAAGCCGCCTGCTGCAGACGGATGCGGACGGGATGACGCAGGCGCTGTTTGCGCAAGAACCGCATACGCTGGCCGTGCTGGATGAAAACCTGTTGCAGCCGCTATGCCAGCTGGCCCCCGCAACCGATACCATATTGGGCGTGGGTTATGTAAACGGCGTGCGCGCCCAGCTCGAAAGCGGCCGCATTGCGGGATTGGTCGTATATAGCGAATTCGACATGGGTTACTTAAGCCTGCAGGCCGCGGCGCTGTGCGCGGCCCGCAAAACGCCCGCCGTGACGGAATCCACATTCTACATAGCCGATGCGGAAACCATGTATGACGCGCCGGTGGAGCAAATACTATTCCCCATCGATTAAAGCGAGGTGCAATTTGAAAAAAACCACAGTATTCTTACTTGCGGGTATCGTGTTGTTCTGCATGGCGGTGGCGGCGGGCTTGTTGCTGCGCACCGAGCAGAAGGATGAAAGCAACGGTACGATTAAGATAGGCGTGGCGATTTACTATGGGGATGATACGTTTATCTCCAATGTGACGAACAGCCTGAGCGACATCGTGGCAAAATACGAGCAGGAAACAGGCGTGCGGCTCTATTTGGGCACGGCCGATGCGCAGGGCAAGCAGGAAACGCAAAACAACCAGATAGAGCGGTTCTTGGCCCTCGATTACGATGTGCTGGCGGTCAACCTGGTGGACCGCACCAACGCGGCATATATTATCGATAAGGCGATGGCAAAAAATGTGCCCGTTATTTTCTTCAACCGGGAGCCGGTGCAGGCCGATTTGCAAAAGTGGGATAGGCTATGCTATATCGGCACCGATGCGGTGGAGAACGGGCGGTTGGAGGGCAGCATCGTGGTGGATGCCTACCATGCCGACCGAGCCGCGCTCGATAAGAACGGCGATGGTATTTTGCAATACATCATGATAGAGGGCGAAATACGCCATCAGGATGCGGTAATACGCACGGAGGAATCCATACAGGCGATACGCGATGCCGGCATTGCGGTAGAAAAGCTGGATGGCGGCATCGCCGACTGGGAACGCAGCCAAGCCGCCGCCCTGGCGGAGCAATATTTTAGGGAATATGGCGACCAAATCGAGGTGATTATCTGCAACAACGACGATATGGCGCTGGGCGTTATCGATACAATCGACCGGCTTGGGTTGGATTTTCGCAGCGTTGTGGGCATAGACGGCACGCCGCAAGGCTTAAAAGCGGTGCAGGAAGGGCGTATGCTGGGCACGGTCGTGATCGACTATCAGGCGCACGCGGAGCTGATATTCCAGGCGGCCTATGCCCTCGCAACCGGGCAGCGCGCGGAGGACGTGATGCAGGTGGGGCAGGACCGCAGCATACGCGCGCCCATGTATGTGGTCAAGAGCGAGTAGCGCGAAAGCCCTTGTATACGGTTCGTAGTTTTTTGTAGAAAATGGATTGGATTTTATATGGATATATGCGCCCCGCTCCATTAAACTGAAATCGTTGTTAGAGCACGCTAATCCATTCTGCGCCACACGGCCTCTTGCCGGGAATGGCAAATTTACCCAAAATGCCTACGAAAATCAACCAAAAATCGCACTACCGCTGTATGCGGGTTCGCAGGCATATGCGCGTCAGAATGTCGGCAGGCATCTTACCACAAAACTATCACAACGAAAATCAGGAGGAGAAACATCCATGAAAAAACTACTCGCAATCGTGCTGGTACTGGCCATGGCTATTAGCCTCGCCGCCTGTAGCGCTCCCGCTACCCCCACCGCTCCTGCTGCCCCCGCGGATCCCGCCGCCCCGGCCGCCCCGGCCGCTCCCGCTCCCGCCGATGTAAAAACCTATAACGTAGGCGTGTGCATCTACAAGTTCGACGATAACTTCATGACGCTCTATCGCAACGAGATTCAAGCTTACTTCGATTCTCTCGCAACCGATACCGTGAAGTACAACGTAACCGTCATGGATGGTAAAGGCGACATGGCCGAGCAGACCAACCAGGTAGATACCTTCCTCGCTCAGGGCGTGGATGTGTTGATCGTCAACCTGGTGCAGTCCTCCTCCGCCGCCACCATCACCGAAAAGGCGCAGGCCGCCAACGTGCCCGTGGTTTACATCAACCGTGAGCCCGAAGAAGCCGACATGAAGGCTTGGGACAAGATTTCCTACGTGGGCGCGGATGCCCGTCAATCCGGCACCTATCAGGGCGAAATCGTCGCCAACCTGCCCGATAAGGGTGATGCCAACGGCGACGGCGTGGTGAGCTATGTTATGATTATGGGCGATCCTGAAAACGTGGATGCGCAGTATCGTACCGAGTTCTCCATCAAGGCGCTGGAGGATGCCGGCATCAAGGTCGAAAACCTGTTCCAGCAGCGCGGCGATTGGGAACAATCCAAGGGTCAGGAACTGGCCGCCACCGCGCTCGCCCAATTTGGCGATAAGATCGACGTTATCTTCTGCAACAACGATGGCATGGCGCTGGGCGCTTATCAGGCCATTCAGGCCGCCGGCCGTGCGGTTGGCGAAAACATCTACCTGCTTGGCGTCGACGCGCTGGAAGAGTGCGTTGAAATGGTTAAGAGCGGCCAAATGACCGGCACCGTGCTCAACGACCACATCGGCCAATCCCACTCCGCGGTGGATGCCGCTATCGCTTACCTCAATGGCGAGGCTGTAGAAACCTACATTTGGGTCGATTATCAAAAGGTCGCATAACCGTGCGCGGCTAAGACAATCTAACGGAAATTGCGTGTGATTTCACTCACACGCAATTTCCATAAAACATCGCGCCCTGTTCCACCGCGTTTTTCGCAATTATTTCCCTGTTTTTTAGCAGGCGCGCATTTGTATCAAATTTTATAAGGCAAGGGAATTCAACATGCCAGAGTATCTACTTGAAATGAACGGCGTATGCAAGGCCTTCCCCGGCGTACAGGCGCTGCAAGACGCGGCGCTCAAGCTGCGTCCGGGCACGGTGCACGCATTGATGGGCGAAAACGGCGCGGGCAAATCCACGCTGATGAAGTGCCTGTTCGGCATCTATAACATGGATCAGGGGGAAATCCTCTATAACGGCCAACCCATCAAAATCGCCAACCCCTTCGATGCGCTGGGCAAGGGCATTGCCATGGTGCATCAAGAGTTGCAGCCCATACCCGACCGCTCTATTGCCGAAAACATATATTGCGGGCGGCTCCCCAAAAGCATGGGCGGCATCCTCGTGAACCACGAAAAATTATATGCAGATACGCGCGTACTGCTCGATCGAATCGGTATGGATTTCGACCCGCATGCCAAGCTCGGCACGCTCTCCGTATCGCAGATGCAGTTGGTGGAAATTGCCAAGGCCATATCCGCCGATGCCCGCATCGTGATTATGGATGAGCCCACCTCCTCCCTCACGCTGGGCGAGGTGGAAAAGCTGTTTGGCATCATCGACCAGCTGCGCAAGGATGGCCGCGCCATCATATATATATCTCATAAAATGGATGAAATACTCCGCATTGCCGATGAGGTCACCATCATGCGTGACGGCCAATATATCGGCACCTGGCCCGCAAGCGAGCTGACGACCGATAAGATTATCACCCGCATGGTGGGCCGCGAAATGACCAACCTCTACCCTCCCAAAGAAAACGTCCCCGGTGAAGTGATATTTGAAACCGATGACTTCACCTCCATACACGACCGCTCCTTCCGCAATATCAGCTTTCAATTGCGCAGGGGCGAAATACTTGGCGTAAGCGGCTTGGTCGGCGCGCAGCGCACCGAGCTGATGGAGGGTATTTTTGGCCTGCGCGCGCATAAAAAAGGCGAGGTGCGCTACAAAGGGCAAACGCTTAAAATCAAGCGCCCGCAGGATGCCATATGCCGGCATATCGCCCTGCTCACCGAGGATAGGCGGCGCACCGGTATATTCGGCGTGCTCAGCGTAACGGATAATGTGGCGGTGGCTTCTTTGCGCCAATACCTATATGGCGGCATCATGCTAAACGAGCGCGAAATCGCCAGCTTGGTAGAAGACAACATCAACAAGCTCAGCATCAAAACGCCCAGCGGGAAAACGTTAATCAAGTCGCTTTCCGGCGGCAACCAGCAAAAGGTCATCGTAAGCCGATGGCTCGCCAACGACCCGGATGTTTTTATTATGGATGAGCCAACGCGCGGCATCGATGTGGGCGCGAAATACGAAATTTATTCCATCATAGCGGATTTGGCCAGGCAGGGCAAAAGCATCATCATGATCAGCTCCGAAATGCAGGAGCTCATCGGTATGGCCGACCGCATCATGGTCATGTGCGATGGCAAGGTGACCGGCTTTGTGGAACGGGATACTATGAACCAGGAAACCATTATGGAACTGGCCACGCGTTTTGCGTAATTGCGTACGGAGGAAAATAGCATGCAAGTCAAACCCGCAAATTTCAACACAAAAACCATCAGCAATTTTTTGGTCAACAACGCCATACTGTTGTTGATGATCGTCGTCGCCGTGAGCGTAGGCATTGCGCGGCCCGCTTTCTTTTCCGCATACAACGCCAAAAACCTTATCTCCAATACCTCCATCCGTTTTTTGGTGGCGTTGGGGGTATCCGGCTGCCTCATCACCTGCGGCACCGACCTTTCGGCCGGGCGCATGGTGGGGCTTTCGGCCTGCCTGGCGGCCACGTTTTTGCAGCGCGCCGACTATTCGGGCCGCATCTACGCCAACATGCCGGAGCCGAATATGCTGCTCGTGCTGCTGGGCGTGGTGCTCATCGCCACGATTTTCGGCCTGCTGAACGGCATCGTGATAGCCTATCTCAAAGTGCCGCCCTTCATCGCCACGCTGGGCATGCAAACGATTATTTATGGCATATGCCAAATATATACGGGCTCCCAGCCCATTGGCGGCCTGCGCAGCGATTATACCGTGGGCCTGGCCTCCGGCTCGCTGTTTGGCATTACCTGGCTCCCTTACCTGGGCTTGATTGCCTTGGTGCTGGGCCTGATATTTTGGTTTGTATATAACAAAACGCCGCACGGCAAATATATGTACGCCATCGGCGGCAACGAAAACGCGGCGGAAGTAAGCGGCATCAACACCGGCGGCACCAAAATCATCATTTACATTACAGCGGCCGCAATGTATGGCGTAGCGGGCTTTTTGCTCGGCGGCAAGGCGGGCGGCGCGTCGGTAGGCCTGGGGCCGGGCTACGAGCTGGAGGCTATCGCCGGCTGCACGATAGGCGGCGTTTCCACCAACGGCGGCGTGGGCCGCGTATCCGGCATATTGATTGGCGTGCTGGTATTTGAGCTGCTCAAAATCGCCATGCAATTCATAGGCGTCGAAAGCAACTATACCTATATCGTGCAGGGCATCGTCATCATTACCGCCGTGGCGCTGGATATGCGCAAGTACGCCGCAAAGAAATAAGCCGCCGCGGCGCCGCAATGCGGCAATGTATGCTACAATATAAGCAGATGCGCCGCAAATACCATCCGGCGAAATATAACTATGGGAGCGCGTTATGAGTTCCATCTTTATGCACGCAAACCAATGGGAACAATATCTTTATACCCCAACCGGGGCCGCTGCCCTCGCCATGCTATATGGCGAGGGCGCATCTACGCAGGCGGGGCGCTATATGGCCGCCGTCCGGGGCTTCACCAATGCGTTTGGCGATACACCCTTCGCGTTTGTTTCCGCGCCGGGCCGCACCGAGCTGCTGGGCAACCATACCGATCATCAGCGCGGGCGCGTGCTGGCCGCCGCCGTATCTATGGATGTGCTGGCCGCCGCCGCCAAAAACGACGCGGGCAGGCTGCGCTTGCTTTCACAAGGATATACCATACTGGATATCTCCCTCGATTCCCTGCTGCCCAGCGCCGCCGAAAGCAACACCACAGCGGCGTTGATGCGGGGCGTGGCGGCCGGCATCGTACAGGCGGGCGGCGCGGTAGGCGGTATGGACTTATATGTGATTTCCAGCGTGCCGGTGGGCAGCGGGCTTTCTTCCTCCGCCGCCATAGAGGTGCTACTGGGCACCGCGTTCAACTACCTCTACAACGAAAATGCGCTTTCCCCCATCCGCATTGCGCAAATTGGCCAATATGCCGAAAATACGTTCTTTGGCAAGCCCTGCGGGCTGATGGATCAAATGGCCTCCTCGGTGGGCGGCGTGGTGAGCATAGACTTTGCGGATGCCGCCAATCCCCTGGTCACGCGCATACCCTATGATTTGGGTGCATATACCTTGTTTGTCGTAAACGCGGGCGGCAGCCATGCAGACCTCACGCAGGAGTATGCCGATATCCCCGGTGAAATGTGCGCCGTGGCCCAGCAATTGGGCCGCGCGGTGCTGGGCGAGGTTGCGCCGGATGCTTTTTTCGAAGCGCTCCCCCGCCTGCGGCAAAGCGTGAGCGACCGCGCCATCTTGCGCGCCCTGCACTTTTTTGAGGAGAATCAGCGCGTGCTGCAGGGCGAGAGCGCGCTGCGGTGCGGCGATATGCCGCGCTACTGCGGCATTATGCTCTCCTCGGGGGATTCTTCCTTTAAGCAGTTGCAAAACATCTATCCTTCGGGCAACATCAGGGAGCGCAGCGTGGCGCTGGCGCTCTCGCTCGCAAAGCGCACGCTCGAGGGTCAGGGCGCGTGGCGCGTGCAGGGCGGCGGCTTTGCGGGCACCATACAGGCGCTGGCTCCCCTCGCGCTTGCGGCCCCCTTTTGCGCCCAAATGCGCGCCGTATTCGGCGAGGACAGCTGCCCTGCGCTTCGCGTACGCCCGGTAGGCGGGTACGCTTTGGCGCCAACACAGCCATAACCTAAAAAACAACGCGAGGTATATATGCAACAACGTATTTTGGTTTTAGGCGGCGCGGGCTACATCGGCTCGCACACGGTTTATGCGCTGGTTGAAAGCGGCGCGCAGGTCGTCGTAGCGGATAATTTAGAAACCGGCCACCGCGCGGCCCTGCACCCCGAGGCAAAGTTCTATCAGGGGGATATCCGCGACGGCGCGTTTTTGGATAACCTGTTCACCCATGAAAAGGTGGAGGGCGTGATTCATTTTGCGGCCAACTCCTTGGTGGGCGAAAGCATGGAGAACCCGCTTAAATACTACGACAACAATGTGGGCGGCACGCGGGTGCTGCTATCCGCTATGCTGCGGCATGGCGTAAAGCACATCGTGTTCTCCTCCACCGCCGCCACCTATGGCGAGCCCGCGCAAATCCCCATACTCGAAAGCGACCCCGCGCGCCCCACCAACGCCTATGGCGAAACCAAGCTGGCGATGGAACGCATGTTCCACTGGACGGAGCAGGCGCACGGCTTAAAATATGCCTCGCTGCGCTACTTCAACGCCTCCGGCGCGCACCCACACGGCGCGATTGGGGAGGCGCACGCGCCCGAAACGCACCTTGTGCCCCTCATTTTGCAGGCGGCGCTGGGCAAGCGGGCCAGCATACAAATTTATGGCGACGATTACCCCACGCGGGATGGCACCTGCGTGCGGGATTATATTCATGTGTGCGATTTGGCCGATGCGCATATACTGGCCATCAACTACCTGCTGGCCGGCAACCCAAGCGACATCTTCAACCTGGGCAACGGCGTTGGCTTCACGGTAAAAGAGGTGCTGACGGCCGCCGAGCAGGTGGTTGGGCACGCCATCCCCCGGCAAACGACAGCGCGCAGGGCGGGCGACCCGGCGCAGCTGGTAGCCTCCAGCGAGAAGGCGCGCAGCATCTTAAAGTGGGATCCGCAGCGTGCCGACATCCATCGCATCATAGAGGATGCGTGGCGCTGGCATGCCGCGCACCCGGATGGATTTGCGGATTGATGCGCACCCTGGAGACTTTCATGATAGATCAGGCAATCGACACCCTTTTGGCATACGCAATCCACCGCGGCCTCATCGACGCGGCGGATGAAATCTATATGCGCAACCGCCTTTTGGCGCTGCTGGGGCTAACCGCCTACGCGGGCGGGCAGGCCGCGCCCGATATGGACACGCCCCTGCACGTCGTTTTGGATACCTTGGTAGATTCCGCCGCCGCGCGGGGCATCATTGAGAGTTCCGCCTCCGCCCGTGAGCGGTTCGGCGCGGCCATCATGGGCACGCTCACACCTTGGCCCACGGCGGTACAGCAGCGATTTTTGGCGGAATACGCGCATTCTCCCCGGCAGGCGACCGATTGGTTTTACCGCTTTTGCCACGATACCAACTACATCAGCGCCTACCGCACCTCGCTGGATAGGCGCTGGCAAACGGCTACCGAATATGGCGCGCTGGATATCACCATCAACCTGTCGAAGCCCGAAAAGGATCCGCGGGATATTGCGGCGGCACGGCAGGCGCCCGCCTCTGGCTACCCCGCCTGCTTGCTATGCGCCGAAAACGAGGGCTACGAGGGGCATGCCGGGCACCCGGGGCGGCAGAATCACCGCATCCTCCCGGTGACGATTTGCGGGGAGGCATGGGGGTTCCAATACTCGCCGTATGTATACTATAACGAGCATTGCATAGTGCTCAACCGGCGGCACATCCCCATGGTGATAGACGAACAAGCCTTCGCGAAGCTGTTCAGCTTTGTAGAGCGGTTCCCGCATTATTTTTTGGGTTCCAACGCCGATTTGCCCATCGTAGGGGGCAGCATACTAAGCCACGAGCACTTTCAGGGCGGCAACCACGCCTTCCCCATGGCGCTTGCCTCCATCGAAACGCCGGTCGCCTTTAAAAGCTATGCCGATGTGGAGGCGGGCATCGTAAAATGGCCCATGGCGGTGCTTCGGTTAAAGCATGCCGACGCAAACCGGCTGGTGCGCTTGGGCGCGCGTATACTGGAGGCTTGGCGGGGCTATACCGATGCAAGCGCCGGAATATTCGCTTTTACCGATGAAACGCCGCACAATACCATCACGCCTATCGCGCGGCGGCGCGATGGGCAATATGAGCTGGACTTGGTTTTGCGCAACAACAAAACCTCTGCAGAGCACCCATTGGGCATTTTTCACCCGCACGCGGAGCTGCATCATATCAAAAAAGAGAATATCGGACTTATCGAAGTGATGGGGCTGGCGGTGCTGCCCGCGCGGCTGCTGCAGGAGATGGAGGCGCTTAAGCGCGCGCTGCTATGCGGCGGCGACCTATACGCCGATGCGCTTACCGCCAAGCACGCGCCTTGGGCGCAGGGGTTTTTGCCCAAGTATACAAGCATTGCGCCCGATTCGATAGACGCTATTTTGCAGCGGGAAATCGGCCTGGTGTTTGCCACGGTGCTGGAGCACGCGGGCGTATTCAAGCGAGATGCCGCCGGGCAAGCCGCGTTTTTGCGGTTTGTACAGGCGGTGGGGTAAAACGGCTTTTGTTAAAAATCATTTACACAAAAAGCGCGCCTTCGCGGCGCGCTTTTATGCTGCATAAGCTGGTTATTCGTCGTCGTCCTCGTCCTTTTGGGCGGATTCGATGATCTTTTTGGCCTCAAACGCGGGCACATCCTCATAGCGCGCAAACTCGCTTTTGAAGGAGCCTCGCGCCTGCGTCATGGAGCGCAGGTCGGTCGCATATTTGAACATTTCGCTCAAGGGGGCTTCGGCCACCACCTCGGTGCCGTCCTCGCAGGGGTTCATGCCCAACACGCGCCCACGGCGGCTGGAAAGATCGCCCATGATGGCGCCGGTATATTCGTTGGGTACCAATATGTCATAGCGGTGGATTGGCTCAATCAGGGCGGGCTGCGCCTTGGCGCAGGCCTCTTTATAAGCCAGGCGCGCCGCGCTCTTAAACGCGACCTCCTTGGAATCGACCGGATGATACTTGCCGAAGAACAGCGTGGCCTTCACGCCAATCATCGGGTAGCCCGCCAGCACGCCCTTGCGCATGGCCTCGCGCGTGCCCTTTTCTACCGCGGGGATATATTCCCTTGGCACCACGCCGCCCACAATCGCGTTTACGAACTCGAAGTCTTCCCCGTTGGTAAGGGGCTCAAACCGCATGTTTACCACGCCGTATTGGCCGCTGCCGCCGGTCTGCTTTTTATGCTTGCCCTCAGCCTCTGCCTTGCCGCGGATGGTTTCACGATAGGGGATGCGCGGGTCGGAAATTTGCGCTTCGGCGCCGATTTTATTCTTGAGCTTGGAGCACAATACATCTAAATGCACTTCGCCCAAGCCGCAGATCAGCACGTCGCCGGTTTCCACATTCTTTTCCATAGCCATGGTCGGGTCTTCTTCCAACAGCTTGTTGAGCCCGGCAAAAACCTTATCCTCCTCCCCCTGCTTCTTGGCCGAAACGGCCAGGCTGATGCAGGGCTTGGGGAACTCGATTGCGGCAAACTGCACCTGGTCGGTGCTATCGCACAGCGTATCGCCCGTGCCGGTATATTGGAGCTTGCCCAGCACGCCGATATCCCCCGCGATAAGCTTATCGACCGGGATAACCTTCTTGCCCCGCATCAAGCCGGGCGCGGAGGGCTTTTCGCTCTTCTCTTCATTGGTGTTATAAGGCGCGACATCCACGCTCAGCGTGCCCCTATATACCTTTATGATGGAGTATTTGCCGAATTGATCCACCACGGTTTTAATGACCTGGCCCGCAAACTTGCCATCCTTGGTAATCTGCACGGCGGCGCCGGTTTTAACATTGATGGCGGCGGGCAGCGGCGCCTGGTCGGCGGCGGGCATATAGTGTACGAGCAAATCCATCAGGGTGTTAACGCCAATGTTGGGCTGCGCGGCGCAGCAGGTGACCGGCGTGATGCCGCCCTCCAAAATGCCCTTCGACAGGCCCTGTACCATCTCCTCGCGCGAGAGCTCGCCCTCTTCGAAGAATTTCTCCATCAGCGTTTCATCGCTTTCGGCGGCGGCTTCGGTAAGCTGCTCATATACCTCCTGCGCGCGGCCTTGCAGCGCATCGGGTATGGCGGCTTCCTTTTCGCCCTTGCCGTCAAACAGCTTGGCGGTCATGTGGACGATATCCACATAGCCAACGAACGCGCCCTTATCGATAATGGGCAGTTGGATGGGCACGGCGCTGGGGCCAAACTTTTGTGTGATTTCGGACATAACTTTATCGAAGTTGGCGTTTTCACGATCCATCTGGTTGATGACGATCATGCGCGCCTTGCCTGCCTTTTTGCAGATGGACATGGCCTTTTCGGCGCCCACCACCGGCCCGGATACCGCGCCCACCACGATGAGGGCAGAATCGGCCAGCGCCATGGCGGCGGCTACTTCGCCATAAAAATCGAAAAAGCCCGGCGCGTCGATCAGGTTGATCTTGACGTCTTTCCATTCGAAGGGGGCCAGCGCGGCATTGATGGAAATGGTGCGTTTTACCTCTTCGGGGTCATAATCGGTGGTGGCTGTGCCGTTTTCCACCCGACCGATGCGCTCGATGAGGCCGGCATTAAAGAGCATAGCTTCGGTAAGGGTGGTTTTCCCCTCGCCGCCATGGCCAAAAACGCCAATATTGCGGATGTTTGCTGCGGTATAGTTCTTCATGGTTGTCCCCCTGTCGATAAGTTTAATGATGATCTGTATACAAAGGCAAATGCCTATCTCACGCAAAAACTACCAATTACTATTTTACCAGTGGGCAGGCCGCTTGTAAACTGTTTTCCGTCATAAACGCGCGTTTCCCGTTTGGCCGCGCTTCATACCGCGCAGCAGCGCCTTATCTTCCAACGATATGCGATAGCTTTCGCAGGCCTTTTGCACCGCTTTATTATACGTCCAGTCATCCAAGCCGCAATGGCGCAAATACGCCAGCGTCTTGCCGCGGCATTTAGCCAGCGCCGTGGCCACGCCCCAGGCCACCGCCATCTTCACATAGTATCCTTCGTGATGGATGCCTTCATACAGCCTGAGCACATCCTCTATATGCGCGTCGTCGAGGTAGTAACACATCAGCATCACCGCCACAAAGCGGATTTGATATTCCTCCCCCGTATCGAGGCAACGCAAAAGGAAGTCGTACATCAGCTCCCTGTGCTGCTTGGTGCATTGCAAGGCGCTGCAGAACAAGTCGCAAACCGCCCAGCTGTCGATTTTGGGCACAAAGCCCGCGATATAAGAAAGCCGCTCCTCGATATCGCACTTGGCGCCGCCTATCACCAGCGCCTGCAAAATGCGCTCTTCGTATAAGTCGCTTTGCGCGGCGGCCAAAAAGCCGCGAAAATCCCCATTCGCAAGCCGCTTGGCGACTTGCCGAAGCACGGGCGTGCGCACGCCCAGCACCCCGGCGGCATCGCTGCCCGGCAGCAGGCGCAGGTGAAATGTGCGATAATTGGGGTCGGCAAGCGACTGCAGCTCTTGCAGTAGCGCTTCCCTATCTTGCTGTGTAAATGGCATGGGCTCCTTTATGGCGCAATCGCGTTGATGCTCACGAGCGTTTCCGGCGCGGCGCTTTCTTGTTTATTGAAATAATAGGTGAATATATCCTCTACCGCGGGGGCGCTGGAAGCGCCCGAGAAGCCGTAGGGCACGCACACGACCACGGCGATTTCCGGATCGTTGAGCGGCGCGAAGGAAACGAACCACGAGGTGTTCTCTATATCGATCAGCTTGGAACGCACGCCGATTTGCGCCGTGCCGGTTTTGCCGGCCAGCCGCTTTACCGACGTATCGGAAAGATATTTTGCCTGAAACGCCGTGCTGAACTTTTTAGCCGCCGCGCCGCGATCCTCCGGCGACACAACGCCCTTCATGCCCTCCTTCACCTCTGTCCACACGGCTTTGGGCAGCTCGATTTGGTTGTATACCGTGGGTTCATATTGCTTTATCAGCGCGCCGTCGCTATCGATAACGCGATCCACGATGTGCGCGTCATACACGGTGCCCTCGTTGGCCACGGCGCTTACATAGCGCGCCACCGCGATGGGTGTAACCAGCGACACGCCCTGGCCATAGCCCGAACGGATGGTTTGCGTAGGCTTCCACTGTATTTCGTTGAGCAGCGAGCTGATGGACTGCATCCAATCGCCGTGCTCCTGTGTGATACCCACGGGTATACCCAATTCTTCACTCATGATTTGGCGGATTTCGGGGCCCTTGTTGTTCACGCTGCCATCCTGCAGCTGCATCAGCTTGCGCGTGCAGCGGTCCACCGCCGCATCGTCCACCTCGCGCAGGGTGGATTCCAGTATGAGCCTTAGCCTTGCCTTGAGGTTTTTGTATATGAGCGCGGGCAAGCTCGTCTTTTGCTCGGATATGCTCAGCACGCCCTCCCCGTTGAGCAGCGTGTTATCGAACAGCACCTCCTGCTTGCCCACGATGCCGGTCGCTTCGCCGGTGAGTTCTATGTTGCTGGGCACGGTAAGGCCAAACTTTTCGGCCCAATTATACAGCCTTTCGATACCCAGCCTATACGCCACCTCACAGAAGTAATAGTTGCAGGAATTTTTGATGGCGGTAGATAAATCCTGATCCGCATGTGACCTGTGCGCCGCGGATAAACTGCCGATGTGGCATGTCGCCGGGTCGCGGGTGTTGATGTTGCCATTCTCATCCACGAGGTAATACTCATATTCGCAATCGATCTCTTCATCCAGCAAAAGCTCGCCCTCGGCCACCCCCGCTATGCCGGTGACCATCTTAAATATGCTGCCCGGCGTCATGCGGCTGGAAATCGCCTTGTTGAGCGTGGGCGTGGTGAGCCGCACGGGGTCGTTTGGGTCTTCGGGGTCGCCAAACAGCTGCGCAAACTGCTCGGTCGAAAGCCCCGCGATAAACCAGTTGGGGTCAAACGTAGGGTAGCTGGCCATGGCCAGCACCTGCCCGGTGCGCACATCCATCACCACGGCCGCGCCGGTTTTGGCGGTATGGATTTGCGAAAGGTCGCCCTCCGGCGCCAGTTTTTCGTATTTTTCAGCCTCCGCGGTTATTTGCTCCGTTTCGGTTTGGTCGATTTTTTCGATTAAGTCGGCCAACGCCTTTTCGGTAGCCATCTGTAAGTTAAGGTCGATGGTCAGCATAACGTCGCTGCCGTTGCTGGCCGGGGTATAGCTCAACTCGCGGATGGTGCTGCCGTTTTTATTTACCTCCACAACGCGGCTCCCCTTGTGCGCGTTGGTGGCGCCGGTTAGGTATTGCTCCATGCGCGCTTCCACGCCGGAAACGCCGGTGTAGTCGTTGGCGGAATAGCCCTGCTCCTCCACCATCTGCTGCGTAACGTTCCTGCCCAAATAGCCTATGATATGCGCCGCCGTGGTGCCGCGCGGGTACACGCGCGTGGTGGATTGCGCGGTTTGCAGGCCGGGCAGTTCGCCGGCATGCAGCTTGATTTGCGCCACGACCTCCATATCCACATCGTAAGCGATGGTAACGGGCTCAAACGCGCGGTAGTTTTTTAGGTTAACCTCCTGCCTGATGGAGATGATTTTATTCGCCTCTTCGAAGCTGAGCTCCTCGGGTATAAACCACAGCGCCCGCAAATCCTTATAGCTTTTTTCGGCCGTGGGCCACGAGGAGGTATCCCACAGGGACTTGTCCTCCACGGTTTTATCAAAATCGATGGGGAAGCCCATGGCCTCGCAAAAATTCTTATAGCGCGCCACGCGGTTGGCCTTGGTTTCTACCCGCCAATCGTATACGAGGCTCCCATCCTCCTGCATGCGGATGTAGGAGGTATCTATGGTTTTGCCGCCGCTCTCTTCTATAATGCGAATCGCCTTCATCAGCGCCTCGGTATACACGGCGCTGTCATAGTTGGTACGGTTGTTCGCATCGCGCAAAAACTCTACATTATAGCTGTTTTTGCTGTAGGCGAGCACCACGCCGTTTCGATCGAGTATGCGCCCCCGCGTGCCCGCGATGGAGATTTGCGCCGTGCTGCGCTGCTCGGCCTTTTCGGCGTTTTCGGCGCCCTCGGCCAGCGTGATGGCGCTAAGCTGGTATAGCAGCGCAACCATCATGGCCAGCAATACCACCGTCATGATAACATAGCGCGAAAATGGCCGTTTCATCGCATACTCCCTCCCGCGTGGCGCTCGTAGCGCTTTTTGACCTGCTGCCGCACGGCGGGCTTGAGCCACAAATGCGCCAGCACACACACCACCCCCGTGAGCAGCGCGCAGGGCACCATATAGGTGATAAGCATCCGTATGTAGCCAAAGCTGCCGCCCATAAGCCGCACGGAGACCGCCATGATATTCTCTTTAACAAACGCGGCGATACTCGCCAAAACCCCGGGGATAATCAGGTTGTCGGCATAGAATTTTTTGAAGAAAAGCCCGCCGGCCGCGCCCGCAAGCATATGCGCCATCGCATACAGGCCAATGGCCCGCCCAAACAGCACATCGAACAGCAGCCCCGCGACGCAGCCTATTATCGCGCCCTCCACAGGCCCCAACAATATCCCCAGCGACACCATCACCGCAAGCAGGCAATCCGGCCGAATGCCCATTATATTGAACCGCGCAAACAGTATGCTGTCGAGAAAAAACGCGACGCACACCGAGAGCAGCACCGAGGTACGATACATTTAGTTCTCCTTCTCCAAATGGGTCAATATCAAAACCTCTTCCAACCGCAAAAAGTTCACCGAGGGCTGCACCAGCGCATCTTTATCCTCCGCGTTTTCGCTGCTGCGGGCCACTTCGGTCACCACGCCCACCGCAAGGCCTTTGGGGAACACGCCATCGATGCCGCTGGTCATAATCACATCGCCAGGTACAAGGTCGCTGCCGGTGGGTATGTAATATAGCTCCATAATGTTGGAGCTGCTCACGCTTAGCGTGCCGCGCACAAACCCATAATCGCGCGTGCGTTCCACCATCACGCTCACATCGGAGGTGGAATCGATGATGGCCGTAACCTTGCAGGTGTTGGCGCTTACGCTGGTGACGCGCCCCACCAGCCCGGCGGCGTTCACCACCGCCATATCCTCTGAAATGCCCTGGCTGCGCCCGGCGCCCACGGTAAATTCATGAAACCATATGCCCTGGCTGCGGCCTATGACGGGCGCCGTCACATACGCATACGCCGCGTCGGTATCCGCAAAATTGAGCAGGGTGCGCAAGCGCTCGTTTTCCTGCCGCAAATCCCGCATCTCGGCTTCGATCGTTTCGTATTGGGCGATGCGCGCGCGGAGCTGGTCGTTTTCTTTATCCGCATCCGATGTTTTAAACATGCGCTCCACCAGCGTAATAATGGCGTTGGAGGAACGGATGGAGAATTTTTGCAGGGGCTGCGCCACCGAATTTACAGCATCCTCCAGCCAGGTAACGCGGCTGCGCCCACCCGCCGTCGCTATGGTCAGCCCCGCTAAAATCAACGCGGCCACCAGCAAAACCAAAAATATTTTATTTTTAAAAAGCTTGCGCATGCAATCTCCTAACAAAATGCTTCCGCTAACATTATAAATTGAAATGCCACCCAAAGCAAGGTTGGGCGGCAAATGTCACAGTATGTTAACCACATTCGTATAATAATTCAGGCATTTCGCAAGGCGGCCGTTAGCTTGCGCTGGTTACATCGGCATATGTGTTTTCGTATATGCCATCCTTTTCCTGCAGCGCGCGCAGGGCGCCCAGCACCACGCAATCGAGCGGATCCTCCGCCACGCGCACCGGCATACCCGTATCCTTGGCCAGCATATCGGCAATGCCATACAGCCGCGCGCCGCCGCCCGTCAGCACGATGCCGCGGTGCACCAGGTCGCCCGCAAGCTCGGGCGGGGTTTCGCCCAGCGTTTCCCGCACCGTTTCGCTTATGCGGCGCAGCGGCGGTATGATCGCGTGGCTGATTTCGCTCTGCGTCACCACCTTGGACATGGGCAGCCCCGTCTCCACATTGCGCCCATAAATTTCGGCATATTCCCTGCCCCCCACCACCGCGCGGCCCAGCTCGCACTTGAGCTGCTCGGCGGAGCGCGTGCCGATCATCATGTTGTGCTCCCGACGGATATAATCCACGATGGCCGCATCGATGTGCGTGCCGCCCGTGCGTACCGAACGGTAGGCCGCGATGCCGCCCAGCACCAGCACCGCCGCGTCGGTCGTACCGCCGCCGATATCCACCACCATGCTGCCCAACGCATCGCCGGGCGAAATGCCCGCGCCCAATGCCGCCGCCACAGGCTCTTCCATCAGCAGCACTTCCCGGGCGCCGGCGCCCTTAGCGGCCTCCGCCAGCGCGTGGCGCTCTATATCCGTTGCGCAAAGCGGCAGGCAAAGCATAAGCCTCACGCCCAGCGGCCCCGGCTTGTGCCCCAGCGCGCGCGCGATGAATTGCTTGAGCATAACCTCGCACATATGCAGGTCGCTGATTACGCCATCCCGCATGGGGTAGCAGATATTTACATCGCTCGGCGCGCGGCCCAGCATAGACATAGCCTCGCTCCCCACGCTGAGCACAGCATCCTTATTTTCGGCTGTGGATACCGCCACCGCGGTGGGTTCGCGCAGCGCGATGCCCTGCCCGCACAGCGCCACCAGCGTGTTGACCGTACCCAAGTCCACCGCGATGCTGCCATAAAACAAATTGATCAACCTGTTTCCAAACATATATGCATACCTCCCTTGCATCCTCACACTGGAAAGTATGCCCATGCGCGCGCCGACTATACATTGAATATAGCCCGCGGCTGTGTTATAATACAAAAAATTAATGAATATACAAAAGAGGTCGGGTTGTATGCAGCTCATACTCGCATCCCAATCACCGCGGAGGCGCGAATTATTCGAATTGATCGGGCTCCCGTTTACCGCCGTCACCAGCGATGCCGATGAAGATATACCTTCCTTCACAAGCCCCGGCTCCTTTGTGGAGCAGCTGGCGCTTCGCAAGGCGCAGGCGGTATACGCAACGCACCCCGGCTGCTGCGTGGTGGGCGCCGACACCATCGTATGGCTCGATGATGAAATCATAGGCAAGCCCACAAACCGCGAGGACGCCTACCGCATACTGCGCCGCCTAAGCGGCCGGACGCATACCGTATACACCGGCCTTGCCGTGCGCACCGATGCGGGCGCCGAGGTGATACACGATACCACCCTCGTCACCTTCGCCGCGCTTAGCGACGATGAGATTTGGCACTACATCGATTCCGGCGAGCCTATGGATAAAGCCGGCGCCTATGGCGTGCAGGGCTTGGGCGCCATATTTGTGCAAAGGGTGGAAGGCTGCTATTTTACCGTGATTGGCATGCCGGTACCCATACTATATCAAATGTTAAAAAGGGCCGGCATACGGCCAAAGGATATGTAACTATGAACATTGCGGCTTTCCTCACCTACATCATCGTTACCGCCATCACGCCCGGGCCTAACAACATCACCGCCATGAGCAACGGCATCCGCATCGGGTTTATAAAAGGCCTTCGCTATAACTACGGCGTGTTCGCCGGGCAGCTTTGCGTGGTGACGATTTGCGGTATATTCAGCGCGGTTTTGGCGGCCAGCATACCCAGCATAAAGCCTTATTTGTTGGTGCTGGGCGCCGGATATATGCTGTACCTCGCCTATAAAACCTACCACAGCAACGGCGTGCAGGTATACGACAACGTATCCGGCACCTTTTTGAGCGGTTTTAGCCTGCAATTTATCAACCCAAAATACATCATCTATTCCATCACGGCTATGTCCTCGTATATATTGCCGAATTACACTTCCTTTGCCATCATCGTGCCGCTGGGCATATTGCTGGCATTCACCGGCTTCGCCTGCACCATACTGTGGTCGGCTTTCGGCTCGTTGTTCGTAAAGGTATATGCCGCGCACGCCAAGCTGCTCAACACCATTATGGCATTGCTGCTGGTGTATTGCGCGGTGGCGCTGTTCCTTTAAGCAGCGGCTTCCCAAATATTTCCCCCCTCGATTGCATATGCCGCCCAAAAGAGCAGCTGCCTTTTGGCTACACGACAATATCCCTTTATAAATTAATCTGCAATCCTATTTGCCGTCTTAAAGGCAAATCACAAAATAAGGGAGGTCGATTTTATGGGACTTTTAGACAAGGCGATCAAGAGCGGCCTAAATAAGGCCATCGGCAACGCGGTGGAACAGAGCGTCACCAAGGTGGTTGCGCCCAAGGTGGAGCAGGCGGCGGCAAACGCCGTCAACAAAGCCGCCGATGCCCTCAACCAGTCGGTTGGGCAAAGCGCGCCGCCAGCGCCTCCAACGCCGCAGCCCAACCCAACGAATCAGGCGGCGGTAAACCAGGCGGCCAATACGCTGGGCGGCTTGTTTGGCTCCCTGCAAAGCGCCGCGACGGGCTTTGCAACCGAGGCGGCAAAGAACATGAAGATATGCCCCGCGTGCGGCGAGCCCGCTTCGGCGCAAACGAAGTTTTGCCCCAGCTGCGGCGCAACCCTGCCAAACGAGACCGTTGCGGCGGGTGCGGTTTGCCCCTCCTGCGGCAAGCAGAATGACATCGGCACAAAATTCTGCGCCGACTGCGGCGCCAAGCTACCCGCCGCGGTTGCCGAGGAACACGCCGCGCAGGCGCGCACCGAGGCGACGTTTGCGCAGTGGGATACCCTGCTGCCGCAATACCCGAAGTGGCAGTTTGGCGGGCGCAATTTTGAGCTGGAACGGCTGGACGATTACGACGGCGCACCATACTATCAATTCTTTGCGGATGGCGCAGGTCAGGCGGAACTGGCGCAGTACAGGCAGCTGCTGCTCGATAACGGCTTCCGTCCGGCGGGGCAATATCCCGACCAGTCACAGCTTTTCAAGCGCGTGGACGGGGTGGTGTATAATGTCGACCTGGAACACGCTTTTGACAGCGATGGTATGACGCTATACTTCACGGTGCGCGAACCCAGCGGCGGATTTGACTATGTAAAGCCGGAAAAGAAATCCCAAAGCGGCGGCCTGTTCGATTTGTTTCGCTAATTCATTTTAGGAGGAAAACACCATGCATGCAAAAAAGCTTTTAGCCCTCGCTCTGGCGCTTGTGCTGGCGCTCTCCCTCGTTGCCTGCGGCGGCAACCCGCCCGCAGCTGTGGATAACGGCAGCCCCGTGCCCGCGCAAGCGGAACCCGCACAGCCCGCGCCCGAAGCGCCCGCCCCGGCGGAGACCGAAGCGCAAGCCCCAGCTGAGGGCGGGCAAGCTATGAGTTCGCTGATAAGCTGGATGAAATCCGGCACCTTCAGCTACGATTTTGATATGACCTCCGAAGGCGGCGGCCAAAAGACGCAAGCCTCCGGCAGTATGGCGATGGACGGCAACAATATCGCCATCACCACCGAAACGACAGCGGAGGGCCAAAAAATCAAGGCCAAAATCATCATCAAGGATGGCACGACCTATATCATTGACGATATGAGCAAGACCATCCTAATAATGGCCAATGCGGGCGCGGAGATGACCGGCGGCATCGCATCCGATTATTCCGACATCGCGCTGGTAGGTTCCGGCACGGGCGAAATCAACGGCAAAACGCTCCCCTACGAAGAATACGCCTCCGAGGGCGTAACGATCAAATACTACCTAGAGGGCGGCCAGGTTTATGGCACAGAGTCCGAATATGAAGGGTATAAAACCGTGATGATTATCACGAACCCCTCCAACAAGATTCCCGCCGGCGCCTTTGACCTGCCTGCGGGCTATACGGAAATGAAAATTTAAAGCTTTGCCCACGCTCCAGTCCCCTCCTTACCCAAGGAGGGGGTTTTTTTGCGGCAGGGCAACCCCCGCACCTCGCCGGGCGTGGCGGATAGGGCAAGTCTCCTTACAGCTCCCGCCTCGCATAAAACCTGCAAGCCAGCGCGCAAGACCCAATCAGCAGCACCGCGCCGATTAATACGGGCGCCGCATACAGCAATGCCATGTGCGTTGTAATAAAGCGTTCCACGCCCTCCAGTTCCAGGGCGCCGTTTGCCGAGGGCGCGAAAAAAATCACGATAAACACGAGCAGCAACGGCACATACGCAAGTGTCTTCGCCTTCGCATACCCCAATTTGAAGTAAATTAGATAAAGTATTGGTTACATCAAACCCGGTGTAAATATCTTGAATTTTTCTATCTTAACCACATACTCGAATTCTTTTTCGGATTCAATATTATCCGCATCACAAGCTACCAATCGCAAAATCAACTTAAGTTCTCCGCCTTCTTGCAATGTTTCTTCATCAATTGGAATAAGATCATCTATATCAATAATCCCATTTCTACCATAATAATCGCCATAGACGCCATCTACTTCTCTCAATGAAATTTCCACATCCACATCGCGTTCATATAAGCATTCACCCTGTTGCGTATATACTATAATATGCTTTACAGAGCAGCGCACTGTGTCTGTCTTTGCAAACGCTTCAAGAAAGAGGTCGAATTCAGGCACATGAGTTGCTTTCTTGAAACTCGGAACAATTATTACACCATTAAACATGTTTTCTTCCTGTAAGCTTAAATCCAAAAGAATATTATCAGTTGGGTCTAAACCCTGCGCAAAGCGGTTGCCATGCGGCTCAAATATGGTGAGTTTATAGTCCGTTGTTGTCAACGAACACCCTCCCATAAAAAGTAATATAGCGGCCATCAAGAGAACGGAAACGGTTTTTCTTTTATGTGCGCCCTTTAGTTCCAATATGTTATCCATTTCCATCTTCCTCCAATAGCAGCCGGAGCATATCCCAGAGTTCCTTGTGCCCGATGTTCGCCAGCTTCGATGCGGCGATTGCGCGGCTTAGGCTTTCTTCCACCTCGCAAAGCTTTTGCTCCCGCAGCAATTCTTTGTTTTTTGGTTGCACATAACAGCCCCTGCCTTGTATGTTAGCCACATAACCTTCCTGCTCCAAATCGTTATACGCGCGCATGGTGGTAATAACGCTTACCTGCAAATCCCGCGCCAGCTGGCGTATAGAGGGCAGCAATTCGCCATCCGCCACCTCCCCGCTCAGGATGGCGGTTTTTATCTGCTCTTTTATTTGCTCATAAATAGGGATTCCCGCGGTATTTGTGATGATGATATTCAATCCGGCATCTCCCCTTGTAATACTGTTTATACAATATATTAACAGTATAATCTGCATATGAACAGTTGTCAAGCATGTCAATTTTCAATAGCATAATAAAAGCATTGGGCACCGCGAACGTGAACGCAATGCCCATGCAATCCATAACAGCAAAATTTTTGAATATATTGCAAACGCGCCGTTAGCCCACCGCCCATTTTTTGGGGTACCATTTTTGAAACCAATAGGTAAATGCGCCCATGGCGGCGGGGATGACGGAATTGATCAGCCCAATATAAGCGGCTAGGGCCGTACCCATAAGGAAATAGGTCCATATTGGCGTGATGAGATATAACGCGCCCCAAATGGCAGTGAGTATCCGGTTGGTGCGCAAAAACAGCGGGTTGCCAAACGCGCGCGCGCCGCCATACCCATTTGCGCTGTAGTGCGCCGTTAGCGGGATTTTCGCAAACGCGCCCGCAAACCAGATGAGCCCGAAAAGGCCATAGCTGAGCGGCACCACGAGGCGCACGTCAACGCCCAGCATCGCGGCAAGCGACAGCCCGGCCACGATGGGCACACTTATGCGCTCATAGAAGGTGGGCTTATACAGGAGCCATAGCAGCGGCAAAACAGCCGCTACGGCAATGCAGGCCGCGCCGCCAACCGTTGCGTGTATCGCCATCGCAATCCATACCGCCATCCATGGCGCAAGCAGCAGCGCCATGTTCGTTTTGCGCGGCGCCTGCCCCCCGGTTGTTTCTGTGGGCGGCGGCGATGCGGCTCCAAATAATTCATCCCACCGCAGCATCAGTTCAAAGTCGCCAAGCACCTTATATCGGTGCTCAAACAGCGCATCCTGTCCGGCAATTTCACCCCGCGCAATCGCCCGCCATACGCTATACGGCGTTTCTATTTTGGTGGAATAGGGCATAAAATCCTTATCCACCACCTTGGCGCCCTGCTTTGTGAGTATAAGTTGGTAGGTTTTACCGATGTCCGTATAGCACATCTCCAGCGTGCGCTCCACTCCATCCGGGACATACAGTGCCGCCATCTGCGTCGTAAAGCTCAAGCTGTCATCGGCTTCGGCAGGCCCATCCTGGGCGATGCCCCAGCTCGCATCCGCCATCCTCTCAAACGCCGCCTGCGGATACAATGGCTCGGCAAGCACAGCCTGCGTTTGCGGGGTGACGCCGCCGCTTGCAAACTCCGCCCCGGCACGGCATACGGCTTCCAGATATGCCTCCGTGCGCGCTTTAAGCTCGGGGATATGGAACAGCTCGCCCTGCCCGCAAAAAACCTTTGTATACGCCCCAGCGCCGCAAAAGTGGTCGAACAGGGCCGTTACGCCATCGTAGTTCCCTTTCGCCGTCCAAAACCCGCAGGTCGAGATGACGACATGCCGCTGGCGGCGCATATCATAGCGCGAAGGATGCCCGCCGCTTGCGCTGTTCGCTTCCATAAAAGGCAGGTTCAGCGGCAGCTGCCGGTCGATGAGCGTTTTGAGCTCGCCGGGCACGCTGAAATAATACAGCGGAAACGACCACACGATTACATCGGCCATAATAATCTTTTTGAGGATCTCGGCCATGTCATCGCGTATCGCACAGGCTCCCGGCGTTTTGTTCCAACAGGCAAAGCAGCCCCTGCAGGGCTTTATCTCCGATTGCGCCACGCTTATAAATTCCGCATCCGCCCAACCGGCGCCCCGCAAAAAAGCGCGCGTAAGCAGCAGGGTACCGCTGTTTTCACCCTTGGGAGAGCCGTTGATTACAAGAACGTTCATGCCCTGCCCTCCAGTACCGCAATAGCCTTTTCCGTCCAATCAATCATGGCGCGATAGTAACTCTCGCCGAACGACGAGGCGATTTGCCAGTATATTATGCGTTCTTCGCCAGTAATTCTTGCGCCATACTCGGCGATACTGCCGGACGTTGTTTCAAGCCCCTCAAGAGCTTCAATACATTCGTCCCGGAACTCTGTGAGCATTTTAACCGCTTGCTCGGTACTGGTTTCACCGGCGAAAAATACGCGCATAAGGAACGCGCTCTTAATTCGCATTGCGTCTGAAATATCCGATTCCGGCGCGGCAAGCCAGTTTTGCAGTTCGTCTTTGCCGCTGTCGGTTATGTGATAGATTTTTTTGTTCGGCTTATCGTCTTGAATGACGCGCTCGCTCGTCAACCAGCCGTGGCGCTCCATTACGCCTAATTCACGATAAATCTGGCTCATTTTTCCCTGCCAAAAAAAGCCGAGAGAGGCGTTAAACGCCTTATCCAGCTCATAGCCTGTCATATCGCCGTAATTCAGCAGACCAAGCAATCCATGTTTTAGTGACATACAATAATCTCCTTGTGCTATATTCATCTTATTGAATATAGCACAAGGATAATTGCTTGTCAATAGCGGAATTTTTCCCTATCCCCAAAAAGTTCCTCTTTAATCGCAGGTAGCAAAAACGCCCCCAGATAATGGGGGGCGTTCAGGATAAATGGATCCGGCAGCTACCTATGTTTCCAAGCCGTTGCCAGCTCAGTATTTTCGGCGTATAAGGGCTTAACTTCTGTGTTCGGGATGGGAACAGGTGGATCCCCTTAGCTTAACCA